>NZ_SMBJ01000009.1:0-340941 GCF_004342325.1 Rhizobium azibense | reverse complement strand
GGCTTATACGGCTAACCCTCAGACATAGTCAACACCGACAATCCAACTTTTTTGACATTTTTGTAACACACTGTTTTCGCAGGTGATTTTGTGGCAGATTTATTCACAGATCGGCCTGTCAGCGCGGCTTATCGGGGAAAATCTTTATCAGCTGGTCAAAAATCGCTCAGATCCACCCTTCCGCTGGCGAAAAAATCTTCAAAAACAGCCGTCAAACGCGGTTTTATGGTTAACCAACGGTAAAGATCGGCCCGTAAAGAACGAGCATGGCCCATATCAGTCCAAATCGGAACCTAAAGCGGTTTGTCGTGTTGTTCTCCCATCGCAACACAAGGAGATCGACATGGCTGCCAATACCGATGACATCCGCACATCCGTGAGCAAGGACATCGCCGCGCTTCAACAGGAAGTGTCGCGCCTGCAGAAGATGATTTCCGCTCAGGGCGCTGAAGCCTACTATGAAGTGCGCGACCGCGCCGGCAAGGCCATTGATCAATCGCTCCCTCGCGCCAAGAACGCCGTTGCCCAGATCCGCGCCGAGAGCGTGGCAGCCGCCGGAGCTGCCCGCGAACATGTCGCGGCAACGACGACCGCCCTCGCCCTCGCCGGTGCTTTGGGCTTCCTTGCCGGCTACCTGCTCAGCGGTCATCACCAGGCGCAGGCGCATCATTGGTGGCGTTAGGCAAGGCCTACCGCAGCGCACAATAAGGATGACTATTTAGGGACCCTCCGATCGGAAATTAGGTAGGGTCCATAAATACTTATGTCTTAGAAAAACCAATTTTTAATGGCAGGAAGGCGAGCATAATAATGAGGGAGGATAAACCATGGAAAACAAGAAGGCGAATTGCATCGTCGAAGTCAGCGTAGACAGCGCCACTGGCCGGCGTGCAGTTGGCATCATGAATATGCGACAGGCCCTCGAACTGCCCGAAATGCTGAGCCTGACCTATACCCATCCTGACCCGGTGAAGGCCGCTGCCGGCATCGTCGTCAATCGTCAGGAACTGGCAGGTTTTCTCGCCTGCCGCTAAGGCCTGCAGGATTTGACAATATCGGTAACGGAGCCGCCGGCGCGGACAAGCCTGTTCGGCTGTCGTTCAGTGCAACTTGCGGCTCTCATTATTCCTTTGGGTTTTCGCCGCCTTCGCTGGCGTCCGTCTGAAGTTCATGCAAAGAATGCGGCGTTGCAACCAGGCAAGGACGTCTGAGTGGGAGAGCGGCGCCAACCGCACAAATTGCGTGAACGCGAGAAAGCCGGCGCTGATGCCGGCGGCAAGCGGGTAACCCTGCCGCGTGCTCTTTCGAAGCTCGGCTATTGTTCCCGCACCCAGGCCGAGCGCCTGATCGTGGACGGCCGTGTTGCAGTCGACGGGCGCATTGTTCGCAATCTCGACGCCTGGGTCGATCTTCAATCGGCAAAGCTTGCAGTCGACGGCGCAACGATCGCCGCCGAGGCGAAGATCTACCTGATGCTGAACAAGCCGCGCGGGCTTTTGACGACCCGGCACGATCCGGAAGAGCGTCCGACGGTCTATGACTGTCTCAAGGAATTCGACATTCCGCATCTTTCGCCGGTCGGCCGGCTCGACAAGGCAAGCGAAGGCCTGCTGCTGTTTACCAACGATACCGAGTTCGCGCAGGCCCTGCTCGATCCGATCACCCATGTGACCAAGACCTATCATGTGCAAGTCGATCGCATCATGGATGCGCATTCGCTGGCCGAAATGACATACGGCATCCGGCACGACGGCGAAGTGCTGATGGCGACGGCCGCACGGCTCCTGCGAAGCGGCGACCGCAACTCGTGGATCGAAGTGGAACTCGACGAGGGCCGCAACCGGCAGATCCGCCGCATGCTCGAAGCCACCGGAGCCGAGTGTCTGCGCCTGGTGCGCGTTGCAATAGGCGGGCTAAAGCTTGGAGAGCTGCCGAAGGGCTCGGTGCGCGCACTGACGGAGGCGGAGCTACGCGACCTGAAGCGGCGGACGGGCATGGAAAGGACCGGGCGGAATTGATGCGGAAGGACGATATCGCGCCGCACGACTTCTGGCAGGAGCTCCATCCCCCGGGCAGCTTTCCGGCCAATGGCGAGTTCACCTCGTTCTATGTCGCGGAATTGCAGGATCGCCGCCAGCTTCGACTGCCGATCCGGGTGCTTGCCGACAGCAAACACGCGCTCGCCTCGCTGATCGTCAACCAGGCGAGCTTCGCCGTGCTCGATGCACTCGCCGGGCAATTGGCGGCGACGATCAGGGACTTTGACATCGATATCGTAGCAGGCCTGCCAACCCTCGGGTTGACGCTTGCTGCGGCGGTCGCCCAGAAGCTCGGACACACGCGCTACGTGCCCTTGGGCACCTCCCGGAAATTCTGGTACCGCAACGACCTTTCCGTGGCCCTGTCGTCGATTACCACGCCGGAACCGCACAAGCGTCTATATATAGACCCGCGCATGCTGCCGTTGCTTCGGGGACGCCGTGTCGCGCTGATCGACGATGTCATCTCGAGCGGCAGTTCCATCGTCGCGGGCCTGCAATTGATGACCGCCTGCGACATCGAACCTGTCGTCATCGCAGCGGCGATGCTGCAATCAGAACGCTGGAGGGAAAAGCTCGCAGCTGAAGGCGCCCGGTGGCCCGACCGCACCGTCGGGGTTTTCGTGACACCGATACTCGAAAGAACGGCACAAGGCCGCTGGCGCGCGCCCACTGCCTGACCTCGCACAACATGAGGATTGATCGATCTTTCCGCGCACTCTCCCTATACAGTCCTGTCGGATGGCTACATTTTGCTGACGGTTGAAACGCGAGCCCGCCCATGACGTTCGAGCAAGCATCCCTGCTGATCCTTCTCTCGGCGATGCTCGTTCTGTTCTGCCTGAACCGTATCCGCATCGAGGTTGTAGCCATCGGCGGCCTGCTTGCCGGGTATGTGCTCCGGCTTTATCCGGCCGATCAGGTCTTTGCCGGTTTCGCCAGTCCGGTCGTCATCACGGTGGTCGAGATTCTACTGATCGTCCAGGTGCTCGCGCGCGCAAAGCTCTTTGACAGCCTCGCCGAACGTTTTGCAGCCGCCGGACTGTCCGGCTTCACGGTCATCGCCAGTCTTTCGGCCGTCACCGGGCTCATCTCGATCTTCATGAACAATATCGGCGCCTTCGCGATCATGCTGCCTGCAACGCTGCGCATCAGCAGCGTCATGAATATCCCGCGGCGCCAGCTCGTCATGCCGATTTCCTTCGCGGCGCTTCTCGGCGGCCTCGTCTCGCTGATCGGAACGCCGGCCAATCTGCTTGTCAGCGATGCATTGGCCAAGGCAACAGGTTCCGGCTTTCGTTTTTTCGATTTCGCCTATGTCGGCCTTCCTGTCGCCATCACCGGAATTCTGCTGATGGCCGCTGTCGTGCCGCAACTTTTTCCGGAAACCGACGACCAACCTGCCACAGCCGCGCCGGCCCGACGGCGCATCGTGGCGGAACGGCGCGTTCCTGAGGGTTCGCCGCTCGCCGGCCGTCGCCTTCTCGATTGCTCCAGCCTCTTTGACATCCAGCCGCACGCATTGATCCGCAACGGCCAGTTCGTCTTTGGTCCGTTCGATCAGTCGACCATCAAGGCAGGCGATATCTTGCTTGCAGAAGGCGCCGATGCGGTGTTTGCCGGCCTCGCCGCCTCGGCTGCGCTCGTTCCGGAAGCCCATCCGAATGGCATGCAGGCGGATTTCACCCACATTGAAGCCGTCGTCATGCCCGAGAGCACGCTGGTCGGCTCGCGAATCCGCTCGTTGGAGGTCTTTAAAAGCCGCAGCGTTCGGGTTGGCGCTCTCTCCATGCGGTCGCCGCGGATCGAAGGCCGCTTTGAGGATCTGCAGCTCTCGATCGGCGATATCCTTCTGCTCGAGGGCCCGCGCCAGGCCGTCGCCGAAGCGCTTGAGGAATGCGAATGCCTGCCGCTCGCCTCGCAACCTGCAGACGAGGCGACCTCGAATGCGTGGCAGCCCTTCCTGGTCTTTGCTGCTGGAGTGACGCTTTCGGCTGTCGGGCCGGCCCGCGCGGAGATCGCATTTGCGGCTGTCGTCTTCGCTCTTGCGCTGATGGGTTATCTCAACATCCGCCAGGCCATGGCGGACATCAACTGGCCGATCATCATCATGCTGGCCGCGATGATCCCGATCGGCTCGGCTGTTGCCGCAACAGGCACGGCCCAGTTGGTGGCCGACTGGCTGAGCCTGCTCGTGCCGATATCCATGCCGCTTGCCGGCATCGCACTCCTGCTCTTCATCGCCATGGCGCTCACGCCTTTCGTCAACAACGCCACGGTGGCCATTGTGCTCAGTCCTGTTGCGCTGGAATTCGCAGAGGCAGCGCACCAGCCTCCGGCCGCCTACCTGATTGCCGTTGCCGCGGGCGCATCGCTCGATTTCCTGACGCCGTTCGGCCACCACAACAACACGCTGGCGATGAGCATCGGCAGCTATCGCGTCTCAGACTTCATGCGCGCCGGCAGTCCGCTGGCGTTTGCTTGCTATTTTCTGACCGTTCTTCTGGTTGCCCTGCTCTGGCTTTGAACGCCATTTGCTTGACTTCCCCTGCAATGGAACTAGAGCAGGGTGAAACCGAGCGACAAAGGACTATCGAGCCCGTGCGAATTCTCTCCGAAGCCCATTTCCCCGAACTGCCGAACTATTACCGCGGCAAGGTGCGCGAGAATTATGACCTTCCGGATGGCAGCCGCATCATCATCAGCACCGACCGCCTCAGCGCTTTCGACCGCATTCTCACCTGCATCCCATATAAGGGCCAGGTGCTGACGCAAACGGCGCGCTACTGGTTCGAAGAGACCAAGGACATCTGCCCGAACCATGTCATTGACTATCCGGACCCGAACGTGGTCATCGGCAAGCGGCTCGACATTCTGCCCGTCGAGGTCGTCGTCCGCGGCTATCTCGCCGGCACCACGGGCACGTCCATCCTCACTCTTTATAAGAAGGGCGAGCGCGACATGTACGGCATGCACCTGCCGGACGGCATGCGTGACAACCAGCGACTGCCCGAGCCGGTGATCACCCCGACCAGCAAGGAATTCGACGGCGGCCATGACGAGCCGCTGACGCCTGACGAGATCGTCGGCCGCGGTCTGCTGACCGCGGAACAGTGGGCAACGCTTTCGAGATACGCGCTCGCGCTTTTCGCGCGCGGCCAGGAAATGGCCGCGAAACGCGGCCTCATCCTCGTCGACACCAAATACGAATTCGGAACCGACAAGGACGGCAATATTATTCTCGCCGACGAAATCCACACGCCCGACAGCAGCCGTTACTGGATCGCGGACAGCTATCAGCAGGCCTTTGAAGACGGCACGCGCCCCGCAAGCTTCGACAAGGACTTCGTCCGGGCCTGGGTGGCCGAGCGTTGCGATCCCTACAAGGACGAGATCCCCGAGATCCCGGTCGAACTGGTCGAGGAGACATCGAAGGTCTACATCAAGGCCTATGAGGCGATTACCGCCCAGTCTTTCGTTGCCGATGACCGCGGCGAAACCCCGGCTGCCCGTGTGCGAAGCAACCTTGCGCGCTATTTCCCTTAAAAACCCGGAACGAACCGCCCGAAGGCCGCCTCGGCGCTTGCGGGTTTTCGTCGGGAGGCATTAGCATGTGCAGGGCGGGGGAACGAATGGCACGAAGGCCGCGGCGCAAAGCCGAGGAGACGCGGGAAGACATTCTGTCGACGGCCGAGTTGCTGTTTCGCCAGCGTGGTTTCGTCGCCGTATCGATCGCCGACATCGCCTCGTCCCTCGGCATGTCGCCGGCCAATGTCTTCAAGCATTTTCATTCGAAAGTGGCGCTTGTCGATGCCATCGCCGAACGGCATCTCGGCAACGCCACCGAGCGCTTTGGCTCTTTCGACGGAAGCCTGCCGCCCAAAGAACAACTGCTGCGTTTCGTGCTTCGGCTTCTCGATAGCCACCTCAAGGACATTCAAGACAATCCCTACATCTTCGAAATGGTGCTGACGACAGTTCAGGCGAAGCTCGAAGCAGGTATTCGCTACCGCGAGCGAATCGAGCAGAATCTCGAGGAAATCATCCGCGAGGGGGTGAGCGCAGATCATTATAAATGTTCCGATCCGCGCCGCGCCGCCCATACCGTTGCCGATGTTCTTGCATCGGTGCTCCATCCCGTGCTGATCGCTCGTGACGATAAGGATACGCTTGTGCGCAGGGCCGAGGAGATCGTCTGTTTTGTCGATACCGCATTGCAAAATAGCGCTTGCTAAGTGACGATCATTGAATTACGTCACTTCGTGAATCTTTTCGCAAGTTCGGATCGAAGGGTATTTGAATCCCGCTAATCACGCTCCTTATTGGAATGCAGCGCTCCGTCGCCGGAGCCGGTGATCCGATCCGCAAATGCCAATCGCAAGGGAATTCAGCATGAAACGGCGTGGCTTCATCATTTCTTCAGCTTTGGTGCTGAGCGGATTGCTCTGTGCCTGCAGCGACAGCGGCAACAACCAGGCCGGCGGCGCCGGTGTGCCCGCAGCAGCGGCTCAGCAGGCAGCCCCGGTCGGTGTCGTGACGCTGAAGAAGGACACCTTCCCGGTCACGACGATCCTTCCGGGCCGGGCCGAGGCCTTTCAGACGGCCGACATCCGTCCGCAAGTCAGCGGCATCATCCGCGAAATCGCCTTCAGAGAAGGCAGCGAGGTGAAAAAGGGCGACCTCCTTTATCAGATCGAAGATGCGCCTTATGTCGCAACCGTCGAACAGGCCAAGGCGGCAATCGCCAAGGCCGAAGCCAGTGTGCCGAGCGCGCAGAGTAATTTCGACCGCTACCAGCGCCTTGTCGGCAGCGGCGCGACACAGATCGAATTCGAAACGGCAAAGACCACCCTTCTCCAGGCTCACGCTGAGGTCGAATCGGCCAAGGCCACCCTTGCCTCCGCGCAAATCGATCTCGACCACACGAAGATCGTCGCGCCATTCGACGGCGTCATCGACGAGACGGCCTACAACGTGGGCAACGTGGTTGCCGCCAATCAGACAGCGGCGCTGACGACGATCCGCCAGCTTGACCCGATTTATGTTTCGCTCACCGAATCGAGCACCAATCTGCTCAGGCTGCGTGATGCTTTGGCATCTGGCACGGTTCGAGGGGAAGGCGCCGATGTCGCCTTCCGGCTCATCCTGGAAGATGGCAAGGAGTACGCCCAGAAGGGCAAGCTGGATATGTCGAAGCAGATCGTCAGCGAGACAACCGGCACCTTCATCATCCGCGTGCTCTTTCCGAATCCGGATCTCGTCATCTTGCCGGGCATGTATGTTCGCGCGACCGTCGAGCTTGGCGCCGAGGTCGGCTATGCGCTGCCGCAACTCGCCACCAGCCGCGACGCGACCGGCCGTCTGACGGCGCAGTTCATCTCCGCTGATGGCAAAGTCGAGACACGTGTGTTCGAAAACGCCTCGCCCTCCAACAATTCCTGGCTCGTGACCGACGGCGTGAAGGATGGCGATCAGCTGATCGTCAGCGGCCTGCAGTCGATCGCGCCCGGCATGCCGGTTACGCCCGTCCCCATGAAGATCAATGAAAGCGGTGTGGTCGTGGCTGGCGAGCAGGCAGCAGCCGGTAACGCCCAGAAGCCGGCCGCGCAGTAGGACGCGCCAGGCTCCAACGTCGATCAAAGCCGCACAGGAATCATTTGATGGCCAAGTTTTTCATCCGACGCCCGATTTTTGCCTGGGTCATTGCGATTACCATCATGCTCGCAGGCTTGCTCGGCATTTTCACGCTGTCGATCTCGCAGTATCCCGACATTGCGCCCACCACGGTGCGCATCAACGCCACCTATCGCGGCGCGAGCGCTGAAACCGTCGAGAAATCGGTGACGACGATCATCGAAGACGGCATGACCGGTCTTGATGACCTCACCTACATGACTTCGACCTCGTCTACCGGTTCGGCCAGCATCTCGCTGACGTTTGGAACAAGCGTCGATCCGGACATCGCGCAGGTGCAGGTCCAGAACAAGCTGCAGCTCGTCCAATCGCAGCTTCCCGATGACGTCATCGATGCCGGCATCAGCGTCACGCGATCGACCTCCAGTATCCTGCTGGTCGGATCGCTGGTTTCGACCGATGGCAAGCGGAATTCCGTCGACCTCGGCAACATCCTGTCAAACCAGATCGAAGACCAGATACAGCGTCTCGAAGGCGTCGGCAGCATCAATATCTTCGGTTCGGGTTATGCAATGCGCGTCTGGCTCGATCCCTTCAAACTGCAGAAGTATCAGCTGACGCCAAGCGACGTGACCTCGGCCATCGAGGCCCAGAACACGCAGGTTTCCGTTGGCTCCCTCGGCGCACAGCCACTCGTCAAGGGCCAGCAGCTGAACGTCACGATCACCGCGCAGAGCCAGCTGACGACGGTCGCGGACTTCGAGCGGATCATTCTGAAAGTGGAAAAGGACGGATCGACGGTCCGCCTCAGCGACGTCTCGCGTATCGAAATTGGCCAGGAAAGCTACGGCGGCTCGTCGCGCTACAATGGCCAGCCATCGAGCGGCTTTGCCGTCAACCTTGCGATCGGCGCCAATGCCATCGACACCGCGGAGCGCGTTCGCTCAGCGCTCGACACAATCGGCCACGGCCTGCCGGAAGGCGTGGAGATTACCTATCCTTACGACACAACGCCCTTCGTCGAGCTGTCGATCGAAAAGGTCGTCCACACCCTCATCGAAGCGATCGTTCTCGTCTTCGTGGTTCTGCTCGTCTTCCTGCAGAACCTGCGCGCGACGCTGATCCCGACCATCGCCGTGCCGGTGGTCCTGCTTGGAACCTTCGGCATTTTGGCGGCAACGGGATATTCGATCAATACGCTGACGATGTTTGCCATGGTTCTCGCGATCGGCCTGCTCGTCGACGATGCTATCGTCGTTGTCGAGAACGTCGAGCGCATCATGTCGGAGGAAAAGCTGTCGCCGCTTGAGGCGACGGAGAAGTCGATGGGCGAAATCACCGGCGCCATCGTCGGCATCGCACTGGTTCTGACGGCCGTCTTCATTCCGATGGCCTTTTTCGGCGGTTCGACCGGCATCATCTACCGTCAGTTCTCGATCACCATCGTTTCGGCCATGCTGCTTTCGGCCCTCGTCGCCATCGTGCTGACGCCGGCACTTTGCGCCAGCATGCTCAAGCCGGTCTCCGAACACAGGAAGCACCGCGTCGGCGACTGGTTCAACCGCAACTTCACGCGCTCGACCAACGGTTACGTCCGCACCATCGGCTACCTGTTGAAGCGTCCGATCAGGGTGATGCTGGTGTTCCTGCTCGTCGGGGCAGGTTGCGCCTATCTGTTCACGCGCCTGCCGAGCTCGTTCCTGCCGCAAGAAGATCAGGGCGTTCTGCTGACGATCGTCACCACGCCGCCCGGATCGACGACGCAACAGACCCAGGCAGTCGTCGAGAAGGTCGAAAAGTATTATCGCGAAAACGAAAAGGATTCCGTCGATTCGGTCTTCGGCGCCCTTGGCTTCAGCTTCAACGGCTCCGGCCAAAACAGCGCGATCGTCTTTACAAAGCTCAAGGATTTTTCGCTGCGTACCGAGGCCAGTCAGCACGCGCAGGCGATCGTGACGCGGGCGCTCAAGACCTTCTTCACCTTCCGCGAAGCGCAGGTCTTCGCATTGCTGCCGCCGGCGATCCAGGGTCTCGGCGTGTCCAGCGGCTTTTCGATGTACCTCGTCGATACCGGCGGACACGGCACGGCTGCGCTCGACACCGCCTCCAAGCGGCTGATCCAGATGGCCAATGCCAGCGGCAAGGTGGTCGCCCTTCGCAACAACAACAAGGAAGTCGAGCCGCAGATGCGGATCGTCATCGACCAGGAGAAGATCGGCGCTATGGGCGTGGATATTTCCGCGGTCAATGCGATGCTCTCTGTCATCTTCACCGGCCGCGACGTCAATGACTTCACGCTGAACGGCGAGATCAAGCCAGTCTACGTGCAGGGCGATGCGCCCTTCCGGATGCAGCCGACCGATCTCGACCACTGGTATGCCCGCAACTCCTCCGGCGAAATGGTCCCCTTCTCCGCCTTCACCAGGACGGAATGGGTCAAGGGTGCCCCGACGCTTGCCCGCTTCAACGCCGTCAGCGCGATCCCGCTCGACGGGGCTTCGGCACCGGGCGTCAGCTCCGGCGATGCCATGAACGAGATGGAGGCCCTTACTGCACAGATCGGCGGCGGTTATACGGTGGCCTGGCAGGGCATATCCTATCAGGAGCGGCTCTCGGGTTCGCAGGCGCCGATGCTTTATGCAATTTCGGTGCTCGTCGTCTTCCTTTGCCTGGCGGCGCTCTACGAAAGCTGGTCGATCCCGTTCTCGGTGATCATGGCGGTGCCCGTCGGCGTGCTCGGCGCGCTTGTGGCTGCGACCCTCTTCGGACAGGCGAACGACGTCTACTTCAAGGTCGGTCTTCTGACGACGATAGGTCTCGCAGCGAAGAACGCGATTCTGATCGTCGAATTCGCCAAGGACCGTTTGGAGACCGGGATGGGTCTCTTTGAGGCGACTTTGGAAGCGGCAAGGCTTCGTTTGCGCCCGATCATCATGACATCGCTTGCCTTCATTTTGGGCGTCGTGCCTCTTGCCGTGGCCACCGGCGCGGGCTCCGCAGCCCAGAACGCCATCGGCATCGGTGTCCTCGGCGGCATGCTCGCGGCCACGGCGCTCGGGATTTTCTTTGTGCCGTCCTTCTTCGTGGTCATCCGCCGCGTCTTCTCCCGGCGCACGAAAATTGTGGCGTGAGTGTGATAAAAATGCACTGCCAGAATGAATGACTCATTGATACATTGCCGGCGGATTGCTTCGACATGGTGTATCTCGTTGGGACGAAGCGCGGCCGACGGCAAAGCATGATGCTTTTGGCAAGAAATTAGACTTGGTCGAGTTACAGGAAGAAATGAATGATATCTCTTCGTTTTGCTACACCGGCACTATTGCTTTTGCTGGCGGGCTGCGTGAGCGGACCGGACCACACGCCTCCGGAGATGCCGCTGCCGGCGAAGTTCGGTGAAGGCAGCAACAAGAATATCGGTGATGTAGCGACGGTGGCCTGGTGGTCGGCGTTTCGCGACAGGCAGCTTGACAGCCTGGTTGCGCGCGGCATCGACCAGAACCTCGACGTTCTGCAGGCGATGGAACGCATCAATGCGGCGTCCTCCAATGTGACGGTCGCCGGGGCTGGCTCGCTGCCGAGCCTGGTCGTCGGTGCCTCGCACACGGTGTCGGGCCAGATGGGCTCGGAGCGCACCCGGGTGGGTGCGACCAACACCTCTGGCGGCGAGGCCAATGTCTCCTGGCTGCTCGATCTCTTCGGCCAGTACCGGCGCTCCAAGGAAAGCGCGCTTGCTTCGCTCGATTCGGCCTATGCCAGCGCCGACGTGGCCCGGCTTGCCTTCCTGCAGGATCTCGTCTCGACCTATATCGACGCCCGCTTCTACCAGGAGCGCATCGCGCTGTCGAAGGCCAACCTGCAATCGCGCCGGGAGACCTACGATCTTACCAAGTTCCAGCTGGAAGCCGGTGCCGCCTCCAGGCTCGACGTCGTCCAGGCCGAGGGCCTGGTGCAGTCGACGCAGGCTGAAATCCCCGGCCTGGAAACCAACTTCCGCGTCTCGGCGCATCACATCGCCACGCTGCTCGGCCTGCCGGCCTCCTCGCTGATGGCCGAGCTGCAGAAGGGAGCCGCCCAGCCGGTCTACCGTGCCGGCATCATCTCCGGCATCCCGGCCGACCTGATCCGCAACCGTCCCGACATCCGCGTGGCCGAGCGCAATCTGGCAGCGGCGACCGCCAATATCGGCGTCGCCGAATCGCAGCTTTATCCGTCGATCTCGCTGTCCGGCTCGATCTCGCCCACCTGGGTCAATGCGGCCGGTGGCAGCGGCGGCGGCCTGACCACCTGGTCCTTCGGCCCGACGCTCAGCCTGCCGATCTTCGACGGCGGCCGCCTGCGCGCCAATGTCGACATCGCCAAGTCGGACGCCAAGACCGCCTATCTCGCCTGGAAGGCAGCGGTGCTCAATGCCGTCGAGGAGGTGGAGAACGCGCTGTCGGCCGTGCGCCGCGACGCCCAGACGGTGGAAGCGCTGCGCGCCCAGGTCAAGACGACGCAGGAATCGCTGGAACTGTCGACGGCAAGCTACAAGGACGGCGCCTCCTCGCTGCTCGACGTGCTCGACGCCCAGCGCCAGGTGTCGCTGGCCCAGGCAAGCCTGGCGGCGTCCGTGCAGCAGATGGCCAGGGACTACGTCTCCCTCAACGTCGCAATCGGCGGCGGCTATGCCCCCGGCGGCAAGGTCAACGCTGTCTCCGCCACCGTGGCAAAAGGCCCCTCAAAGAGCTGAAAGAGCCATTTCTAGGAATGACAAAAGCCCCGGCAACGGGGCTTTTTTTGTTGCTTTCGAAAAATCGTGTGTGGAAAGGGCCCCATCCCGCAAAATGGATTCGACAAGCCGCTGTGCTTCAGGTACGCGTGATTAAACGATTAATCAAACGCATCATGAAACTATGGCTCAGTTGCGCCCGGGACCGAACCTCAGCAGGATTGCGACGTCGCTTGGCGTGTCGGTCGCAACAGTCTCGAACGCGCTTTCGGGCAAGGGGCGCGTCTCGGAGCAGCTCGTCGGAAAGATCAGGGAACATGCCGCCGAGCTCGGATATGTTCCAAGCCAGGCGGGTCGGGCGCTTCGCACCGGCCGAAGCGGCGTGCTCGGACTTGTTCTTCCCGACATCGCAAATCCCCTCTTTCCCAAGATTGCGCAGGCGATCGAATTCGCCGCCGCCTCTGCCGGCTACGGCGTGCTGATCGCCGATTCGCGCGGGAATGTCTCGGCTCAGACCGAAGCAATCAACCGGCTTGTCGAACGCGGCGTCGATGGCCTGGTGATCGTGCCCCGCCGCGCAACGCGCATATCCGCAGCAAGCTGCCCAGTCGCCGTCATCGACACTGCATCGACGCCGGGCAACACGGTTGCAGCCGACCACTGGCAGGGCGGCCAACTGATTGCCGCTCACCTCGCCGATCTCGGCCATAAGCGGATCCTCATCATCGGCAACAATCCAGAATCGAACGTGCAGAACGATCGTGCGGGCGGCATCCGTTCGGGTCTTTGTCCGGGCATGAGCGCCGAAACGCTCTGGATCGAAAAGCTTGAACATCAGGCCGGCAGCGGCTGCCCGCTCGGCCTTGCAAGAAAGGTCGGCGAGGGTTTCACCGCCTTTGCCGCCTTGTCCGACCTTCAGGCGCTGCGGGTGCTCACGGAGCTGCAGCGCGATGGCATCCACGTGCCTGCCCAAGCCAGCGTCACCGGTTTTGACGACCTGATCTGGTCTGCGGTCGTGACACCTGCGCTTACCACGGTGAAGATGGACATGGACGCAATTGCCGAGATCGCCGTATCGGCCTTGGTCAAGAACATAAAAACAAGCAGCACCCGGGAGGGCGCACTCGTGACTGCGGAGAAAGATCGCGTGCCCATGCAACTGATCATCCGCCAATCGTCCGCCCCGGCGAACCCGGTTCAAGAACACCTGCAGATGGAGAACTCCTGACATGAAGACATCCCTCATCGCATCGGCAGCGCTGCTCGCGCTAATCCCGCTCGGCGCCATGGCGCAGGATCGGACTCTGACCATTTCCGTCTATGCCTTTGCGCAGGACGACTTCAAGACGCTGGTCTATGATCCCTTCGAAAAGCAATGTGGCTGCAAGCTCGTCGTGGAGACGGGCAACAGCGTCGAGCGCCTCGCCAAGATGGAGGCGAACAAGGCAAACCCGGCCGTCGATATGGCTGTCGTCTCGATGGCGGATGCGCTGTCGGCTTCCCGCAAGGGACTGGTGGAGAGGATCGATCCGTCCAAGCTTACCAACTTCGAAAAGCTCTACGATCTCGCCAAGGATCCGAACGGCGACGGCATGAGCGTCGGCTACACGTTTTATGCCACGTCTATCGCCTACCGCTCGGACAAGATGAAGATCGAGTCTTGGGCCGATCTCCTGAAGCCGGAATATGTCGGCCACGTCGCCTTTCCGAACGTGACCACCAACCAGGGGCCGCCGGCGCTCTACATGCTCGGCCTTGCGCTCGGTACGGATACGTCCGACCTCAAGGGTCCGATCGAAGCCGTCGGGGAGAAGAAGGATGACATCGTCACCTTCTACGAGAAATCCTCGCAGCTGGTACAGCTCATGCAGCAGGAGGAAATCTGGGCCGCTCCCATCGGGCGTTTCTCCTGGGCGGGCTTCACCAAGCTCGACCTTCCGATCGCCTGGGCGACCCCGAAGGAAGGCCAGACCGGCGGTATGAATGTCATGGTCGTCACCAAGGGCTCGAAGAATCAGGATCTGGCGCTGCAGTTCATGGATTTCTGGCTCTCGACCGACATCCAGACGAAACTCGCCGAAAAGCTGATCGATAGCCCTGCAAACAAGGAAGTGAAGGTATCCGAGGCCGCCGCCAACAACCTGACTTACGGCGAGGAGACAGCCAAAACCCTCAAGCTCATTCCCTCCGCCGCAGCGCTCGACAATCGCGACGCATGGCTCAAGGAATGGAACGACAAGGTCGGCCAGTAAGGCTGCGATAACACCCGGTTCCGGCTAGCCGGGACCGCCCCTTCCGCGGTCGTCCCGAAAGGCGCATCATGTTTCAGAACCGAGCAGAAGCCCTGGCGCTCGCCCTGCCCGCAGCAGTCTTTGCCGCCGTCGTTTTTCTGCTGCCCGTCTCCATCCTGCTTTCAGAAAGCTTTCGCCTTCAAGGCGCCTGGACGCTTTCGGCCTATGGTGACTTCTTCTCCGGCACGCTGAACCGCACCGTCTTCATCCGCACCTTCAAGCTTGGTCTTGAGGTGACGGCCGTTTCAGCGATCATCGGCTACGCCGCAGCTTTCGCCATCGTCAACCTGCCGCCCAAGGGCAAGGGCCGGATGATCGGCCTCGTTACCCTGCCGCTGATGATCTCGCCCGTTGCCCGTACCTATGCCTGGATCGTCATCCTCGGCCGCACAGGCATCGTCAACCAGGCGGTGACCGGAATGGGCCTCAGCGATGGACCACTACGCCTTCTCTTTACTGAAACGGCCGTGTTCATCGGCCTGCTGCAGCTCTTCTTGCCTTTGATGATCCTTTCCCTGATCAGCGCGCTCGAGAATATGCCGAAGGATGCGATCCCGGCGGCCCGCGTACTCGGCGCCAACTGGTTCCAGGTTTTCTGGAAGGTCATCCTGCCGCTGACCCGCGAGGGCCTCGTCGTCGGCGGCACGCTCGTCTTCACCGGCTCGCTGACAGCCTATATCACGCCCGCCGTGCTCGGCGGCTCAAAGGTGCTGATGCTCGAAACGCTGCTCTACCAGCAGGTCTCGGTCGCCAATAACTTCGTTTCCGCAAGCGTCATCGCCTTCATGCTGATCGTCATGAGCTTCGCCGCGAACATTCTGCTGAAGCGCCTGGCAACTGCAAGGAACAAGCGATGACCTCCCGCTTGTTCGCACCAATCGTGCTTTTCCTCGTGCTGACATTCCTCATCGGGCCATTTCTGATCATTATCGCCGCATCGCTTTCGGCCGGGGATACGCTCGCCTTTCCGCCGCAGGGCCTTTCGCTTCGCTGGGTGATCAAGGTCTTCACCATCGAGAGCTTCCGCGACAGCTTTTCGATGTCGATGTTCCTCGCAGTCTTCGGAACGCTCGCCGCTCTCGTGCTCGGCATTCCGGCCGCCTACGCTCTGTCGCGCTATTGGCTGCCCTTCGGTGAAACCGTGCGAACCGTCGTTTCGCTGCCGATCATCGTCCCGGGCATCATCGTCGGCCTCGCATTGCTGCGTTACCTGGTCGTGCCCTTCGGCTTCAACATCACGCTGGCGCTCTTCTTCGCCCACACGGCGCTCGTCCTGCCCTATGCAGTGCGCGTCGTTTCCGCAAGCCTCAATAATTTGCGCTCGGACATCGAGGAAGCCGCCGTGCTGCTCGGCTCGACGCGCCTGGGCGCCTTCTTCCGTGTTGTGATGCCGAATATCCGTGGCGGCATTCTTGCCGCCTTCATCCTCGGCTTCGTCACCAGCTTCAACCAGGTGCCGGTCTCGCTCTTCCTGTCCGGCCCCGGCGTGCGCACGCTGCCAATCGACATGCTGGGCTACATGGAGACCACCTACGACCCCTCGATCGCCGCACTCTCCTCGCTGCTCGCCTTCCTTTCCATCGGCATCGTCTTCCTCGCCGAACGTTTCCTGGGACTGTCTCGTTATGTCTGATGCCTATCTTCAACTCGACAAGCTGACGCTGGCCTATGGCGATACGATCGCCGTGAAGGATCTTGACCTGTCGATCGCCAAGGGCGAACTGGTTGCCCTGCTCGGCCCTTCAGGCTGCGGCAAGACGACGACAATGCGCTCCATTGCGGGTCTGCTGGCGCCCGCCTCCGGCCGCATCAATCTCGATGGCGCCGACATCACGCGCGTTTCGCCCAACAAACGCGCCGTCGGCCTCGTCTTCCAGTCCTACGCACTCTTCCCGCACCTGACGGTCTATGAGAACGTTGCCTTCGGCCTCCGCCTCAAGGGTCTCAACGGCCAGGATCTCGATACCCGCGTCAACGCCGGGATCAAGTCGGTCGGCCTCTCCAGTTTCGCCTCGCGCAAGCCCGCGGAACTTTCCGGCGGCCAGCAGCAGCGTGTGGCGCTCGCCCGTTCCATGGTCATGGAGCCGAAGGTGCTGCTTCTTGACGAGCCGCTCTCCAACCTCGACGCGCGGCTGCGCCTTGAAATGCGGGCAGAACTGCAGCGCGTGCAGAAGGAAACCGGCGTTACCATGATCTTCGTCACGCACGATCAGGCCGAGGCCTTGGCCCTTGCCGACCGTATCGTGGTCATGCTGAACGGCGCCATAGAGCAGATCGGCACGCCGGAAGAAATCTACAACAAGCCGGTCTCCGCCTTCGTTGCCGATTTCGTCGGCTTCGAGAACGTCTTCAAGCTGGAGAACGGCAAGCTCGTCACGGCGAACGGCGCCATAGAGCTTCCCCATCTTACTCCGCAGGCAGCAGGACTGGCCTGGCGGCCGAGCGCGGTCGCACTTGGTTCCGGTCCATTCCAGGGGGCCGTGAGCGGCACCTCCTTTGCCGGAAACACCCGCGAATATCTGCTCGATACACCGCTCGGACAGATCAAGGCCGAGGTGGATGCAAGCCTGCCGGCGCACGACATCGGCGCTGCACTTTCCTTCGACCTACCGCTTGCGGCCGCGGCAACTCTCAAGAGGTTCGGGTAATATCATGGGCGTTTGGATCGATACCGATATGGGTTTTGACGACATCGCCGCCATTTTGGTGGTTGATCAGTCCGAACTCGAGATAGACGGCGTCTCGCTCGTCTTCGGCAACACGCCGCTCACCCAGGTGCAGGCAAACGCTGCCGGTGCCATGCAAACCTTCGGATGGACATTCCCCATTCATTGCGGCCGCGCCCAACCAGTCCTTGGCAAGCTCGAGACTGCCCAGGCGATCCTCGGCGAAACCGGCATCCCGACGATCGAAAGAGCCCTGCCGCAAGCAGCAGCGCTTGCAGCAAGCGACGCCTTCACTGCTCTTTGCCGCTGGCTAGAGGCTGACGGTCCGCGCCGCATCCTGGCGCTTGGCCCGCTGACGAATGTCGCCGCGGTGGCGCTGGCGCGTCCGGATCTCGCCGCCCGCATCAGCGAACTCACCTGGATGGGTGGTGGCGTTACTGCCGGCAATCATACCGCCTCGGCGGAATTCAACGCCTTTGCCGATCCCGAAGCGCTGGCGATCGTCATCGCCCATGGCATGCCGCTGCGAATGGTCGATCTCGACCTGTGCCGCAAGGTGCTCGCCAGACCGGAAGACGCTGAAGTCGTGCGCGGCGCCGGCGGCACGAGGGCCGAACTTCTGGCCGACATGTTTGCCGGTTACATCCGCATCGGCACCGGCCGCGGCCGCCCCGCCATGGCGATCTACGATCCGTGCGCCGCCGTGGCCTTCGTGGCGCCGGATGCTGTGAAGTTCCACCCCGCCCGCATCGATGTCGAGCTGGCAGGCGAATTGACCCGCGGCCGCACGGTGGTCGAGACGCGCGACACTCATGCCACGTTCAACGCCCATTTTGCCGCCGATATCGATGCCGAGACGGCGCGGACCATTATCCTTGCAGCACTGGTCAACGAGGCCCGCAAATGAGCGTAAAGCGTAGGCGAGAACCCTCAGACATCAATGATCCGTCGCTGCGTGCCCGCGCCGTTGCCGCAGCAAGGGGTGCTGCACCATTCGATGCGCTTATCACAAGCGGCAAGCTGCTCGACGTAGTCACCGGCCGCTTCCGTGATGCAGATATCGGCCTCGTCGGCGGGCTGATCGCCAGCGTGCATGCGCCGGGCACCCGCACCGAGGCGACCGAATTCATCGATGCCGGCGGGACGTTCGTCACGCCCGGCCTGATCGATACGCACATGCATATCGAAAGCTCGATGGTGACGCCTGCCGAATATACCGCAGCCGTCCTGCCGCGCGGCGTGACGACGATCCTCTGGGATCCGCACGAATTCGCCAATGTGCATGGCCTTGACGGCGTGCGCTGGGCGATCGAAGCTTCCCGCGTTCTGCCTTTGCACATGATCCTGCTCGCTCCGTCTTGCGTTCCTTCGGCACCGGGCCTGGAAGTAGCAGGCGCCGACTTTGACGCTTCGGCAATGGCCGGAATGCTGCAACTTCCTGCGCTCGGCGGCGTTGCCGAAGTCATGAACATGCGCGGGGTCATCGACGGCGATCCGCGCATGACCGCCATCGTTCAAGCTGGGCTCGCCTCGGGCAAACTCGTCTGCGGCCACGCTCGCGGGCTGGAGGGCGTCGATCTCAACGCCTTCATGGCGGCCGGCATCACCTCCGATCACGAGCTGACTTCCGGCGCCGACCTTCTCTCCAAGCTTACCGCCGGAATGACGATCGAGCTCCGCGGCTCGCATGATCACCTCCTTGAGGAATTCGTCGAGACGCTGAACAGTATTGGCCATATGCCGCCAACTGTGACGCTTTGCACCGACGACGTCTTTCCGGATGAACTCGAAAGGGATGGTGGCCTTGACGACGTCATCCGCCGGCTGGTGCGCTACGGCATGAAGCCGGAATGGGCGCTTCGCGCTGCGACGTTCAACGCCGCCGAACGCCTGAAGCGCAGCGACCTCGGCCTGATCGCCGCCGGGCGGCGCGCAGATATCGTCCTGTTCGAGGACCTGCAGGACTTCAAAGCCCGCACTGTCATCGCCAATGGCCGCGTGGCAGCGCAGAACGGCAGGCTTACCTCGCCGGTCCATTCGCTCGACCCCGCGCCGCTTACCAATTCCGTCAAGCTATCGCCGGTTGCCGAAGACGATTTCAAGGTGCCCTCGAAAGGCAATCGCGTCCGCATCGCCACGATCGACCGGCCGCGTTTTACGCATTGGGGCACAGCCGATGCCGAGGTAAAGGACGGTTTCGTCGTACCGCCGCCGGACTGCGCCATGATTGCCGTCGCCCATCGCCACGGCAGGGCGGATGGCCGCCCGCGCACCGGCTTCTTGAAGGGCTGGGGAAAGTGGCGCGGCGCTTTCTGCACGACTGTATCGCATGACAGCCATAACCTCACAGTCTTCGGCGGCAATGCAGGCGACATGGCGCTCGCCGCAAACGCCGTCATCGCGGCCGGCGGTGGCATGGCCGTTGCCAGGGATGGCCAGATTGCCGCATTGCTCCCACTGCCGCTTTCCGGCCTCGTCGCCGAGACTTCGCTTAAGGACACCGCCTCCGGCTTCCGCGATATTCGCAAGGCAATGGAAAAGATCGTCGACTGGCAACCGCCCTATCTTGTCTTCAAGGCCTGCTTCGGCGCGACACTTGCCTGCAACACCGGCCCGCATCAGACCGACCGCGGGATTGCCGATGTCTTGACGGGAAAGGTGCTGGAAAGCCCGGTGCTGGAGATTTTGTAGCCGGCGCGGGAGTTTGCCTGCCCTCCCATCCGACACTTCGGGCCAGCTTCCCCTGAGCGGAGGGTCCGCCCCTATTTTTCTGTAACCGGTGTTCCGCTCCCACGTTGATATTGCCGCCCTGATCTGTGATCGCCTTTCCATGGAAGAGCAACGGGAGTTTCTCCATGGAGACTACATTGGAGGTTCTCACGACCAGGAAGTCTGGACGTGAGGTTCACCGGCATTGGCCGGATGAGGTCAAGGCGCAAATCGTTTCGGAGAGCCTTCGGCCCGGCGCGATGGTGAATGAAGTCGCCGAGCGACATGGCTTGAAGCCGAACCATCTGTCCACTTGGAGAACGATGGCACGACAAGGCAAGCTGGTTCTGCCTGCACCCGAGGATGCGGTGGAGTTTGCAGCGGTGATTGTTGAGCCACCCGTTTCGGAACCGCCGACTAAGAAAGCCAGCCGTCCTGAGATCATTGTTGGCTCCGTCACGATCCGTTTGGAAGAAGGCGCGTCTGCTACCCGAATCGTCGCTGTCGCGCGTGCCTTGGCGGTCCCAGCATGATCTTTCAATCGAACCGCGTGCGGATCATGGTCGCGACCAAGCCGGTCGACTTCCGCAAAGGCCATGATGGATTGGCGGCGCTGGTCAAGAACGAGCTGCACAAAGACCCGTTTACAGGAACGGTCTTCGTATTCCGGTCACGCAACGCGGACCGGTTGAAGCTGATCTACTGGGACGGCAGCGGTATTGTAATGGCCTACAAGCGGCTAGTGGAGCACACGTTCACTTGGCCAAATATCCGGGACGGCTTGATGACCTTGGGACATGCCCAGTTCGAGGCGCTGTTCGCGGGACTCGACTGGCGTCGGGTCCGTTCAGTGGAGGCGAGAGCGCCGACCGCCATCGAATAGGTGCGTCACGATGACTCGATTGGCAAACTCCGGCGGTGAGACGCGGGCCGAATTTGATAAACTTCTACCATGTTGGACGCCGCCGATTTGCCGGACGATATTGCTGCCTTGAAGGCGATGCTGGTCGCAGCGCAGGTGCGTGAAGTCCGTAAGGATGAGCGGATCGAACGGCTGGAGAAGCTGGTTGCCGCTTTCAAGCAGGCGGCCTTCGGCCGCAAATCAGAGAAAGCCGATCCCGAGCAATTTGATCTTGCACTGGAGGACCTGGAAACGGCCATTGCGGCCGTGCATGCCGGAGACGAGGCCGATAGCCCTTCGGATAAACCGCACCCCAAACCACGCGCTGCCAATCGCGGCTCTCTTCCCGCCCACCTTCCTCGTGTCGAGGAGATTATCGAGCCGGAAAGCCTGATCTGCCCCTGTGGCGGCGGCCTGCATCGCGTGGGCGAGGACGTGTCCGAGCGGCTGGATGTCATTCCGGCGCAGTTCCGTGTCATCGTCACCCGTCGTCCCAAATATGCCTGCCGCGCCTACACCGACGGCGTATCTCAGGCTCCAGCACCTGCTCGACTGATCCACGCCGGATTGCCGACCGAGGCGACCATCGCGCATGTACTGGTGTCAAAGTACGCAGATCATCTGCCGCTCTATCGCCAAGCCCAGATCATGAGCCGACAGTGTATCGATCTGGAGCGGAGAATTGGGCGATCATCGCTTCGCTCATCGAAACCAGCAAGCTCAGCGCTGTCGATCCGTTTGCGTATCTGACCGCCACGCTCACCTCCATCGTCAATGGCCACAAGCAGAGCCGGGTGGACGAGCTAATGCCATGGAATTACTCAGGGCGAACACGCGGCTGACGTCTGCTGTCGGCCCGAAGCTGACCTCGTACGTCACGATGCCAAGGTCCCCTTCGGGTGGGAAGTTGCCGTTCGGCTCATCTGCCAGAACGAGCACGTTGCGCCATTGTTGCCATTTGCTTGTTGCCGGCAGAACGACCGTTCCCCACCCGCTGCCGTCATTTAGAAGCGTCTGGATTGCGCGCATTGTATGTCGTCTGGATACGATGGGCCGCGTCCGCTGCTAACTTTGTCAGCCAAGCCACCGAACAATTTCGTAAGCCGGCATCGGGCGGTGGAAACCTTTCAGAGTCAATTCGCCAACAGGAACGGATTCAACCAGTGGCTCGATAGTGCCGTAGACCCGTTGGCTGACGAGAATCTGACGAGATTTGGCCTTCTCGCACAATCGGGCCGCATGGTTCGGGACGGTACCGATGACCGCATAATCCGAGCGCTGGTCAAAGCCAATCTGTCCGATAGTCGCGTGTCCCCGAGCGATGCCGATCCCGAAACCAAGCAAATAGCCCCGTTTGCGCCATCGTTCCGAATGCTCGTCGATCGCGTCACGCATCTCCGCCGCCATACAGACCGCTTTCTCGGTGTGGTCGATGCAAGGCAGTGGATCATTAAAAACGACGAGAAGACCGTCGCCCACGAAGCGTTCCAAGGTTCCCCCATGGCGGGCGATCAGCTCGCCGAGGCAGGAGTGGTATTCGCGAAGAACTGTCATCACCTCTTCGGGCTCGGCGGTCTCGGCGAAAGCTGTAAAGCCGCGAAGATCGCAGAAGACTACGGTCACCTCGCAACGGTGACTTTGAAGAAGCGCGTCGCCATTTCCTGCTGCAACAATAAGGTCGGCGACCTGAGCGGGCAGAAATCGTCTGAGGCGGCTCATCCGCTCGATTTCCATCACCTGCTCCGCCACTGTTTGTTCAAGAGAGCGGTTCCATGCCGCCAATTGTGCGGCCTGGTCCTCAAGGCGCAGCGCCTGGCTCTGGACGGTATCGTGAAGCGCCTTTTGGCGCAGCATCGAGCGGACTCGCGCCAGCAGAGCCTGGTGCTCGAACGGCTTGGTCAGATAGTCGTCGCCGCCGGCGTCCAATCCCTTCACCACGTCTCGGGTATCCGCCTTCGCGGTGACGAGGATAACCGGGATCGATCGCAGCGACACGTCTTCCTTGAGCATCCGCACGACGCTTATCCCATCGAGCTTCGGCATCATGATGTCGAGCAGGATCAGGTCCGGCTTGAACTCACGCGCCTTCGCGAACCCCTCTTCGCCGTCCGCTGCAGTCACCACTTCGTAGCCGTTCGCCTCGAGGCGCATGCGCAGGATTTCGAGATTTTCCGGCGTGTCGTCGACGGCGAGGATGCGAGGCGGATCGTGCACGGTTCAGCCTCCCTCAGGCAAGGAATTCTCGGATCTTTGTGAGCAGTTGGCGCGGACTGAATGGCTTGGCAATGTAGCCGTCGCACCCCGCAGCCAGGGCTTTCGCCTCATCTCCCGACAATGCGTAGGAGGTGACGGCGATTATCGGAATGTGTCGGAGTGTCGGGTCAGCCTTTATGCGTCGCGTAGCTTCATACCCGTCGATCATAGGAAGCTGGATGTCCATGAGGATCAGGTCTGGCTTCTCAGCTACGGCTGCCGCGACGCCGGCAGCCCCGTCGGCAGCCTCTATCAGGTCGTACTCGGTGGTGGCCAAAAGATCGCGGATAATCTGGCGGTTGTCGTCAGTGTCCTCCACCATCAGGATTCGTTTGCTCATGCCGCCTCCGCGCTTTCCTCTACCCGCATCGGGATCTTCAAGCGGAATGTCGAGCCTGAACCGAGAACCGACTCGACCTCTATGGTTCCGCCATGCATTTCAACGATACGTTTCGAGATCGCCAAGCCTAGACCGGTGCCGCCCTTCTGCTTGGTACTGCTGCTGTCGACCTGCTGGAATTCTTCGAAGATGAGCACCTGGTCTTTGGGCGCAATGCCGGGACCTGTGTCCCGCACTGTGATCTCAAAGTGTCCATCGACCACATCGGCAAGAATGTCGATCGCACCCGTTTCGGTAAACTTGACGGCATTGCCTGCAAGATTGAGGAGGACCTGGGTCAAGCGGCGTTCGTCCCCGCGTCCGATTGGCAGTTTCTCGGCAACAGTCGCCGTGAGCATGAGACCTTTCGCTCGCGCTAGCGGCTCCACCGCCGTCACAGTCGATTGAACAATCTGCCCAACGGAGTATTCCTCGAGCGCAAGCGTTAGCTGGCCCGCTTCGATCTTTGAAAGGTCGAGCACGTCGTTGATGAGCCCCAATAGGTGGTGGCCGTTAGCTTGCACGCGCGCCACGGTAGCCTTCGCCTTGTCCGGGAGCTCGCCGTAGATCCCGTCTACCAGCAGTTCGGTGAAGCCCAGGACGGAGTTTAGCGGCGTCCTCAGTTCGTGGCTCATATTCGCGAGGAATTGCGACTTGTGGCGGCTGGCTGCCTCCAACTCCCGGCCTTTCTCCTCTATCTCCCGGAAAAGCTTCGCGTTTTGCATGGCCACGACCGACTGGGCTGCAAAGGTCTCCAACAGATGAATCACCTGCGTGTCGAATTCACCGGGCTTGCGGCGCTCGACGACGAGCGCGCCCACGATCTTGTTTGGCCTGAGCAGTGGAACCACCAAGACGCCGCGATATCCGGCATCGAGGACGATCTTCTGGGAAGGAGAGGGGATACCTTCGCTAAGATCGGCGGCTTGGACCGGCGCTCGGCGTCTTGCAGCATCGCCAATTCCGGCATCGTTCAATTTGATCGGCTGGCTGGAGAGTGCGGCGATGATTTCGTCGCTCATCCCATAGGTCGCCCGGAGGCGGAAGTGTTGCCTGGTGCTGCTGAAGACGTAGATGGTGCCTGCGTCCGTGTCCGACAGTTGAACCGCCTTGGCTACGATCGTCTTCAGCACCGTATCGAGGTCGAGAGTTGAATTGACCGCTTGGCTGACTTCCCCGAGCGCCTCCAGTTCGCCAACCGAGCGTGCAAGCGCGGCCGTGCGGGCCTGCACCTCCTGGTATAGCCGCCCGAGCTGCACGGACATCTGGTTGACATCGGCGGCAAGCACTCCAAGCTCGTCCCGATTGGCGACGGTAACCTGTTGGGCGAAGTCGCCCGCCGCTATCTGGCGCAGACGCGTCTCGATCTTCTTGACCGGCTCGATTAGCGACCAGGAGATTATGTAGCCGAGCCCTAGCGCCAGCAGGATGCTGCCCACCGCAAAGGAAATCACGATCAGCCGGGAGGTTCCGAACGCCCCTTCGGTCGCTTCGATTGCCCCCACCATGTCGGCTTCCGCCATGTTGACGAGTTGGTTGGTCAGCCGCTCGAGGCGGTCGGCCGACGGCATGATCTCATCGAGCTGCATTCTGCGCGCCTCGTCGGTGTGCCCGGCGCGGATGAGCTCGACGACACGTGTGACTTTCGCGGTAAACTGATTGTATTCTTGCCGGACCTCGCCCAACACTTGCGCCTCACTTGCGGAGACAAACTCCATGCGGTCGAGGTCGTAGCCAAACTGGTTGAGCTGGCGCAGCGCTGCATCGAGCATCCTGTCGGCCTGAAGCAAAAGTGCGGTCGAGATGCTGTAGAGTTGGTTCGTCGTGTCCTGCTGGACCTGGCGATAGGCGGCGATCTTGCGCTGCAGCTTGATCAGCTCGGTTGTCTGAGCGTTGACTCCACTCAGCACCTGCAACCCGACGGCCCCGAGCACGATCAGCAGTCCGACGATCGACAGGAACCCGATCAACAGCTTGGTCTGGACGCGCGCTGGCAGCCGCGCAACCCAGCCAATCAGCCCGCTCGTGAGGTTACCTAGCTTCCTCCAAAAGGCTAAGAAGATCACTCCGGAACTCCTCCAGGTCGAAACCAGCGCCGAGATATTGTACGCGCAACATGCCGTTCGGGTCTACGAGCGACGTCAGCAGCGTGTGGTCGACGTCACCATTCGCCGTCTTCCGCGCAATGACGCCATATTTGCGCCCCACCTCATGGACCATCGCAGGATCGCCGGTAAGAAACGACCAGCCCTTCACATCGGCATTGAAGTTCTCAGCATAGTGCTTCAGCACCTCGGGAGTGTCGCGCTCGGGGTCGACGGTGATCGAAACGAAGACGATCTCGGACCCGAACGCACCACCCAGCTTGTCCTTCACGCGCGCCATGTTATCGGTCAGCATCGGACAGATGTCGGTGCAGGAAGCAAAGATGAACGCAACCGCAACTACCTTGCCGCGAAATTCACGGAGTGACACAGGTACTCCGCTCTGCGACGTCAGGGTAAAGTCGGGTGCGGCTCCGATAGTCGGCAAGCGCTGGTCGTGCGATGCATCATGTGCCTGAGCTGGCCCGGCTAGCAGCGCCAAAAGCAGAACCTTTGCTGGCCACCTCCTCATGACTTTAATTCACGCCTCAGTTCATTGAAGAAGCGCCAGTCCGTGGCCTTGGCGATGATCTCCTGGGGACTCGCGGTGATAGCGCCGGCCTCGTGCAGGCGCAGCGCGTAGAAGCGCACCGTGTCTTCCACGTCATAGTCCCGCCACCGCTTGTAGGGGACCTCGCCGAGGGCCTGGAGCGCGTAGTCGTAATTGGCGGTGAATTTGCCTTCAACGAGACGGCGCGCGACCATGGCCGGGTCGGCCACGCACAGATCGGCAGCCTTCAGGATGGCGCGCATCACCCGCTTTGAAGCGACGGGATTGGCGGCGATGAAGCCGGGATTGCCGGCCAGCACGCAGCAGAAATACTGCGACCACGGCCGGTCGAGCGCGCTGTTGATGAGGACGTGGCCGGCCGCCTTGGCGCGCAGTTCCTGCGGCTCCGGCGGAAAGCCGAGAAAGGCGTCGACATCGCCGCGCAGGAACAATTCCTTCGGCTTCACCTCTGGATCGCTCACCCAGACGATGTCCCGCACCGGGTCCAGTCCGACATGTGCCGCTATGCTGACGATGAACAGGTGCGGGGCCGAACCTATCGCCTGAACACCGACTTTCCTGCCCTTGAGTTGGAGGATGCTGTCGATGCCCGGCTGGACGAATAGTTCCCAACAGCCCGGATGGATGCCGCCCATGAATGTTAGCCTGTACCCCTGATCGACGGCGACAAGCGCAGGTGCAATGAAGGTCATGGTGAAATCGATTTTGCCGCTCGCCGTATTCGTCGCTGTCTCAAAGCCAGGCTGGGACTCGACGTAATCCACATGCGTGAAACCCTCGGCATACAGCAGATCCTCCGCGACAAATTGCGGCGCGAGGCAGATGCCGGAGTTCTTGCTCAGGCGAATCCGATCGGTCTCGGGCGGTGGTTCGGCGACGGCCGGTGTCGCGGCACCCACGAGTCCCGCAGCGCCGACTGCCGTGAGGCCGGCCAGGAAGCGGCGGCGGTTCTGGATGCTCGGCATGGGAAGTCTCCTTTCCTAACTTTACTTCTCAGCTCGCGCTTCAACTCGCCGAGGAAGCGCCAGTCGGTCATCTACCGCGCCACCATTCCCCGACCCCACACGCAGAGGTCGGCGGTCTTAAGGATGGACCGCAAGACCCGCTTGGTCGCCACCGGGTACTTGTTCACGTAGTCCGCCGTGGCGGAGATCATGCAGCAGAAATACTGTGACCACGGGTGGTCGACGGCATTGTTGAGGATCGTGTGGCCGATCTCCTGGCGCGCAGCTCCTGCGGCTGGGGCGGCGTGCCAGGAATGCGTCTTTCTTCCGATTGATAGAGAGTTCCGTCGGCTTGTTGTCTTCAGTCAAGACCCACTGAATATCGTTGACGGGATCGAGCCCGACATAGGCGGACATGAGGGCCAGCCACACGTGTCGCGAGTTATTGAAACCATCTACCCCACCCTCTTACCCCGCAGATCCGTGACGCTGCGGATGCTCTCCTTGGCGATCAGTTCGAGGCATCCCGAGTGCAACCCAGTTAGCACCTTCACGGGCACGCCCGCGTACCTCCGTCCAGTCGATGCATATTAGGCAACCCTAACTCAATCTAGCGATCGCGGCGGGTTGTCAAATCAACTTTTTGGAAATAGCGCACCTGCCGCGTCCTTTGGAGACGTACGGCAAAGTTCCGCTCAATTATAATGCGGCCGCCGTTAGTGAGCGGCCCCAACGGGGGCATCAGTGAGCATTCGTCCGGATCAGATGGACTTCCGCTCATGGCGCATTCTTGCCACCTCTATCACAACCGCAGCGTCCGAAACGGGCCAACGTTCTTGGTCAATGTGCTAGGAAAACAGTGCTTACATTTTTCTTCTTCGCTCAAAACGAAGGTTCCCGCGGGCATATCAGGGGAGGCCAATAACGCCTATGCTGGAGACGTCAGCTCCCCTTCCACCAGCTTCACCCAATAAGCCACGCCATAGCCGATCGCCGCATCGTTGAAGTCATAGGCGCTATTATGGTGGAGGGCGCCGTCGACGGCAGGGCCATTGCCGAGCCACACGTAGCAGCCCGGCGCATTCTGTGCGAAGAAGGCAAAGTCATCGCCGGCCGTCGAAGGCGGAAAGCTGGTACGCACCTTGTCCCCCAGCACGGCCCGTGCAGCAGCCAGGGCCTGTTGCGTCGCATTGGCATCGTTGACGACCGGTGGAATGCGCCGTTCGAATTGATAATCCACGTCAATGCCGTACATCGCCGCCGTGCCTTGCGCTAGGCGGCCGATCTCCACTTCGAGCTGATCGCGCACGTTAGCCGAATAGGCCCGCGCCGTCCCGCCGATCTCGACCTTGTCCGGGATGACGTTGAGCGCCTTCGGATCACCGGCCTGCAGCGAACAGGCGCTAACGACGGCAGGCTGCAGCGGATCGACGACGCGCCCGACGATCGTCTGCAACGAGGCAAGGAAGGTGCCCGCAGCGGTGATCGGGTCGCGCCCGAGATGCGGTTTTGCGCCATGCGTGCCCGTGCCGCGAAAGGTTATCCTCCAGCTGTCCGAAGAGGCAAGCTGCGGGCCTTCGACCACTGCGATCTCGTCGACGGCAAGGCCCGGCATATTGTGCAGGCCGTAGACGGCATCGCAGGGAAATAGCTCGAAGAGCCCCTCTTCCACCATCCGCTTGGCGCCGCCTCGCCCTTCCTCCGCCGGCTGGAAGATGAAATGCACGGTACCCGAAAAACCCTTGACCGCGGCTAGATGGCGTGCGGCGCCGAGCAGCATGGCGGTATGACCGTCATGCCCGCAGGCATGCATCTTGCCGGCCACCGTCGATTTGTACGACCGTTCGGCGATCTCCGGCATCGCCAGCGCATCCATATCCGCGCGAAGCCCGATCGCTCGCGTGCCGCTGCCGGCCTTCAGCGTGCCGACGACGCCCGTACCGCCTAGTCCGCGATGCACCTTGATGCCCGCCTCCTCAAGCAGCTGCGCCACGATGCTGCTCGTGCGCTCCTCCTCGAAGCCGAGCTCGGGATGGGCGTGCAGGTCACGGCGCAGCGATGCGAGAAAAGCCAGATCGTCCTTGATCTGCACGGGGATGTTCATGGGCCCGGATGTCCTGTCATACGAAACGGGCGCCAAAACAGCGCCCGCGTCAGGTTATCCTTTTTTCAACAATGCGCGGCGAACTTCAACCCTCTTCCACGAAGACCTCTTCGCGCTTCTTCTTCACACTCGGCAGGAAGACGACGATGAGGACCGCCGCGGCGATCGCAAGAAGTATCGCGCTGATCGGCCGCGTGACGAAGGTCGTCGGATCGCCGCGCGAAAGGATCATCGCCCGCCGCAGGTTTTCTTCGAGCAGCGGACCCAGCACGAAACCGAGCAGCAGCGGGGCGGGCTCGCATCTGAGCTTGGCAAGCACATAGCCGATAAAGCCGAAGAAGGCGACGGCATAGAGATCGTAGACGTTGGAGTTGACGCTGTAGACCCCGATCGAGCAGAAGGCCATGATAATCGGGAATAGCACGTAATACGGCACCGTCAACAGCTTCACCCAGAGCCCGATCAGCGGCAGGTTCAAGACGACGAGCATCAGATTGCCGATCCACATCGAGGCGATGATGCCCCAAAAGAGCGCCGGCTGCTCGGTTGCAACGTTCGGCCCTGGAACGATCCCCTGAATGATCATGGCGCCAATCATCAGCGCCATTACCGGATTGGCCGGAATGCCGAGGGTGAGAAGCGGAATGAACGAGGTCTGCGCACCAGCATTGTTCGCCGATTCCGGGCCTGCGACGCCGGCAACGGCACCTTGTCCGAATTCCTCGGGCTTGTCAGAGATACGCTTTTCAACCGTGTAGGAGGCAAAGGAGGCGAGGATCGCACCTCCGCCCGGCAGGATGCCGAGAGCCGAGCCGATCGCCGTGCCGCGAAGCACCGGCGCGATCATCTCCTTGAACTCTTCGCGTGACGGCAGCAGGCCTGAGACCTTTGCCACCAGCACCGTCCGGGTCTTCTCCCCTTCCAGGTTGCGCAGAATTTCGGCGATACCGAAGACCCCGACGGCAAGTGCCACAAAATTCAAGCCATCCGCATATTCGCGGATGCCGAGGGTGAAGCGTGGGGTGCCGGTATAGATATCGGTTCCGACGAGGCCAAGCAGCAACCCGAGCACGACCATGGCCAATGCCTTGACGACGGAACCATGGGCGAGCGCGATCGACGACACCAGGCCGACGACCATCAGCGAGAAATATTCCGCAGCGCCGAAGCGCAGGGCGATATCTGTGAGGGGCGGCGCGAAGATCGCGACAAGGAAGGTCGAGACCGTGCCGGCGAAGAAGGAACCGAGTGCGGCGATCGCAAGCGCCGCCCCTGCCCTGCCGCGCCGCGCCATCTGGTAACCGTCGATGGCCGTCACCGCCGAAGAGGATTCGCCCGGCATGTTGATCAGGATCGCCGTCGTCGAACCGCCGTACTGGGCGCCGTAGTAGATGCCAGCGAGCATGATGAGCGAAGACACCGGCTCAAGCTGGAATGTGATCGGCAAAAGCATGGCGATGGTCGCCGTGGCGCCAATGCCGGGCAGAACGCCGATCAGCGTACCGAGCAGAACGCCGATCAGACAGAAGAAGAGGTTGGCAGGAGTTGCTGCCGTGGCAAAACCGAGTGCAAGATTGCTAAAAAGTTCCATCGCGGCCTCCTAGAACCGGACCCAGGGGCCAAATCGCTCGAACGGCAATCCAAGGCCGTAGCTGAACACGCCGACGGAAAAGGCCGTCAGCAAAACCGAGAGCAAAATCGCGTGGAGCACCGTCATCCGATGCGAGGCGAAGCAGGCAATGAAAGCGGTCAGGAAGATCGAAGGCACGAATCCCAGCCCCCGGACCGTCAGCCCAAAAAAGATCGGCGCAGGCAGGATGAACAGCATGCCCCGCCAGGCAAACGGCCCCATCGGCTCGCCTTGCACGCGGATTGCTTGAACGAAGACGACGGCGCCGAGAATGATCAGCACCGCTGAAAGCAGCAGCGGGAAGTAGCCTGGGCCCATGCGAAGCGTCGTGCCCAAGTCGAGGCTGTAGGATTGGATGGCGAAAAATGCGCCGGTCGCGACAAGCAGCGCGCCGCAGATCACATTGGTGGTATCGAAACTAACCGGTTTCATGGTGTCTCCGTGGGTTGGAGATGGTTCCCTCAGCGCAAGTGGTTCCCCCTCACCGGCTTGCGCCAACTCTGCCTGAAGGCGAGAGGCTGCCACGATACCCTCTCCCCGGCGGGGAGAGGGTTAGGGTGAGGGGCCAAAGGTACTACGCCTCAATCCGCATATTCGCCGGCAGCGTCGATCACCGGCTTCCAGCGGGCGATTTCGCTTTCAAGCTTCGCCTTCAGGGCAGCAGGCGTGGCGTCGGCTTCCGGCGATGGCGTGGTGCCCAGTTCTGCAAAGCGAGCCGCCACGTTCTGGTCCTTCAAAGCGACTTGCAGCGACTTCGACAGACGATCGTTGATCTCGGCGGGAGTGCCCTTTGGCGTGTAGACGCCGTGCCAGATGCCGACTTCAAAACCGGGCAGGCCGGCTTCGACCGCCGTCGGGATATCCTTCATGATGTCGAGGCGCTTGGGCGAGGTCACGGCGTAAGCCTTGATGGTGCCGCCCTTGATCTGCTTCGTCGTGTTGGTCGTCTGGTCGCACATGACGTCGACCTGGCCACCGAGAAGATCGGTCATCGCCGGGCCGGTGCCCTTGTAGGGAACAGTGGTCAACGGTGTCTGGATCGCGCTCATGAGCATCATGCCGCAAAGATGCGAGGCTGCGCCGATGCCGGCGTTCGCAACCGTCACGCTGTCCTTGTTGGCCTTCACATATTCAATCAGGCTCTTGAGGTCAGTCGGTTCGAAATCCTTGCGGGCGACGATCGTCATCGGAACTTCGGTGACGAGGCCGACATATTCGAAGGAGCCGAGCGTGTCATAGGCGAGCTTGCGGTAAAGCGTAGCGCTGGTGGCCATGCCTATATGGTGCAGCAGGATGGTGTAGCCATCCGGGTTGGCTGCAGCCACCCGTCCCGCGCCGAGCGTACCGCCTGCACCGCCGACATTTTCGACGACGATCTGCTGACCGAGGTCCTTCGACATGGATTCGGCCACGAGGCGGGCAACGGTATCGGTCGGGCCGCCGGCCGAGAAAGGTACGACCATCGTGATGGTGCGCTCTGGATAGGTCTGCGCGGATGCGCCGGTTGCGAGAAGCGAAACGGCAACAGCCGCCGTCATGCCAAGCATGGCCTTCAGGATTTTCATCTTTTTCCTCCCTGATGAAAATAAAATACCACCGACGCTTCCCACGCGCCAATGAAGATAGGGCCATTAGCACGCCCGCAGCCGCCTACGGCAATCTGCCCGGCTCCGCCCTTTGCCAAAATTCGGCATTGGTGCGGCGCAGCATGGGTCGATTCGGACACAAACGGGTTTGGCGATGTGTGGAAATCCACCCATTTAACTAGTCGGAAACAAGCAGCTTCTTGTCCAGCCCGTATTTCTGCATCTTTTCGTACAATGTCTTGCGGGAAATCTGCAGCGACTCATAGACCGGCTTGAGGCTGCCACCATGCGCAACAAGGGCGCTGGCGATCACGCTGCGCTCGAAATCGGCAACCCGGTCGGCAAGGCCGCTGACTTCGCCCAACTGCCGCTCGCCGTCCAGGCCGAGCACGAAGCGGTCCGCTGCATTGCGCAATTCGCGCACATTGCCTGGCCAATCCCGCTGGGCGATGTCGGAAATCACCTCGGGCGGCACCGCCATCTCGTCGCGGCCGTAGCGTGCGGCTGCCTCGCGGACGAGCTGGAGGAACAGCAGCGGGATATCGGGCCGCCGCTGCGCCAACGCTGGCACGTGCAGCGTTACGACATTCAGCCTGTAGAGGAGATCGGCGCGGAAACGTCCCGCAGCGACTTCGGCCTCGAGATCGACCTTGCTGGTCGCAATGAAGCGCACGTCGAGCGGCACGACCTCGTTCGAGCCGAGGCGGGAAATGACCCGCTCTTGCAGCACCCGAAGAAACTTTGCCTGAAGGTCAATCGGCATCGATCCGATTTCATCGAGCAGGATCGTGCCGCCGCGTCCGTGTTCAAACTTGCCGTAACGCGGCCGCACCGCACCGGGAAAAGCGCCAGCCTCATGGCCGAACAGCTCGCTCTCGATGAGGTTTGCAGGCAGCGCCGCGCAGTTGATCGCGATGAACGGCCGGCTCGCCCGGGCACTGATGTCATGCAGCGCCCGGGCAACGACCTCCTTGCCCGCGCCGGTCTCGCCAACGATCAGGGTGTCGGCGTCGCTCGCCCCGATTGCCCGGATGCGGTAGCGTAATTCCACCATCACCTGCGTGCGACCCGGCAAACGGGCCTCGATATCGTCACGCTTGCCGGCAACGGCCTTGAGCAGCCGGTTTTCCAGCACGAGGCTACGGCGTTCCATGGCCCGCCTTATCACACCGGCCAGCATCTGCGGGGTGAATGGCTTTTCGATGAAATCATATGCGCCTTCGCGCATCGCCTTCACTGCCAGCTGCACGTCGCCATGGCCCGTAACGAGGATGACAGGCACTTCCGCATCGATCTCGCGGATCTTCTGCATCAGGGTCATGCCGTCGGTGCCCGGCATGCGGATATCGCTGGCGACGACCCCCGCGAAGCTATAGCCGATCAGCTCCAGCACATGGTCGGCATGGGAAAACGTCTCGACGTTGAAACCCGAAAGCTCCAGTGCCTGTGCCGTCGACCGGCGCAGCTCTTCCTCGTCGTCCACCAGCAGGATCTTCTGTTCGCTCACTCAGCCGCCTCCGGCATAATGCCCGTCGCCGATTGCAGATCGATGCGGAAAACGGCGCCTCCCTCCGGATGATTGGAGGCCGCCAGGCTGCCGCCGAAATCCTTGATGATGTTGTAGGATATCGAAAGCCCGAGGCCCAGGCCCTTGCCGACGCCCTTGGTCGTGAAGAAGGGATCGAAGATGCGCTCGGCGATTGCCGCCGGCACGCCCGGTCCGTGATCGCGGACCATCAGCACCACCTTGCCCTTTTCCTCGCAGGCCGTCACTTCAATCCGCCGGTCCTCGATCCCTTCGACGGCATCGGCGGCATTTGATATCACGTTGACCAAAACCTGCTGCAAGCGAACTGAGCCGGCACGGACGACGGGTGGGCGGATGCCAAGATCGACCCGCAGGTCGGCATCCGCCGCCTTCAGCCGCCAGGCGATGATCTCCAGCGTATCGCGGATCGCCTCGTCGAGCGGCACCGGGCCGAGCTTCTCGTTCGGCTTTCGCGCGAAGTTGCGCAGATGCCTGCTGATGGATGCCATGCGGTCGATAAGCCCGCCGATGCGCTGGATATTGTCCTGCGCTTCTGCAGTGCGTCCGCGGTCCAGGAGCACGGCCGCGCTGTCTGTATAGGTCTTTGCAGCGGCAAGCGGCTGGTTGAACTCGTGGGAGAGTGCCGCCGACATCTGGCCCAGACCGGCAAGCTTGCCTGCCTGGATGAGGTCGGCCTGGGTCTGGCGAAGCTGTATTTCGGTCAGCCGCCGCTCGGCGATTTCCTCTTCGATGCGGCTGTTGACGCGGGCAAGGTCGGCCGTGCGCTCCTCGACGCGCCGCTCCAGCTCGTTGCGCGCTTCCGCCTGCAGATGCATGCGCTCGTTGAGTCGCATCCGCCGCTGCCGCAGAATCGCAATCGCCAGGCCGGCGATGCAGAGAATGAGGAAGACGGCGCCAAGCGCGGTGCGTGCCTGCGTGCGAACGGAACCGGTGTCCATCAGCACGTTAACGGTCCAATCCTCGGCCGGCATATAGTGCGAGAGCACCAGATATTCCTTCTGCACGCCTTCTTCGACGAGAGACATCAATTCATGCTCTTCGAAATGGCTGCGCGTGATTGGTAGCGCGGTCAGCCTGGCATTCGCGTAGCGGCGGGACGCCCCCGTACGCGAGATGCGGTCTGCGGTCAGGGGCAGAATGCCGTTATAAAGCCAATCCGGCTTGCCCGACATGAAGATGATGCCTTCGGGATCCGATACGAAGATGCGGTATTCGCCACCGCTCCACGAAGCCTCGATCATGTCGATATCGACCTTGAAGACGATGACGCCGCGAATTTCCTCGCCAGCATAGATCGGCGAGGCAAAATAATATCCGCGTTTGAGCGAGGTGGTTCCGAGCGCGTAGAACCGGGACTGGCGCCCGGAAACGGCATCCTGGAAATAAGGGCGATAGCTGAAATTCTCGCCGACGAAGCTGCTCGGCAGATCGAAATTGCTTGATGCAATCGTCTCGCCATCCGGCCTGATCACATAGATATCGGAGGATTTCAGGAGTCCGTTGATCTCCTTGAGATAGAGATTGGCCGCCTCGCGCAGCGCCTGGTCCTGCGGGCGGCTGACCAGTTCCTTGATGTTGTCGTGATCGGCAATCAGCGCCGGCAGCGCCTCATAGCGGTTCAGGTGACCACTCAGCGCGGAAACCGCAAGCCGCATCGCGGTGCCCGCCTGCGATGACGCCTCGCCCATATAGGCACGGGTTGCCACCGCCCCACCATAATAGAAGAACGCCAAGACGACGAACGGCGCCGAAAACAGCGCGGCTATCAGCCTGTATCTGGACGACAGGTCCGCCTCCTCCCCTTCCTGCCTCTCTCCTGGGAGGCATAACCGACCTCCAAGTCTAATGACCGGATACGGGATTTCCAAGAGGGCGGCTTGCCTTGACTCACCCGGAGCCCCGATGTCCTATTGCCCCAACGCGATGAGGATTTCCCGCATGAGCGACGAGCAGACCCCCTCCGACAGCAAACTCACCACCTCGAAGCGCCGCTGGGCCGCCGAAGGCAAGTTCCTGACAGGTCGTATCAGCCGCCCGGAAACCGAGCGCCTGCCGCCCGGCCAGCATCTCGTCAAGAACTGGCCGGTCCTTGATCTCGGCCAGCAGCCGGTCATCTCGCTCAACACATGGCGTCTGGAAGTGCGCGGGCTCGTCGAGAGATCGCTCGACCTCACCTGGGCGGCCTTTCAGGCGATGGAGCAGAGCACCAAGGTCAGCGACATTCACTGCGTCACCACATGGTCGCGCTATGACAACAAATGGAAAGGCGTTGCGACACGAGATCTTCTCGATCTCGTAATGCCGAAGCCGCAAGCCAACTATGTCATGCTGACGAGCTATGACGGCTATACGACCAACCTGCCGCTTTCCGATTTCGCGGCCGAGGATGCGATCCTTGCAACATCATGGGAAGGCCTGCCGCTGACGCACGATCACGGCGGCCCCATGCGCCTGGTCGTGCCGCATCTCTACCTCTGGAAAAGCGCCAAGTGGCTTCGCCGCGTCGACCTCATCCCTGCCGACCAGGCGGGCTTCTGGGAAAAGAATGGCTACCACATGTACGGCGACCCATGGCGCGAGCAGCGTTATACGGACGATTGACCTCGAAGCAGGCGCTTGGCCACCAAGAATGCAGCAAAGAGGACGCCCACGAGCCCCGATAGCGACGCCATGCTTGCGGCGTGCGTCGCGATTTCGCTCCAGCGCGGGCGTACGATATCCGCCGTGTTGAAGGCCTCGCCGCTGAAGCGGCAGGTGATCAGCGAGAGCCCGCGCTGCACCATCGCCGCATCGGCATCGGCAATGATCGCCGATGCGGCCGCCGCTTCCTGCGGCATGGCGCGCATGGCAATCAGCACGGCCTTGGTCGCAGCCAGATAGGCGTGGGCACATTCGTTGAACGGGCTCCGCTCATCGGTAACGCTGCCGGGCATCTGCCCCCAGAAGCAGTAGGAATACTGGATCTGCGCATAGTTCAGCACACGCCTGAACGGCTCGTTCGTATCGATCGCCTGCGAGGCGAGATCGATGATCCGGTCCCGATATTCTGCGATCACTGCCATTTCGCCATGCGAGATTCCGGAGATGGGTATGCCGGCACGGCTGCCAGCCGAACTGCTGTTGTGCGCTGAGGCGTTGCCGGCGGCGAAAAACAGAAGTGCTGCCAAACCCAGGCTTGCCAGCCCTCGCTTCGTGCAACCTGGACAATGAGATTGCCGCAACATTGCCAGGTATTCCCTCATCCCTGTGACACAAGGGAACGAGGAGCTTTCTTTTGACGAGCCACGACGAGGCAACGCTTTAGGCCCAAATTATCGCAAGGCCGGACGCAGTCGCTTTTCCGCCAGCACTCCGAAGACAATCCCAAGCGCGGCCCACAAGATGCCATGCATGCCGAGCGAGGCCGTGCGAAAACGCCAGAGCACCGTGGCCGAATAATTTTCCGGCACCTCGTTGATTGGCGGAAGGGCGTACTGAACCAGGCCGATGAAGACGAGATAGATCGCACCTGCGAGGATCGCCGCATTCCAAATGCCGAAGCGCGCAGACAGATTGCGCGCCAGCGCCACTGCAGCAATCAGCGAGGCGACGGAAACGACGATCATCAGGAAGAACACTTCCGTGCGCACGCCGATCGTATCCGGATTGCCGACCGCAGGCGGATTGGCGGGGTACTTGATGGCCGGGACGAGAACGATGGCAACAAAGGCGGCAAGCGCAATCACCGCGGCCGTGCCGCGAGCGCCGAGCGGGCTGAACCGCCCGTGAACGAAGGCGAAGGCAAGAGCAAAGAGGCCGCCAACGGCAACCGCATAGGTCATGACGCCGGTGAAGAGGCCGAGGCCGGCCTGTGTGGCGCGGCTCACGAGTTCCGGTTCAGCGGCTTCGCCTGCAGCCTGGGCAGCAGCTTCTTCGAAGGCAATCGCCTGATCGACCAGCGGCTCACCGAATGCATAGGCAAAGGCAAAAACCAGGATGCCAGCAATCGCCCCCGCGAGCATGCCACGGAGCAAAAGATTTCCAACCATGTCCGTCGTCCTTCAGTGGCAGGGGAAGCCGAGAAGGTGACGGCCGTCATGTACGAATTCGTGGACGTAGCCGCCGGAAAACAGCGCCATGGCGCCCTCTTCGGTGCCGACGAAATAGATGGCGATGATCATCAGCAAGCCACCGAAGATCGCCCAGGGCAGGATTTCTCCTAGCGGGATCGGCGCCGGTGCTGCGATGGGCCGAAGAGCGGTGTCAGACATGTTTTCCTCCTGGAAGACGCGTTCAGTCGAAAGAGCGTTGTGCGGTAGGGTCTGACTTCCAGCCTGCTTTCGCATCCTGGTCACAGTGGCGCGACCGCGCCGGATTTTCACCGGCTTCCAAACCCGCAACATGACCGTTATATCTGGGCGCGGAGAACTGTCAACGAGACTTCATCTGGCTCCCCATCGCATTTCCGGAGATCGAAGGAACGTGCACACCCGGCTCACCTGGATCTGCCATGGCCTGACAAGCGCTGGTCGCAACGGTCGCTTTCCACTCGACGAACCGCTTGAGGAAAGCGCCGTCACGCAGACGCGGGCGATTTCCGGTTGGCTGCAGCGCGCCGACCGGGTCGTGACGAGTCCGGCGCTGCGCGCACGCCAGACTGCAGAAGCACTCTCGCTCGTCTCTCTTCCCGATCCGTTGCTTGCCGATTGCGATTACGGCCGGTGGGGCGGGATGGCGATCGCCGATCTGCAGATGCAGGAGCCCGAAAATATGCTCGCCTGGATGAGCGATCCGGAATCGGCCCCGCACGGCGGCGAAAATATCAGGCAACTCGCAGGACGGGCAGCCTTGTCGATGGAAACGCAATCGGTGCTCGGCGGCCACGTTATCGCCGTCAGTCACGCCGCGGTCATCCGCGTTGCGATCCTGAACGTGCTTCAGGCGCCGCTTTCGTCTTTCTGGCTCGCGGATATCGAACCGTTATCCGTGATCCGCATGACCCATAATGGCCGCCGCTGGGCGCTTCGCTTCGGCGGCTGAAGCCGCTTTATCGCTAATTTTTCAAGGAATAAATTAGATCAGCCTTACGCAAGCAAGTTGCGTCACATCTATTGAACCCGGTTCACCGGGCGCTAAGTCCTTGCCCCGAGGAGACAGGCCATGACCTATGACTGGAGTGGGGAGCGTACACGGCGCATGCGTCTTTTGCGGATTGCGACCGCCGTTATTCTCGTCGGCCTTGTTGTCAGCATTCCGTTGCTGATGACATAGGCGCAAGGGGCGAGCAGCCCTCAACTGCTCGCCTTTTCCTTATGGCCTCGAACGGAAACCCGAACCCACTCTGCGATCAAGCACGCCCAAAATTTCGCAACCGCCGGGACATTGGAGCTTGCCCTAATGCTTGATAGTCGTACCGGTCACCGACACTGGATCGCTGGCCGGAAACGTATCCTCGAGCCCCTCGTCAAGCTGCTCCTCGAGGGTCGATCGGTCATGGGAGGCGCGCGCGCTCAGCCTGACGTTCATCGTTTCGCCCTCGGGGCTCTTGGAGGACGCGATTTGGCTCAACAGCTCCTTCGCCTTTTGTATGGCATTCTGCCGATTGAGCGAGCGCTCGGCGTCGTTTTTCAACTGCACGGAAACGACCTCTCCGCCGTCGCCGACGAATTCGACCACAAAGCCAGCCTTCCCGCCACCAACGGGCATAACCTGTGTTCCAACGACCTGCATGGGGAATTTCCTCTCTATGAGCGCCAAAAGGAAAACGAAGATGTCACCCGCTTGGTTCCAGGCCGGAGGATCAGGGCGGCTGCGGCATGAGGCCTCCACCTGGATGGAGAAGTATTGTGCCTGGGACGGGCGAACTCCCGGATTTTTTGCGGGTGATGTCGATCAGCACCGATCTGTCGCATGACTCCCACAAGGCGAAGCGATGAGCAACACCTGTCGCAGTCAGCTTCAGGTCGCTGTTGACGGTGCAGTCGTACCTTTCGCTCGGGTATTCTGGCAGCCACCGATGCTAAAGCGTATCGTTCCGATCTTTCAAGCCGTCAAAGCTTCGAGGCCCGGGAGGGGCTGGAAGAATTATTTCCCGGTGCCATTTACTGAATTCTAATAAAGGCAGTGGAGTTTAGGAGCATGGCTCGGTGAGGTCCGAGGTTTTATCAGCCCGATTGACGTCGAAATCGAAGGCAACGGCGATATCGACAGGCTGGTACGGCCGAAGACCTCGCCGGTCATGCTTCTAAGCAGCAAATGGCCGGGAGTTTCCCTTATGACTTCGCTGGCGTGCGGCCAGCCACACTCAGTGTCCTGCCAGGCGATCGCTTTGATGAAGCACCGGGAAAAGAAGCCCCGCAAAGGGACGGGGCTCAAGATATGATGAGCAGCGCCCTAGAGCGGGCGACGACGGAAAGTACCCTTCATAGCTCGCATCTTCAAGATCCACGAATCCAAGGCTGAAAACTACGCACGATTCAAGGCGCCTTGACGACAGTTCGAGCGGCAAAGCAGGTGGTCATTGTCTCAAATTTCGTTTTCTTTTTGAGTATTCCCTGATGTAATCATCGGATGGCAAAGCCACCACCTTCAAAGCCCCTGCTGGCCACCGACAAGCCGCTTCGGTCCCGAGCCCGCAAGCCGCGAGATCCGGCACAGTCGAGCCTTCCCGTCGATCCCATGCCTGAACGCATCGAGCCGTGCCTGGCGCTTCTCAAGCCGAAGCCGCCGAAGGGCGAGCAATGGATTTATGAAATCAAATGGGACGGATATCGCCTGGCGGTGCATATCGAGCCGCATGGCGTGCGCATTGTCACGCGCGGCGGCCATGACTGGACGCATCGTTTCCCGGCGATCGGACAGGCCGCCAAGCAGCTCGGCGTGACGACGGCGGTTCTCGACGGCGAGGCAATCGTGGTCGATGAGCGTGGCCGATCCGACTTCGGGCTGCTGCAGCAATCGCTCGGCGGCCGGGGCGGCAAGCAGATCTCCGGCGAAGCGCTCTTCATGGCGTTCGACTTGCTCTATTTCGACGGGCATGATCTGCGGCAACTGGATCTTTCTTCGCGCCGCCATCTGCTCGAAGGTATGGTCACCGATCGAGAAGGCGTCATTCGGCTGTCGGAGGAGTTCGAGGCGGACGGAGACCGGCTGCTGGAGCTTGCCTGCGAGCATGGGCTCGAAGGCATCATCGCGAAGGATCGCCACAGCGAGTACCGCTCCGGCCGTCTCGGCGACTGGGTGAAAATCAAGTGCCTGCAGAGCGACAGCTTCGTGATCGTTGGCTATGAACTTTCCACGGTCGCGCGCGCCGGGATCGGTTCCCTGCTGCTGGCGGCGCGCAAGGGCGATGGCCTGGTTTATGTCGGCAATGTCGGGACCGGCTTCAACGAACGCACGGCGCAGGAGCTGCGCGGCATGCTCGATCGTGTGAAGGTGACGAAACCTGCGGTCGGCTATGAGGGCAGGCGCAAGGGGCTCGTCTGGGTGCGGCCAAAGCTGATTGCCGAGATCGAGTATCGTGCCTGGACGCACGACGGGAAGCTGAGGCATGCCTCCTACAAAGGTCTGCGCGATGAAGAGGACGAGGTCACGATCCATGTCCTGGAGAAATAGGCTCTTGGAACGCCCCTTGGAGGTACGTCAAACTTCGAACCGAACAGGCACGAAATACCGGATCGAAGTGAACAGTTCCGGAATAACTGGCGACGCCCCTGCATCTTCTGAACAAGGTCTTAGCCAGCGCCCGGACAGAAAGCAGTCTTAAGCGCGGCGGCGAAGATCTTCGCTATCCTCGGCAAAGAAGAGCATCAATAACCGCGTTGGTAAGACCTCCTCGGTAACGAGATCCGCAGTGCTCGGCATCGTTCATCAAGAGATCGCTGCTTTGATCTGAGGCGCCGCCAATGGGCCGCGCGCTCGAATGGGCCGTGCTTTTCGAACGCCTCCGCTGCCTGGTCTCAGGCAAGCCGCAAGATCGCGGTGGCGTTTATGCCGGCGCAAGGCGTTCGATGGGTAGCTGGACGAAAGATCTGCCTGGTCAATCCGTAGAGCGCGAACGACGCGCCCTACGGCGAATTGGCCTGTTAGCACTCAGTCGTCTTCTTCATTTGGCCGGGAGCGGCAGTGTTGGCATCCGTATCCTGCTGCCCTGGTGCCGCTTGCTTGGCGCTTCCAAGCTGTTGGCCAGGTGCACAGTCCTTAGCTGAGTTCTCATTCGTGGTGCTGCCGGTGGTAGTCGTATCGCTTCCCTGATCGGTAGTGGTCGGTTTGGTCGTCGTAGTCGTCGTCGTGGTGGTGCTACCGCCCGTAGTAGTACTCGTCTGAGCGATGGAAAGGCCTGTCGACAGGGCCAGCACGGCCGACGCCAAAAGGATCCGGTTCATCGTGGTACTCCATTGTTTTGCACGGTAAGCCTGACTACTTAATCGAAAAGAGGAAAAACAGTTCCGCAGCGGTGTTCAATTTTGTAACCACGGCTAAAGGGTCGAAACCGATTGCGAGCGGCACAGACAATCATCCGCGCTCGCCTATCGCGCCCTTTCGGCGCGACGCGACTCCTTTACTTTCCGGCCTATGAAGGCCAACACATGCGAAAGGACCGCAGTATGTCCCATTTGGAAAAGCTGAAGGGAAGCGGCCTCGTTCCGATTCAGGTCGACATGGCCGAGCGCGGCTGATGTTGTCGGCAACCTCAGCAGCATTTATTTGCGAGGACGTTAAGGTGCTCGACCAGGAAATTCCTGACCCGGGAGTATGAAGCGGACGACCGGGAACATTTCAATCGCCTGGGATGTTCGGCAGAATGGACCGTGCGGCCAAGATCTCCTGTAACCCGTGCTTTAGCCCCTTGCACGCGGTCGTGCGGTCCGCCTCGTTACCTCGCGCATTGGTATCATAGCGTACGGAAACCATGACCCATATCAGGCGTTCTTGTTTTGAACGTCTCCCGACGTTCCTCTTCGTCATCACCAGCCTGGCCCCGATTCGTCGGGGCCTTTTTTGTGTGCCGGCGGAACGCTCCGTTGAAAATGAACGGATTGCGTGGCCCATCCACAAACGCGTATCAGCTGGCGACCTGGCCCTGCGGTGAACACCCCGTCGCTCAGGGCCGATTTTTTGTCCACATCCGTACTAATCCCTATGGGCTAGTTCCCGGTACTGTGTTGGTTTGTCATTCTAGCATCAGAGCATGCCGCAGGAACCGGTATGTTCCATACCGTGGCCGCAGGTTTGAGTGGTTTCCCTACGGCAACAGGTGCACGAGGGCTTGCGTCACATGATCGGCGTGAGCCCTCGTCGTAAAAGCGTTAGCGCCCGGAAATGCTTGCGCAGAGGTCGAAATGACGGTCGGAAATGGCCGCGGCAACCACGCCAAGCCCGACGTGGAAGATAGTCGGTCCATTGTCGATGCCGCGCAAGATCGCTGTTATTGCCAAAGCTCTGCGACCGAAACGCCTTGATGAAGGCCACCGCTATGGAGCTTGTCGATGCCCTGAAAAGGCATTTGACCTGCGAATGCTCGCTCCTTCGGACTTAGAACGTCGTGTCGTCTGCCTCACCTTTTCGCGAGGAACGCGACCGAAGCGCTTGCAGCTATCCAATCATTCGGCCGTGACAAGGGAGCGGTTGCAAGAAATGATCTCCTCTGTGATGCTGGTGTTCGGGACTGAGAGACTGGAGCTCTGTTGCATGCCTGAAGCTCGCTCGCCGCGACTTGCTGTGCTCATCGACGCTGACAATGCCTCCGCAAAGATCGCTGACGGTTTATTCGAGGAGATAGCCAAGATCGGCGAGGCAAGTGTTCGGCGCATCTACGGCGACTTCGCTAGTGGTCGCTCAAAAGCTTGGATCGACGTCCTGGCAAGGCACGCGATCATCCCCCAGCAGCAATTCGCCTACACCACTGGCAAGAACGCTTCCGATATCACTCTCGTCATCGACGCCATGGATCTCCTGCACAGCGGCCGCTTCGACGGTTTTTGCCTTGTATCCTCAGACAGCGATTTTACTCGCCTCGCCTCGCGGATCCGTGAGCAAGGCATCGACGTTTTTGGTTTTGGTGAACAGAAGACACCTGAAAGTTTCCGCCAGGCATGCCGCAGATTCATTTATACCGAGAACCTGATTCCTGCGATCGCTTCAAATGGAACGGACGCCATACAGGCGACGCCCTCACTACAGCAGCCGAGCGCGGCGACGCCCATCATCAAGAGGATGATCGCTCAGATGGAGAGTGAGGATGGATGGGTGCCGCTCGGAGCGGTCGGAACGCAGCTAGCAAATCTGGCGTCTGACTTCGATCCACGGACATATGGCTTCAGGAAGCTCAGCGACCTCGTGAAAAAGACGAACTCCTTCGACATAGATCATGCGGAAGGCAGGCCCCTGCGCATCCGGGTCAAACAGCCATCTCCGAAGAAAAAGAGCTAACGACGTCCGACATCCCAGCGAACAAGCATAGCGCTCGAGCGCAATTCGGTCCGGCTCACTTTGGCGGCTTTCGTTGCTGAGCAACCTGCCACTCTGCTGAGATCGAAGAGTGGGTCGAGGTTGATCCGACAGCTCATTGCCTCAGTTGCGGCCTCCATTCCATTGTCGGTGACGCATCAGGCTTGCCGGCGACGACTGTCGACTTCCTGGAGCGGACATCGTCACGACGGTTTCTCGCAGCATTTGCGAAATTCCGACAAGCGCTCGCGCTGCAGGAGCAGCCTTGCCGGGTAACGAAGACGACATCAGCTGAATTTGCGAGAACATCGCGTCGGAGATGCGCGTGACCAACAAGCCGCGATGCGCCTTAACCCCGCTTGACTTCATGCTGGGCCGGGCGCATTCGGAGGTAGCGATGACATTCGTAAAACTGTCATTGATTCAAAGGAAAACGACATGAACCCCGACGTTCGAAGTTCGACGTCATCACGGCCGCGACCCCGGTGACCTTCCCTTGAGCTCCGGATAGACCGACGGTCTTTCAGGAGAGCCCATGCTACGCACCTACTGGCACCATGCCGATCGATTGGCAGCTGTCCCGTCCGATGTGACTCCGGAAACGGCCCCTGCTCCGGTTTGGCACGACCTGCTCAATCCGGTGCCCGAGGAAAACAGATCAGTCGAGCATCAACTGGGGATTTCCATCCCGACGCGCGAGGAGATGGAGGACATCGAGCTTTCCGCCCGCCTCTATCAGGAAAGCGGTGCCGAGTTTATGACGATGACGGCACTGACGGGCCTGGATGGTGACGAGCCCGTAAAGACGCCGGTGACTTTCATTCTGAAGGGCTCGAGCCTCGTGACCGTGCGATATGCCGAGCCGAAGCCCTTCGACGTATTCCTGTTACGGGCGCAGCGTGGCATTGGTGGCGGCGTGCCTTGCGCGAACGGCGAAATGTTGATGACCGGCCTTATCGAAGCGCTGATCGATCGCATGGCCGACGCCCTCGAGCGGCTGGGAAACGAGATCGACGGCGTTTCTCGCGAGGTCTTCCGCAGCAAGGTCTCGAACGTGACGAAAAAGACGCGCGACTTGCAGTCACTCATCGAACAGCTCGGCCAGAAGGCCGATTTCCTCACGGCTATACGCGAAAGCCTGGTCAGCATTTCCCGGCTCGTAGCCTATCACTCCGCCCTCGAAAGCCCACAACGCCGGCCGACTAAAGAGCTTCGGCAGCGCGTCAAGCTGCTGCAACGGGACGCCGCGTCCCTCGGCGATCACGCAACCTTTCTGTCGGGAAAGATCAACTTTCTGCTCGATGCGACGCTCGGGCTCATAAATCTCGAACAGAATCAGATCATCAAGATCTTCTCGGTGGCGGCGGTGGTGTTCCTGCCTCCGACACTGGTCGCCTCGATCTACGGAATGAATTTCGATTTCATGCCGGAGTTAAAATGGTATTTCGGCTACCCTCTCGCCATCGTCCTTATGATGCTCTCGGCCGTCATGCCCTACCTCTATTTCAAGAGACGCGGCTGGCTTTGAGCAATGATCGGTTGCTTCAGGCCGTTGAGAGACCGATCTCGATAATTCGCAACCATGCGAGAGGCCGCTCTGCGAGCAAGATCTGATGGGGCTTGAGCTGACGTCGCATCATGAACCGCGTGCATAAAGGCTTGATGGGAAGGTGAGGCAAGAAGTCTTGCCAGGCTTGCGAGACAAACGATGTATGAGATTGAGTAAGGGTAAATCCCCGTTTTGGCACAAGAAGCGGCCGTTGGAAGATCATGTGCTGCATCCATCAGGTGTCTTCACCTCGAAGTGGACCGGCCAGCGCAGCTGCCGGCACTGAAAGGACCCGTTGGAAGTCAGAAGCGACATGTCCGGGAAATGTGCGGAATGTTACTTCTAAGCCACAGACGTTGCTATGGAATTTATGGTGGCGGAGGACCGTATTGGTCACAACAGCCGACATCATGAACGGTCTCTCAATCTGTGAATAAATCGAATAACCGGTAAACCGCGTGCAAAGCCGTTCCTGTTGTTGAACTGCACTTGCGACTCATGGGTGTTCATTATCAACTGCTCATGCAACCAGCAAAGGAACGGCTATGGCACGCTACATTGCAGTTTACGATATCGCCGACACCTATCGGGGTCTGCATGCCGCGTTTATCGCTCAAGCGGAGAAACTTGGATGGTCGACTTGGGTATGGGCGCTTACCGCAAAGAAATGGTATAAGCTACCCAACACCACCTTGATCGGCGACTTCCAGGATTGCGACGCGGCACAAGCAGCATTCAACGCCGCAGCAAAGGCCGCCAGAGCTGAGAAGGGTGAGCTTGCGGTAGAGAAGTATTTTATCGCCGACTGGGGCTCAGCCACATTTGACTCTGATGTTAAAGCTGACCCTGCGAAATGATCGCTCGTTCGGTGCGCTTAGACACAAGTGACTTTCGGCACCACCCCGGAAGCCGTGCGTTGTAAGGCCTCCCCGGTGATTCCTTCACCGCTCGCACCGGCCTTTTCAAAGGTCAGCCGATAGACGCCGCCGATCTCGAACTGCTCGATGGCAACCGGATTTGTAACGGTCATGGAAAGCTCGCCGTGCGGCTTATAGTTCGACCAGTCGCCGTTGCTTTCCGGCGCGCCCTGCAACGGTCTCGCCGCTCGACTTCGCGCGTCTGGCTGAAGAAATGCTGAAGGCTGATCGCGAGACAGCCCTGAAAGCCTTTGGCCAGGCGATACTCGCTACCTCCTCTTCAGAATAGAAACTATTGCCGAAAATGCAAAAACCCGCGACCGGTGGAGGTGACGGGCTGTGGTGGCCAGGCGGTCCAGGTTCGACGCGTCGCCTTCGGTTGAGTTCTTCACTGGGCTTCGTAGGGCTAGTCCAAGGACCAGTTATAGGGCGATTCCGGATCATAAACACAAGCATAATCGAGGGTGCACATCTGACCGTTGGCATCCCGCAAGCTGACAATGGTGCGCTTGTCACCCAGCCTACAGCGCGCCGGCGGATAGCGGAAGCTGCGGCCGCCGATGCCGGTGCGTACAAAAGCCGCTTTGGATTGGCGTATAATTTGCATAATCTGGCTACACGTGTGAGCCCGGGCATTGACTTCCACGGCCTGGGCGGCAAGGCCTGACGACGGGAGCAAAAGCGCAGCTGCTAAAATCACGTTCTTCATGGGAACTCCTCCTATGGAGGCGAGTTAAACAGCGCTGCCAGCGGCATTCAAAACAAATTCTGTATTGTTAAGGCATTGGTTCGTTAAACGCATAACTGGCCCCGGAAAGTTTAGGAGGGTGTCGTGGACTTAGAAAGTATGCGATCTGAGTACGAACAGAAGATCAAGGAACATGAGGATCATCTCAAGGCGATGGATGAAAACGACATCCAACACTTCCAGAAGGAGGGCAATGGCCCACTTTCAAACGTTACCGAGCGTATAAAGGCCGAGTATCGCCGTAATATCGAAACATATACGGCGCTGATCGCTCAGATCGACGCGATACTAGGGGCTTAGGCCGAGCCTGCCAATAAGGCAGAGCACGATTAGATGGGAAATTCCGCGGCACAAAGATGGCACAAAGGCCGCGGAATTACCGGAGCCGCTTTTTCCTAAACGGCTGTATTTCTTAGGAATTTGATGGTAGCGGAGGAGGGATTTGAACCCCCGACACAAGGATTATGATTCCTCTGCTCTGACCTACTGAGCTACTCCGCCACTGGTCAACGATGCCGTTCGCGAAGCGGCGGCTCGTGGGATGAGCGGCTTATAAGGTGCGGTCCGGCTTGGTGTCAAGCAGGTGACATCAAGAAAACGGCGCGTTTTGTTGCAGGCCGTTTCGCGCCCGGTTCAGGCGGCGGCGGCTCTGGAAAGCAGGGCTTTCAGCGAGGCTTCGGCCGTCGGCTCGCGCTCTGAACGCTCGACGAAGCCGCCGCCAAACACGCGGGCGTCATCGCCAGGCGCCGAATAAAGCGCGCATGCCTGGCCCGGCGCCACGCCGGCTTCGCCGACGGTCAGGTCGACATAGATACCGCGCGCATCGGCACGGACAACCGCCGGCGCCGGTGCCCGGGTAGAGCGAACCTTCGCGTAGCAGGCAAAACCTTCGCCGGAGGAGGCTTCGGCAAGCGGCTGGTCGCCGAGCCAGTTGACATCGCGAAGATAGACGCGGTGTGTCTCCAGCGCTTCCTTGGGGCCGACAATGACACGGCGCGAGCGCGCATCGAGAAAGACGACATAGAGAGGCTCGCCGGTCGCAACGCCGATGCCGCGGCGCTGACCGATCGTGTAGTGCAGGATACCGTCGTGGCTGCCGAGCACGCGGCCGTCGAGATGTACGATCTCGCCCGCCAGCGCCGAGTTCGGCTTCAGCTTGGTGATGATATCGGAATACTTGCCTTGCGGCACGAAACAGATGTCCTGGCTGTCGGCCTTCTTGGCAACGACCAGGCCCATCTCTTCGGCAAGTCTGCGGGTCTCGGCCTTCGGCAGGCCGCCGAGCGGGAAGCGCAGATAGTCGATCTGTTCCTGGGTTGTTGCAAACAGGAAATAACTCTGGTCGCGCTCGGCGTCGGCTGGACGGTAAAGCGCGCGGCGGCTTGGGTTGCCGGATGTCGGGTTCGGGCGCGAACGGATGTAATGGCCGGTCGCCAGCGCATCGGCGCCGAGTTCCTTGGCGGTCGCCAGAAGATCGGCGAACTTGACGGTCTGATTGCACGACACGCAAGGGATCGGCGTTTCGCCGGCCACATAGCTTTCCATGAAAGGATTGATGACGGTGTCGCGGAAGCGCTTCTCGTAGTCGAGCACGTAATGCGGAATGCCGAGCGTTTCGCAGACCCGGCGCGCGTCGTCGATGTCCTGCCCGGCACAGCAGGAACCGGCACGGTGAACGGCCGCTCCGTGGTCGTAAAGCTGCAGCGTGATACCAAGCACATCGTAGCCCTGACGCTTCAACAGGCCGGCAACGACGGAACTGTCGACGCCGCCGGACATGGCAACGACAATGCGCGTATCTTCCGGTTTCTTGTCAAAATCCAGTGTGTTCACGAGTGCTGCCAGTTCAGTGCTTGTTTCGCCCCGCCGTCTGCCCTTGAAATGCGGCGAATTTCCTGTTCTTCCGGCAGGCTGGTCCGCCGGGCTTTCGTGGCCGTGGATATAGAAAGGATCGCGGCTTCGCGCAAGAGGCGGGGATTTGCTGCGACAATGCGCTATTCGGCTGCCGCCTTTCGCCCTTTCTCCTCCCGACCCTCCAGCATCGCTCTGACCTGCGGCAAGGCCTGCGGATATTCGCGCTGGATGAAATCGATCAGCTTTTCGCGGATTTCGCAGCGCAGGTCGAAGGTTCGTCCGGAATTCGAAGCTGAGGCGAGGATGCGGATTTCCATGACGCTTTCCCTGAAATCGGTGACGGCGACGTTGGCCACTCTCCGGTCCCAGAGCTTGGAGCCGGCCAGTATCTCCTCCGCCTTGGCGCGGATCGCGGAAACTGGCACGCTGTAGTCGAGATAGATCATGACCGTTCCGATCAGCGATGCGCTTTCGCGCGTCCAGTTCTGGAACGGGTTCTCGATAAAATAGCTGAGCGGCAGGACGAGGCGGCGCCAGTCCCATATTTTCACGACGACGTAAGTCGAGGTAATTTCCTCGACATTGCCCCATTCGCCCTCGACCAGAAGCGCATCGTCGATGCGGATCGGCTGCGTGATTGCAAGCTGAATGCCGGCAAAGAGGTTTTTGAGGACGGGCTGCAAAGCCAGACCGACGACAATGCCGGCAACGCCAGCGGATGCGAGCAGGCTCACGCCATATTGCTTGACCGCGTCAAAAGTCATCATGCAGGCGGAAATCGTCACGACGACGATGATCATGTCTGCGATCCGCTCAATGATCCGCGACTGCGTGACGTGCTTGCGCGCGAGCAGATTGTCCTCGGCGTCCAGCTTGAAGCGCCGCAGATAGACGGTCATCCAGATATGCTTGGCGGTCTTCGCCATCCAGGCAACGAGGATGATGAAGGCGATCAGCAGCACGTGGCGCAGCGTCGAGGCCTGATACTCCGTGAGTGGCGAAATCGTGGCGGCAAAGCCCAGCGCCGCAGTCAGGATTGCAAGCCGCGCCATGCCCTCGAGCCGGGAGACAAGCGACCTCCAGATGATATCGCGCGAGGCGACAAGGCGTGCCAGAAGCCGGAAAGCCACGCGATGGAAGAAAAGCGCGAGCGCCACAACGACAGCGAAGATGCCAATACTTGCCACCCAATCAGGCAGCCAGATGCCTTGGGCGCGAATATCGTTTACAAGGTCGGACATGAGCCGGCACTTAGGGTGCCCTGCAATATGGAAAAGGGCAAAAGTTCGTGCTACCGCTTGGGAGCCCAGCAAGGCCGCGAACATTTCCCCGATGAGAGATCTCAGCCGTTGACGGCGATCCACCGCTTTGGGGGCATGCCGATCTCAATTCTTCGGCTTGCGCCCGTGTCACGGATTTTTCGAGCAGTTAGCCCTGAAACCCTGCTGCTTGAGGCTCTTGAGCTGCTCACTTTTCGAAACCTTCGGCACGGGCCGTCGCATCGACGCCCGAGCCGATGCCGACGAGCGAGCGGATGATCGCAACAACGCCGGCATCCCTACCGGCCATGAAATTGCGATCAAACTTGATCCTGTCGGAGGCGAAGGCGCGCAGATAGCTGAAAAAATCCGGCTGGTGAGAAAATAGAAACAAATCACAAACATAGTTCGCCTGAGCTTTCGGCGGAAGAATGTAGCTCAGGCAATCGAAAACCGTTTGATGCCGCAGAAACAATTCTTGCGGCAATGTGTTTCTAGTGAGACGATACGGAGCCAACGAAGGCGCCGAGCCGCCCTCGCAAACGACGGACAAATAACCCGATCACATTCGAAAGGAGGCTCATATGACTCTCCTGGAGCTTAAACCGAACCAGGCGGACGGCATCGCGCATGCAATTCGCCATGCCTGCGAACCGCTGCCTGATCCCGCCCATATGATCGAATTCGGCGTCTTCTTCGATCCTTATATCGACAGCTCGAAGGTCGTCCTTTTGGGCGAGGCGACGCACGGTACGGCCGAGTTCTACCAGGCGCGCGCGGCCATCACCCGCAACCTCATCGAAAATCACGGCTTCAACATCATCGCAATCGAAGCCGATTGGCCCGACGCCGAACGGATCGACCGCCATGTGCGTCACCGGCGCGTGCGAACCTACGACGCAGAATCCTTTATACGCTTTCCCGATTGGATGTGGCGGAACGCCGAGTTCGAGCAGTTCGTCTCGTGGCTGCACAGCTACAATGAAAGCCTCGCGCCGGCCCGGCGGGTCGAGTTGCGCGGCCTGGATATCTACTCGCTGAATAGCTCGCTCAAGGCGGTGCTCGATTACCTCCAGCGTATCGACCCCGAGGAGGCGAAAGCAGCTCGCCGCCGTTATGCCTGCCTGACGCCATGGCAGGAGCGGCCGGCAGGCTATGCCCATGCCATCCTTTCCGGCGTTCAGGAGGAATGCGAGCCGGCCGTCGTCGCCCAATTGCAGGAACTGCTCGCCCGCGAGCTCGATTATGCCGCCGCAGATGGCGAGGACTTTCTCGATGCAGCTCAAAACGCGCGTATCGTGGCAACTGCCGAACATTATTATCGGGCGATGTACCGGAGCGGCAATGATTCCTGGAATCTGCGCGACAAGCATATGTTCGAAACGCTCCAGAAGCTCATGGAGTATCGGCCAGATGCAAAAGCTGTCGTTTGGGCCCACAATTCGCACATCGGCAATGCGGCTGCCACCGCCATGGGCTGGGACGGCCAGTTCAACATCGGCGAGCTTGCCCGGATTGCTTATGGCGAGGAGGCCCTTCTCGTGGGCTTCGGGACGGACCGCGGTACGGTGGCGGCCGCTGACGACTGGGACCAACCGGTAAAGATCAAGACCGTCAATCCGTCGCGTCCGGACTCTTACGAGCGTGTTTTCCGGCAGACCGCGATACCCAGATCGCTGACCGACCTGCGCGGAACCCGCGATCGGGCAGTGCGCGAGATATTGTCGGAACGTCGACTTGAACGCGCCATCGGTGTCGTCTACCGGCCGGAAAGCGAATTCTACAGCCACTATTTCGAGGCAGTGCTTCCCGAACAGTTCGACTGCTACCTTTGGTTCGAAGAAACGAAAGCCGTGAATCCGCTTGCTGCCGTGCGCCCGCAGGGTGTGCCCGAAACCTATCCGTTCGGACTGTGACGATGCAGAATCCTCTCCGCTTTCACGATCGTGCCGACGCGGGCAGAAAGCTCGCCGAGGCGATTGGCGCACGAAGCGATGACCCTGTCGTGCTCGGTCTGCCGCGTGGCGGCGTGCCTGTGGCATTCGAACTCGCGTGCTGCCTGCACGCGCCGCTCGATATCCTGCTCGTCCGCAAGATCGGGGCGCCTGGCTATCCGGAATATGCCATCGGCGCCGTCGTCGACGGCAAGAATCCACAACGTGTTATGAACGAGGACGTCCTCGCCTATTGCGGTGCGTCCCTCGATTATTTCGAGAAAGAGGCAGCCCGCCAGCTCGAAGAGATAGAGAGGCGCCGAAAGGTTTATCTCGGTGATCGCCCACCCACGGATCTGTCAAACCGGAGCGTCATTCTCGTCGACGACGGCATTGCCACCGGCGCTTCGGTCAAGGCTGGATTGAAGGCGCTTCGTCAGGCGGGTGCGGCTCATATCACTCTTGCGGTCCCGGTTGCGCCACGGATGGTAATCGAGGATCTGAGGGCGCAAGTCGACGAAGTCTTCTGCCTATCCGCGCCCGAGGACTTCCAGGCGGTCAGCCTTCACTATGACGATTTCAATCAGACCAGCGATGGCGAGGTCACCGAGTTGCTTGCAAGGGCGGATTTCGGCGCCCCCTCGAAGGGCTGAGGCGGTCTACGGTTTCAGCGCCATTTCTCCACCCTCGTGCCAGTCACCAGTGAGGGTGACCTGCGCCTTTCGGGTTCAGTGGTGCGGATGCATGCATTGGCCGTGGTCGGCAAGGACTTCGATGACCCGGCACTGATCCACACGGCCGTGGCCGCAGCCTTCGACCATGATCTCCAGCTCGGCTTTCAGTGCCATGAGACTGCGGATACGCTGCTCGACCTCGATGAGCCGCGCTTTGGCGATAGCATCGGCCGAGGCGCAGGATTGATCGGGATCGTCCTGCAGCGCCAGCAAGGTTCGGATGGAACCGACCTCGAAGCCGAGCTCGCGGGCATGGCGGATGAAGGCAAGGCGGCGGATATCGGCGGGTTCATAGGAGCGCTGGTTGCCCTCGCTGCGGCTGGGCGCCGTCAGCAAACCGATGCTCTCATAGTAGCGGATCGTCGGAACCTTCACTCCGCTCTGGCGAGCTGCTTCGCCGATCGTGATCTTTTTCATGATTTTTCTCTTGCACCTCTAGTCGCTAGAGCATGTAGGAAGAATGCTGCTGAAGAACAAGGAACTCCGAAATGGCTGAAGCGGCTCGAGCGAAATACAAAGTTGGCGGAATGGACTGCGCATCCTGCGCGGCGAAGATAGACACTGCAGTGCGCCGCATTGCCGGCGTCGAGGACGTTTCCGTTTCCGTGACCGCGGGCACGATGACCATCAGCCATAACGGCACGAGTGACCTGAAAGCGATCGAGAAGAAGGTGACGGGTCTCGGCTATTCGGTCTTGCCGATGCCGGCGAAGGCGCCGGATCACGATCAAGCTGCGCAAGGCCATAACCATGATCAGGCCGATCATGATCACCATGGGCACATTCATCCCGAAAAGGACATCACAGATCTGCACGGCCACGACCATGGACAGATCGGCGGCTTCTGGTGGCAAAGCAGAAAAGGGCGGCTGACGATCGCAGCCGGTGCGGCTCTTGCCGCGGCTTACGCTGCCGGGCATCTCATGCCGGCGATCGCCCCCTACGCCTTTGTTGCCGCTGTGCTGATCGGTCTTGTACCGATCGCCCGTCGCGCGATATCGGCGGCACTGTCCGGGACCCCGTTTTCGATCGAGATGCTGATGACGGTCGCGGCCGTCGGCGCCGTCATCATCGACGCCGGAGAGGAGGCGGCAGCCGTCGTCTTCCTCTTTCTGGTCGGCGAATTGCTGGAAGGCGTTGCCGCCGGACGTGCTCGGGCGAGCATTCAGTCGCTGACGGCGCTCGTGCCGAAGAACGCCTTGCTGGAGGAAAACGGCCAAACGCGGGAAGTGCCGGCAGGGACCCTCACCGTAGGCTCCACCATCCTCGTTCGCCCGGGCGACCGTATTTCGGCTGACGGCGTCATCGTCTCTGGCGAAAGTGCGATCGACGAGGCGCCTGTGACAGGCGAAAGCGTTCCGGTGCGCAAAGGTAGAGATGACACGGTCTTTGCCGGAACGGTGAACGGTGACGGCGCACTCCGTATCAAGGTAACCGCAGCAAGCGCCGACAACACGATCGCCCGCGTCATCAAGCTCGTCGAGGAAGCACAGGAATCGAAGGCGCCCACCGAGCGTTTCATAGACCGCTTCTCGCGTTACTATACGCCAGGCGTCGTCGCGGCCGCGGCATTGGTGGCGATTGTCCCGCCGCTCCTTGGCGCTGGCACCTGGGAGGAATGGATCTACAAGGGGCTCGCGATCCTGCTGATCGGCTGCCCTTGCGCTCTGGTGATCTCGACGCCAGCTGCGATCGCTGCTTCGCTCTCGGCAGGCGCGCGGCGCGGATTGCTGATGAAGGGTGGTGCCGTGCTGGAAACGCTCGGCAAGGTCACCGCCGTCGCGCTCGACAAGACCGGCACGCTGACTGAAGGCAAGCCGAGAGTGACCGACATCGTGCCTTTCGAATTGAAGGAGGCTCAAGTGCTCTCGCGCGCGGCCGTGCTGGAAAGAAATTCCAACCACCCTCTGGCACTGGCGATCCTCGATCGCGCAAAGAGCGACAAGGTGCCCGTACCGCCTGCCTTTGAGGTAGAAGCCGTTCCCGGCAAGGGCATGACCGGCCGCGTCGGCGGTGAAAGGCTGGATCTTCTCTCTCCGTCTGCCGCCCGCGCGACTGGCGCCCTGACGGTTGAACAGGGTGAGCGCATCGCTGCGTTGAACGTACAGGGCAAGAGCGTATCGGTTCTTCTCGTCGACGGCAAAACCGCCGGTTTCATCGCCATGCGCGACGAGCCGCGCGGGGACGCAAAAGCCGGCCTCAAGATGCTGACCGACGCCGGGGTCCGGATCGTCATGCTGACCGGCGACAACGAGCGCACCGCAAGGGCGATCGGTGAACAGCTTGGCATCGATGTCAGAGCCGAGCTCATGCCCGGAGACAAGCAGCGTATTGTTGGCGAGCTGAAGCGCGAAGGCTTCATCGTCGCCAAGGTCGGCGACGGCATCAACGACGCCCCTGCCCTGGCAGCTGCAGATGTCGGCATCGCCATGGCAGGCGGCACGGACGTAGCGCTGGAGACCGCGGATGCGGCGGTCTTGCACGGCCGCGTTGGCGATGTGGCGGCGATGATCGAGCTTTCCAAGCGGACGATGCGCAACATCTTCGAAAACATTGCCATCGCGCTTGGCCTGAAGGCGGTCTTCCTCGTCACGACCGTCATTGGCCTCACCGGGCTCTGGCCCGCAATCCTCGCCGATACGGGCGCAACAGTGCTCGTGACCCTCAATGCGCTGCGGCTGCTGCGCCCGGTTCGATAGTGTTTATCTTCAGGGAGTGAGCCAACCACAGCTTGTGGTGAATTTTCGATGACACGGGAACCATGTCGTCGGCCGCGCATTCCCGCATTCGGGCTGTATTGATCGAATGCGGCGCCCGGGCAAATCTCGATGGGGAGGACATCATGGATCGCAGAAATCTTACGGCATTGCTCGGCATACTTGCCGTCGCCGGATACCAGAACCGCGACAAAATCGCCGCGGCGCTCCGCGAACTCACGCAAGGCGGCGCACAGCCCCAAACTGGCGGCACGGAGCCCGGCGGAATGCGCTCCAAGCCTTCTGAGGGAGGTTTGGGCGGAATTCTCGGCGGCCTTGCAGGCGGCGGTCTCGGCGACCTCGTCAAGGGTGGCTCTGCCGGTGGTATCTTAAGTGGCGGCCTTGGTGGCCTACTCGATCAGTTCACCAAGAACGGCTACGGCGATACAGCGGATTCATGGGTATCGCGCGGCCAGAACAAGCCGATCGACGATCGGCAGCTCTCGCAAGCGCTCGGCCCGGACGTTCTCGAAGAGCTTTCTTCAAAGACGGGCTTGAGTGAGGATGAAATCCTCAAACGCCTTTCAAAAGACCTACCGAAGGCCGTAGACGACCTGACACCACAGGGTCAAATTCCGAACAGCGCCAACTTTTCGATCTGATTGAAAGGCTTGCCCGGCGCGGTCCCCCGCGCCGGGCATCCTCATTCTTCCTTGGGAGGAAATCTCAATCGACCGCAAAGACCAAGGGCTTGGCCTGGCGGATTGCCGGATGCGCCGTCAGCTTCGCCAGAACGTCGTCGCCAATAGGGCCGTCGACATAAAGGAGCGCGATCGCATCACCACCCTGCTTGTCTCGGCCGAGCTGGAAATTGGCGATGTTCACACCGGCTTCCCCGAGCGTCGTGCCGATGAAGCCGATCATGCCGGGAACGTCGGTGTTGGCAATGTAGACCATGTGGCTGCCGACATCGGCATCGAGATTGATGCCCTTGATCTGGATGAAGCGCGGCTTGCCGTCGGAGAAGACGGTACCGGCGATCGAGCGCGTCATGCTCTCGGTAGTCACCGTGAGCTTGATGTAGCCGTCGAAGACGCCGGTCTTGTCGCGCTTGACCTCGGAGAGCACGATGCCCTTTTCCTTGATCATGATCGGGGCCGAAACCATGTTGACGTCGGCAACCTGCGTGCGGATCAGGCCGGCAAGCAGGGCGCTCGTCAGCGCACGGGTATTCATGTTCGCCGTGGCGCCGTCGTAAAGGATCTCGATTTCCTTGATCGGCTCCTCGGTGACCTGGCCGACGAAGGCGCCCAGAACGTCGGCGAGCCTGATGAAGGGCTTCAGGATTGGCGCTTCTTCAGCCGTAATCGACGGCATGTTGATAGCGTTGGAAACGGCACCCTTGACCAGGTAGTCCGCCATCTGCTCGGCAACCTGAAGCGCGACGTTTTCCTGCGCTTCGGTGGTCGACGCACCGAGATGCGGCGTGCAGACGACGTTCGGCAGACCGAAGAGCGGGCTTTCCTTGGCGGGCTCGACCTCGAAGACATCGAAGGCAGCACCGGCGACATGGCCGGACTTGATCGCGTCTGCAAGCGCAGCCTCATCGACGAGACCGCCGCGGGCGCAGTTGATGATGCGCACACCTGGCTTGGTCTTCGCCAGTGCTTCCTTGTTGAGGATGCCGCGCGTCTTGTCCGTCATCGGCACATGCAGCGTGATGAAATCAGCCTTGGCAAGCAGTTCGTCGAGCTCGACCTTGACAACGCCCATTTCCTCGGCGCGCTCCTTGGAGAGGAACGGGTCGTAGGCGAGGACGTGCATCTTCAGGCCAATGGCGCGAGCACAGACGATCGAGCCGATGTTGCCGGCACCGATGACGCCGAGCGTCTTGCCGGTGATTTCGACGCCCATGAACTTCGACTTCTCCCACTTGCCGGCCTGCGTCGAGGCATCAGCCTGCGGCAGCTGGCGGGCAACGGCGAACATCAGCGCGATTGCGTGTTCGGCGGTCGTGATGGAGTTGCCGAAGGGCGTGTTCATGACGATGATGCCGCGACGCGAGGCAGCCGGGATATCGACGTTGTCGACACCGATGCCAGCGCGCCCGATGACCTTGAGGTTGGTGGCGGCTGCAATCAGCTTTTCGGTCGCCTTGGTGGCGGACCGGATGGCAAGACCGTCATAGTTGCCGATGATTTCGGCGAGCTTGTCCTTGTCCTTGCCGAGTTGCGGCTGGAAATCGACTTCGACGCCGCGGTCGCGGAAGATCTGGACGGCGGTTTCCGACAATTCGTCGGATACGAGAACGCGAGGTGCCATTGGGGGCTTCCTTCAAAAGTGTTCAGCGATGATAAAAGAGAATGCAAGAGCCCCGCTCAGTGAGCGGAGCCGGATGCGATCACGTCAGGCAGCAGCCTGGGAGAGCGTCGCCTTCTGCGTCTCGAAGGCCCAGGAGAGCCAGGGCATCAGCTTCTGCATGTCGGCGGTTTCGATCGTGGCGCCTGCCCAGATGCGCAGGCCCGACGGCGCGTCGCGATAGTGGCCGATGTCGTAGGCGACACCTTCCTTCTCGAGCAGCGAGACGACGCCCTTGGCAAAATTCGCCTGGCCGTCGGCGTCGAGTGCCGCAACATCCTTGTCGACGATCTTCAGGCAGACCGACGTATTGGACGCGGTTTCCGGTTCCACCGCCAGGTTGGCGATCCAGTCGCTGGCCGCAACGAAATCGGCGATGACCTTGGCATTCGCATCGGCACGCGCCATCAGCGCCTTCAGACCGCCAAGCTGCTTTGCCCAGAGAAGCGCATCGAGATAGTCCTCAACGCAGAGCATCGAAGGGGTGTTGATCGTCTCGCCCTGAAAAATGCCTTCGGAGAGTTTGCCGCCGGAGGTCATGCGGAAGATCTTCGGCAGCGGCCAGGCGGGCGTATAGGTCAGCAGGCGCTCGACTGCGCGCGGCGAAAGGATGATAACACCATGCGCACCCTCGCCGCCGAGAACCTTCTGCCAGGAAAAGGTGACGACATCGAGCTTGGCGAAATCGAGGTTCTGCGCAAAAGCGGCAGACGTCGCATCGCAGATCGTCAGCCCCTTCCGGTCGGCCGGGATGAAATCACCGTTGGGAACGCGCACGCCCGAGGTGGTACCGTTCCAGGTGAAGACCACGTCGCGGTCGAAATCGACGAAGGAAAGGTCCGGAAGCTCGCCGTAATCGGCTTCCAGCTTGCGGACGTCCTTGAGCTTCAGCTGCTTGACGACATCGGTGACCCAGCCTGCGCCGAAGCTTTCCCAGGCGAGCATGTCGACGCCGCGCTCACCGAGCAGCGACCAGAGCGCCATTTCAACGGCGCCGGTATCGGAAGCCGGAACGATGCCGATGCGGTAATCCGCCGGCACTTCGAGGACTTCGCGGGTAAGATCGATGGCTTGCTTCAGCTTTGCCTTGCCGACTTTGGCTCGGTGTGAACGGCCGAGAGCCGCGTCCGAAAGGGCATCAAGCGTCCAACCGGGGCGCTTCGAGCAGGGGCCAGAAGAGAAATGGGTATTTTGCGGACGTACGTCCGGCTTTGCGGTCTTTGCCATGTGCTATCCTTCCAGATAGATAGCTCCTCGTTGGGGAGGAGTGTCCCGCCGCCGTGGATACAGATGACGCGCATTATAGTCAACGTGGAAGTGTCGCATACGGAGGATTTTTTGACGCAGGCGCGATCAAGCCGCTTCATGCGTCGGGGCCGACCGCGCAGAACGGTCTGTAGATCGCTGTCTGCAGTATGTGCGACAAGATTTCGGCAGTCCCCGCTTTCAACCGCAAGACCGCGCATGCGCAGTTTGAGCAGACAATGGCACACCGGCGAAAGTAGACTTATCACGAAAAAGCCGCCCCAACGGGCGGCTTGCGATCAGTAGCTGAGACTCCGGATCACTTGTAGACCGACGGCTGCAGCGGAATTTCCGGCGGCGGTTCGTAGCTTGCCTGCTGGCAACCGCCGAAGAGGTAACGGGCGCCGACGCGAGCTTCATGAACATAGAAACCTCGGTCCCGGCCAGGACCACCGTTGCTGGCGTAGCCGAACATATTGCCACCGTCCACATGCAGGAAGCGATAGCCGACATCCGCCTTGACATTACACGTCACGTCGATCGAGGCGCCGGCCATGAGCGCGTAGGTGAAGCGCCAGTTGCCGCGGCCGCCATGGATCACGTCGTCATCGCAACCGCCGCCGTCATCCTGGCAGGAGGTGTTACGAAGGCTTTTCCATTTGACGTAGGAACCGCCGATACCGGCGCCGACATAAGGCGTGAAGGCGCCGTAAGTGCCGAGGTCGACATAGGCATTGGCCATCAGCGTCCAGGCCGTAAGCGACGAGACGTCGCGAGACGTGCAATCCTCGAGCGGAGCACCGCACTGGCCGGTTGTCGAACCGCGGAAATCAGCCTTGGTCAGGTAGTCGAGCGTGAGGTCGGTGCGCAGGTAATCGTTGATCTGGTAACCAACACCGCCGCCGACTGTCCATGAGTCGCGCAGTTCGGCGCTGTCGAAATCGACCTCATTGGCGTTGCTGCCCTGGAAGTAGCGGGCGCCACGCAGGTCGGTGAAGCCGTAGCCGACATCGCCCCGTAGATACCAGCCGGTCGATTCAGTTACCGTGACTTCCGGCGGCATTTCCGGCGCGGGCTCAGGAGCGAGATCGGCGGCGAAAGCATTTGATGTGACAAGCAATGCGGCAAAGATGCCGGACAAGCTTCTTTTCATGATCCACTCCAAAATCCAGTTGCATCGGCAGAGCGGACTCCCTGCCAAACTGATAGGCTTTGCATGGACAATGAATTGGAAATGTTAAAACCTGCTTAACCGTACAAATTAACTATGTTTTTTTGCAAAACACCGCGGCCGGGGCGACCCGTTGGATTTACCGCAAGCATGGCCGAGCCAACCAGTTCTTCGAACTTCTGATGTTCGACAAGTGATCGCTTCAAAGGCCCACACTGGAAAATGTCAGCCGGGTGAAGATCGTATAGTTCGATTCGGAGACCATCATAGCGACGAAGACCAGCACCAGAACCGGCGGCACCAGAATTGCATAGACAAGTGCCAGCCGCTCCCAGGCCATGTGCATGAAGACGGCGACAATCAGTCCTGCCTTCAGCACCATGAAGAACAGGATCAGGAACCACCGCGCATAGCCCTGGATGGCGAAATAGTCGACCAGGTACGAGAAGGTGCTGAGGACGAAGAGCAACCCCCAGACCAGGAGATAGAGCTTGACGGGGTGTTGTTGTCCGGAATGCGTTTGCGCTTGTGCCATGCCAGGCCTCACCACAAATAGAAGAATGCAAAGATGAATACCCACACGAGATCGACGAAGTGCCAGTAGAGACCCATGATCTCGACGATCTCGTAATCACCCTTGCGGCTGGTAAAAAAGCCGCGCCGCTGCGTGTCGAAATCACCGCGCCAGACCTTGCGAGCGACGATGAGAAGGAAGATCACGCCGAAAGTGACATGGGTGCCGTGGAACCCGGTGATCATGAAGAAAGACGAGCCGAATTGCGCCGCACCCCAGGGATTCTCCCAGGGCCGTACGCCTTCGGAGATCAGTTTCGTCCATTCGAACGCCTGCATACCGACGAATGTCGCGCCGAGCACCGCTGTCAACAGCATCAGGGCGGCCGTCCGGCCACGTTCGCGACGATATCCAAAATTGACGGCCATCGCCATCGTGCCGGAACTGCTGATGAGAACGAAGGTCATGATGGCGATCAGGATCAGCGGCAATTCCTGGCCGCCGATATGAAGCGCGAAGACCTCGCTGGGATTGGGCCAGTCGACAGGCGTGGACATGCGCGCGGTCATGTAGGCAAGCAGAAAGCAGCCGAAGACGAAGGTGTCGCTGAGGAGGAAGATCCACATCATGGCCTTCCCCCACGAGACGTTCTTGAATGCCCGCTGGTCGGAAGAGAGATCGGCCGCGATCCCACGCAGGCCCTCGGGTCGCTGGAGTGTTCCGCCGGTTTCTGCTTGCGTATAGTCAGCCATCTTTATCCCTCACGAAATCAGCTGGCGGCAGAGATCGACGAAGTCATTCGCCCAGCCGGCCAAGAGTGCGAAGAGAACGATCCAGACGAAAAGCATGAAATGCCAGTAGACGGCACAGAGCTCGAGGCTGAGTTGCAGCTTGGCTGCAGAAAAACGACCGTCGAAGGCCCTGCCTGTCGTGCGGCCGAGCACTGCCAGACCACCTAGAATGTGCAGACCGTGCAGTCCGGTCATGATGTAGAAGAAGCTGTTGGCGGGATTGTCGGCAAGCACGTAACCGGCCGCCGCAAGCTCCCGCCACGCCATGACCTGCCCGGCGAGAAAGAGGAATGCCGTCGCCAATCCCGAAAGGAGCGCGACCCGCATGATGTCGCTACGACCGCTGCGTGCCTCGACCTTTGCCCATTCGAGCGCCGCGCTGCTGAGCGCAAGCGCGGCGGTGTTGACCCAAAGCAGCCGAGGAATGGGCGTCGCCCACCAGTCGGCCGCCGCCATGCGCATGAAGTAGGCGCTGATCAGAAGCGCAAAGAGCGCGCCGACGACGGCGAGGAAAATGCCGAGGCCAACCCTGGCGGGGGCCATCGGCAACCGCTTTTCGCCGGCCGGCTCGGTCACCAGTCCCACCTCCAGCCAAGGCTTGGAGGTCAGCCGGTGCTGGGTCATCCACCAGAAAGCGATGACTGCGATGACCGCCAGGAAAATAAGAATGACGCTCATGAGGCTGCTCCCGCCGCCGTCGGCGCGGTGCCTGGGTCATTCTGCGCAAGGAAGTCCTGGCTATTGCCCGGCACGCTGTAATCATAGGCCCAACGGTAGACCACCGGCAGTTCCTTGCCCCAGTTGCCATGCACCGGCGGGGTCTGCGGGGTCTGCCATTCCAGCGTCGTCGCACGCCACGGATTGCCGCCGGCTTCCCGGCCCCTGTAAAGGCTCCAGACCAGATTGAACAGGAAGACGATCTGCGCTGCCCCGACAATCAGGGCCGCAGCGGTGATGAAGACGTTCAGCGTATCGGCGGACGGCGGAACGAAAGCCGTCTCGCCCATCTCGTAGTAGCGGCGCGGCACGCCCACCAGGCCGAGATAGTGCATGGGAAAGAAGATCGCATAGGTGCCGATGAACGTGGTCCAGAAATGGATGTGCCCGAGCGTCTCGTCCAGCATGCGTCCGGTCACCTTCGGATACCAATGATAGATCGCACCGAAAATGACCAGGATCGGGGCCACCCCCATCACCATGTGGAAATGCGCCACGACGAACATCGTATCGGAAAGCGGCACGTCGACGACGACATTGCCGAGGAACAGTCCCGTCAGGCCGCCATTGACGAAAGTTAGGATGAAGGCGAGCGCAAAAAGCATTGGCAGTGTCAGGTGGATATCGCCGCGCCAGAGCGTCAGCACCCAGTTATAGACCTTGATTGCCGTCGGTACCGCAATGATGAGCGTCGTGACGGCAAAGAAGAAGCCGAAATTCGGGTTCATGCCGCTGACATACATGTGATGCGCCCAGACGATGAAGCTGAGCGCCCCTATGATCAGGATCGCCCAGACCATCATGCGGTAGCCAAAGATATTCTTTCGCGCATGCGTGCTGATGAGATCGGAGACGATCCCGAAGGCGGGAAGCGCCACGATGTAAACCTCCGGATGACCGAAGAACCAGAAGAGATGCTGGAAAAGGATCGGGCTGCCGCCGCCCTGCTGCAGCTGCGTGCCCATCTCCACGATGGCAGGCATGAAGAAGCTCGTCCCGAGCAGCCGGTCGAAAAGCATCATCACGGCGGCGACGAAAAGTGCGGGAAAGGCAAGGAGCGCCATGACCGTCGCCGTGAAAATTCCCCAGACCGTCAGCGGCATGCGCATCAGCGTCATGCCGCGCGCGCGTCCCTGCAGCACGGTCACGACATAATTCAGGCCGCCCATCGTGAAGCCGATGATGAACAGGATCAGGGACGACAGCATGAGAATGATGCCCCAGTCCTGTCCGCCCGGCGTGCCCGAAAGAATGGCTTGCGGCGGATAGAGCGTCCAGCCGGCGCCCGTCGGCCCGCCGGGCGCGAAAAATCCGGCCACGAGCACCAGCACGGCGAGCAGATAAATCCAGTAACTCAGCATGTTGGCATAGGGAAACACCATGTCCCTGGCGCCGAGCATCAGGGGAATGAGGTAGTTGCCGAAACCGCCGAGAAACAGTGCGGTGAGAAGATAGATCACCATGATCATGCCATGCATGGTGATGAACTGGTAATAGTGCTCCGCGTCGATGAAGGCGAAGTAGCCAGGAAAGGCAAGCTGCAGTCGCATCAGCCAGGAAAGGACCAGCGCCACGAAACCTATGGCCATCGCCGTCACTGAGTACTGGACGGCAATGATCTTGGCATCCTGGCTGAAGACATATTTCGTCCACCAGCTCTTCGGATGGTAAAGCTCCACATCTTCGACTTCTGCAGGTGGGATGAGCTCCCCGGCGCCCGATCGAATATCGACCATGATATGTCCGTCCTCCCTGTTCCTCCGATAGGCTACTGCGCCTGTTCTGCCGGCTGCGCTTCCCCCGATGCCAGCATTTGGGTGAATGTCGTCTGTTCCGCCAGCCAGGCCTGGTAGGCGACCTCCTCATCGACCATGACCGTTCCGCGCATCTGCGAGTGCCCGACGCCGCACAGCTCGGCGCAAAGGATTTCGAAGGTTCCCGTGCGCGTCGGCGTAAACCAGAAATAGGTCACCATGCCGGGGATCATATCCATCTTTGCGCGAAATTCAGGCACGTAGAAATCGTGAAGAACGTCGATCGAGCGAAGCAGGACCTTGACCGGTTTGCCGATTGGCAGGTGCAGTTCACCTCCCTCGACGATCACGTCGTCGAGCCCTGCGTTGTCGCTCTTGTTCAGGCCAAGGGGATTTTCCGGGTTGACCTCACGGGTATCGGCCTTTCCCAGGCGCCCGTCCGCGCCCGGCATCCGGAAACTCCACTGCCACTGCTGAGCGACGACTTCGATCTGGTGCGCATCGGCAGGCACGGTGATGAACTGGTTCCACACGACGAGCCCGGGCGCGAGCATCGCGGCAACCCCTACGGAGGTTACCACCGCAAGCCATATCTCCAGCCGCCTGTTTTCCGGCTCATAGGCCGCCTGGTTTCCCGGTTTGTGCCGGAACCGGAACACGCAATAGGCCATAAAGGAACCTACTGCCACGAACACCAGACCGGTGATCGCGAAGGTGATCAGCAAGGTGTTGTCGATGTAGCCCCAGTTGGAGGCAATGGGCGTCCACCACCACGGGCTCAGCAAATGAAACACGACGGATCCGACGACCAGCAGAACCAGAACCAGCACGATAGCCATTGCCTGCTCCTTGAACCGTGACTTGCCACAGGGCGAAATTCGCAATCCGTCGGTGTATTTTTAGCATTATCTCACGAACAAGTCGTGTGGACAATGACAACGGCGAAAGCGGCGCCTGGGTGACTGTCGGGCATTCGCATTCTTCTATTGGGAAAACTGCTTGAGATAAGCGATGAGATTTTTGATCTCGGTGTCGTCCTTCAGCCCGGCAAACACCATCTTCGTTCCTTTTATCTTTCCCTTGGGATCGTGGAGATAGTCGCGCAGTGTTGCCTCGTCCCAAACCAGCCCGCCCTCGCCTGCCTTCTTCATTGCCGGAGAATAGCTGAAATTCGGATGTGTCGCCGCCTTCCTGCCAAGGATCCGGTTCAGCGACGGGCCGACCTTGTTCTTGTCCGTATCGGCAACATGACATATGGCGCATTTTTTGAAGACAGTAGCACCCGCCGTGGCATCGCCCTCCTGGGCATTCACGCCAAAGGCAGGAAGCATGGCAATCCATAAGCCGGCGAAAAGGACGCGATACCGCATGACAACCCAATCCTCCCAGGTTGCCTGAAACGATGGCCGGCGCCAGCTTCCTATCGCAATATGGCTTGCCGTGTTGTCGTCGCTGCAGGCGGGTGACACTTGTGCGATGAAGAAAAAGCTATGCCTCTGCGCCGATAAGTCAATTCATCCAATAAGATTGTGCCGAAGCGAAATAAGGCGGGCAAAAAAAGCCGGCGAAGCGGCGCCGGCTTTGATCGATCATCCAGGTCAGGATCAAGCGGCGGTGCGCACGCCCGAGATCGTGCCGATCAGCTCGTTGACAATGCGCTCGATCTGCGCCCGGTCGTCGCCTTCTGCCATGACGCGGATCAGCGGTTCGGTGCCGGAGGGGCGGATGACGAGGCGGCCGCTTTTGGCAAGCTCGGCTTCCGCATCGGCGATTGCTTGCTGCACCTGCAGGTCTTCCAGCGGCTTGCCTCCGGAAATGCGGACATTGCGCAGAAGCTGCGGCACCGGCTCGAAGCGGCGGCATACTTCGCTGACGGTCTTGCCAGTGCGCTTGACGGCAGCAAGAATCTGCAGCGCGGCAACAAGGCCATCCCCGGTGGTGCCGTAGTCCGAGAGCACGATATGGCCGGACTGTTCGCCGCCGACGTTGAAATTGTGCTGGCGCATGTGCTCGACGACATAGCGGTCGCCGACCTTGGTGCGGGCAAGGCCCATCCCCTTGCCTTCGAGAAAGCGTTCCAGGCCGAGGTTCGACATCACGGTCGCAACAATGCCGTTGCCGCGAAGCTGCTGGTTTTCCGCCCAGGTTTCGGCGATCACTGCCATAAGCTGGTCGCCGTCGACCATCGTGCCGTTTTCATCCACGATGATGACCCGGTCGGCGTCGCCATCGAGGGCAATACCGATGTCGGCCCGCACTTCGTCGACCTTCTTCTGCAAGGCGACTGGACTGGTGGAACCGCAATTGAGATTGATGTTGATGCCGTTGGGTTCGTTGCCGATCGTAACGACGTCGGCGCCGAGTTCCCAAAGCACGGCCGGCGCCACTTTATAGGCGGCACCATTGGCGCAGTCGATCGCAACCCTCAGACCCTGCAGCGTGACGTCGCGCGGCAGCGTGCGCTTGGCATGCTCGATGTAGCGGTCGTGCACGCCATCGATGCGCTTGGCACGGCCGATGTCGTCGGACTTGGCAAGTTGCGTGTGGAGATCCTTCTCCATCAAGTCTTCGATCTGCATTTCGATATCGTCGGAAAGCTTGTAGCCGTCGGGACCGAAGAGCTTGATGCCGTTGTCCTCGTATGGATTGTGCGAGGCGGAAATCATGACGCCGATATCGCAACGCAGCGAACGTGTCAGCATGGCGACGGCGGGCGTCGGGATCGGGCCAAGAACGAATGCATCGACGCCTGCGGCCGTGAAGCCCGCGACCATGGCATTCTCCAGCATATAGCCGGACAGACGCGTGTCTTTGCCGATGACCACGCGATGGCGGTGATTGCCGCGGCGGAAGATCGTACCGACTGCAATGCCGACCCGCATCGCCAGATCCGGCGTCATCGGGAAGATATTCGACTGCCCGCGAATGCCGTCTGTGCCGAAGTAACGTCTTTTCATATGCTCCCCTATGCTTTCAGCGCGCCAAGCAATTCAAGCCGCAGAGACGATTCGTCCCAATACAAAGCCCCATTGCGGCCTCTTCATGATAGCGGCATGCCACAAATCCTAGGCGCCATCACGTAAATTACCAAGAAAATTGATTATATCCCGTTACCGACGGAAAAAGGCCGGATCTTCTGCTGGAAAATCCGGCCTTGTTCGTTCGAGTTGCTTTCAGTCAATGCGGCTGGGGCTCGAGCCCTGCTTCCGGCTCGTCGCCCTTGGAAGCCGGGCGTGCGCCGGCTTTCGGCACGGCCGAGCCGCGGCTCGGCGGCGAGTCGTCACCAAGGTCGCGCGCCGGCTTCTCACCGCGCAGCAGCGCCTTGATTTCCTCGCCGGTCAGCGTTTCGTACTCAAGCAATCCTTCGGCAAGCGCGACGAAGTCGTCGTGCTTTTCGGTAAGGATATCGCGCGCCTGCGTGTATGCCTCGTCAATAAGCCGACGCACTTCGTTGTCGATCTTTTGAGCCGTGGCCTCGGAAACGTTCTTCGATTGCGATACGGAATGGCCGAGGAAGACCTCCTGCTGGTTTTCGCCATAGGCAACCTGACCGAGCTGGTCGGAAAAGCCCCACTGCGTGACCATGGCGCGGGCAAGCTTGGTAGCCTGCTCGATATCCGAAGACGCACCGGAGGTGATGTTCTCCTTGCCGAAGGTAAGTTCTTCCGCAACGCGGCCGCCCATCATGATGCACAGGCGCGAGACCATCCACTTATAGCTCATCGAGTAGCGGTCGCCTTCAGGAAGCTGCATGACCATGCCGAGAGAACGGCCGCGCGGAATGATCGTTGCCTTGTGCAGCGGGTCGGCGACGGCGACGTTGAGCGCCGTGATGGCATGACCGGCTTCGTGATAGGCCGTGAGCTTCTTTTCCGCCTCGGTCATTGCCGAAGAGCGGCGCTCGGCGCCCATCATGATCTTGTCCTTGGCGTCTTCGAACTCCTGCATGGTGACGACACGCTTGTTGCGGCGTGCGGCCATCAGGGCGGCTTCGTTGACGAGGTTCATCAGGTCAGCACCGGAGAATCCGGGCGTGCCGCGGGCTAGAACCTTGAGGTCGACATTCGGCGCCAGCGGAACGTTGCGGGCATGCACCTTGAGGATGCGCTCGCGGCCGACGATATCCGGGTTCGGAACGACAACCTGGCGGTCGAAACGGCCCGGACGCAGCAATGCGGGGTCGAGAACGTCAGGACGGTTAGTCGCCGCGATCAGGATGATGCCTTCATTGGCCTCGAAGCCGTCCATCTCGACCAGCAACTGGTTGAGCGTCTGTTCGCGTTCGTCGTTGCCGCCGCCGAGACCGGCGCCACGATGGCGTCCGACAGCGTCGATTTCGTCGATGAAGATGATGCAGGGCGCATTCTTCTTCGCCTGCTCGAACATGTCGCGGACGCGACTTGCGCCGACGCCGACGAACATTTCGACGAAGTCGGAACCCGAGATGGTGAAGAACGGAACGTTGGCTTCGCCGGCAACGGAGCGGGCAAGCAGCGTCTTGCCGGTACCGGGAGGTCCGACCAGCAGCACACCGCGCGGGATCTTGCCGCCGAGACGCTGGAACTTCTGCGGATCGCGCAGGAATTCGACGATTTCCTCCAAGTCCTGCTTGGCTTCGTCGACGCCTGCGACGTCATCGAAGGTGACGCGGCCATGCGCCTCGGTGAGCAGCTTGGCCTTCGACTTGCCGAAGCCCATTGCGCCGCGCGAACCGCCTTGCATCTGCCGCATGAAGAACAGCCAGACGCCAAGAATGAGCAGCATCGGCAGCAGCGTGCCGAGGTAGCTCAGGAAGCCTGACGAACCATCGGTTTCAGGCCGGGCCGAAACCAGTACGTTCTTCGACTGCAGGCGCTCGAGCAGGTTGTCGTCAATGACAGGAGAATAGGTCTGGAAGGTGGTGCCGTTTTCAACATAGCTTCCCGAGACACGGTTGCCCGTGACGACGACTTCCTTGACGCGGCCCGCATCGACCTCACGCAGGAACTGCGAATAGGGTATGTCGCGCGAGCCGGTCTGTGCCGGCGTCGTCTGGAACATGCTGAAAAGGGCAATCAGCAGAAGCGCTATGATTGCCCACAAGGCGAAATTTCGTAAGTTAGGGTTCATTGAACTCCCCAGCACTGCAACAACCGCCTCATGGCAGCCGTCTTATTTGGCTTCTAACATAGGGTTGCGCGGTGCCGTTGCCAAGGCGATACACTCTGTCAGATGGCTTTTCCGTCAATAAGACCAAAAGGCGGGCTTGGATAGGGGCGCATTCCAAAAGCCGCCGCGAGGCTTTCAGCAAAGATTAGATCAAATCGTGTCAAAAAGCGGTCGAACAACGCAAAATACCGCGTGAGGCTGACATCGGGATGAGAAATCACGCACATGTTCGGGCAGGCGGCGACTAGAATGCATGGTTGGGTGGCCAATGCCCGCTTGAACGCAGCTTTGGGCAAGTCCGCCCCCCCTGCCTCTTCATCGGTACCGTGCCGGCCATAGGGCTGGAGCGTGCCCGGGGCCTTGAGCGTATCGGATGCAAAGGCATCGTTGACGGCGCCGACGCGCCGTTGCTGGATTTCGCTGACGGGCGCGGAAACGATGGAGGCGCTGGCAAAACGTGCGATAACCGTCACGTCCGACGACGAGCTGTTCTCGACAACAAACCGGCCATCCCAGATGGCGCGCTTCCCAGGCGCAACAACCAGTGGCAAGATGCCGCGGCTTTCGCGGGCAAGGTAAAGGCCGTCGCGTCTGAGATCGAAGACCACTCTGCTTGCGGTCATGCGTCCTGGCCTGCCGGCGGTCACAAAACCGAGAATGCGATCCATCTGCACGCGCCCTGGCGCAAATCGCTGTCCGCCGAAAACGGCCGCAAGACGGCCGAGCGCATAGCCGAGCACGTCCAGTGGCGCCTCAAGTCCCTTTGCCGCCACGCGGCCCAGCCCTTCGCCGGGACGTGTAAAGTGTTGGCCGAGCCACAAGGCCGCCTGCCGTGAAAGCTCCAGGCGGATATCGGCGCCGTAGGCTTCGCGCCCGGGGGCGCCCTCACCTGCCAATGCCACGCGCGTCCGCACGCGCTCATATTTTACATCCTCGTTGCTTGGATCATCGAGCCAAGGCATGGCGCGGGCCGAGAGAAATGCGCGGATATCGGCCCGCAGGCACGAAAGAAACGGCCGTGCGACCCAGACCCGGCGATCAAAGAGAACGGCATCGGCGATCCCGGTGGAGGGGCTGCGACTGCGCGCGCCGCGCATGGCTTGCGTCTCGCGCTGATCGTCGAGCGTGTGCGCCGTCACGATCAAATTGGCGCCAAGTTCCGCCGCGGCATCTGCGAGCAGCTCGTAACGTGCCTCGCGAGCGGCCACCATGACGCCGGTTTTTGGTTTGGGATCGCGCCAGACACGGATTACATGAGAAATGCCGAGGGACCTGCATAAGGCTGCGACATGACGCGCCTCATCTGCCGATTCTGCGCGCAGATCGTGATCGATCGTCGCGGCACACAGGGAAATGTCGGAATTGGGTTCGGCCTTCAGCGCTTCCAAAAGGGCAAGAAGCAGGCCGGTCGAATCGCTGCCGCCGGAGATCGCGATGAGAATACGTGTCGGGCTGGCAAGCAAACGGCAAAAGCGGCGGGCCGCTGTCTCGGGCGAAAGCACGGTTTGCGCAGACAAACCGGAAATCCTCAGCAGGAGAGGCGCTTCTGTTCGCTCGCGACCTTGTTTATGACAGCGCGCGAAGCCTTCGGGTAACGCTTGGTCACTTCCTTGAGCGTCGCGCAGGCGGTGTCGTTATTGTCGAGCGCGGCCAGCGACATGCCGAGCTTCAGCAGCATTTCGGGCGCTTTTTCGGAGGAGCCGTATTTCTTGTGGGCATTCAGGAAGGTCTTGGCGGCCTCGTTGAACTTGCCTTGGGAATATAGCGCCTCGCCCAGCCAGAAGTTGGCATCGGCAGCGCGAGCGCTTCCCGGATACTGCGCGATGTACTGGGTGAACTGCTCCTCAGCAATCGCATAGTCGCCGGAAAGGACGTGACCGTAAGCGACCTTGTACTGGTCGGTCTCGCTGCCGAGAGATGCGGTCTGCTGCGGCGAAGTCGCGGCGTTTACGTCGGGAAGCGGCGCTGAACCGACCTCGGCGTTCTCATTCACGCTGCCACCGATCGGATTGCCGTTCTGATCGAACTGGATCGAGCCCAACTGCTGTGGCGGGCGGCCGAAACCGTCGGACGGAGCGTCGCTGGAGGGAGCCCTTTCGGCTCCCTGCGGGGTTTCGATGATCGTCGCGACATCGTCGTTCTGGCGCCGGGGGCGTGCGTCGGCCTGCCCGGAATCGGGAGGCTGCAGGTCGGCCTCGCTCTTCTTTGTGCTGCCCTTCGATCCGGCGGCACCGCCGCTCTTTTCCAGATCCTGGAAGCGGAATTCGTTGTCTTCCTGCGTCTTGCGCAGCGATTCCTGCATCTGCAGGATCTGAAAGCTCATTTCCTCAATGCGGCCGTTCAGCTGGCGCAGTTGCTCTTCGAGTTGCTGCACGCGCATCTCCGCGCTGCTGCTTTGCACGTTGACGGCCGGCGGCGTCTGCGTCTGGCTATGCGCAGGTTTGCCGCCAAAGTTCATGCCGAGGAACGAAGCGGAAAAAGCCGCTCGCTCGGTTCCGGTCACGGCCGCGAGGCAGAGCAAGCCTGCCACGACAAGTTTCTTCATAGGTTTCGTCCTGTCCCAGTGATTCTTCGCGCCTGGATGGCACGAACAGGAGATTTTTCCAATTACCTTCAAAAAGCAACGGAGTCTGGCCAAAGTGTGTTCAAAAAGAAAAGGCGGCCCGCCAAGGAGCCGCCTTTCCGCAACACGATATAATCGAGAGGATTACATGCCGGCGCCGCCGAGAACAGTGACTGCACGGCGGTTCTGCGACCAGCAGGAAATATCGTCGCAGACGGCGACGGGACGTTCCTTGCCGTAGGAGATCGTCTTCATGCGCTGAGCCGGAACGCCGCGCGACGAAAGATAATCCTTGGTTGCGGCAGCGCGGCGGGCACCGAGAGCGAGGTTGTATTCGCGCGTGCCGCGCTCGTCGGCATGGCCTTCGACGGTGATCGCATAGTTCGGGTAGCGAGCCAGCCACTGTGCCTGGCGGTCCAGTGTCTGGGCAGCGTCGGCGCGGATCGAGGTCGAGTCAGTATCGAAGAAGATGCGGTCGCCGACGTTGACGGTGAAGTCCTGAGCCGAACCCGGCGTTGCGGCACCTGCACCGAGGCCGAGCTCGCCAGCGCTGTTGGGCGTCTTCTTGTTGGCGCAGCCAGCAAGCGCCAGACCGGCAACGAGTGCGATCATGACAGGGTTGCGGGCGAGGTTCTGCATGCGGCTCATTGCCGGGGTGTGAATTCGGCTCATGGCCGGATCTCCTTGCGATTTATCAGGGTTGCCGGACTGTAACCGTACTCGGTTAATCGGCGCTCAAGAAGTATGGTTAATAATGTGTTGATTGTCCCTGCATCGGCCAATTCCAGCACTTTGCGGCGACAAGAAGGCGAAATCCGGCTCGTCCACTACTCAAGCAGCGGCGACCAGGCGGGGTCGGATGCGTAGGTCGGCGTCTTGATGACCTGCTCGTTGTAACCCGTCAGATCGATCGAATAGAGCTGCGGGCCGCCGGCACCGGCCGGCTGACGGAAGAACATCAGCACACGCCCATTCGGCGCCCAGGTCGGGCCTTCGTTGTGGAAGCCGGTCGTCAGGATGCGCTCGCCCGAACCGTCCGGCTTCATCACGCCGATCGAGAATTTGCCGCCCGATTGCTTGGTGAAGGCGATCAGATCGCCGCGTGGCGACCAGACCGGCGTCGAATAGTTGCCGTCGCCGAATGAGATACGGGTCTGGCCGGAGCCGTCGGCATTCATCACGTAAATCTGCTGCTTGCCGCCGCGATCGCTTTCGAAAACGATCCGGCCGCCATCGGGCGAATATGATGGCGAGGTATCGATCGCTGCCGTCGAGGTCAGGCGCGTCGTCGTGCGCGACCGCAGGTCCATCGTGTAGATATTGGCGTTGCCCTCCTGTTGAAGGCTCATCACCACTTTTTGGCCATCAGGCGAGAAGCGCGGCGAAAAGGTCATGCCCGGGAAGTTGCCGACAACTTCACGCTGTCCGGTCTCGAGCTGCAGCAGGTAGACGCGCGGCTGCTGGTTGGCGAAGGACATGTAGGTCACTTCCTGCCGGTTCGGCGAGAAGCGCGGGGTCAAAACGAGGTCGCTGCCATCCGTCAGCGTGCGCACGTTGAAGCCGTCCTGGTCCATGATCGCGAGCTGACGTTTGCGCTGCTGCTTCGTGCCGGATTCGGAGACAAAGACGACGCGGGTATCGAAGTAGCCCTCCTCGCCGGTGATCTGTTTATAGATCGCGTCGGCAATGATATGGGCCACGCGGCGCCAGTTTTCCGGCTGCGTGTAGAATTGCTGGCCGGTCATCTGCTGACCGGCGAAGGTATCCCAGAGACGAAATTCGGCGCGAAGACGGCCATCGCCTTCCTGCGTGACGCGGCCGGTGACGAGCGCCTGGGCGTTGATGACCTTCCAGTCCTCGAAACGCGGAGCGGCATCGGGGTTGGAAATCTTCTCGATGAAGGCGTTCTTGTTGACCGGCGCAAAGAGCCCGGAGCGCTGCAGATCGGCTGCGATCACCTGAGAAACCTGCGCGCCCATGTCGCCCTGCAGGAAGTCGGTAATGGCGATCGGCAGCGGCTCGACGTTACCCTTGTTGATGTTGATCTCGACAAGCGCCTGCGCAGGCGTCGCGATAGCCGCCGTCACAGCCATGCCGAGAGCCACCATGAAGGCGCGGATGAGGGAACACTTGGTCATGAGGAGCAAGCCTTTCAGCATTTAAAGGGCCATCTGACTGGGGTCGAAGTTCACGATGACTTCGCTCCACGCGTCATATTTGTCTTTCGGAAGGTTGGTGAACGGCGCAGACCGTTTGACGGCACGGTAGGCACCGCCGGCAAGCGCACGGCGTGTGGATTCGTTGCCGCCGGTCGCTTCGACCTCCGGATCTCCGATGATCTCGCCGTTCTCGTCCAGCTTCATGTGGACGGTGATGCGGACCTGGTCCATGTCCGCAAGGCCGGGAATGATCTGCCAGTTGCCGGCAATCGCGTTGCGCAGGGCATCCATCTCGCTCATGCTGAGCTTGGCGCCGGTGTTGTTCGACTTCTTGGCGCCCAAAGAAGCGACTTCGGTCGAGCGCTTGGCGCCGCCATTGGAAGGCTCCTGCTTGTTCAGCAGTGCGGCGATGTCGTCGGCGTTGAAATCGCTCTGCTTCGAGGACGAGGCCTTCGCCTTTTCCTGGGCCTTGTCGGCCTTCTTCTTGTCCGGCTGCTTGTCAGCCGTCTTCTTTTCGTCCTGCGCTTTTTCCGGCGGCTTTTCAGCGGGTTTCTGCTCGGGCGGCTTCACCTGCGGCTTGGCGACCGGCGTGGGAACGTTGTCGGGCAGCGCTTCGGCTTCCGGCTTCGGCGGCTCAGCCTGTTCGGCAGGCATTTCTTCCGGCTTCGGCGGGGTCGGCACAATTTCCGGCTTGGTTTCTGGAATCGATGCGACTTCCTTCGGCTCATCGACCACCGTGTCCTCTTTCATGATCTCCTTCACCTCGTTGGGAACGGGATCATTCTGGGGAAGCGGCTTTTCGGTGGCTTTCGGCGCGGCAGTGCTTTCGTTGTTGCTGGGCTTGGCGTTGGGGACCGGCGGGGTCTTCAGATCGACCTTGTTGTCGCCGAGGTTCTCGGCGTCTGCAACATCAGCGGGTTTTGACGTCGGCTTCGGCGCCGGCTTGTCGTTGGGCTTTGCCGTCTTGTCACCCTGCTGCATCTGGGTGATGGATTCGACCGGCACGAGATCGACCGGCATCGCTTCGAAATCATCGACCTTGAACGATTCGGGCGAACCAATGGTCACCAGAGCCGCGGCGAGCACCAGGCCGTGCAGAACAGCAGATGTGACGACACTGGTCTTCATCTTGCTTTCTACTGGTCCTTCTTCTGCTGAGTGACGAGACCGATATTCTTGAAGCCCGCGCCCTGGATGCGCGCCATGACGTCGGCGATCACGCCGTAAGGCGCCGTCGCATCACCACGCACGAAGATGCGTTCATTGTAGCCGGTGGTCGCGATCGCTTCGAGCTTGGCGGCGATTTCCTCGGCCGGGATCGGCGTTTCCTGCAGGAACACCGCACCGTCATTCTTGACGGAAATGGTGATCGGCTGCGTTTCGGAATTGAGCGCCTTGGCCTGCGTTTCCGGCAGGTCGATCGGCACGCCGACGGTCATCATCGGTGCCGCCACCATGAAGATGATGAGCAGCACGAGCATGACGTCGACGAGCGGCGTCACGTTGATTTCGGAAATAACACCCTTGTTCCGGCCACCACGACGGCGGCGTCCTCCGCCTCCGCCGTTATTGCCTCCAACAGCCATACCCATAATCGTGTACTCCGTTGGTTACTGCGCGGCCTGACGCGGCTGCAGCTTCTCGTCGATCTGGCGCGAAAGTATGGCGGAAAACTCGTCCGCAAAGCCTTCCATGCGGCCAGACAGCTTGCCGGCATCCGCGGAGAACTTGTTGTAGGCAATAACCGCCGGGATAGCGGCAACGAGGCCGATCGCAGTGGCCAGAAGGGCCTCGGCGATACCCGGGGCAACGACTGCGAGATTGGTCGACTTCGAACCGGCGATTGCCTGGAACGAAGTCATGATGCCGACGACCGTACCGAAGAGACCGATGAACGGACCGGCCGAACCGATCGTTGCGAGCGAGCCGAGGCGGGCGGAAAGATATTCGGTTTCACGCGCGAGCGTCACATCCATTGCCCGGTCGATACGCATCTGCAGGCCGATCGGCGAGCGTGCGCCGCGTTCGAAGGACTTCTTCCACTCGCGCATGGCTGCCACGAAGATAGAAGCAAGCCCGGTATTGTTGCGTTCCGAAAGGGTCCTGTAGAGCTCTTCCAGCGACTGACCCGACCAGAAAACCTGTTCGAACTTGTCGAACTGGCGCCGGGCGCGCCCATAGGCCAGATACTTGTCGATGACGATCGCCCAGGTCCAGACGGAGGCTGCGATCAGCCCGAGCATGACCAGCTTGACGACGATGCCTGCCTGCATGAACAGCGACCAGAGGCTGACGTCGGCCGTTGCTGCTGCCAATCCTACTTGTTCCATTTATCAAAATCCCCGAATCCAAACGCCCGGTGCTTGACCGGGCGGCACAGAAAGTGATCTCGCAAGAATTGCCTGGCGACCGCCGCCCAAAGCCCTGGTCAAGCTTGAAGCTCTTCTTCCGCCTTCCTTGCCGTCAAATTTGGTCAAAGGAAGGCGTGCACCGCACAATCTCCGACTTTCAGAGTAAGACACTATTATGGTTAAGAGATCGTTAGTGCCAGAGTATGACGGCAAAGCTTTACCAGCAGAATTTTCTTTCCGGCTTGGCACGAAGAGAGCGAAGTCCGACCATGGAATGCCCCGCAATCCTTGCAGCGCAAATTCCTTCCCATAAAAGTCATGTTTTTGCAAGCCTTGCGTTGTGTCTGCATGTCGGGGATGTGCCTCAGGCCCCCTCAGTCTCGATTTGCATCTGCTTGGCCAGTGCCTCGGGCAAGCGCCGTGGTCTTCCCCTGGCGTTGATGACGGCGATGATGACCTTGGCGGCGATGAGCGGTGTTTCGCCGCGGCGGATCTCCTGATGCAGCACCATCTTCGCGCCGCCTGCCTTTTCGGTGCGCGTTACGATCGTGAGAACATCGTCCATGCGGGCCGGATTCCTGAAGTCTATCTCCATGCGGTGAACGACGAAAACGAGCCCTTCCTCGTCGGCACTGATCAGCTCGCGCTGCTCAACGCCCAGGCAGCGGAGATAGTCGGTGCGGCCGCGCTCGAGAAAATGCAGATAGCGCGCGTGATAGACGAGACCGGAAAAATCGGTGTCTTCGTAATAGACGCGCTGGATCAGTTCGTGACCCGTCTGCGTCAGCGCACCAGAAATCGAAAAGCCGTTATCCGCCATAATTTTCTCCAAACTCGCATGCCTGTTGGCGAGGCGCAGCAATGCCCTAGCTTTGAACAATCGTCACAGTTCTTAAGTATCCCGATAGTGGATGAACATGCAGGAGGCAATGCGATGAAGATTGCGGTGATGGGCGGAGATGGGTTTATTGGCTGGCCGACATCGCTGCATCTTTCAGACGCGGGCCACGACGTCCACATTCTCGACAATCTCTCGCGGCGCTGGATCGACACCGAACTCGGCGTGCAATCTCTGACGCCGATGGATTCCATTCAGGAGCGAACCCGCATCTGGCATGCCGAAACCGGGCGGCGCATCCATTTCAATCTGATCGACCTTGCCAAGGACTACGAGCTTCTCAAGAAGTGGCTTGCCGAAAACCGGCCGGACGCCATCATCCATTTTGCAGAGCAGCGTGCGGCACCTTATTCGATGAAGAGCGACCGGCACAAGAACTACACCGTCAACAACAATGTCAGCGCCACGCATAACCTTTTGAACGCGCTCGTCGAACTACAGCTCGACGCCCATCTGGTCCACCTCGGCACGATGGGCGTCTACGGCTATTCGACCGTCGGCGCCGCGATCCCCGAGGGCTACCTGACCGTCGGCGTCGAAACGGCCGATGGCGACATGGCGAAACAGGAAATCCTCTATCCGTCCAATCCCGGCTCGATCTACCATATGACCAAGTGCCTGGATCAACTCCTTCTGCAGTTCTACGCGAAGAACGATGCGCTGCGCATCACCGACCTGCACCAGGGCATCGTCTGGGGCACACATACGCAGCAGACGTGCCGCCATCCCCAACTGATCAACCGTTTCGACTATGACGGCGATTACGGCACCGTGCTGAACCGCTTTCTCATCCAGGCGGCGATCGGCTACCCGCTGACCGTGCACGGCACGGGCGGCCAGACGCGCGCCTTCATTCACATTCAGGATTCGGTCCGCTGCATCGAGCTTGCGCTGAAGAATCCACCTGCGCGCGGCTCCCGTGTCGAGATTTTCAACCAGATGACCGAGACGCATCGGGTGCGAGATCTCGCCGAGATGATCGCCAGGATGAGCGGCGCGAAGATCGCCTGGCTTCCCAATCCGCGCAAGGAAGCGCCGGAAAACGACCTGATCGTGAAGAACGAGAAATTCCGCGACCTGGGGCTCAATCCGATCACGCTCGAGGCGGGCTTGCTCGGCGAGATCGTCGACGTCGCCAGGAAATTCGCTTACCGCGTCGACCGCTCCCGCGTTCCCGCCGTCTCCGCGTGGACGAAGGACATCGCCGCCACGATCGACCGCGACCCGGAAGGCAAGCGGCTGAAATCAGTGTCGTGAGCATGGACATGACAGAGACTGGAGCGGCCTCATCGGCAGAGCCTCCTCAACGCTACGCCTACATCACCCTCGTCACGAATGCCGACTATGCCAAGGGTGCGACCGCGCTTGTGCGCTCCCTCCGGCTCACGAAAACGGCGGCCAGTATCGTCGTGCTGCACACCGGCGGCGTGGATAACAGCGCCCTCGCCCCGCTTGCCGATCTTGGCTGCCGGCTGATCGCAGTCGCGCACCTGCCGCTTTCGGGCGCCTTCAACGACCGCCATGCCCGCGGCATGCTTCATTCCGCCGCCCCGTTTACCAAGGGCCGCAAGCCCAGTTTTCATTCGCCTCTCGACAATTTCTGCAAGCTGCGCCTGTGGCAGCTGAGCGAATACGATCGCACCGTCTTCATCGACGCCGATGCTATCGTCTTGAAGAATATCGACAAGCTCTTCGGCTACCCCGAATTTTCCGCAGCACCGAATGTCTATGAAACGCTTGCCGACTTCCGCCGCTTGAATTCCGGCGTCTTCGTCGCAAAGCCTTGCGAAGAAACCTTTGGCCGGATGCTCGCTATGCTCGACCAGCCGGATGCCTTCTGGCGACGGACCGACCAGACCTTCCTCGAAGCCTTCTTCCCGGATTGGCACGGCCTGCCCGTCTATTTCAACATGCTGCAATATGTATGGTTCACCATGCCCGCGCTATGGGACTGGAAGAGCATTTCGGTCCTGCATTACCAATATGAAAAGCCATGGGAGAAGGATCATCCGAAGGCGGCCAGGCTCAAGCCGCTGATCGATCTCTGGCACTTCGTCCATGCCGGCAATGGCCTGCCGGACATTGCGTCCATGATGAACCCGGAGGCGAAATGAAGGTACTGGTATCCGGCGGGACAGGCCTGGCGGGACGCTATATCGTCGAGGAGCTGCTTTGCGCCGGATATTCGGTCATCATCGGCGGACGCCGCGCGCCATTGCCGCGCCTCTTTTCCCGTCCCGTCGAATTCGCGCCGCTTTCGCTCGATCCCGACGAGGATCATATCGAGGCCTTCGACGATGCCTATTTCTTTGTGCATGCGGCGCTCAGCCATCTACCCGGCAAGTATCGGGGCGGCGAAGGCGATGATCCGCGCGGTTTCCGTCGCCTGAACCTTGACGGCACGGTGAAGCTCTTCGACACCGCCAAGCGCGCCGGGACCCGCCGCTGCATCTTCATCTCCAGCCGCGCCGTCTACCAGGATGCGGCGCCCGGCACTGTGCTCACGGAAGCCATGGTGCCGGAGCCGGATACGCTTTACGGAGAGGTGAAGCTCGCCGGCGAGCGAGCGCTGGCCCATCTGGCCGGAGCCGGCTTTGCAGCGGCCAGCTTGCGAGCCACGGGCGTCTACGGCGGCCTGCTCCCGAACAAATGGACGGATCTTGTCAGGGATTACCTGAGCGGCAGGCCGGCGCCCGTTCGAGCCGCAACGGAAGTTCACGGCAGCGACCTCGGCCGCGCCGTGCGGCTGATGCTGGAGACGGAAAGCGCCCGCATCTCCGGCGAGGTTTTCAATGTTTCCGATCTTCTGGCCGATACCCGCGATATCTTGTCGCTCGTGCAACAGGAAACCGGCTGTCCCAATCCTCTACCTGCCTCGGCAGACAAGGCTGCCATCAATCGGATGAGCACCGAAAAGTTGCGCTCGCTCGGCTGGCTGCCGGGCGGCAAGGCGCTGTTCGAACAGACAGTCCGGCAACTGGCAGGTCCATTGCAGCATTTGCTACGGTAAACTCCAGGCCGCGCCGCTTTGATGGGATTGCAAAGGCCCGCCAGCCGTTTATGGTTCGCCTTATGCAGCAGACGATATACAAGGAACTGAAAGCCCAGATGCGCGCCGAACGGCTTGCGCTGCGCGACGCAATCCCGCCGGAGACGCGCATCGAGAAAAGCCTGGCGATGGCGGAGCACGCTGGCGAGGCCGTGGCTTTCGATCCCGGCACGATCATTTCGGGCTTCATGCCCATCCGCTCGGAGGCAGACATCCGGCCGTTGATGGCGCGCTTTGAGGCACGCGGCGCTCGCCTCTGCGTTCCCGCCATCCTCGACAGGCAGACGATCGTCTTCCGCGAGCTCCTGCGCAGCGCGCCGCTCGTTGACACAGGCTTCGGCACTGCCGGACCGGGAAAGGAGGCGACCGTTCTCGATCCGGAAATCATGCTCGTGCCGCTTTCGGTCTTTGACGATCGCGGCCATCGCATCGGCTATGGCGCCGGCCACTACGACCGCGCGATCGGCCGTTTGCGGCAAAAAGGCATGCATCCGAAGCTGATCGGCATTGCATTCGACTGCCAGGAAGTGGCACATGTGCCCGACGAGCCGCATGACATAAGCCTGGATGCCATCCTGACAGAAAGCGGCCTTCGCTTTTTTGCTTCTTGGATCGGATAAGGAATGCGGCTGCTTTTTCTGGGTGACATGGTCGGCAAGACGGGGCGCACGACCGTATGGGACCGCCTGCCAGGGCTGGTTTCAGACCTGAAACTCGATTTCGTGATCGTCAACGGCGAAAACGCTGCCGGCGGTTTCGGCATCACCGAGGATATCTTTCTGGAGACGATCAATGCCGGCGCCGACGTCGTCACAACCGGAAACCACGTCTGGGACCAGAAGGACGCGGTGGCCTTTGCCGGTCGCCACGACCAGTTCCTGCGCCCGGCGAATTATCCGCAGGGAACGCCCGGTCGCGGCTCAGGGCTCTTTTATGCCCGAAGCGGAGCACGCGTGCTCGTGGCAAACATCATGGGCCGCGTCTTCATGCATCCCGAGCTCGACGATCCCTTCAAATCCGCCGAAGCGATCCTCGATGCCTGCCCTCTGAAGGAACAGGCCGATGCAATCATCTTCGATTTCCATGCCGAGGCCACCAGCGAGAAGCAGTGCTTTGGCCATTTCGTCGATGGACGCGCCAGCTTCGTGGTCGGCACGCATACCCATGTGCCGACCGCCGACCACCAGATCCTGAACGGCGGCACGGCCTATATGTCGGATGCCGGCATGTGCGGCGACTACGACTCCTCGCTCGGCATGGACAAGGAAGAGCCGCTAAACCGCTTCATTTCCAAGATGCCGAAGGGACGTATGGAAGCTGCCACTGGCCCAGCCACGATCTGCGGTGTCGGCGTGGAGATTTCCGACTCCACGGGACTTGCTGAAAAGATTGCGCCGCTGCGGATCGGTCCGCGGCTTTCCGAAACCATCCCGGAGTTCTGGCGCTGAAAACACCCGCCGGCAACACGCAATTGTGAGCGGCCCAGCCTGATTTCGGCTGGACCGATGCATCCCCTTGTCGCATCCTCGCCGCACCGTGAAAGCGCCGGAGGGGTGGCATGAAGCCGCAATTGCTTATCCTCGCTATCGCATGCCTTGTGCCTCCGGCCCTGCCCCGCGCAGCCGCCGCACAAGAGGAACGGAAACCGGTCAGCCAATGCCAGGCGATCGCACAGGCAATCCCCAGGGCCAGTTTCGCAAGCTTTTCCGGTGAGACGCCGATCGTACCCGCGGTTTCGGAAGGCGATGATGTCAAGCTGACCTTCCTCGGACATTCCACTTTCGAAATCGAAACGCCGGGCGGCATCGTCATCGCAACGGATTTCAACGGCTGGTACCGGCCGGTCGTAACACCCGACGTGGTGACGATGAACCGGGCGCACTCCACGCACTACACGCTGAGCCCGGATCCGGCGATCAAGCACGTGCTGCACGGCTGGAGCGATGTGCCCGGAGAAAAGGCCGACATCGACCTGGTGGTCGGAGACGCCTATGTGCGCAACGTCACGACCGATATCCGCGGCGGCTACGGTGGTGCGCAGCAGGATGGAAATTCGATCTTCATCTTCGAGAGCGCCGGGCTGTGCATCGGCCATCTCGGCCATCTGCACTATGAGCTGACCGATGCCCACTACACCGAGATCGGCCGCCTGGACATCGTCATGGTTCCGGTCGATGGCGGCCTGACCATGGGCGCCGACAGCATGAGCCGCATCATCAAGCGGCTGCGCTCGTCGCTGATACTGCCGATGCACCGCCGCGGTCCGCCGGTCGAGCGCTTCGTGTCGATGTTCGGCAAGGATTTCGATATCAGCTACGCGCCGGACGACACGATCACAGTTTCCATGCGCTCGCTGCCCAAGAAGCCGCTCATTTATGTGATGAAGGGCGCCCAATAGAGACCCAAAAGCCTGAGAGCTTTGGGCTCTTCCAGCATCATGCAAATTGCAGATGGCGTTTGATGCCCACCTCCGGCAACTTGTCGTCACTGAGATTGGCCTTGGCGATCTCCCAGCCGAACTTGAGCTTGCTGCCGGTAGAAACCCAGATCTCGGCGTCGTCCACATGCATGACGAGCATCGTCAGGTTCGGATCTTTCTTGCCCTCCTCGTACCAGGCGGCAACGACCGAATTCCAATATTGCTCGATCCTCGAAGGGTCCGGCCGGACCTCGATCTTGCCTGCCAGGGACGCGTGATAGTCGTGATCCTTGCCAATGACGCAGAAGCGCGCACGCGTTCCCGGTTTGACGGCGCGGACGATGTCGGCATCGGATTTGGTATAGAACCAGATGGTATTGGTCTTCGGATCGGCATGCGGAGCCATCGGCTGCATGTGCATGTCGGCGCCGTCGATGCCGAGCATTCCCGCAGAAACGTCGTTCACCTGATCCCAAAGCTGCCGTGCCGGATGATCGCGCGCCTCACTAAAGCTTGCCATGGCCTTCCCCTTCCGTTCGGACATTTCAAGCCTTCAAACGTCACGTCTGCCGCTTTGTTCCGCAGCTTTTGCCCATCCTCGGGACACACAGACAAGCTGCTTTTCCCTTGAATGCCGCCGGCTTCGCTCTTATAAGGCCGTCCATTCCGAACAATGAGACGTGAACAGGGGTGCCATGGCTGGCCATTCACAGTTTAAAAACATCATGCATCGCAAAGGCCGTCAGGATGCCGTGCGATCGAAAATGTTCTCCAAGCTTGCGCGCGAAATCACCGTTGCCGCCAAGGCCGGCCTGCCCGACCCGACGATGAACGCCCGCCTGCGCCTGGCAATCCAGAACGCCAAGGCACAGTCCATGCCGAGGGACAATATCGACCGCGCCATCAAGAAGGCTTCAGGCGCCGATAGCGAGAACTACGACGAAGTCCGCTACGAGGGTTACGGTCCGGGCGGCACGGCGATCATCGTCGAAGCACTGACCGACAACCGCAACCGCACCGCATCCAACGTCCGCTCGATCTTCACGAAGGCCGGCGGTGCGCTCGGCGAAACCGGCTCGGTTTCCTTCTCCTTCGACCACGTCGGCGAGATCACCTACAAGCCATCCGCCGGCGATGCCGACACGGTCATGGAAGCCGCGATCGAAGCCGGCGCCGATGACGTCGAGACCGACGAGGAAGGCCACACCATCACCTGCGCCTTCGAATCCCTTGGCGAAGTCGCCAAGGCGCTGGAGGCCGCGCTTGGCGAAGCTGAAACCGTCAAGGCCGTCTGGCGCTCCCAAAACAACGTGCCGGTGGACGAGGAAAGGGCCCAGTCGCTGATGAAGCTCATCGACAGCCTGGAAGACGATGACGACGTCCAGAACGTCTATTCGAATTTCGAAGTTTCCGAAGAAGTGCTTGCCAAGCTTTCGGCCTGAGCATTCGAACGACGAACAAAAGACCCGGCTGCGGAAACGCTGCCGGGTCTTTTGTCTTCAGGAGCGATGTTGGCGCAGAGCCATACCAGGCAGCCACCCGCCGCCTGATGGGCTCCCTCACTCCAGTGCTTGCCAGGCCCAGCGCGGTCAGGTCCTTGGGCGCCGAAGACCCATTCACAGGAACGAGGAAAGAAGCCGGGGAGGGTTTGGCAGGTCTGGGACCTTAAGCCGCAACACGCATGAAATTCCCCAGTCCCGCAAACAGCTCGACCGACTTCAGCCGCGCCTCGATGTCGTGGATCGGCATCGAGATGATGAGTTCGTCCGCCCCGGTCTCCTTCAGGAACTCGGTGACCTTCGCCTCTGACGTCTTCGGCGAACCCACGACCGCATAGCGCAGCGTATGCTCGATATTCAGTTTCTCCATCTGCGACCAGAAACCCTCCATGTCCTCGACCGGCCGCGGGAACGGGCCGCGAACGTTGCGGCGCAGGTTGACGAACTGCTGCTGGGCGGAGGTAAAGTGATATTGCGCCTCCTCGTCGGTCGGCGCGACGGAACCCATGACGCCGGCCATGACGTAAGGCTTTTCGAGCGAGGCCGAGGGTTGGAATTTGCTGCGGTAGATATCGATCGCGTCGAGCAGCGAATCCGGAGCGAAATGCGAGGCGAAGGCGTATGGCAGGCCGAGCATTGCTGCAAGCTGCGCGCTATAAAGACTGGAGCCGAGAAGCCAGATCGGCACATGGGAATTGTGGCCGGGAACGGCAAGGATCGCCTGGTTCTCGACCGGCGCACCTAATAGCTGCTGCAGCTCGACGATATCGCTCGCAAAGTTGTGGGCGCCTGCCTCCAGATTGCGGCGGAGCGCCTGTGCCGTGTGCATATCCGTACCCGGCGCGCGGCCAAGCCCGAGGTCGACACGGCCTGGAAAAAGCGCGGCCAATGTTCCGAACTGCTCGGCGATCACCAGCGGTGAGTGATTGGGCAGCATGATACCGCCCGAGCCGATGCGGATCCGTTTCGTTGCGGCACCGACATGGCCGATGACCACCGCAGTCGCGGCACTTGCAACCCCCGGCATGCCGTGATGCTCCGCCAGCCAAAAGCGCTTGTAGCCGCACTCCTCCGCCTTCTGCGCCATGCGCGCCGAGCCTTCGAAGGATTGTTTTATCGTCGTGCCTTCGGCAACGGGCGAAAGATCGAGAATGGAAAAGGGAACCATTGGTAAAACCTGCCGGTGATTGGAAGGACAGGTCTATGTAGGTTCACGAATGGCTCATTCCAAATGCTGCAGACGAAGAAACGGGCCGGTGTCCCGACCCTTCATCTCTTGGCTTCGTTTGTTCCGTTTATCGGCGCTGCCGAAGAACATGAACCTCGGCGCCGCTATAATGATAATGTTCGTGAGGCAGCGTGAAATTGCCGAGTTGACGATCCATCTCCACAGCCTCGGCCGCAAGTCGATGGATCGCGGCTGTCGTTTCCTCCACCATGGCGGCATTCTGCTGGGTCATCGAATCGAGCTCGGAAACGGCCGTGTTGATCTGGCGGAGCGTATCGGCCTCTTCGCGGGTCGATTCCATGATCTCGTTGATTTGGTCGTTGATCGCTTCCACATGGCCGCCGATGCCCGTCAGGGCCACCCCTGCCCGCTCGACTAGCGACACGCCGGTCTCGACTTCGTGGGTCGACTTCTGAAGCAGGCTCGCGATCTCCTTGGCTGCGCTCGAGGAGCGCTGCGCCAGCTCGCGCACTTCCATTGCCACAACCGCAAACCCCTTGCCGGATTCCCCGGCCCGGGCGGCTTCCACGCCGGCATTAAGCGCCAAAAGGTTGGTCTGGAAGGCGATGTCGTCGATGACGGAGATGATCGTATTGATCTGCCGCGAGGAGGATTGGATTGCTTCCATCGCTGCGATTGTCTCGCGCATGACCTGGCTGGAGCCAGTGGTCTCCTTCTTCGCGTCGCGGGCGATGCGCTCCGCCTGTTCGGCGCGTTGGATCTGGAGGCGAACGGACCGGGTGATCGCGTCGATCGCATTGGCCGTTTCGGTGATCGAGGCAGCCTGGCGCTCGGTGCGTCCGGCAAGGTCGTCGGCTCCCGTGCGCATCTCTTCCGAGCCCGACCGGACAGCCATAGAGTTGCCGCCGATCGCCGTCATCGTTTCGCTGAGCGTGGCGAGGGCCTCGTTGAAGTTGACGCGCAGGCTTTCAAGTTCGTCGGGGAAGCGCGTTTCGATCTGATAGGCGAGATCGCCCTTCGCCAGATGGTGCAGCCCCTCGTCCAGCGCCTGGACGACGTCCTGCAAACTTCTCGCTTCGGCTTCGCGAAGAGCAAGATTTTCCTGACGGTCGCGCTCGGCGCGGGCACGGGTTTCGGCGCTTGCCGCTTCCAGCTCGCGGCTTTCGATCAGTGATTGCCTGAAGCGGGCGAGCGCCTTGGCCATCGTGCCGATTTCGTCCTTTCGGGTCTGGCTGCCGATCTCGACATCCAGCTTGCCCTCGGCCACATCACGGGTAATTCCAGCCAGGCGGGAGAGCGGCGAAAAGAGCAGCTTGGTGATCAGGCCGGTGGCGATCGCCATGACGACAAGCGCTGCAAGGCCGATCATGGTCAAAAGCGTCGCGATCTCGATCGAACCCGCATTTAGCTCGCTGACGAGTACGCTTTCGACGACAAGGAACCGCTCGCCCTGGTAGGTGATAGAGCGGACATAGGCCCGAGCGGTGCCGTCGGGGCGCACAAAGTCGTCGACCGTCATGCCGTTGCTGCTTGAAAGCGCATCCTTCATGAACGTGAACGGCGCCGCCTCGAGCGTCGCAAGCCGGCCTTCGGCATTGAGCCCCACGGCCGAACCGTCACTGGAAATGATGGCTGCCTGAGCCGTACTGCCCGAAACGATCCCCTTTGCCAGGATGCTGGTGATGATATCGTCGCGCACCTTGAAGAGGATGATGCCCTTCGGCTGACCGAGCTTGATGATCGGCACTGCGTAGAAGATCGCCGACTTGCCGTTGGAGGCATCGACGCGCAGGCCCGAAAATGCGGTCGGCGCGGAATCGTCCGTTGCCTTGGCCGTATTTTCGACGGCCTTTGCAAACGCAATGCCCGCACCTGTCGTCTTCCATGCATCGGCCTTCAGGTTTTCGGCAAAATCATCGTCCTTTTTGTAGGAATAGAGAACCGAGCCATCGAGATCGGCAATCAGCAGGTCGCTGAAGGCGGTTTTTTCCAGGTCGCGTTGAACTTCGCCCTGCGTCTTTTCGTGGTTGGAGTAGTAAAAGCCGCTCGGTCCTTCCGGCTTCATCAGCCTTTCACGCTGATCGGCCGGGTTCGGATTGTTGGTGATGAACACCTTCTTGAGTTCGCCGCGCGCGTCGCCCGACGATTTTTCGATCGTCTTCCAGCCGCTCTTCAGGCTGGTGATCGACATCTGCAGCGCCTCGATGCGCGCAACGGAACTCGCCTGATTTTCGAGCTGTCCGAGTTGATCCTGCAGCATGTCGCCGCGGAAGATGAGAACGCTTTCCTTGGCCTTCAGCGCCTGCGCATCCGAAATGCGGCTGCTGGTGAAATAGCCGAGAACACTGATCGTGCTCACGGCCAGTGCCGTGAGCAGGATGAATGTCGCGATAACCTTGAAGGACAGGGACTGAAATCTCTGAACCATGACAATGAACCCTTCCGGAGCGGCTTGCCGGCAGCGCAAACCTGCCACCTTGACCGAAAACAGAACACGGGGAGCCTTAACCTTTTGCAAAAGGCAGCTCCTCTCACATTTGAAGGGGCAGCTTTCAGGCATTCGGTTTAATTCGTGGTAAACGGCGCCTTATAAAGGGGCGTAATGTTTTTGTTTTGTTCACATATCGGTGGCAGTTATTTTGCAACCGCAATAAGGTGAGACATGCAAAATACGATTCGCATCATCGGCATCGACCCGGGCCTTCGCCGCACCGGCTGGGGAATTATCGACACGCTCGGCAATTCGCTGCGCTTCGTCGCCTCCGGAACGGTGACCTCCGACGGCGAGATGGACCTCGCCTCCCGCCTTTGTCAGCTGCATGACGGGCTCGCTCAAATCGTCCATGACTTCAAGCCGGATGAGGCGGCGGTCGAGCAGACCTTCGTCAACAAGGATGCGGTCGCCACGCTGAAGCTCGGTCAGGCCCGCGGCATCGCGATGCTCGTGCCGGCACGCGCCGGGCTCCAGGTATCGGAGTATGCGCCCAATGCCGTCAAGAAAGCCGTCATCGGCGTCGGTCACGGCGAGAAGCAGCAAATCCACATGATGCTGAAAATCCTGATGCCGAAAGTCGAATTCAAGGGCAACGACGCCGCTGACGCGCTCGCCATCGCCATCTGCCACGCCCATAACCGCGGCAGCAGCCGAATGCGCCAGGCAGCATTGGCCGGCTGATATGTATTCTTGGTTTTTTCCCTTTTGCTATCTAGGTAATCATGCGTGTCACCGAAAAGGGCCAGGTGGCCATGCCGAAGGAGATTCGCGACCGGCTGGGGATGGGCCGCGGATCGGAAGTGGATTTCATCGCCTCTAAAGCGGGCGCCATACTCCTCAAGATCGAGACGGGTGGAGCTGATCCAGTTCGCACGTTCGATGATTGGGCGAGCCGCGCTCAAACAACGGTTGATCTCGGCGGAATGACGACGGATGATGATATCGAATGGTTGAGGGGCCAACGTGACGATCTCGACGCTCGTTGACACCGATATCTTTATCGACAATTGGGGGCCGGATACCGTCGAAAGGCAATGGTCCCTGAAGCAGTGCGTGATTGACGGTGACCTGGTAACGAAGGCAGTGATCTGGTCGAAACTCGCCGCCTCGGCTCATGCCGATTGGCGCCGGCATCGGCTGCTGAAGCGCGACGCTGCCCGCTACCGTTCCTATTATCCATTCCTCGACCTCATCACTCCCGAAACTCATCGCTCACGGACCTCTTCATGATCGGCAAGCTCAAAGGCACCATCGACGAAATCGGCGACGACCACGTGCTCGTCGACGTGCACGGCGTCTGCTACACCGCCCATTGCTCTGGCCGTACGCTGTCGAGACTCGGTTCGCCGGGAGAGGCTTGCGTGCTCTTCATCGAGACCTATGTGCGCGAAGACCAGCTGAAGCTCTTCGGCTTCATGAGCGCGCTGGAACGCGAATGGTTCAACCTGCTGCAAAGCGTCCAGGGTGTCGGCGCGAAGGTCGCACTCGCGGTGCTCTCCATCCTGACGCCAAGCGAATTGGCAAATGCGATCGCCCTGCAGGATAAAACGGCCATCTCCCGCGCCCAGGGGGTCGGCCCTAAAGTTGCGGTTCGTATCGTCACCGAATTGAAGAACAAGGCGCCCGCCTTTGCCGGCGAGGCGATCCATATCGGCCTCAAGCAGGAACTCGGTGAAGGTGTTGCTTCGGCCCCGGTCGCCGATGCCGTCTCGGCGCTGACGAACCTTGGCTATTCACGTGATCAGGCCGCCAATGCCGTCGCTGCGGCCATGAAGACGGCAGGCGAAGGTGCTGACAGTGCCAAGCTGATCAGGTTGGGCCTCAAAGAGCTCGCGCGTTAAATCCGCCGTGATTTGATGCAAAAGCGGAATACGTCGTATATGGGTTGAATCCCATCGAACCGGAAGAAGCCAAGATGAGTGAACCCGCGCGCCTGATATCGCCGGAAAAGCGGGGCGAAGACCTGGATGTGACGCTACGCCCGCAGTCGCTGGACGAGTTCACCGGCCAGGCGGAGGCGCGTGCGAACCTGAAGGTTTTCATCGAGGCCGCCAAGAACCGCGGCGAGGCGCTGGACCATGTCCTGTTCGTGGGGCCGCCAGGTCTCGGCAAGACGACGCTCGCGCAGATCATGGCCAAGGAGCTCGGCGTCAACTTCCGCTCCACCTCGGGTCCTGTCATCGCCAAGGCAGGCGACCTTGCAGCGCTGCTGACGAATCTCGAAGAGCGCGACGTCCTCTTCATCGATGAAATCCACCGCCTGAATCCGGCTGTCGAGGAAATCCTCTATCCGGCGATGGAAGACTTCCAGCTGGACCTCATCATCGGCGAAGGCCCGGCCGCCCGCTCTGTGAAGATCGACCTCTCGAAATTTACCCTTGTCGCCGCGACCACCCGCCTGGGCCTCTTGACCACGCCGCTCCGCGACCGCTTCGGCATTCCGGTGCGGCTCAGCTTCTACACGGTGGAAGAGCTGGAACTGATCGTGCGCCGCGGCGCCCGTCTCATGAACCTGCCGATGATCGACGACGGCGCCCGCGAAATTGCGCGGCGCGCCCGCGGCACGCCGCGCATCGCCGGCCGCCTGCTTCGCCGCGTGCGCGATTTCGCCGAAGTCGCCAAGGCCGAAGCCGTTACCCGCGAAATTGCCGACGAAGCGCTCACGCGCCTGCTTGTCGACAGTGTCGGCCTCGACCAGCTCGACAAGCGCTATCTCAACATGATCGCCGTCAATTTCGGCGGCGGCCCCGTCGGCATCGAGACGATCGCCGCCGGCCTTTCCGAACCGCGTGACGCGATCGAGGACATCATCGAGCCCTACATGATCCAGCAGGGCTTCATCCAGCGAACGCCGCGTGGCCGCGTGCTGACGGCAACCGCCTGGAAGCATCTCGGCCTGCAGCCACCGAAGGACCTGGAAGCCGCCCAGTTCCGGCTGTTTCAGGAAGACGATTAGGTGATCACGCGACGCGGATTTCTGAAGATTCTCGGCAGCAGTGTCGTGGGCGCCATGGCGTTTGGTGGTTACGCATTCGCCTATGAACCTATCGTGCGGCTGAACATTGCCCGTTATGCACTGACGCCGCCAGGATGGACGCCGGGCTTGAAGCTCAGGGTCGTCGCCCTTGCCGATTTGCATGCCTGCGAGCCCTGGATGTCGGCCAGCCGTATTGCCGCGATCTGCGCCAAGGCGAACGAACTCAATGGAGACGTGACGGTCATGCTCGGCGATTATACCTCCGGTATGAACATAGTGACGCGTCACATGCATTCGAGCGAGTGGTCGCAGGTACTCGCCGCCTTGCGCGCTCCGCTCGGCGTTCACGCCATCATGGGCAATCACGACTGGTGGGAAGACAAGGACGCTCAGAAGAACGACGGGGTGAAACCGTTTGCACATCGCGCCCTGGCCGATGTCGGAATTTCGGTCTACAGCAACCGTGCCGTCCGGCTCGAAAAAGACGGACATGGCTTCTGGCTGGCGGGTCTGGAAGACCAATTGGCGCTTCTAGCGGGCAAGAGGTGGGGCCGCGCGCGCATGGTCGGCCTGGACGACCTGGACAGCACGCTGGCTCAGGTTTGGGACGATGCGCCCGTCATCCTGCTTGCCCACGAGCCAGATCTCTTTCCGCGGGTGCCGCAGCGCGTATCGCTGACGCTTTCGGGCCATACACACGGCGGGCAGATCCGTCTTTTTGGCCGCTCGCCGGTCGTTCCCTCCCGTTTCGGCAATCGTTACGCTTATGGCCACGTTGTCGAGGAGGGACGAAACATCATTATATCGGGCGGTCTTGGCTGTTCGATTGCGCCGATCCGCTTCGGCGTCCCGCCGGAGATTGTCGTAATCGATCTTGGATAGGCAGAAAGTCCCCGAGCCGGCTCGATGGCGATGCCTGGCGTTTCAACCATCGCATGGCGGATCTCGGGCTTGGCGGCCGCGCCGGGAACGGCCAGACCTCCGAAGAAACGCCGAAGCGGGCGATGATCGGGGAATTCGGGCTCGTGGTCGAAAATCCAGCGCCTCCTTTGGGTGTGGGAAACTTCCCATTTGAGAAAACGCGCCTGGCAAGGGCGGGCTTCCATTGCCTGAGGTAAATTTCGCCCGCGTTTCCGTTCAAGTCCAGAAAGATCGTCCACCGGATCGAAGATGGCGGCAATTATCCCAGGTTCAAATGGCTGCCCGCGGCACAGGAAACCCTGTCCGGGCTGGAAATTTTGCCTATTTCATCGGAAAAGACGTCGCCGGCGTCGCCGCACCATCTTGTCTGGCTCGATCAGGCTCTGGATGGCAACGATCAAGCAACCGGCAAACATTGACGCCACGTAAATCGGCGCCTTTGCTGGGCCAAATTCGTGCTGAGGAGGATGCGCCATGCCGAGTTTCGATCCGCGCCGAGTGTTTCGCAAGCTCTCCTATAACAACGCGCTTGCGAACCATCGCCTGCTGGCTGCCTGCGCGTCCCTGCCTCCGGGAGAATTCGAGGCGAAGCGCGTCGGCTTCTTCCCCTCGATCAAGTCGACGCTCAACCACATCATCACTGTTGATTGGTTTTATGTCGACGCGCTCGAGGGCGGCAAGCTTGGTCAAAAAGCCTTCGAGGTCGAAGAGCCGTTCGATGAGGTCGCCTCGCTTGCTGGCGAGCAGCGCAAGGTCGATCAGCGCCTTGTGGCATTTTGCGAAGCCTTGACCTTGGAAGGGCTTGCAGCGGTGATCGATCTCCAGCGCGCCGGCCGCCTCCAGAAAGAGCGGGTGGACGACGTGCTGAGCCACCTTTTCCAGCATCAGACACATCATCGCGGCCAGGTGCATGCGATGCTCGCTGGAACCTGCGTAAAGCCGCCGCAGCTTGACGAGTTTATCGTCGATGACGACGCGAAGTTCCGCAGCGCCGATATTGCGGCCTTCGGCTGGAGCGAAGAGACGCTGATGCGTTAGTCGGCAAGGTGCGCCTTCAGCCGGTCGACGATCGTCCTCGTCAGCAGATCGTAGTTCTCGTCGAAATGGTGATCACCCGCCAGCTCGACGACGTCGGCGCCGCTATCCTTCAAAGCGGGACAGGCGACCTCGTCATCGTCGTCCTTGCCGTAGATGCATTGCACAAGCTTGGGGTCGATGGCTTTCAGATCATCGACCGGATCGCCGGCAGCACCCTCCGTCTTCTGACCGAGCCACCCCATGACGGAGATCACGTAGTCCACCTCGTGGGAAAGCGAGAGCAGCGACACCTGTGCGATCGTCGCTTTGTCGGCGGCTTTAAGCCTGTTGTAGGTGGCGGGCACGATATCGGCACCGAAAGAGTAACCGACCAGAAGAACGTGCTTCACCTTCCATTGCTTGCGATAGAATTCGATAATCTTTTCCAGATCGTCGGCCGTTTCCTGGGGCTGGCGCTCTGACCAGAAATAGTGAAGCGAATCGACGCCGACGACGGGGATGCCCTCTTTCTGCAGCGCCGCACCGACTTCCTTGTCGATATCGCGCCAGCCGCCATCGCCGGAATAGATGATCGCCATGGTGTTCATGGACGGATTGGCATCGAGCACGGCAAGCGGCAGTCCGAGCGGATTGTCGGCGCTTCCGGAAGCCGCGATCAGGTCGTCCAGCGTCTCGGAAAGAGCCGTTTCGGCATCATCCCCAGCATCGCGAATCTCGATTTCGGGATGATCCATCTTCAGCGCCGCGACATGCGCACGCCCATCTTTGGTTGCAGCAGACGTGAAGACAGCGGTGATAGGGTCTGCAAGGTTGCCTTCGGCGAGGCCGTAGACCATCCGGCCACCCACCGTCTTTTTCGATGCCGGCGTGCAGAGCTGCTTTGTGAGCGGAATGCCGGCGGCCGGATCCACGGCCAGCGTTTGGCCGATCGTCGCATCCGGCGTCTGCGCAGCAATCGCCAGCGCCAGTGCGCCGCCTTCGTTGATACCGGCGATGATCGGCAAGTGATAGGCGCTGTTGCCGGCAGCCCGTTGCACCTGCTGGCTGAGCGACTCGATATCGGACACCAGATAGATGCAGCCGTCATTCTCGTTGACGTCATATTTGCGCAGAGCATCCATATAGGACAAAAAATCGACACCGATGACGACGGCTCCCTCCTGCACCAGATTGTCGGCCTGCGCCTTTTCCTTGTCGCCCCAGCCAGCACCATCCGAAATCAGCATCACGGCGCCTTTGACGTCGCCGTCCGGCAAAAAGATGTGCGGTGAAGGAATAAGCCCGGTTTCAAAGCGTTGCGTGGTTTCCTCGGCAGCGACGGCCGGGGCCGTCAGCGCGAAAGCGCACACGGCCGAAAGCAGATATCTCCTGATCATTTCCTGACGACTCCCTTCAATCCGCCGCCGATGAGAAGTGTCGCGTCCATCAACGCGATCATCGGATTGCCCCCTCCTGAAACCGCAAGATAGCGCGGCTGCCAGTGCGGATGAAACTTTGATTTGAATGCCCGAAGGCCTTTGAAATTGTAAAAGCGCTCGCCGTGTTCGAAGACGGTGCTGCCGATCCGGTCCCAGACGGGTGCCGTCTCGCGCTTGGACATGCCCGAAAGCGGTGCCATGCCGAGATTGAAGTGCGTGTAGCCTTCGCCGCGCAGATATTCCATGATCCGTACGAAGAGGAAGTCCATGGACCCTTTGGGCGCCTGCGGCGAAAAGCGCATGAGGTCGATCGTACCTTCCGACTTCGTTCCGGTGACGAGGATATTGGCAAAGGCGACGATCCTGCCGTCCTTCTTCAAGATCCCAACCGGCTGGGCGATGACGTAGCCCGGCTCGAAGGCGCCGAGCGAGAAACCTTTCTCCTTGGCGTTGTGATGTTCGAGCCAGGCGTTGGAAACTGCAGAGAGCTCGTCGATGACACCGGCCACCTCCTCGGGCGGGATGACTTCGAATTCAAGCCCGTCGCGCTGCGCGCGCGCCGCCGTCTGCCGCAGGTTTGCCCATTTGCCGCCCTTCATTTCGAAATTCGCCAGATCGGCAACGGCCAATTCGCCGAGCTTGAACGCACGCAGGCCCGCATCGGCGCAGTGTGAGAGAAGGGCTGGAGAAATCTGATAGAACACGGCCCGGCAACCGGCAGCGCGCGCCGCCTCGACGAAGCGCCATACGAGTTCCGGTCTCGCCCCTTTTGCCCCGATGGGATCAAACAGTGCGATCCAGGAGCGCCCCTGCCGGCCATACATGATGAAGGCATCGCCATCCTCGGAAAACATGATGCTCTTGTCGCCCATGCGCACCAGATTGGCATCGGCATCATCCTGCGCCCTGACGATCTCGACTGCGCGCCGGAGCGCCTCCTGCGTGGCAGGCTCCGGTTTGAAGGCGGCGGGGCGAAGCAGGCTGAAGATCGCGATTGCCGAGGAAATGATCGTGAGGCCGAGAACCGCACGCAGCCCGCGCGGCGCCTCGCCGGCGAATTCGAACTGCCACCAGAGCTCGTTGCTGTATTCCACATCGCGGTAGACGAAGAGCAGAATGACGACGGCGCCCACGCAGACAACCGCAATCGCGGTCATCCATGATGCCGTCAGCGTCTGGTTGAGCAATGAGGCATGGCGGGAAAAGAGCCGGCGGCTGACAAAGAGGCTGGAAATTAGGAAGGCGAGGAACAGCGCTTCGACAAGGGCTACGGCCTTGAGCAGTGAAAGCGCCAGCGCGGCAACAGCGGCGATAATCGCCACCAGCCAGGCGCCATCGAGCCGCTGGCCAAGACCGCGCGCGGCAACGAGCAGCGCGAGACCCATCAGGCTGGAGAGGAAATGTGCTCCTTCAACGATCGGCAGCGGCAGATAGCTGGCGAGGAATTCCAGATTCTGGTCCGGCGTCGGCGTGACGCTCGAAAAGATCAGCATGACGCCGAGCAGCAGCGTCAGCGCCGAAAGCAGCTGCGGCGTCAGCCGCCCGCCGATGCGGCGGATGCTGGAAGCCGCCGGATGATCGACAAAGCGCCGAAATTCGGTTGCCGACACCGCGAGCACGGCGATCAGAAGCGGCAGCACATGATAGATCAGCCGGTAGAGGACCAGCGAGCCGAGAACCGCATCGATATTCACCGCGCTGCCAAGCGAAGCGATGACCACCGTCTCGAAAACACCGAGGCCGGCCGGAACATGGCTTAGCACCCCGAGCCCGACAGCAATCGCATAGACGGCAAGAAACACCGGCCAGCCGATCGCCGTTTGCGGCAGCAGAACATAAAGAACCGTGGCTGAAGCCGCGATATCGAAAGCGGTCACCAGGAACTGGCGCGACCATGTGCGCGAATCCGGAAGCCGGATCGAGATCGGGCCGATCTGCATCGCCCGACCGTTGCGTCCAAGCACCAGAAGCGCTCCCAAAGCCGCGATGATCACGCCCGCGACCAGCCGCAGCAGCAATGCGCTCGTTCCCACAAGAGGTGCAATTTCATCGGCGATGATCATCACTGCGATCGATGCGACCCCTGCCAGGCCAAGCCCGAAGGCCAGCGTGACGAACGCAATGACGCGGCCGATTTCTTCCGGCGTCAGGCCGAGACGCGAATAGGCGCGATAGCGGATCGCCCCGCCGCTCAACGCCCCGAAGCCCGCCGTGTTGCCGACCGCATAAGCGCTGAAAGCCGTCAGGGCCACATGGGGAAATGGCAGCCTCTTGCCGATGTAGTCGATGGCATTGAGGTCGTAAACGATGAGCGCCAGGAAGCTCAATCCGGTAAAGAGAAGCGCAAGCACAATGGCGCTGGGCCGCGTATTGGCCAGCGCTGCGACGACGTCTTCGTAGCGCACCTCATCGGTAAGCTTTACGACGGCATATCCGACGATGCAAAAAACAAGAAGCGTGGCGAGCGCCACCAGGTGGGGGCGATAGCGCCTGATGAACCCGCGCGCACCGCGCGTCGCTGCGACTTCGATCTCTTCCAAGCTGCCGTCACTCGCCATCTCTACCTGCCGCTTTGCCGTCTGGCGGATCGTCCAGGAGTCGAAGCATACGCGGCATTCAAGCTCTGCAAGCTGATACCGGGCGATACCCCACCGCCGTCATTTGCGTCTCAGTCGGCTTGAATTGGGGCAGAATTAGCGCCTTAAACCACGATGAACATTGCATTTTCGTAAGGTTTGACAATCGAAGGGCAAGATGGGCCCAAGGCTTGCGTGCCTGCCGGACCGTCCGATCCGAGCCTTGGCGTTTTCAGCTCGCCACCTCGCCCGCGGTATCCGGCTTTTTTGTCACATGACGCGCCGCTGCCGCACGCGCCTCGACTTCGCGTCCCTCGCCGGAGACCTGTACTGTTGGCACAGCAAATTCGATGCCGTTCTCCTTGAAGGCATTGCGGATCATCGCCAGTGCGTTGCGGCGGATGACGAACTGCTCGCCCGGTTTGGTCATCATCGCCAGGCGGATCTCGATTGCGAATTCGCCGAATTGCTCGACGCCCTTCATCTTCAGAGTCTCGATGATATGCGGCCCGAATTCGGGATTCTCGAGCAGTTGCTGTCCGATCTGCTTGATTACCTTCTTCGCTTTCACGAGGTCGGTATCGTAGGTCACGTTGAGACTGATCTTGTCGATCGTCCAGTCGCGGTTGAGGTTCTTGACCGCGCCGAGCTCGCCGAAGGGCACGGTCGTCAGTGGTCCGCGGTGATGGCGGAGTTTCACCGAGCGCAGGCTGAAGGATTCGACCACGCCCTTGTGGCTGCCGCTCTCGATATACTCGCCGACGCGGAAGGCATCGTCCCACAGATAGAACATGCCGCTGATGACGTCCTTGACGATCGCTTGCGCTCCGAAGCCCACGGCAACGCCGACGACGCCGGCACCGGCGATCAAGGGGGCGATCTGGATGTTGAGACCGGCGAGCACCATCAAGATGGCAATGACGGCGATAACGACAGCAAGGACGTTGCGAAAGATCGGCAGCAGCGTTTGCAACCGCGCACGCTTGGCCTTTTCCTCATCCGTGGCGCCATCGGCAAGCGACGTATTCGCAAGCTTGCTGTTGATAAAGGTCTTCACGAGATGCCAGATCAGATCGGCTGCAAGCAGAATGACGACACCGCCGATGATGCCGCGGGCGATGCGATCCACCATCGTCTCCCCGGCGGCCATCGTATCGGCTCCGACGCCGATCATCCGCCCCAGCCAGACAGCCGCCAACGCGATGATGACCGCCCTGACGCCGCGGTCAAGCAACACTGCAGCCATGCTGCGCTTTGCAAGGAAACCCGCTTCAGCCTGATGCAGCGCACGGACGCAAATCGTGGCGATGGCGAGCATTTTAGGCAGTATCAGCGCGTAGATGCCGAGCCAAAGCAGCCCGGTGAAGCCGGCGACCCAAAGTACCCAAAGCAGCATGAAATAAAGCGTGAGCGCCCAGGATGTCGTCGTGCTGCGGCGTGCACCGTCTGCCGGTCGCGACCAAACAGCCTCGGTCGCAATCAGAAACAATCCGATACCAAGGACGTAGGCCACGAAATAGCGCGATGCGCTGGAAAAGCCGAGCGGCGCCAGGACCTGGACGACGGCCCAGCCGAAGGCGAAGTAGATGACGAAGATCGCCGAGCGCCGGAACCAGAAAAGCGCTTCGGCGCGAGAGACCGCCGGTTCACCGTCGGCCCTTGGAAGCGCCACCAGGGCAACCAGCAGCCGTCCAAGCGAGACAACAAAGCGTGCGGCCACCAGCGCAATCGTCACGGCGATCGCCATCGACTGACTGACAGGCGGCCATTTGAACACGAGAAGCGCCACGAGAGTTGCGATCATGAAGACGATGGCAGGTACGAGCCTGAAGAACAGATTGACCCCTGCCTGATACAGCCCCGCCGGCTCCTCGGGATCTACGCGCTTCATTCGCGCGCGCGGCGCAACGGCACGGAAAAGCAGTTCCGCCAGGGGACCTGCAAGGAAAAGAGCCAGTGTTTGAACGAGAATGCGGCCGACGCCTATGGGCTCCACCTCCCGGTCGACAATATCGGAGGCGCTTTCGACCTCGTCCGGCAGGGCCATTGGGGCTTGCGACACCATCTCGACATGGCGCCGTACGTGCCCGAGCAAACCCGAAAGCGCCGACATCTGCTCTTCAGGCGCGGCTACGGCTGGAGCAGATGGAATATTGGTCTTCGCCGACATCCACTTCTGGACTTCGGGGGCCTGCATCAGTTCCATTATCTGGCGCACTTTGTCCGGCGGCGGCGCGGCCGGATCGGCGGCCGGTGCTGGCGTTTGCCCAAGTGTCGCGCCGCAAAGCGCCGTCAAAATCAACAACGAGAGAAGAAACGCCCAAAGACCGCGCCCCACGAACCTTGAACCCGACATGTTGCCGCCCTTCCGGTGTGTTCCCCGCATCAACCATATCGCGTGCACAGCCATAGGCAATGGCCCATGAAAAAGCCCGCAACCAGGTGGATGCGGGGCCGGGTGGATGCGGGGTTTGAAATGCGTCAGGCCGTCCCTTAGGTTTTCGGCTTTTCCAAATGGCCGCCGAAGCCGGCGCGCATGGCGGAAAGCACCTTGTTGGCGAACTCGTCATTGTCGCGCGAGGAAAAACGGCCATAGAGCGCAGCGCTCAGCACCGGCGTCGGCACGCTTTCGTCGATAGCGGCCATGATCGTCCAGCGGCCTTCGCCGGAGTCCGAAACGCGGCCTGCAAATTTCATCAGCGCCGGATCGGCATGCAGCGCGTCAGAGGTCAGATCGAGCAGCCACGATGTGATGACGCTGCCGCGCCGCCATACTTCGGCGACATCCTGCAGGTTGAAATCGTACCGGTAGTGTTCCGGGTGGGAGAGAGGAGCGGTTTCGGCATCCGCCTCATGCGCCGCCGCGCCGATATTCGCACGCTTCAGGATGTTCAGCCCCTCTGCATAAGCGGCCATCAGACCGTATTCGATGCCGTTGTGAACCATCTTGACGAAATGTCCCGCACCGTGAGCACCGCAATGCAGATAGCCCTGCTCTGCCGTGCTGTTCGGGTCGGGCTTGCGGTTTGCCGACGGCGGTGTGCTGCCGGCGCCGGGAGCCAGCGAGGCGAAGATCGGCGAAAGGCTCTGCACGATGCCCTTTTCGCCGCCGATCATGAGGCAATAGCCACGCTCCAGACCGAAGACACCGCCGCTGGTGCCCACATCGACATAGTGGATGCCCTTGGTAATGAGCTCGGCGCCGCGGCGGATATCGTCGTGGTAGTAGGAATTGCCGCCGTCGATGATAATATCGTCATCGTGCAGCAGCGGCACGAGCTGGGCAATCACCTTGTCGGTGATGGCCGCCGGCAGCATCAGCCAGACGGCGCGCGGGCGGGAGAGCTTCGATACGAATTCCTCCAGAGAGGCGCTGCCGGCCGCACCTTTTTCGACGAGATCGGCGACGCTCTCCGGCTTCGTGTCATAGACGACGCATTCATGGCCACCGCGCATCAAGCGCTGGACCATATAATTGCCCATACGGCCCAAACCCACCATGCCAAGCTGCATCTGAAAGCTCCTGGAATCCAATCAATTCAATAATTCCGGAAACTAGCACCCACAGTGCAGCAGGCAAGCGAAGTTCTATCACATTAAGGCGACGGCGGCTCCGATGATGGCTGTTGTTGTCATTTGAGCGCCTCGTAGTCTGGAGCCTCGGCAGGCTCGCCGCGCATCTCGCTGAGGAACATGCCCTCCCGGAGATTGATGCCGTATTCGACGAAGGCCTTCATGCAGCAGAGCATGTTGGCCCAGCCCTCGCAGTTGAGATAGGTGCCGCGCCGGCCGGCCTCGTCTTCGTGCCAGCCATTCTCGGAGATCGTCACCATCGTTCCACCGTCGTCCAGGGGATCGAATTTCATCTCGACCGTCGTTTTGTAGCGTACCTTGTTCGCGTCCGTGCCTCCATCCCAGCCCAGCAAGATGAGGCGTTCCGGAACGAGATCGACCACCTCGACGGGCGAATCCTTCCACCAGGTTACCGTCGTACCCTTGACGAGCGGCGCGCTCGCTCCGCCGACGGTCGTGAAATAGCTCGAAAGCTTCTTCGGATTGACCACCGCATCGAAAACTTCCGCGACCGGACGTCCGATCCGCCCGCCGACACGAATACTGAGGGCCATCGCACTTCCTCCTCTTTTCGATTGAGACTGGGGCCATTATGTTATAAAAATATAACATGTCAAGCGAATCGGATAACGACCCTGTCTTCAAGGCACTGGCCCACTTTCGGCGCCGTGAAATTCTCGACGTTCTGAAAGACGGTCCGCGCACGACCGGCATGCTCTGCGAAATCTTCGCGGACATGGATCGCTGCACCGTCATGCAGCATCTGAAGGTTCTGGAAGATGCCGACCTCGTTGTTCCAAAGAAGGAGGGCCGCGAGCGCTGGAACCACCTAAACAGTCTGCCGATCAAGCATATCTACGACCGGTGGATCAGTGCTTATGCGGGGCATGCGCTTTCGATCCTGGACCGGCTGAAGCGCGATCTGGAGGAATAAGCCCACGACAAAACGAGCGCCGAAGCACCCGTTTTGCCAAGGGAGTTCAAGCGGCCTTGCGCAAGGACGCGGCAAGCGGCTGAGAGCGGCGGTCGAGCGCACCGCTCGTGATTGTGAGGACAAGCGCCGCGGCAACGAGGATCGCGCCGACCCAAGGCGTGGCGGCGAGCCCGAGCGAAGATTCGACGACCAACCCGCCGATCCAGGCGCCCGCGGCGATCCCGAGGTTGAAGGCAGCAATGTTGAGCGCCGAAGCAACATCGACGGCGGCCGGACGGACCTGCCTTGCCAATTGCACGACATAGAGCTGCAGGCCAGGCACGTTTGCGAAGGAGAGAAACCCGAGTGCAGCAAGCGTCGGGATCGTCAGCCATGGCGAAACAGCCGTGAAGCTGAAGAGAACAAGCACGATGGCCTGGGCGACGAAGAGCCCGGTCAGCGCCCTCACAGGATCACGATTGGCAATCCGCCCGCCGATGATGTTGCCGATGGCGATCGCAATACCGTAAAGCACGAGGATCAGGCTGATGGCAGATGCTGAAAAGCCGGTGATCTCCTGCAGGATCGACGCAAGAAAGGTGAAGGCGACGAACGTGCCGCCATAACCGAGAGCGGTCGTGGCAAAGACGATCAGCAACCGGCCGCTGCCGAGCACGCGCACCTGATCCTTGATGCTCGTGGGCGGCGCTTTTGCGAGATCGGAGGGAAGCAGGAGCGCAATACCGGCAAAGGCCACGACGCCGAGCGCGGCCACGGCGGCAAAGGTCGCCCGCCAGCCGAATGTCTGGCCAATGAAAGTGCCAAGCGGCACGCCGGTCACGATCGCGACGGTCAGTCCCATGAACATCATGGCAATGGCCGAGGCGCGGCGGTTTTCCGCCACGAGATCGGCGGCGATCGTCGAACCGACGGAGAAAAACACGCCATGCGCAAAAGCCGAAAGTACGCGTGCAACCAAGAGCGGAGTGTAACCGGGGCTGAATGCCGCCATGGCATTGCCGATGACGAAGAGCGTCATCAGCCCGAGCAGCAGCGGTTTGCGCGCGATCCGGCCGGTGAGTGCCGTGAGGATCGGCGCGCCGAAGGTCACGCCAAGCGCATAGACGCTGACAATGAGACCTGCGAGCGGCAAAGAGATGTGGAGATCGCTGGCAACGGTCGGCAACAGGCCGACGATGACGAATTCCGTGGTTCCGATCGCATAGGCTGCGATCGTCAAGGCAAAAAGAGCAAGTGGCATGAGATGACCCGTGATGATACGCCACAGTCTGGGCGCAAGGTTATTGTTCGGGTCCAAATATGGATGCGTCGCACCGCGTCGATAATCCGCTGGAGCGGCCCAGCAGTTGTGAATTGAATTCAAGGTAGGCGCTGCTCAACCACGTTCCGTCTCGCTGACAAGCCATTTCCTGAAGAGCGCCAACGACGACTTTTTCAGCGCTCCGGGGGGATAAAGCATCGCGTAATTCAAGGCTGCAGGCTGGCGTTCGACGAAACAGCGCACAAGTTTTCCGGCGCTGATATGCTCGGCAACCAGCGAACTGCGCACCAGCGCAAAACCCTGTCCCCTGCTGCAAGCCTGCAGCATCTCCTCGAAGGAGCCGAAGACGGGCGCTTCTTCGACTGCTGTTGCGATGTCGAAGCCGGCAAGCGGCTCGACGTTCGGATCGTCTCGCACAGCCACCTGTTCGTACCATCGCTGCCAGTCGAGCACAGTGTGCCGCATGCCGCGATAAAGCAACAACGGCGCGGCGCGAATGGCACCACGGCTTGGAAGCGTGCATGAGAGGGTCGGCGCGCAGACGACGAATTCCTCGTCGAGCAGAAGCGGCTCCGTCACAAGGTCCACGCCGCCATGGCCAAGCCAGATCGCCAGATCGACACTTGAAAAATCCGGTCGCTGATAGCCGACGGCGGTGCGGACTTCGATTTTTGGATAACGGCGGCAGAAAGCCTCGACACGCGGGGCAAGCCATTGGCTCGAAAATTCCGGGGTCGTTGCGATCGTCAGCGACGGACTGGCGCTTGCTTGGCGGGCCTGATGCAAGGCGCTTTCGAGCGAAGCAAGCGCGCTCGCGATCTCGGGATGAAGCCTGAGACCAAGCGCTGAAAGCCTAGCGCCGTGCCGGCCGCGTTCGAAGAGCCGGCCGCCCATCCAGCCTTCCAGTTGCGCGATCTGATGGCTGACGGCTGTCTGTGTCAGCCCCAGCCGTTCTGCGGCGCGCCCGAAGCCTCCTGTCTCCGCAATAGCGCAGAAGGCCTGCAGGGTCGAAAGTGGCGGCAACGGACGATCCATCATGAAAATCTCTCATGATAAGAAGTACCGAGTTTCATTATTCAGCGCTGCAAAGCAAGAATAAATTGACCGCATGGGAGATAAGCCATGAGGTTTCCGATAAAGATTCTGAATGCATTGCTGGCGTTTTGCAGCCTCGCCACGCCCGCGCAGCGACAAAGCCCGACGCAGCCGGCAACCGCACTGAACGCGCATATGCAAAGGGACATCGGAATAGACGAGGGGCGCAAGCCTGCCTTCGAACATTGAAGTGCGATCCGCGGCAACCGATGGAGATTTACGATCCTGGGCGCCTACAAACGTAGGTGGGCACCGTGTGTCCAGGCCCACGAGCCTGGTCAGGGACAGCTCCCTTTGGATCGAGTATGGCCCCAGGGATTGTGGTTCCTGTCGAGAGGCGCAGATCGCAGCACGATATATAAGGCCGTTCGCAAGGCTACGCCAGAGGGACATGCATGCTGGGCAAATTTAATTGAGCTCGGCAGGCGCCCGGCCGTTGAGCTTGTCGGTGATGCCGCGAATGCGGCTCGTCACTTCTGCGAGCACTTCGGCGAGGCTTTCCTCCGTCCGCGCGGTCGCAGCGAGAACGGTGTCTCGATTGCCGCGCAACGTTTCAAGTTCCGTTTCTAGCTCGCTCACGCGGCGGTTCAGCTCGGAAATTTCGTCCATCACCATGATCCCGGCCATGACGGTGATCCTCAGATCGCCGATTTCGCCGAACTGACCCTTGAGATGGCCGACATAGCGGTCGAAGCGATTGGCGAGGTCAGTCAGGTGGTCTTCCTGTCCTTCCTCGCAGGCCATTCGATAGGCCTTGCCGTCAATCGTTACCGTCACCTGTGCCATGTCACCGTCTTTCCATTAGCGGTCAAGGACCGCGCGGATCGTCTCCATTGCCGTTACCAGCCGCCGGGAAACCTCGCGGTTGACCTCTTCCAGCCGGTTGGCGCGGAATTCTGCCTGGTCGAGTTCCTGCGCGAGCTTGGAGCGATCGGCATGTACGCGGCGAACCTCGCCCTCGATATCGCCCTGCTCGCGCTGGCGTTCGATCCGCATTTCCACGGCGTTTTCCAAGCCGGAAATCGCCTGCTTCAGCTCGTTGAGGGCCGCTTCCATGGATTTGCCTGTGGGCGTCATGTCGCTGTCCGGTTCTCCCGCGCAAGACCTCTCGAATCGGCAGGCCTTGCCGGTCCAGTGATTTCAACAGGATATGCAGCTAGCCGACGGCGCGTCAATAAAAGCCGTACCGGCGCACGGGCGCTATTCTGTGGATGACTGAAATACGCCCACCTGAAGCAGCGGATTCGTCTTTTGCACAAGCCGACGATCAAATGTCGAAAATCGTCGCACCCGGCCCGGATATGGCCTGCAATTTATTGACTTGGCCGTTCCAACTGCTATGTCTCACCCGCTTTCATCGATGGCCTTCACAAGGCTCGAGGCCATCTCCCGACACCGGAACCCCGTGGAAAAGCCATGACCTCTCCCGCACAACATGACAGGATGGCGAATGCGATCCGTTTTCTCTCCATGGATGCCGTCGAAAAGGCAAATTCGGGCCATCCGGGCTTGCCGATGGGCATGGCAGATGTCGCCACCGTTCTCTTTACGAAATACCTGAACTTCGATCCCAAGCGGCCGCACTGGCCAAACCGCGACCGCTTCGTGCTGTCGGCCGGTCATGGCTCCATGCTGCTTTATTCGCTGCTTTATTTGACCGGCTATCCGGACATGTCCATCGAGGACATCAAGAATTTCCGCCAGCTCGGCTACAAGACAGCCGGCCATCCCGAATACGGTCATGCGACCGGTATCGAAACCACCACCGGCCCGCTTGGACAGGGCATCGCAAATTCGGTCGGCATGGCGATCGCCGAGCGCAAGCTGCGCGAGGAGTTCGGCTCCGACCTGCTCGACCATTACACCTATGTGATCGCCGGCGACGGCTGCCTCATGGAAGGCGTCAGCCAGGAAGCCATTGCGCTGGCCGGCCACCTGAAGCTCAACAAGCTCATCGTTTTCTGGGACAACAATTCGATCACCATCGACGGCGCCGTATCGCTGTCGGATTCGACCGACCAGGTCGCGCGCTTTAAGGCAGTGCACTGGAACACGATCGAAGTCGATGGCCATGATCAGGCTGCCATTGCCGCCGCTATCGAAGCAGCGCAGAAGGCCGACCGTCCGACACTGATCGCCTGCAAGACGATCATCGGCTTCGGCGCGCCCAACAAGCAGGGCACCCACAAGGTGCACGGCAACCCGCTCGGCGCAGATGAAATCGCCGCTACCCGCGAGGCGCTGAACTGGGACGTCGAAGCCTTCACCGTCCCGGCCGACATTCTGGAAGCCTGGCGCAAGGCCGGCACACGTTCTGCCGAAACCATCACGGCCTGGGAGGGCCGCCTTGCTGCCTCCGAAAAGAAGGCCGAGTTCACCCGCCGCTTTGCCGGCGAATTGCCGCCCGGCTTCGATGCAGCCATCAGCGAATACAAGAAGAAGCTTGCCGAAACAAAACCGACGGTCGCCACCCGCAAGGCTTCGGAAGATGCGCTCGAAGTTATCAACGGCTTCCTGCCAGAAACGCTCGGCGGCTCCGCCGACCTGACGCCTTCGAACAACACCAAGACCAGCCAGATGAAGTCGATTACCCCGACCGACTTCTCCGGCCGCTACATGCATTACGGCATCCGCGAACACGGCATGGCGGCCGCCATGAACGGCATCTCGCTGCACGGCGGCCTGATCCCCTACGGCGGCGGCTTCCTGATCTTCTCGGATTACTGCCGCCCGCCGATCCGCCTCGCCTCGCTGATGGGTATCCGCGTCATCCACGTGCTGACCCATGACTCGATCGGCCTCGGGGAAGATGGCCCGACGCACCAGCCGGTCGAACAGCTCGCCGCACTGCGCGCTGTTCCGAACCTGATGATCTTCCGCCCTGCCGATGCCACGGAAACCGCCGAATGCTGGCAGATCGCCATTACGACGCCAAACCGTCCGTCCGGCCTGGCGCTCACGCGCCAGAACCTCTCGGCCGTGCGCATGGAATACAGCGAAAAGAACCTCTCGGCTCAGGGCGCCTACACACTCGCCGGCTCCGATGACGCCAAAGTCACGATCTTTGCATCGGGCTCCGAAGTCGAGATCGCCATTGCCGCCCGCACCACGCTGGAAGGCAAGGGCATTTCCACCCGCGTCGTCTCCGTTCCCTGCACCGAACTCTTCTTCGAGCAGCCGGAAGCCTACCGCAATGCGGTCCTTGGCAAGTCGCCGGTCAAGATCGCCGTGGAAGCCGCCGTCCGCGAAGGCTGGGACGCCTTTATCGGCCCGGAGGGCACCTTTATCGGCATGAAGAGCTTCGGCGCCTCCGGCCCATACAAGGAACTCTACAAGCATTTCGGCATCACGGCGGAAGCCGTCGTCGCCGCAGCAGAAGCCAAGCTCTAAAGGGGGAGCGTTCCGACGCTCCTCATCCGCAAGCCTATATCCAGGGAGTGAATGCAAATGACTGTAAAGGTTGCCATCAATGGCTTTGGCCGCATCGGCCGCAATGTCCTTCGCGCGATCGTTGAATCTGGCCGCACCGACATCGAGGTGGTCGCGATCAACGACCTCGGCCCCGTCGAAACCAATGCCCACCTGCTGCGCTATGACTCGATTCACGGCCGCTTCCCCGCAGTCGTCAAGGTCGAAGGCGACACGATCGTCGTCGGCAATGGCAAGCCGATCAAGGTAACGGCGATCAAGGACCCGGCGACGCTGCCGCACCGGGAACTCGGCGTCGACATCGCGATGGAATGCACCGGCATCTTCACCGCGCGCGACAAGGCTGCGGCTCACCTTACCGCCGGCGCCAAGCGCGTCATCGTCTCGGCGCCTGCCGACGGTGCTGACCTGACCGTCGTCTACGGCGTGAACCACGACCAGCTCACCAAGGAGCACATGGTCATCTCCAACGCATCCTGCACGACGAACTGCCTGGTTCCGGTCGTCAAGGTGCTGAACGACGCCGTCGGCATCGACCACGGCTTCATGACGACCATCCACTCCTACACCAACGACCAGCCGTCGCTCGACCAGATGCACAAGGATCTGTACCGCGCCCGCGCTGCCTCACTCTCGATGATCCCGACCTCGACCGGTGCGGCAAAAGCCGTCGGCCTCGTGCTGCCGGAACTGAAGGGCAAACTCGACGGCACGTCGATCCGCGTCCCGACCCCGAACGTCTCCGTCGTCGACTTCAAGTTCGTCGCCAAGAAGGCAACCACGGTTCAGGAGATCAACGAAGCCATCAAGGCTGCCGCCAACGGCAAGCTGAAGGGCGTTCTTGGCTACACCGAGGAGCCGCTGGTTTCCCGCGACTTCAACCACGACAGCCAATCGTCGATCTTCGCAATCGATCAGACCAAGGTCATGGAAGGCACGTTCGTGCGAATTCTCACCTGGTACGACAACGAGTGGGGCTTCTCCAACCGGATGGCCGACACGGCCGTTGCGTTTGCCAAGCTCATCTGAGTTTTCGCGAAGCGGATTCAGGAAGGCGGCCTGCGAAAGCGGGCCGCTTTGGTTTGGGCACTCAAGCGCCGGTACCGGGCTCTTCGCCGCGACCTGTCGGCCGCCCGAGAGAGCGGCGTCGCGCTCATCACTCAACCATCCGCCGATTTCACCGGCGGACTTAGGACAAGATGGGCTTTTGGACGTACCGGACGATTGTCAATAAGACGATTGTCAAGGTGCCGCTGCGGGATGGAACCCTCGTGTATAGGTTCCGGAAGTGCTTCGCGGAAAAAACTGGACAGCGTCTAAGGACGCTTGAAGCAACAAAAAATTGCACTCGTCTTCTCCTTGCCCTGCTGTTGCCTGATTTACCCATACATTCTTCGCTGAGAATCTCTCCCGTAGCATCCCCAACGGCCAGCCGTCCGGCGCGCCGTTCAGCAGCATGAAGCCGCAGGCAAGCGAGGTTAAGCCGCAAGGCCTACCCTTCCGACCTGTTTTGCCGTTTACTGATGCAGGCGGAATGAAGCGTGGAGGGCGAAAATAGCTGCATGCCAGGGCGGGCTTGCGGCGGGCAATGAAAGGGGTTGGACGTGGAAGCATTCTACATCGTCGTACTGGTTTCGACGGCGCTTGTGCTTCTTGCGGCCTTCTCGAGCCTGCTTGCCTTCCGCTTCGGCGCTCCCCTGCTGCTGCTTTTCCTGGCAATCGGCCTGATTGCCGGTGTAGACGGGCTCGGCATCGAATTCAGCAACAATTTTCTCGCCTATATCCTCGGCTCGATCGCACTTGCCATCATTCTCTTCGATTCCGGCTTCGGCACGCCGCTTCAGGCCTTCAAGCTCGCGGCTATACCTTCGCTGACGCTTGCCTCGGTTGGCGTCTTGATGACCGCCGGCCTCTTTGCCGTCGTCGCCATGTGGCTGCTGGATTTCACCTGGCTCGAAGGCCTGCTGCTCGGCTCGATCGTCGCCTCCACGGATGCGGCGGCCGTCTTCTTCCTGCTGCGCATCGGTGGCATCAACATCCGTGACAAGGTGCGTTCGACGCTTGAAGTGGAATCAGGCACGAATGATCCGATGGCGATCTTCCTCACGATTGCCCTCGTCGAATTGCTAGCCAGCGGCGAAGGCTATGCCGGCATCAATATCGGCATGCTCGCGGTGTTCATCCAGGAAATGGGCCTTGGCGTCATCCTCGGGTTGCTGGGCGGCATGATGATTGCGCAGGTGGTCGGCCGGCTGGACACTGATCGCGGCCTCACGCCGATCTTCGTGCTCGGCCTTGCGATGCTGGTGTTTTCCTTTGCCGGTGCCGTCGGCGGCAGCGGTTTTCTGGCTGTCTATGTCGCCGGCATCTATGCCGGAAACCGCAAGCTTCCAGCGCTGGGATCGATCAAACGCTTTCAGGACGGCATGACCTGGCTCGCTCAGATCATCATGTTCCTAGTACTCGGCCTGCTCGCGACGCCCTCGCAGTTTCCGGCCATCATCTTGCCTGCGGTTGCACTGGCGCTGTTCCTGATCTTCGTTGCCCGTCCGCTGGCCATCTGGCTTTCGCTCCTGCCTTACGACTATACGCAGCAGGAGATCGGCTTCGTCGCCTGGGTCGGGCTTCGCGGTGCAGTTTCCATCCTGCTCGCCATCATGCCGATCCTCGGCGGGCTGCCGAACGGGCAGATCTATTTCAACACCGCCTTCATCATCGTGCTGGTCTCGCTGCTGATTCAGGGCTGGACGATCAAGCCGGTGGCCAAGAAGCTCGGCCTCATCATTCCGCCGCGCATGGGGGCCGTCGACAAGGTCGAGGTCGACCTGCCCGGTGCGGCAAACCACGAGCTGCTTTCCTATCGCGTCATCAAGGACAGTCCGATCCTTCGCGGCGAGCGCATCCCGCGCTGGGCAACGCCTTCGCTCGTCATTCGCGACGGCAAGTCGATGCGTTATCAATATGCCGGGCGGCTGCGCGAGAATGATCTGGTCTATCTGTTCATCGTGCCAAGCCATTCGCGTCTGCTTGACCGGCTTTTCGCCAGCCGCGCGCCGGTGGATGCGGACGACGCGGAATTCTTCGGTGCCTTCGCACTCTCCCCTGCCCGCCCAGCGGCCGATCTCGATGCTGCCTACGGCCCCGGCCTGCTGAACGAATCCGAAAAGGGGCTGACGATTGCCGAACTGATGAAGCAGCGCCTTGGCGGCAAGGCCGACTATGCCGATCGCGTCCGTCTCGGCTCGATCATCCTGATCGTCCGGGCCCTCGACGACCAGGACCATATTACCTCGGTCGGCATGTCGCTCGAGGCCGTCGAGCCTGCCATCACGCTGCCGATCTTCATCAATCTGCATGACATCGTCCAGCGTATCCGCGACCGCCTCAAGGGTCGCAAAAACCCGGAAGCCGCAGCGGCCAAGGGCATGCCCGACCGTGAGGAAAACGCGCGTGAAAACCACGGTTGAACGCCTTGCGTCTTGAGGCATCCTTGCTATGGTCGGCCACCTTCTAAGGCAAATAACGAACGGATAGTCCCATGCCAGCTTTCAAGACTCTCGACGACCTCAGCGGCATCGCCGGAAAGCGTGTTCTCGTCCGCGTCGACCTCAACGTGCCCGTCAAAGACGGCAAGGTGACCGACACGACGCGCATTGAACGCGTTGCGCCGACGATCCTCGAACTGTCGAAGAAGGGGGCAAAGGTTGTTCTGCTTGCGCATTTCGGCCGCCCGAAAGAGGGTCCCTCACCGGACCTCTCGCTCTCGCTGATCGCGCCGGACGTTTCCAAGGTGCTCGGCAAGCCGGTTGCCACTGCATCGGACTCGATCGGCGAAGCGGCTGCTTCGGCCGTCGCCAGCATGAAGGATGGCGATATCCTGCTTCTTGAAAACACCCGCTTCCACAAGGGCGAGGAAAAGAACGAAGCCGATTTCACCAAGGCGCTCGCTGCCAATGGCGATATCTATGTAAACGACGCTTTCTCCGCCGCCCATCGCGCCCATGCGTCCACCGAGGGCCTTGCCCACCTGCTTCCTGCCTATGCCGGCCGCACGATGCAGCAGGAGCTAGAGGCGCTCGAAAAGGGCCTCGGCAGTCCGGCCCGCCCGGTCGTTGCCATCGTCGGCGGCGCCAAGGTTTCCACCAAGATCGATCTGCTCATGAACCTCGTGAAGAAGGTGGATGCTCTGGTGATCGGCGGCGGCATGGCCAATACCTTCCTCGCCGCCCGCGGCACCAATGTCGGCAAGTCGCTCTGCGAGCACGACCTTGGCGAAACCGCAAAGCAGATCATGATCGAAGCCGCCACGGCCGGCTGCGCGATCATTCTGCCGGAAGACGGCGTTGTCGCGCGCGAGTTCAAGGCGGGTGCCGCCAACCAGACCGTCGACATCAACGCCATTCCCGAAGATGCCATGGTCCTCGACGTCGGTCCGAAGTCGGTCGAAGTGGTCAAGGCCTGGATCGAGCGCGCTCAGACTTTGGTCTGGAACGGGCCGCTCGGCGCCTTCGAAATCGCGCCTTTCGACAAGGCGACGGTGGCAACGGCCAAATACGCGGCCGAACGCACTAAGGCCGGCAAGCTCACCTCTGTCGCAGGTGGCGGCGATACTGTTTCGGCACTGAACCATGCCGGTGCCGCTGATGACTTCAGCTATGTTTCGACCGCAGGCGGCGCCTTCCTCGAATGGATGGAAGGCAAGGTCCTGCCGGGCGTTGCCGTTCTTTCCGGCAAGTGACCGTCCGGCTGATTCGGCAATCTTTACATCTGGATAAACCGCTGAAGCCTTCCGGCTTTGGCGGTCTTTTGCTCATGGGTCGAAAAAACCCAAAGTTTCAAACGATTGAAATCATTTCAATCGTTTCAATGACTTAGCGCTCCATTCTCCTGCCTATAAACTTCTGTTATCGGCGACCTATATGCATGCTTGCCGATTGTTCTTGTCGTGGAGAGAGTAAAAAAATGAGCGAACGCCTGGAAGACATTGCAGCAAAGATGGTAGCGGTTGGCCGTGGGCTTCTTGCCGCCGACGAATCGACCGGTACGATTGGAAAGCGGTTCGATACGATCGGCTTGGAATCCACTGAGACGAGCCGACGCGATTACCGCGAAATGCTCTTCCGCTCCGAAGAGGCGATGAAGAAGTTCATCTCGGGCGTGATCCTCTATGAAGAGACGCTCTATCAGAAGGCGGCCGACGGCACGCCCTTCGTCGACATCATCAAGGCTGCAGACAGCGTTCCCGGCATCAAGGTCGATACCGGCGCCAAGCCGATGGCGAAATATCCGGGCGAGACAATTACGGAGGGCCTCGACGGCCTCGCCGACCGCCTTGCCAGATATTACGAAGCCGGAGCCCGCTTCGCCAAGTGGCGCGGCGTGATCGCGATCTCTTCTTCGCTGCCGACCTGGGGTTCGATGAAGGCAAACGCTCATGCGCTTGCCCGCTATGCCGTGCTGTGCCAGCAAGCCGGTATCGTGCCGATCGTCGAGCCGGAATGCCTGATGGACGGCAAGCCGGGCGACCACAATATCGAACGCTGCGCCGAAGTCACCGAATGGACGCTGCGTACCGTCTTCGAAGAACTTGCCGATGCGCGCGTCAGCCTGGAAGGCATGATCTTGAAGCCAAACATGGTCATTGACGGCAAGAACGCCCGCAAGGCATCCGTCGCAGAAGTCGCCGAACGCACCGTCCAGGTACTGAAGCGCACGGTTCCGTCCGCAGTTCCCGGAATTGCCTTCCTTTCCGGCGGTCAGTCGACGGAAGAAGCGACAGCTCACCTTTCGGCGATCAATTCGGGATTCGAATTGCCCTGGAAGGTCACCTTCTCCTATGGCCGGGCGCTGCAGGATACGGCACTGAAGGCATGGGGCGGAAAACAGGAAAACGTCGCCGCCGGCCAGCGCGCCTTCAGCCACCGCGCCGAAATGAACAGCCTTGCCGCCAAGGGCAGCTGGAACCAGGAACTCGAAAAGGCCGCCTAGCCGCACCTTAACGCCTTTGCCGACGGGTCCTCCTGCCTCTTGCTTTCAGGGGACCCGGAGCGCCCCGTCCATGCGGGGAAAGGCTGAAAATGAAATCATGAAAAGAGCCATTCACGGCGCAGAGGCGCCGTGACTTCATTCCTGAGCCAGACACGGGAATGAAGGAGGGGAGCAAGCTTGCCAAGCTCAAGTCTTGCATTGTCACGGCGACAAGATTGCCCTTTCGTCTTCGAAACACGTCACTCATTATCGCGGCTTCCAAAGCATCGGAGCCGCAATGACTGTCCTTTCTTATTCGACCGTCGACGTTTTCACCTCTTCCCGCTTTGAAGGAAATCCGCTTGCGGTCGTTACCGGTGCGGAGCATCTCAACTCCCTGACGATGCAGAAGATCGCAGCGGAGTTCAAATATTCCGAAACCACCTTCGTCCTGCCGCCCACCGATCCCGTCAATACGGCGAATGTGCGAATCTTCACGCCGACGATGGAAGTGCCTTTTGCAGGCCATCCGAATGTCGGCACGGCTTATGTTCTCGGCCAGCAGCAGGAGATCTTCGGCAGGCCGTTCGGCGACACACTGCGTTTCGAAGAAAAAGCCGGCCTGGTTGAGGTGGCGCTTCGGCGCAGTGAAGGTCGAGTAACTGGTGCGACGATCCGTGCGCCTCGACCATTGGATATCGGAGCCGGGGTCTGCGAACAAACCATTGCGCGCTGCATCGGCATCGACGTCCGCGCAATCGTCAAGTCGACCCACCAACCGGTTTTCGTCTCCGTCGGTCTTACCTTTGCGGTCGGAGAACTCGACGGCCTGGCTTCGCTTGGAGCCGCCCGACCGAATCTCACGCACTTCCAGGAGGCCGCCGGGGCGAACGCTGAAGGCAATCACGATTTCTCGCTCTTCGTCTATGTCCGTTCGCCGGACGAGCCCTGGACAATCCGCGCGCGCATGTTCGCGCCGTTAGACAACGTTGCCGAAGATCCGGCGACCGGCAGCGCTTCGGCGGCACTCTCCGCCTATCTCGTCTCACTCGCACCGGAGCAAACCATGATCCGGCGTGTGGTGATCGAGCAAGGGGTCGAGATGGGCCGGCGCAGCATCATCGAAGTCGATGTCGTCAAGCAGGATGGCGTCGTGACGGACGTCACGATTTCCGGCAATTGCGTGCCGGTCATGCGCGGTGAGATCACCGTCTAGGCGATCAGGTCGCGGCCAAGAAGCGCGACTGCCCAAACGGCAAAGGCAATCAGGGCGATCTTCCAGAAGTCCATCCGTTGCCGCAAACCGGGCAGCCCCAGCGGCTTGATGATCTGTATAACCATGGCCAGGACGAGCAACAGCGCAAGGAGCTTTGTCATGGCATTATTTTTCCAATATTTCAGAATGTCACAGGACGGACATTATTCCGCGCGAACACAGCACTTCTTCATGCCGTAACGGCATTCCGAGCCATAATCAACACCATTGGGACAGGACGGGCAGCGTCTTGCCTTATGACTTTTCAAATCGAACTTGCCGAGAATGGGGAAATGAGAAGAAATCTGCTGTCCGTCGCCGCGCTGCTTTTCGGAACGCTTTTCCTCTTCATGGGCAATGGCCTGCAGGGCATCCTGCTTCCCGTCCGCGGCAACCTCGAAGGCTATGCCACGACCACGCTCGGCCTGCTGGGCACGTCCTGGGCGGCGGGCTTTGTCGTCGGCTGCCTCGTCGCCCCCAAGTTGGTGCGGCGCGTCGGTCATGTGCGCGCCTTCTCCGGCTTCATCTCGATCATCGCCATCATCGCCCTTGTGAGCGGCATCATCATTGATCCGATCTGGTGGATTGCGCTGCGCGCCGTCACGGGCTTTTCGACCGCCGGCACCTCGATGATCATCGAAAGCTGGCTGAACGAGCGCGCCACCAACGAAAGCCGCGGTGCAATTTTCTCGCTCTATATCGGCATCACGCTTCTGGGTGTCGTCGGCGGCCAGATGATGATCCCGCTCGAAGATGTGCGAACGCCGTTGCTCTTCATGGTCTGCGGCATTTTCTACTGCATCGCCATGCTGCCCACGACGCTCTCGACCGCAGCCTCGCCGCAGCCGCTGAAGACGGTGAAGCTCGACCTGCCTGCGCTCTACCGCAATTCGCCCGTTTCCTGCCTCGGCATCCTGATGGTCGGCATCGCCAACGGTGCCTACGGCACGCTCGGCGCGGTTTTCGGGGCAGGCGCTGGACTTTCCGACGCCAGCATCGCGATCATGATGAGCGCCACCATTTTCGCCGGTGCGCTGATGCAGCTTCCAGCCGGCCGCCTTTCCGATCGTATCGATCGCCGCTATGTTCTGGCGGCCATGTCGGCAATTGCGGCGGTCGCCGGCCTCCTGATCGTGGTGCTGCATCCCTCCTCGCCCGCGCTGCTGATCGGCCTTGTCGTCCTCTACGGAGCAGTTGCCAACACGCTCTATCCGATCGCCGTAGCGCATGCGAACGACTACGCCTCCGCCGAGGATTTCGTAAAGGTTTCCGGCGGGCTGCTGCTGCTCTACGGTATCGGCACGGTGATCGGACCAACGATCGGCGGCCCGGTGATGGCGATGACGAGCCCGCACGCGCTCTTCCTCGTCACGGCACTGTCGCATGTCTTCATCACCGCTTATGCAATGATCCGCAGCCGCATTCGCGCCGCAGTCCCGGCAAGCGAACGCGACACTTACACGACGATGCCGACCGGCACCTCGCAGATGCTGACGCCCGAAAGCATGTCGCTTGTCGAGCCGATGTCGAACAAGCCTCCCGAAAGCGACGATCCTGCTGTAAAATACGGTTGAGAACCGGACGGAGGATTGCTCATGAGCTTCATTGACGACGACCTGCCTAAGAAGAAGGCGGCTTACGAAATCGGAACCGATCTCTCCATGCTTTCCCTGGATGAGCTGAAGGAACGTGTCGAACAGCTGAAGGCGGAGATTGCCCGCATAGAGGCCGAAGTTGCAAGGAAGGCTTCGGGCCGCGCCGCAGCCGAGGGCCTTTTTCGCTCCTAGCGTCTGATCAAGGGCTGCAGGCAAGCGAAAACGCTGCCGCAAGTCTTAATACGATACAATGTTAATAGAATATTAAGCTTTATGAGATATTACTGTTCTTATCCAGATTTCGTCTGGATCTCAGACAGTTTTCCATGCGGCGAATTGGTCTGATTTTTCTCCCTGTTTTACCTTGAGAGCCGCTTTTGCGGCTCTTCTTTTTGCGCCAGCGCCGATTTCCCACGAAACTGTGGAAGTTAACCTTTTCTTAAGAAACGCCTTGCGCAATTGAGCTAAAGATATCATCCTAAAGACATGAAGACAGGCCTCTGAAACTTTTGTTTCAGGCTGGCGTTACCTGAACATATGTAGACGCGTGCAACAGGAACCATTTGAATGTCGGAACTCGGTTTGAACACCATCAGTTTTGCGGGCCGCGTTGCCGCATCCTCGCAGTTCAAGACGCTGTACGGGGAAGGCATGTCGCTGGTCGAGGAAACTGCCGCCTATCTGGATGGCAACGGCCGCGCCGCATCCAAGGTCCTGCCGCGCATGGCCTCCGTTCTCTATGCTGCCGAATCGATGCGCCTTACGACCCGCCTGATGCAGATGGCGTCCTGGCTGCTGCTGCAGCGTGCCGTCAACAACGGCGAGATGTCGCGAGACCAGGTTCTCGCCGAAAAGAACAAGGTCCGCCTCGACGGGTTCAACGTGGACCGCAATGCTCCGGGCTGGACTGATCTGCCGGAAGCCTTCCGCGATCTCGTCGAACGCTCGCTGCGCCTCCAGAACCGGGTTGCCCTTCTCGATCGTGAAATCTATCGCCCGAATGAAGCGCCGATCGTTCCGGACAATCAGAACAGCGTCCAGGCACAGCTGAGCCTGCTGCAAACGGCTTTCGGCAACAACTGAGAGCTTGCACAGGCCAAAGACAAAACCGGCTGCGTCACTCGCGGCCGGTTTTTTTTGTGACATGCTCAATGGAATAGCGACATCCAGCAAAACGCGATGCCCGCAGATGCCGTAGCAAAGAACCGGAAGACAACGGAGAGCCGTTTCGATAATCCCGGGGCCCGCATCGCGGCGATTGGTTGCTGCTTTCCCAGAGAGGATCGTGAACTGCAGCTTGAATGCCTTAGCACGCGATCAGTCTTGCTCAAGCATTAAAAAAGCCCGGAAAACCGGGCTCTTTTCAAATTCGCTACCGCAGAAGCGATTAGAGGCCGAGGCCACCGAAGCGCTTGTTGAACTTGGACACGCGGCCGCCGCGGTCCATGAGCTGCTGGTTGCCGCCGGTCCAAGCCGGGTGGGACTTGGAATCGATTTCGAGGTTCATGACAGCGCCTTCCGAACCCCAGGTCGAGCGGGTTTCGTATTCGGTGCCGTCGGTCATCACTACCTTGATGACGTGGTAGTCGGGATGGATATCAGCCTTCATAACAATCTTCCTGCGATGCCAGGGTCCAATTTGACGCAAGTCATTGCGGCAAGAGAACCGATTGAATAAATGAAGCCGCAGTCGCTAAGGCTACGGCTTCCCATTCGGATGCGGTGCCTATACATGAAGGCTGCCCCGATAACAAGGGCCTACAAGCTGCTGATCAGCGGTATTGGGCGATTGGAGATGATTTGGCAAACGCAGTGCAGACAGCCGAAAAGAAGTCGCGTTCCTTAAAGCCGCTCGCAAGGCTGGCACCCTATGTGAAGCGTTACCGCGGCATCGTCGCATGCGCGCTGGTTTCGCTTACCGTTGCCGCCGTGACATCGCTCACGCTCCCGCTTGCCGTTCGCCGCATGATCGATCATGGCTTCACCCGGGCTGACGGCACCTTCATCAACAGCTACTTTGCCATGTTGTTGGTCATCTCCGTAATACTCGCGGCCGCAAGCGCCTTTCGCTACTATTTCGTCATCACCCTCGGCGAACGCATCGTCTCGGATCTGCGCCGGGATGTCTTTGCGCATGTCACACGGCTTTCTCCCTCCTTCTTCGATGTCAACCAGTCGGGCGAGATCATGTCGCGCCTGACGGCCGATACCACGCAGATCAAATCGGCTGTCGGTGCCACGGCCTCGGTGGCGCTTCGCAACCTGATCCTCTGTCTCGGCGCGATGGTCATGATGATCGTGACGTCGCCAAAGCTTTCAAGTCTTGTGCTCGGCGCAATCCCGCTGATCGTCTTCCCGCTCGTCGGCTTCGGGCGTTCCGTGCGCAAGCGCTCCCGTGCCGCGCAGGATACGCTCGCCGAAGCTTCCGCTTTCGCCAACGAGACGATTGCTGCCACGCGCACCGTCCAGGCCTTCAACGGCGAGGATGCGGCCGCAAGCCGCTACGGCTCTGCCGTCGAATCCGCCTATGAGGCAGCACGTTCGGCCATCCGCTCGCGCGCGCTTTTGACAGGCATTGCAATCACCTTGATCTTCGGCAGTGTCGTTGCCGTGCTTTGGGTTGGGGCGCACAATGTTCTGACGGGAACGCTGTCGGCCGGCACGCTCGGGCAGTTCCTGCTCTATTCGGTCATCGCCGCCGGCTCTCTCGGCGCTTTGTCGGAAGTCTGGGGAGAACTGTCGCAGGCTGCAGGCGCCGCCGACCGGCTGAGCGAGCTGCTGGACGAAGTTCCGACGATCGCAGCACCGGAAAAACCGGAGAGGCTACCGGTTCCGGCCCGTGGACGCGTCGAATTCTCGAACGTGCACTTCGCCTATCCCTCACGCCCCGCAAAGTCGGCGCTGCATGGCCTGAGCTTCAATGTGACGGCGGGTGAAACCGTCGCCATCGTCGGCCCGTCAGGCGCCGGCAAGAGCACGGTCTTTTCCCTGCTGCTCCGTTTTTACGATCCCCAGCAGGGCAGCGTCTGCATCGATGGTGTCGACGCGCGCGAAGTAACGCCCGGCGAACTGCGCGAACGCATGGCGATCGTGCCCCAGGACGTGACCATCTTTGCCGCTTCGATCCACGACAACATCGCCTTCAGCCGCCCCGGTGCGACGCGCGAGGCGGTGCGCGCCGCAGCGATTGCCGCCCAGGCCGATGAATTCATCGCAAGGTTGGACAAGGGCTACGACACCGAGGTCGGCGAGCGCGGGATCACGCTTTCCGGCGGCCAGCGCCAGCGTATCGCCATCGCCCGCGCGATCCTGAAGAACGCCCCGACCCTTCTGCTCGACGAAGCGACGTCAGCCCTTGATGCGGAAAGTGAAACACTGGTGCAGAAGGCGCTCGACGGCCTGATGCACGGCCGCACGACGCTCGTCATCGCCCATCGCCTTGCGACCGTCCTGAAAGCCGATCGCATCCTCGTCATGGATCAGGGCCGCATCGTCGAGGAAGGCACGCATCAAAGCCTGATCCGCCACGGCGGCATCTATGCCAAGCTGGCGAAGCTGCAGTTCGATGCAGGCGCGGAAGAGTTTCTGGCTACCGCCAAATAGGGGTTACCCCCGAGGAAACGCGTAGACATCCACGGGCTCGTCCAGGCCGCGCAGCGGATAGGATCCGAGGCTTTCCAGATCGTTTTCGCACCCTGCCATTTCGACGAAGGCCTTGGACAGCAGCACAGGACGCTTAATGTCCTTGGTCAGGGTCTCCAGCCGCGATGCAATGTTGACGGCCGGACCGATGACGGTGAAGTCGAGCCGCTTGCGCGAACCGATATTGCCGTACATGACATCCCCCACATGCACGCCGACGCCATAGCGCAGCTCCACATGTCCCCTCTGCGCGTTGAAGCGATTGAGCTCGGTCATTGCCGCTTGCGCTTCCTTGATCGCCCGCAGGAGATTGCGGCAGGCATCCGGATTGGTCAGTGGAAATATGGCCAGCAGGCCGTCGCCCATGAATTTCAGGATTTCGCCGCCGTGCTTTTCGATTGGCTCCGACATGGCATCAAAATAGGCGTTGAGCAGTTCGATGACATCGTCGCGCGGCCACAAGTCGGAGATCGTCGTGAAGTCGCGCAAGTCGCAGATGAGGATCGCGGCGCCGACCGTTGCGCCGCTGCCGCGGGTCGTGGCGCCTGCAAGAATCTGCTCGCTGGCATGCGGCCCGACATAGGTCTGCAGCAAGGTGCGGGCCAGAATGTTCTTGATCCGGATCTCGGTGACAAGCGTGAGCGCCGGCAAAAGATCCTTTAGGAAGCTCAGATGGTCTTCCTCAAAGCCGCCCGGCCTGTCGCTTGAGAAGGTAATAACGTGACGTTTTCCGAGTGTGTGCTCCATGGGCCAGGCCACATAGTCCGTCAGCCCCTCGCCCTGCAACTCGCCATAGAGCGGATAGGAAGCGACTTCTTTCTCGAGATTCTGCCGCACTTCTTGGCCGCCGCTGAAGATCTCGTTCATCGGGCTGTTCAAAAATTGCGACGTTGTCTCGACGCCATAGCCGAAGGTGGTGATGTTTGCTTCCTGCAAGCCTGGACGCCAGAGGATGCGCGCGCCGAGCCATTGAGGATGCAGCGTCCGGAAATGCATCGTCGCGCGGGCGACGGGGACGCCCGAAGCTCGCAGCCGCTCGCACATCTCCACGAGTATATTGTCGATGAACCGCTGGTTGCGCGTTTCATTGATCAGCCAGTCGAGGATCTTGTGCCGGCGCACCGGCCAAAGACCGTCCTCCTCGTCCTCAACTGCCGGAAATGGGTTGGATACCGGCTGCATGTCAAACTCCACGATCTCGTCCCGCCAAGCATACACGTTCAAATGCGTCTTTCGCATAGATGGTTATCGGAGGACGGATTGTAATATCAATAGTCGCATAGTTTGCCTCAGCGACTAAAGTTGCATTTCCATGCAGCCGCTTTCGGTTGCTTTTATCCGCCTCCGCCCTACCCTTCCTTTGCCCGATTTGATGCAGTCGGGCGGCATCATCGCTGAATTCCGGGAGGAGAATCGAATGGCACTTTTCAATATGACCCGCCGCATGGCACTCGGCCTCGGCGTGCTTGCGGCCTTGAGCGCCGGAGCCGCGCAGGCCGAAGGGTTTCCGGAGCGCGCAGTTACGCTAGTCGTTCCCTTTGCCGCCGGCGGATCGACCGATGTCGTGGCGCGCATCATCGCCGAGAAGATGTCGGAAGACCTTGGTCAGCAGGTGATAGTTCAGAATGTTGCCGGTGCAGGCGGCAATCTGGGGGCGGGCAACGTTGCGCGCGCAGAACCGGACGGCTACACGATCCTGATGGGAACGGTCGCGACGCACGCGCTGAACCCGCTGATCCTTAAATCCACGCCTTACGATCCGCAAAAGGATTTCGCGCCGGTTTCACTGCTTGTCATCGTGCCGAACGTGCTCGTCGTCAATCCGGAGCTGCCTGCAAAGAACGTACAGGAACTGATCGCGCTTTTGAAGGCCGAGCCGGACAAATGGAGCTATGCTTCCTCCGGCAACGGCACGCCGCTTCATCTCTCCGGCGAATTGTTCAATTCGATGGCCGGGGTCAAGATGCAGCACATCCCGTACAAGGGTGCAGGCCCGGCGCTGACCGATCTGCTGGGCAATCAGGTGTCGATCATGTTCGATAACCTGCCGTCGTCGTCCAGCCACATTAAATCCGGCAAGCTGCGAGCGCTGGCGGTCACGACGGAAAAGCGCGCTCCATCCTTCCCCGATATTCCGACCATCGCTGAGTCCGGCGTTCCAGGTTACGAGACCTATACCTGGAACGCTCTCTTCGCGCCGGCCAATACACCCGCGGATGTTGTGGCAAAGCTCAACACCTCCGCCAACAAGGCTATGAAGGACCCGGCCGTCGCCGAGCGCATGAAAGACTTCAGCGCCACGATCGTCGGCTCCACGCCGGAGGAACTCGGCGCACATGTAAAGGCGGAACTGGCCAAATGGGGACCCATCGTCAAGGGTGCGAATATCCAGATGGAATAGGTTCAACTTTTGCACTAGATTGTCTCCCGTTAGCGAGGCAACTTCCTGATAATTGGGAGATAATCGATGTATAAATTTGAAGTGTATAAGGACAAGGCTGGCGAATTCCGTTTCCGCTTCAAGGCTTCGAACGGCGAATCGATGTTCAGCTCGGAGGGCTACAAGGCCAAGGCATCCGCGCTGAGCGCCATTGAATCCATCAAGAAGAATTCGCCAGGCGCAACGGTCGACGACCAGACCGCGGCCACGGCTTAATCAGAATGGCGGCGCTCCAAAGGCGCCGCCTCACACGGCCCTTTCCGCCAGCTTCCCCGAAAAGATGCAACCGCCGAGAAGGTCCTTCAAGCGCTTTGTAGCCGTGCATGCCGCCTCCGCCGGACCCGGCGACCGACCTGCGGCATAAAGAGCCGGCACTGCATCACCGTTCATACGGATCACCGGCAGATCGGTCTGCAGGCCGCCCAGCGACTTTTGCGAAAGGATATGCAGCCGCACGGCGATCAGGGCCTGGGTTGGGATCCATTAGCCGGTGCGGCTTTGCCGTCCCCAGCAGCTTGTCGCCAATGTGAGTTCGTGTGCCGCCAATGGCAGTGTGCATCCTTGGAACAGGCGTCGTCGATTTCCCGATCGCGCGCCGCGATCTTCCCGCGCCGATGCGCAGTGTCGGGCTGGTTTTCCCCGATCAGCGCAATTGATGCGTTCGATGCGTTCTTCCAGCGGTCATGCGAGCGATGAAATCTTCCCCTTGTCCAATAGGCTTGCACCGGCCCGGGCGGGTTCTGCTGCGAATTCCGTCCCGAACGCCTCGGCTGCATCCATCGGCATAAGTTCGCATGCCTAAACCGCAGGACTTGCCATCACGATTTCATTGATGACAGCGGATGGTGGCGGAGCCTTCGGTTTCTGCAGGCGTCTGCTTGTCCTACTATTTTTCGGTCAGCTTGAGCTCGATGCGGCGGTTGGTGGCGCGCGCTTCCGGCGTGTCGCCGGGCGCGATCGGCTGGAATTCGCCAAACCCTGCTGCAACGAGGCGATCGGAAGGCACGCCCTGCGAAATCAGGTATTTGACAACGGAGATGGCACGCGCCGAGGAAAGCTCCCAGTTGTCGCGAAAGCGGCCGGCCCCGGAAAGCGCCACACTGTCGGTATGGCCGTCGACCCGTAGCACCCAGTTGATTTCCGGCGGTATTTCCCTCGAAAGATCAAGCAGCGCAGCGGCAAGTTTCGTCATCTCCGTCGTGCCTTCAATGTTTAGATCGGAACTGCCGGACGGGAAAAGAACCTCTGACTGGAAGACGAAACGGTCGCCGACGATGCGGATATTTTCGCGGTCCGACAGGATCTCGCGCAGGCGGCCGAAGAAGTCGGAGCGGTAGCGATTGAGTTCTTGAACCCGCTGCGCCAGCGCGACGTTCAGCCGCCGGCCCAGATCGGCGATCTTCGCCTGCGAGCTCTGGTCCTTCTGCTCCGATGCCTGAAGTGCCGCCTCGACGGCCGCGATCTGGCTGCGCAGGGCCGCAATCTGCTGGTTGAGAATTTCGACCTGGCTGAGCGCCCGGTCGCTGAGCTGCTTCTGTTCGTCGAGTTCTTTCGTCAGCCCGCCTATGCGCTGTTGTGCCGCATCCTTTCCGCCGGAACCGGCATCGAGCAATGCCTGCAGCCTCGAGCGGTCACCTTCAGCAGTCGCCAGAGAAGCCTGCAGGTTGGCAACGGAATCCTCGAGATCCTGCTTGCTGCCCTTCTCAAGCGCGAGCAGCTGCGTCAGTTCGTTGATCTGGCTGTTGAGGCGGGTCAGCACTTCGTCGCGGCCGGAAATCTCGCGGCTCAGAATGAACTGGCCGACGACGAAGACCGTCAGCAGGAACATGATGGCGATCAAAAGCGTCGACAGTGCGTCGACGAAACCTGGCCAGTAGTTCATTTCGCCGTGGCGGCGGCGGTTTCTGGCGAGCGCCATGGCTTACTTGCCCTCGCTCTTTTCGGTCTGGCTGGCGCGGTGGCTTCTGTCGAGGCCACTTTGCTTTTCCTGCGCGCCGATGCGTTCGGCCAGCCGATCGAGCGTGCGGCGCATGGCCTTTGCCTCGTCCTGCTGCGCTTCGATCCAGTCGCGCAGCATCTGCTGCTCGTTGCGCATGTTCTTGACGAGCCCCTGAATGCCTTCGGCAAGACTTGCCATGGCGGCAACCGAGCGCTGGCTGCCTGCTCCGCCTTCTTCGGCAACCTTCTTCAGATAGTCCGACATCGCGCGAAGGTCCTCCGAAGACGTACCCGGGTCGAGCGCCGGAACGGCAATATCCGACCCGACATCGGTCACCGAGGAAAGCCAGTTTTCGAGTTCGGTGTAGAAGCGGTTCTGCGCCCGGCCGGCCTGAAGATCGAGGAAGCCGAGAATGAGCGAACCGGAAAGGCCAAGCAGCGACGACGAGAAGGCCTGACCCATACCCGACAGCGGCAAGGACAGACCTTCCTTGAGCGTGGTCAGCACGTCGCCGGTGCCGTTCGAGCCCGCATCCAGCGACTGGATGACACCGCTGATCGAGCCGATCGTGCCGATGAGACCCCAGAAGGTACCGAGAAGACCGAGGAAGACGAGAAGGCCGATGAGATAGCGCGACGTATCACGCGATTCATCGAGGCGGGTCGCAATCGAATCCAGAATGGAGCGCAGCGCCGTCGTCGAAAGCGTCGCCGTTGACTTACGGTTACCGATCAGCGCCCGCATCGGTGCAAGCAGTCTCGGATTGCGGTTTACCTTGTCTGCACTGCCGGCTGCGCGGAAGGAATTGAACCAGCGCACTTCCGGACGAAGCGCCAGCACATGGCTGAAGACCAGGATGATGCCGACCGCAAGCACGCCGACGATGAGGCCGTTGAGCCCCGGATTGTGCATGAACGCTGTCTGCGTCTGCCGGAAAAGGATGGAAGCGATGAAGCCGACGATGACCAGGAACAGGAGCATCGTCCAGAGGAACGGCATCGGGCTGGAAAGTTTATAGACATAGTTGCTGCTCGGTTTTTCGGTCGAGCCGAATTCCGCCGCATTCACATTTTCCATGGTTGCGCAGCCCTCCGGATTGCTTGCAGCCGAAGACTAGATCAACATTGTGCCGAATTGAAGTGCGCGGGCAGAGAAAAGCGTGTCTTTACAACAGTCGGTTTGCGACCTTTTCTCACTTCGCAGGGATGGGGCGCTTGATGGTCTCCAACAGCGCCTTGTGAATATATTCGTTGCCGGCGACGATCGCGCCGCCGTCGAGGATATCCGAGCCGCCGTTCCAATCGGTCGCATAGCCGCCGGCTTCGCGGATAAGCAGGATGCCGGCTGCCATGTCCCATGGCGACAATGCCATTTCCCAAAAGCCGTCGAAGCGGCCAGCGGCAACATAAGCGAGATCGAGCGAGGCAGCGCCCATGCGGCGGATGCCGGCCACTTCGCCCATCACATGACGAAGCTCGACGAGGAACTTGCCGTGATTGCCACGGCCGAGATGGGGCACGCCGCAGCCGATGACGCAATCCGAAAGAACGCGGCGCGCACCGACGCGCAGCCTGCGGTCGTTCAAGAAGGCGCCGCCGCCGCGCTCGGCGGTATAGAGCTCGTCCATCGCCGGATTGAAGACGACGCCCGCAACGATTTCGCCATTGCGCTCAAGCGCGATCGACACGGCGAATGTCGGAATGCCGTGCAGGAAGTTGGTCGTACCGTCGAGCGGATCGACGATCCAGCGGTGCGCGCCGTCCGTGCCCTTGATCTCTTCGCTCTCCTCGCCAAGGAACCCATAAGTCGGGCGCGCCTTCAAGAGCTCGTCCCTGACGATCTTTTCAGCCTTCCGGTCAGCATTGGATACGAAATCGCCCGGCCCCTTCACCGAAACCTGGAGGTTCTGTACTTCCCCGAAATCACGCCCCAGCGACTTTCCCGCCTTTACGGCAGCCTGAACCATGACATTGAGAAGAGCAGAACGGGCCATTGGGGCATTTTCCTTGGAACTGGTACGGGGTGCGCTGTCAGGGCGGGAAAGGTCCCTGATCGCCGGAAAGGGCAGCGCTCTTAGTTAGATGGCGGCCTCAAGACCACAAAATCAGGCAAATTTCAAGGGGAGAGCGTTGCGGAGGCTGAAAGAGGTCGCCGGCACCATAAGACTTCGCACGCCCTGCACCAAACGTCAGGGCAAGCGGCGGAACCTGTTCGCCCGGTCGATCGCCTGCTTTTGCTGAGTGTCCTCGATGCCAAGGTAGAAATCCTCAAGCTCAGGATCGGGTAGGCCTGCCCGGCGCGAGAGCACGTACCATTTCGCCGCTTCGACGGGGTCAGGCTTGGTGCCGAGCGCACCGATATAAAGATGTGCGAGCTTGTTCTGCGCCGCGACGTTGCCGCGATTGGCGGCAAGCTTCATCCACTGAAAGCCCTTCACGAAGTCGCGCGGTCCGTTTGTGCCATTGACGAGCCAGACGCCGAGATCGAGCTGAGCGGTGTCGTAACCGGCGCGCGCTGCGCGGGCGAGCCATTCGCGCGCCAGCTTCTTTTTCTGCTTCGGCAAATCGGCAAGCACGGAATAGATTTGCGCCACGGCATATTGGGCGTCGGCAATACCCTGCTGGGCGGATTTCTCATAGTAGGGAAGCGCGAGCTTCAGTCCTTCGGGGCCGGGATGATCGGTCGTCAGCAACTGCCCCCAGTTGAATTGCGCCGAAGGATTGCCGCCGTCGGCTGCCCGGCGCATGTAATCGTCCGCCTTCGCCTTGTCGCGCGGCACGAGCTCTCCGGCCATCAGGATCAGCGAATATTTGAACATCGCCGCCGCATCGCCGCCTTCGGCCGCCTTGCCGTACCAGAACGCAGCACTCTTCAGATCGCGGCGAACGCCGAGCCCGGCATACTGCATTTCGGCAATGAGCGTCTGTGCTGCCGGATCTCCAAGCTGGGCTCGCGGTAGCGCCAGCTGCATTGCCGTCAGGTAGTAACCGCGCTGATAGGCGCCGTAAGCCGTATCGATAGGCCCTTTGTAATCCTTCTCCGGCGGCAGGTCGGGCAGCTTGGCGCCCATGCGGTCCAAGACGCCGAGACCGGTAGAGGGCTGTGCTCCTTCCGCCGGCCGGTTGGTCTTGAACGGTTCGGCCTTTGAACCAAGCGGACGTGTCACGACGTTGTCGACGGTCTGGGCCGAAGCGCCACACGGCAAAACGGCCGCGAAGACGGCGGCAGACAGGACAAATCGGCGCAAACGGGCGGAGAGGATCGGCATGGCCGCGATATCAATCCTCAAACCGTGGCGCTTTTTCGTCAAGAAGCGCGTTGACCTGCGCGACAACCGACGGGGCAAGACCCGGCTCGCCAAACACCGCCAGGCGCAATGCCACGAACTCGGCACCGGACTCGGCGACGACAAGGGCAGATGCCGGGTCGGTCCCGCCCATGACGATGCAGGGAATTTCGATCATCGAGGCCCACCATTCGGCGAGCGCCACGTTCTTCGGATGCGCTTCGGGCTTGATATCGCCGTCGAGTTTGCCGAAGAAAATATAGTCCGGCCGCGCCTCGCCGATCTCCAAAGCCGTGTGGCGGTCGCTCGCTTTACCGCCGCCGATGATCAGCTTGCCGGCATGTTTGTCGATCGCCTCGGCGATTTCGGCGGCTGAGCCCGTCAAATGCAAGCCGTCGGCCTTCGAGCGTCCGGCGATGCGGCTGTCGCCCGCAATCAGCGCCGCTGCCCCTGCATCCTGGATGATCGGAACCAGTTTCTCGGCATGTTTTTGAAACGCGCCGGTATCGAGTCCGTATTGCGGCACGATCACCGAGGCAACATCGCCGCCCTTGAGCGCGTCGGCGACAATCTTTGCCTGCTCGTCGGCATCAGCGATGTCCGGGACGATCAGGACAAGGCGGCAGCGGTTTTCCGGTCCGGTCATGAGCACTTTCCATTTTCAGCGGATTTCGCCAGCAGACGGCAAATCCACGCTCGTTTTGTGTGAGTAATTCCGTTAGACGGGGCTGGCAAGGGGAGGGCTTGAAAAGCATGCTGCCGGAACTGTCATTCTTTTATGCCGCGGTGCCTGCCGTGCTCCTCGTCGGTCTCGCCAAGGGCGGCATGGGCGACGCACTGGCCTTGATCGGCGTTCCTATTTTAGCCCTGGTTGTCTCGCCTGTCGAAGCGGCCGCCATCCTGCTGCCGATCCTGATCTTCATGGACATGATCTCGCTTGTCGTCTGGCGCAAGCACGGCGATTGGGCGACGCTGAAGATCATGTTGCCGGGCGCCCTCTTCGGCATCGCGGTCGGCTGGGCGACGTCGGCACTGGTGCCAGGCAATGTCTTGCGCGTGGTCATCGGCGCAGTCACCGTACTCTTCTGCGCCCGCTATTTCTGGAACAGTTTCGGCCCCGGTTCAGGAAAGGTCGTCCTGCCGCGCGGCCAGAGCCCCTTGCTGGCGAGCGCCTGGGGCACGCTTTCCGGCTATGGCAGTTTCGTCGCCCATGCCGGCGGCGCGCCGTTTCAGATCTACGCCCTGCCCTTGAAACTGCCGCCACGCGAATTCACCGGCACCAGCGTACGTTTTTTTGCAATCTTGAACGCGGTGAAACTCGTTCCCTATTTTGCGCTTGGCCAGCTTGATACCAAGAATCTCGTGACATCGGCGACATTGCTGCCTTTCGCGCCGCTTGCCACGATTGCTGGCGCCTGGTGCGTCAAGCGCATGAAGCCGGAGATCTTCTATCCGTTCATGTATGCAATGGCACTGATCGCAGCCCTTCTGATCATTCACGAAGGCCTTGGATTCTAAGTCATGACGCCGGCAAGTGCTGCTCGGTTGCGGCGCACAATTTCCTTGCCCGGACGCTGCCTTTGACGTAGCTTTCCGCCATGTCGACCACCGACCCTTTCGCCGCGATATCAGATCCGAACCGGCGGTTCTTGCTGGAGCAGTTGCGGCGCGCGCCGAAAACGGTCAACGAGCTCGCCGAAAGCCTGCCCATCAGCCGGCCGGCGGTCTCGCAGCACCTGAAGGCGTTGCTCGACAGCAACCTCGTGTCGGTGACCAGTGAAGGCACGAGGCGCATCTATGCGGTCAACAACCGTGGCTTCGACAGGCTCAATCTGTGGCTTGATCAATTCTGGGCGTGAAGCCTTTGTCCAATAGAAAATGCGCCAGCCCAACTCCGCACTGTTTGGGACTGGCGCATGATATTATCAAAAATCGCCGATCTTCACTAACCCGTTTGAAAGACTGGATTTTATCCTCTTATGCTGCAGGATCAGCGTGCCGGCAATAGGCATTATTGCTTAGTGAACGGATGATTTCAGACGTTGGATTTCGTCTTTGATGCGCAGCTTTCTGCGCTTGCAATCCGCAATGTCGGTGTCTTTTCTGGAGGGAGATGTCATCAGCGAATGCAACTCCTCCTCAAGAGCTACATGCTTTTTCTCGAGTGACTCAAGATGAGCTTGAACAGTCATTAGACCCTTCCTTCCTCTTGCCTTCCCCAGCCATCCATCGCTGGAGTTCTAGGCGTCAACTTTTGGAATGTGACATATTTTTACATCCTTGTCGAAGGCGAAAACGTGCTCAGTCCGTGGCAAATTCATGATCAACACCAACTAGCCGCTGCCGCTATTTGGTGATAGGAGCTTGCGGAAATCATCGCCAGGCCGGACAACGTCCGAAGACGATTATGGGGAGTACGAATGGCCGATCAGGAACAGGCGGAAATCAGGCTCATGGCGGCGCGATTGCGTCAGGAGCACGAGGATTACGACGCCGCGATCAACGCCATGATTGCCATGGGATGCGACGCGTTGCGCATCCAGCGCATGAAAAAGAAGAAGCTCGCCATCAAGGACAAGCTGACCAAGCTGGAAGACCAGATCATTCCGGATATCATCGCCTGAAAGGGTAATGCCGTTGACGCTGACAGACAGACCGCCCGTCGCCATCATCATGGGCAGCCAGTCCGACTGGGAGACCATGAAAAACGCCGCCGACACGCTCGAGACGTTGGAAATTCCTTATGAAGCGCGCATTATTTCGGCGCATCGAACGCCCGAGCGCATGGTGAATTTTGCCAAGACCGCACGCGACGAGGGCTTCAAGGTAATCATCGCCGGTGCGGGCGGCGCCGCCCACCTTCCCGGCATGACGGCGGCGCTGACGCCGCTTCCGGTCTTCGGCGTTCCCGTCCAGTCGAAGACGATGTCGGGCCAGGACAGCCTTCTTTCTATCGTCCAGATGCCAGGCGGCATCCCGGTCGGCACGCTTGCGATCGGCAAGGCAGGTGCAATCAACGCAGCGCTCCTGGCCGCTGCCGTTCTTGCGCTTTCGGACGAGGACATCGCCGAGCGTCTCGATGAATATCGCGAACGGCAAAGCGCCTCGATTGCCGATTATCCAATGGACAACCTATGACGGCAATGACGATCGGCATCATCGGCGGCGGCCAACTCGGGCGCATGCTTGCGATGGCAGCAGCACGGCTGAACTTCCGGACGATCATCCTGGAACCGCAGGCAGATTGTCCCGCCGCGCAGACAGCCAACCGCCAGATCGTTGCGGCCTATGACGATCCCGCCGCGCTTGCCGAACTGGCAAAGGCCTGTGACGTCGTAACCTACGAATTCGAGAATGTACCGGTTTCGGCAGCCGAGGCCCTGGCAAGGAATGTTCCCGTCTACCCCCCGCCCAAGGCATTGGAAGTGGCACAAGACCGTCTTGTCGAAAAGCGCTTCATCAATGAATGCGGCATCCCGACCGCGCGCTTTCACGCCGTCGATAGCCAAAGCGAGCTTGACAAGGCGTTAAAGGACTTCGGCGGCCAGGGCGTGCTCAAGACGCGTCGGCTTGGCTATGACGGCAAGGGCCAAAAGGTATTCCGTTCCGCCGCCGACAGCGCACAAGGCGCCTATGCCGCACTCGGCGGCGTGCCGCTGATTCTGGAGAGCTTCGTCGCCTTCGAGCGCGAGATTTCCGTCATCGCCGCCCGCGCAGCAAACGGCAGCGTCGTCGCCTATGATGCGGCGCAGAACGTACATCGCAACGGCATTTTGCACACCTCCACGGTACCCGCGTCGATCTCACAGGCGACAGCCACGGCTGCACACCAGGCGGCGGAAGCAATCCTCTCCTCGCTCGGCTATGTCGGCGTCATCGGCATCGAATTCTTCGTCCTTGCAGACGGCAGCCTGATCGCCAACGAGATGGCGCCGCGCGTCCACAATTCCGGCCACTGGACCGAGGCGGCTTGCGTTGTCTCGCAGTTCGAGCAGCACGTCCGTGCCGTCGGCGGGCTGCCGCTCGGCAGCGCGGAGCGTCATTCCGAATGCGTGATGCAGAACCTGATCGGTGACGATATCTTGAGCCTGCCGGAATGGCTGAAACGCCGCAATACCTTCGTCCACCTCTACGGCAAGACCGAATCCCGCCCCGGCCGGAAGATGGGGCATGTGACGGTACTGACGGGGAAAGCCTAGGTTTTGCCCGAGAAAACGCCTTCATGTGGTTGACACAGGCATGAGGCCGGGTTATCTGCACGCCCAACCTAAAGAGCGCGCGCAGACGCGCTTTTTGATTGTTTAAAAGATACGGGCGAATGTGAAATTCCCCCACAGAGATCGCGGATCAGAAAAATGAAGATCAAGAATTCGCTCAAGTCGCTCAAGGCTCGCCACCGGGACAATCGTCTGGTTCGCCGCAAGGGCCGCATCTACATCATCAACAAGCTGAACCCGCGCTACAAGGCTCGTCAGGGCTGATCTTGGCGTGAACCGGACTACGCCTGCGCGTTTTATGTTGCTGCGGGCTTATCTGGTTGGGTCGCTTCGGTGATCACATCAAATTTTCTTTGATCTTCGGCGCTGGCGGGCTACATTGTCCGCCATGCGCTTTTTTGCTTTGACCTGCGCGGCGCTGCCGCTTGCCTTCGGTTTGCTTGCTCCTGCTTTTCCTGCTGCTGCAGCGGAGAAGGACGTTATTGTCGAGCAGCCGGATGCCAATGCCTCCCCGAAACAGCATCTCGACAATCTCTATGCCCAGCTCAAGCGCGAGCGCGATCCCGACAAGGCCAGCGGCATTGCGGAAGAAATCCGCCTCGAGTGGAACAATTCCGGCAGCGCCACGGTGAACTTGCTGATGCAGTGGGCCGACAAGGCGATCGAGGAAAAGCGCAATCCTGCAGCCCTTGATTTCCTCGATCAGGCAATCGCGCTGAAGCCCGACTACGCAGAAAGCTGGAACCGCCGCGCAACGCTGAACTATGCCATGGGCAATTACCGCAAGTCGATGTCCGACATCGAACACGTGCTCGATCTCGAGCCGCGCCACTTCGGTGCACTCTCGGGATTGGCGACGATTCTCAACATGTCGGGCAATGATCAACTCACCTTGAAAGCCTGGGAGCGCTTCCTGGAGGTCTACCCCGCAAACCGAGCGGCGCAGCAGCAGGCGAATACTCTCTCCGAAAAACTCGCCGGCAGCCGGACCTGATCTTGACGGCGAACCGGCATGCGCAATCTTACGGACGGGTGCCTTAACTGTTGCCGGTTCAAAGCCATGCTTGCCGAAATTTCAGCCATTCTCGTCCCCATCGCTGCCGCAATCGGCTATTCGTCTTACAAAGCCCGGCAGTTTGAACAGGCATTTCCCAATATCGGCGAACTGAACGATATCGACGGCTACAGGATGAATGCCGTGCACATCCCCCGCCCCGACACGGCCGACCTGCCGCCCCTGGTCTTTATCCATGGCGCGAGCGGCAACCTGCTCGACCAGATCGGCGCGTTCCTGCTGCCGCTCGAAGGGCGCGCGGAAATGCTGTTCGTCGACCGTCCCGGACATGGCTATTCGGAGCGCGGAGGACCGGAGAACGCCTTTCCCTCCGGCCAGGCGGATGCGATTGCAAAACTCATGGAAAAGCGCGGGATAAAAGAGGCGATCATCGTCGGTCACTCCTTGGGCGGTGCGGTCGCCGCGGCCTTTGGCGTCAACCATCCGGAAAAGACCGCCGGTCTCCTCTTCCTTGCCCCGGCGACGCATCCGTGGCCTGGCGGCATCGACTGGTACTATCATATCGCGACGGTGCCGCTGATCGGCTGGCTCTTTAGTCGAGTTGTGGTCGTCCCATTGGGCCTGTGGCGGCTGGAGCAGGTCACGCTCAACGTCTTCCGGCCAAATCAGCGCCCGGCTGATTACATCTCAAAGACCGGACCGTCCCTGGTGTTGCGGCCGAAGACCTTTAGTGCCAACGCCACCGATTTCATGAGGCTGCTTGAATATCTGAAGGTGCAGTCCCCCTTTTATACCCGCATCACGGCGCCGACCGTCATCATCACCGGCGACAGCGACGGCATCGTCTGGGAGCACCTGCATTCTCAAGCCCTTGCCCGCGACATTGCCGGCTCCAAACTGCTGAAGATCAAAGGCGTTGGCCATAAGCCTGACTATCTCGCCACCGATGTCGCCATCGCCGCCCTGGAAAACATCGCCGGAATGCCGCGCGATCTGCAAGGCGCCGTGCGCGTTGCCGAAGAAAGGTTGTCAGGCGCCAGCTCGATTGCCGCTTGAACAGACTTGCGCACCGCCAAAACGCAACCATATCCCTGCGAATAATTCGATCGTTTGGAGAAGAAGTGATGGGACGCTTGCGCATTAAAGCCATTTCGCTATTTACCGCGTTTACCTTTGTCGTCTCACCGCTCGCGCCGGCGTTCGCCGCGTCGCCTGCGCCCGTCGAAGCCGAACATGGCATGGTCGTCACCGCACAGCATCTGGCCACAGATGTCGGTGTCGAAATCCTCAAGAGCGGCGGCAATGCGGTGGATGCGGCAGTGGCGGTCGGCTACGCATTGGCAGTCGTGTATCCGACGGCGGGCAATATCGGCGGCGGCGGCTTCATGACGATCAGGCTGAAGGACGGCAAGACCACCTTCCTCGATTTTCGTGAGCGCGCACCGCTTGCCGCCACCAAGACCATGTATCTCGATGCCAAGGGCGATATCGTTCCGCGCGCCAGCCTGGACGGCTATCTCGCCGTCGGCGTGCCGGGCTCGGTCATGGGCTTCGAAACTGCGCGTGAGAGATATGGCACCAAACCCCGCGCCGAGTTGCTGGCGCCTGCGGTCCGCTTTGCCAAGGACGGCTTCACGTTGGAACAGGGCGACGCTGCGACGTTCGCCTCAAGCGCAAAGCGCCTGGCGAAAGATGAAGCTGCCGCAAAGATCTTCCTGAAGCCGGATGGCCGACCTTATTCCGCCGGTGAAAAGCTCGTGCAGCCCGAGCTCGCCAGGGTGCTGACCGATATTTCCGAGAAGGGCGCCGACGCCTTTTACAGGGCCGCACCTGCCGAAGCGATCGTGAAGGCGAGCCAGGCGAAAGGCGGCGTTCTCGCGAAGGAAGATTTCGAGCAATATAAAGTGCGCGAATTAAAGCCGGTCGAATGCAACTACCGTGGCTACGACATCGTCTCCTCGCCGCCGCCCTCCTCCGGCGGCGTCATCATCTGCGAGATCCTGAACGTGCTGGAGGGCTACCCGCTTTCCTACATGGGTTATGGTTCGTCCGAGACGGTCCGCGCCATGGTCGAGGCCATGCGTTACGCCTATGTCGACCGCAACGCCGCCCTTGGTGATCCGGACTTCGTCGACAACCCGGTCTCGAAGCTTCTGGACAAGGGCTATGCCAAGGAAATCCGCGAGAAGACCGACCCCTACAAGGCCGGCAAGTCCCAAAACCTTAAGCCGCTCGGCGCCAAGGAAAGCGTTGAAACCACCCATTATTCGATCATCGACGACGAGGGCAACGCGGTCGCCGTCACTTATACGCTGAACGGCTCTTTCGGTGCCGGCGTGGTTGCCCCCGGGACCGGCATCCTGCTCAACAACGAAATGGACGATTTCACCTCGAAGCCGGGCGTGCCGAACCTCTACGGGCTCGTCCAGGGCGAAGCCAACGCGATCGCGCCGAAGAAGACGCCGCTTTCCTCCATGAGCCCGACGATCATCTCCAGGGATGGCAAGCCCTTCATGGTGATCGGCAGCCCCGGGGGCTCGCGCATCATTACGATCACGCTGGAAGCCATCTTGAACGTCATCGATTTCGGCATGGACATCAGCCAGGCCGTCAATGCACCGCGCATCCATCATCAATGGCAGCCGGACAAGATCTATCTCGAACCCTATACCCTGTCTCCGGACACGATAAAGACGCTCGCCGCCATGGGCTACACTTTTGACGACGGCAGCGGTCCGCCGCAATGGGGCCAGGCGGCCGGCATCCTTGTCGGCGGCAAGAGCCTCGCCGATATCGAGAAGAGTGGCGGGGCGCGCTATTATGGTGCGATGGATAGCCGCGCCACCGAGGGTTCGGCAAACGGTTATTGAGCGCCTACCGGATCCGGGCGCGTACATAATCTGCCTTGATGTTCACCAGCGGGCGCGCGCCCGCGACGCTTGGAACGAGGCTGTCGACGTAGGACGCCTTGGCAGTCACGGTGTAATCGACCGGCACATCCTTGCCGAATCCGAGATCGGCATCGAGCGACTGTGCGCAGATCTCGATCCTTTCATCGTGCTTAACAATATCGTAGGTGAGGCTGGCGCGGACGGCGGCGCCGGAGATATCGACGCTGGAAGCGTGGCCTTCGAGCGTAATGTCGGCCGCCTTTCCCGATGCGCCAAGACTTGCGAAGGCGCCATTCAATTCCGCAACGAAAACCTGCTGCTCGATACGCACGGCGCTGCCGGGCGGGACATTTGCCGAGACTTCCGTCGAGCAATCGGCAATGTCGCTCCAGGCCGACATGGCGACGTCGATCGTCAATGTGGCTCCGTCGACTCGTGCCCGGCTCTCGTCCTTGCAGATATTGAAGAACCAGCTCGAATACCAGGATGAAAACCAGCCACTGCGGCGCCCGCTGGTTGCTGCGCGATAGGGCTCATCCGATTTCGTGGTGATCTTGATCGAGCTTGCATCGCCAATGATGACGATCGTGCGGATGCTGGAAACATCAAAGGTCTCGCCGAGCGGTCCTGCACCGGCGAAACCGGAAATCAGCGTCGTGAGAATGAGGGGAATGAAAAGGACTATCGACATCGGCTTTCTCCTGGATGGCACCGTCGAAATGACCGGCCATGTCAGGCTGCCTTCCGGTCCTTTTTATCGAGACCTCAATCATGATCCGGGTCGCCCGCAATTGCGATCGAGGCCATTGTCGTGCTGATATCGAACCATCGAATCCGGACGCCGCCTCATGATCTTTGTTCCGCTTCCCTTCGTCGTTGCATTGCTGCTCTTCATCGTCCAGTTCCGCCTGCTGCGGCAGGAAGACTGGCGTGCGCCGGAAAAGCGGCCGTTCCTGCTTCTCATCGGCATCTACGCGCTGCAGTCCGTTCTGATCGGAATCCGCTGGGGCTACGACGTTCTCGCGATCATGCCGGCACAAGCCATTCTGGCAGCGATGATTGCCGCGCTCGCCTGGGTCAGTTTCCGGAGCCTGACGCTGGAAGGGCCGGCCTCGTTCGCTCAACTGTGGCCTCATATCCTTCCGGCGGTTCTCATAGCCGCCCTTTTGATATTCTGGCGCGAGCTGACGGGCGTTGCCTTGACCCTCATCTTCCTTGGCTATGGAGCGGCGCTGCTCTTACTCGCGCGCCATGGCCCGGACGGGCTTATCGCGTCGCGGCTCGACGGTGCGCTCCTTTCTTATCGTTCACTCCTGATCACGGCCGCGGCGCTCATTGCCGCCGCGCTCGCCGATATCTACATCAGCCTGGATTTCGACCGCACGGGCGGCACGCATGGCGGTGCCATCGTGGCACTCGGCAACGTCATCACGCTGCTGGTTCTCGGCGGCGCCGCGTCCATCGCCAGCGGCGGCCAACCGGCGCAAGAGCCGAGCCTGGAAACAGCCCCCACCCCGCCGTCAATGCCGACGGAAGAGGACGGCGAAGTTGCCGCCTCGCTCGATGCACTGATGCAGTCACGCGAAATCTATCGCGATCCCGAGCTAAACCTCAACCGCATTGCGCGAAAGTTGAGCCTGCCTGCCCGCCGCGTATCGATTGCCGTCAACCGCATCCACGGCATCAGCGTCTCGCAATATGTCAATGAGTTCCGCATCCGTTCGGCCTGCGATCAACTGATCAGGTCGGACGAACAGGTGACGCGCGTGATGTTCGATTCCGGCTTCATCAGCAAATCGAACTTCAATCGCGAGTTCCTGCGCGTGACCGGCACGAGCCCGACCGACTTCCGGCGCCGGCGCATCAGCGGCGTGGCTGACACCGCTGATGCAAAAGCGCCGGCTTTTGTGTCACGGTGACAAAGTCTGCGTTCACAAGTGAAGGCGGGCATCATATTCATGGATGAACCATCAGCCGAAAGAGCTCATAATGGCCAGCATTGAAATGATCGTCGCCGCTCGCGCCCGTCTCCGGGGCCATGCACGGCGAACGCCACTACTTTCTTCCCCGTTCCTCGACGAGATCGCCCGAAGGCATGTCTTCGTGAAGGCGGAATGCCTGCAGCATTCCGGCTCGTTCAAGTTCCGCGGCGGCTGGTCGGCCGTTTCCGGCCTTGATCCTGCAGTGCGTGCGAAGGGCGTCATCGCCTTTTCGTCCGGCAACCACGCGCAGGGCGTCGCCCTTGCCGCAAGGCTTCACGGCATTCCTTCCGTTATCATCATGCCGTCCGACGCGCCGTCGCTGAAGATCGACAACACTCGTGCCTTCGGTGCCGAAGTGGTGCTTTACGACCGCGCAAATGGGGATCGTGATGCGATCGGCGCCCGGTTTTCGGCAGAGCGCGGCCTCACACTGATCAGGCCTTTCGACGAGCCGTTGGTGATTGCCGGCCAGGGCACGACCGGGCTTGAAATTGCCGAACAGGCAGAAGAGGAAGGTGTGAAGTCCGCAGAAGTCCTTGTACCGTGCGGCGGCGGCGGGCTGACGTCCGGCATCGCGCTGGCGCTCGAAGCAAGCGCGCCGGGCCTCACCGTGAGGCCCTGCGAGCCGAAGGACTTCGACGACACCACACGTTCACTGGCATCCGGCAGGATCGAGCGCAACGCGGCGATGACGGGCACGGTCTGCGACGCGATCATGACGCCGGAACCGGGCAAGATCACGTTCCCGATCCTGCAGCGGCTCGCAGGCGCGGGCATTGTCGTCACCGACGAAGAGGCGCTGCGCGCCATGGCACTCGCATTCAAACGGCTGAAGATTGTCGTCGAGCCCGGCGGGGCGGTCGCGCTTGCCGCTGCGCTTTTCCATGGCGACGCCCTGGAAAGCGACAACGTCATCGCCGTGACATCGGGCGGCAATGTCGACGCGGATATCTTTGCCACCGCTCTCGAGCGATACGGCTGACCCGGTCAGCGCCTACGCATTCTTCGATCACCGTTGCGGCACAAAATCTAAGACCGCCTCTCCTACCGCCCGCAGCAAGATGGAAGCGAGCCGTGCCGTCGCCGGATCTGGGTCGGCTTCCGCGCGGTGAAGCACGAGACCCAACGAGGCAAGCTGCGGCAATCCCAGTTGCTCGGGCTTCAGCGGCCTGACCTTTGCCGGCAAGCCTATCGGCGTGCGTATCGTTACGCCCAACCCGGCCGCCGTCGCAGCCCACAGCCCGCTAAGGCTTGGGCTGACGAAGGCAAGCCGCCAGGCAATGTTGGCCCTGTCCAGCGCATTCGTCGCCGCGGTTCGCAGGAGACAGGGCGCCTCCAGCAAGGCCAGTGGCAGCGGCTCGCCGCGTGCGGAATTCCAGCCGGGCTCACCTTCGGCAGGACCGATCCAGCGCATCGGCACCTCGCAGATCTTTTCGCAATGCGCGCTCAAGGTTGCATCACTCCAAGCGAGCGCCAGATCGAGTTTGCCGGTTGTGACGCGCTCGAGCAGTTCCGCGTTACGGACGACTCGCGCCTCGATGCGCACCTTCGGATGGGCACGGGCAAAACGGCCGAGAACATCGGGAAGCAGATTTTCGCCGAAGTCCTCTTGTAGGCCAAGGCGGACCCAGCCTTCCAGCTCGGCGCTTTGGACGGCCGCTGCCGCTTCCTCGTTAAGTTCAAGCAGCCGTCGGGCGTAAGCGAGCATCGTCTCGCCCGCCTCCGTCAAAGCCAGGCCACGGCCTGCCTTGCGGAAAATCGGCGTACCGGCCTGCTCCTCCAGTTTCTTGAGCTGTGCGCTGACGGCCGAGGTGGAGCGCCCCAGCCGATCGGCCGCCTTTGCAAAGTTGCCGAGTTCCATTCCAGTCGCGAAGGCTCGCAATACAGCGAGGTCGAAGACCATCCTGCGCATCGTTTAATCCCGTTTTTCAGAACGTTCAGTTCATATAATTCTGATTTTCTGCATCATCGTGGCGTGCGAGGATCATGAAGTCAAGGATTGTCAACGAAAAGGGAGTCTCCACATGCCTTTGGTTCGAATCTCTTTGCTGAAAGGCAAGTCGCCGGATTATCTCCGTGCGCTCTCAGACAACATTCATCGTGCCATGGTCGAAACGTTCGACGTGCCTGTGAACGACCGCTTCCAGGTCATTCATCAGCATGAGCCTGGCGAGTTGATCTTCGACCGCCACTATCTCGGGGGGCCGAGATCCGACGATTTCGTGCTCTTTTCCATCACCGCGGGCAAGCCCCGCACGATCGGGATGCGCAAGGCCTTTTACCGGCGTGCGGCCGATCTGCTTGGACAGTCGCCGGGCCTGAGACCTGAAGATGTGATGATCGTGGTCAACACGACCTCTCCGGAGGAATGGTCCTTCGCCAATGGCGAAGCTTCGATGATGGAACCAGATTGGCAGATGCGAGCGCTCGCAACCATGGAGGCACCCCGATGATCGCCATGCAGTACAGCTTCACCCTGCCGGCGGATTATGACATGACGATCGTCGATCGCCGGATCGGCGACAAAGGGTCAATGATGGACGGCTTTCCGAATCTTCGGTTCAAGGCCTACCTCAGCGCCAGCAAGGGCGAATTCGGCAGCCGGGAGAACCTTTATGCTCCGTTCTATCTTTGGGAGCGGCCCGACGGCGCCAGCAATTTCCTCACCGGTCCCGGTTTCCAAGGCTTGACGCAGTCTTTCGGCTGGCCGCAGGTCATCCACTGGTTGGTATGGAATGCCGAGATCGCGGACTTGCGCGCCGCAAAGTTTGCAAGCCGCGACATCCTGCCGATCCCTGCCTACGCGCCGCTTGCCGAAATCCGCAAGCAGGAGGTCACGCGGTCAAATGCTGAAGCGGCCGAACGCGGCGTGCTGGCCACGATATCGGCTTTCGAGCCGTCGGGCTGGAGCCTTGTGCGCTTCACGCTCTATCGGGACATGCCGTTGATCTTCAACAAAGACCAGATCTATCGCGTCGGTCATGTCTCCCTGCCTTAGGTCAGGTGGTCGCACGCCGATAAAATGCCAATGACCCGGCAAGCGCGAGGAGTGCGCCGCCGCTGATACGGTCAAGCCACATGGCGCCGGAATTCTTGAGCAGGCGCACTGCCTGCGAGCCGAAGACGGCGTATCCGAACATGATGACGAAATCGATCGAGGCGAAGATGAGGGCAAGCACCGCATACTGAGTTGGCTGCGGCAGCGCAGGATCGATGAACTGCGGCAGAAAAGCCGAGAAGAACAGGTAGCCCTTGGGATTTGTGACGGCCACCATGAAGCTTTTAAGCCCGATCGCGAAGGTTGAACCGGCGCCACCTGCGCTTTCCACCTTCGCTGCCGTTTCGATCGTCCCCTTGGAGCGCAGCATCATGATGCCGAGAAAGGCAAGATAGGCGGCACCCAGATACTTCAGTACGGAGAACCAGAATTCGGAGGCCGCAAGCAGCGCGCCGAGGCCGATCGCCACAGCACCGATCAGAACGAAATCCGAAAGCACCGCACCCAGCATGCCGGCAATCGCCCGACGAGTGCCGTAACGCGAACCGTTGGTCAGCGCCAGGAGCACTGTCGGCCCCGGCGTCGCGATACCGACAAAGGAAACCGCAGCAAAAGCAAGAAGCGTGACGATATCCATAGGTCCCTCCAGAGCTCGGATACCGGAAGACTTGCATCTGGCGGAACCGCGATCAAGCCGAAAACGAAAACCGTTTGCTTGCGAGGCAGCGAGCTCGTTCGAGGCAAGGCGAACGGATCACATGCCGCTTTGGCCGTCCGAGCCGATATAGGCGATGCGGAGCATGTTGGTGGCGCCCGGCGTTCCGAGCGGCACGCCGGCCGAGATGATGATGCGGTCTCCCGGCTTGCCGAAACCCTCTCCGGCCACGATGCGGCAGGCCCGGTTGACCATATCGTCGAGATCGGTCGCGTCATGCGTGACGACGCAGTGCAGGCCCCAGACGATCGCCAGCCGGCGCGCCGTCTTGATGATCGGCGAAAGTGCCAGAACCGGCACCTGCGGGCGCTCGCGCGAAGCGCGCAGGCCTGTGGTGCCCGACGAGGTGTAACAGACGATCGCGGAAAGCTTCAGCGTCTCGGCAATCTGACGGGCGGCGAGCGAAATCGCATCGGCACCGGTCGCTTCCGGCTGGGCGCGCTGGGCATAGATGATGCCCGGATAATGCGGTTCGCGCTCGATGGCGCTGGCGATCGACGCCATTGTCGCAACGGCTTCGACCGGATAGTCGCCGGAGGCGGATTCAGCCGAAAGCATGACGGCATCGGCGCCCTCGAAAACGGCAGTCGCGACGTCCGACACTTCGGCGCGTGTCGGCACGGGCGCGGAGATCATCGATTCCAGCATCTGGGTTGCGACGACGACCGGCTTGCCGGAGCGGCGGCAGGCGCGGATCAGCTGCTTTTGGATGCCTGGAACGGATTCGAGCGGCATCTCGACGCCGAGATCGCCACGGGCGACCATCAAGGCATCCGAGAGTTCGATGATTTCTTCGATGCGCTCGATTGCCTGGGGCTTCTCGATCTTCGACATCAGGCCGACCCGGCCCCTGGCGATCTTGCGGACCTCTGCGAGATCTTCCGGGCGCTGGACGAAAGAGAGCGCGACCCAGTCGACGTCATCGGTGGCCAGAATGGCATTAAGATCGGTACGGTCCTTGTCCGTCAGAACGCCGACGCCGAGCAGTGTGTCGGGAAGGCTGATCCCCTTGCGATCCGATATCTTCGTGCCGGATATGACCGTCGTAACGATGCTATTGCCGTCGCACTTTTCGGCGCGCAACGCGAGCTTGCCATCATCGATCAGCAGACGGTGGCCGGGCTTGACGGCTTCGAGAATTTCCGGATGCGGCAGGAAAACACGGCTTGCATCGCCGGGTGCTTCATTGTTGTCGAGCGTAAAGGTCTGGCCCGGCTTCAGTTCGACCTTGGTTTCCGCAAACTTGCCGACACGAAGCTTCGGCCCCTGCAAGTCGGCAAGGATGCCGATCGGACGTCCGGAGCGGGCTTCGACGGCGCGAATACGCTCGATCAGAGTGCGCATCAGCTCATGGCTTGCATGGCTCATGTTGATACGGAAAACGTCGGCACCGGCCTGGTGCAGCTTTTCGATCATCGCTTCTTCGCTCGAGGCGGGGCCGAGCGTCGCGAGGATTTTCACTTTGCGATTACGCTTCATCAATTCGGGCTTTCTTGCGTGCCGGGAGTGTCGGAAAGTTGGACCATCCAGCTGCCCTGGCGGCCCGTGTCATATTCCTTGAATCCCATCCTCTGATAACCGCGGGCATAGCAGTCCTGCACGCCCGTGATCTTGAACTCGTTTTCTGCTACGCACATCTGGATGTCACCCGTCCAGCGCCCTCCCCGGGCGGCATCCTCTGCGTAGAGGTAGTAGTATCGCGACTGCAATTCTCCTTCGATCAGCGTCGCGCAGGTCGTTGCCGGGACCTGCCACCACCCTTCAGTAATCCACCCGTCCTTGGCACGGTATCCGATTGCCACACCGACAAGGTTCTGCGTGCCGTTGCAGACACGAAAATCGGCCCGGGCAACATCGGCAGCGAAAAACGGTGAGAGGGCAGCGAATGCAAAAAAGGCGAAACGGGCAATCCCGGACCGGGTGAGGAAACTTGGTGCGGCTTGCATCAACACGGCTTCCGAATGGCTCCCACGGTTATTCGTTGTCCGTGCCTTCTTGCGCCGCCATCAAACGAATGTCAACGCGATGCTAATCGATTATATTCCTTTCGTAACCTGCTCGTGATCAACGACTTGCCGCAGCCTGGCGCGCATTGCGCTTGAACCTGCAGCATGCGCATGCGATCAGTGACGGCGAGTGCCAAATGACGATCGGCAATTTTTCTGATGAATCCCTTCCAATCCTTCGAAATTCTACCTGGAAATCATGACAGCGGCATGGTGATTCTGGCCGACCACGCGATGAACCGCCTGCCTGAGCGCTACGGCAGGCTGGGGCTTCCCGAATCCGCGTTTTCCCGCCATATCGCCTATGACATAGGGATCGAGGGCCTGGTGCGGGAGCTTTCCGCAAGGCTGGGGGTTCCAGCCGTTCTCGGCGGATTTTCGCGGCTTCTAATCGATCCCAACCGCGGCGAGGACGACCCGACGCTGATCATGAAGATCTCCGACGGCGCGATCATTCCCGGCAATCATCCGATCACCGACCAGGAGTGGAACTACCGCATCGAGACGTTCCACCGGCCCTATCACAAGGCCGTCTGCGAGACGACCGACAAGGTCGCCAACGCGACCGGCAAGGCGCCGCTCGTGCTTTCGCTTCATTCCTATACGCCTGCCTGGAAGAGCGTTCCGCGGCCATGGCATGCCGCCGTCCTTTGGGACAGCGACCACCGCGCCATCGTTCCGCTGCTTGACATGCTGAGCAGCGATCCCGATCTGATCATCGGCGACAACGAACCGTATGACGGCGCCCTCAAAGGCGATACGATGTACCGGCACTGCATGGTCACCGGCATACCGCATGCGCTGCTCGAGATCCGTCAGGACCTGATTGGCAACGAGGCCGGCATTTGTGAATGGGCCGGACGCCTGGCTCCGATCTTCGCGGCCATGAATGCCGATCCGGCGCTGCACGAATACAATGTCCATGTGTCGCGCACCGGCCCTTATGAATGAAGGAGAGCGAGATGACCGCACTCAGCAAGAAACAGCAAACCGAATTCGAAGCTGCCGCCTTCCGCCGCCTTGTCGCTCATTTGCGCGAACGGACCGACGTTCAGAATATCGATCTGATGAATCTCGCGGGCTTTTGCCGCAACTGCCTGTCGAACTGGTATCGCCAAGCCGCCGAGGAGGGGGGCGTGCTGCTGTCGAAGGACGAATCGCGCGAGATCGTCTACGGCATGCCCTACGAAGACTGGAAAGACCTGCACCAGAACGAGGCCTCAAACGCACAAAAAACTGCATTTGAACTGAACAAGCCTCACAAATAGGTTCACGACGCCCGATTGGACTTGACCGCGGCGCAGCTTCGCGGCAGTCACTCCCCACCGAATTCAAGACGAGAAAATCAGGAGAACACGATGTCCGATGCTCATGGCGTCGCCCGCGACCAGCTTCGCGCTTTTATCGAGCGCATTGAACGGCTGGAAGAAGAAAAGAAGACAATTGCCGACGATATCAAGGACGTCTACGGCGAGGCAAAGGGCATGGGTTTCGACACCAAGATCCTGAAGAAGGTGGTCGCCCTTCGCAAGAAGGACGAGCAAGAGCGCATGGAAGAGGAGGCCATCCTCGATACCTATCTGCACGCGCTCGGCATGATCGAGGCTCCGCCGGAAGGCTGAGATTTTACTTGGCTGTTTTTTCCAAGGCCGCCGGAATCATTCCGGCGGCTTTTTGAATGCCATGGATCCGACCGTTTCAACCAGGACGCACTTGAATTCTGAACGGGCTGATCCTTCGGCCCATCAGTCTCCCGCCTCCCGTGCGGGAGGATGTCCCCAGCGCAAAAAAGACCGCCGGATTTCTTCGGCGGCCCGATCGTTCATTTCGGTTGATCGTTCAGTTCGTATTGAACTTGCGCACTTCCATGAAGTTCACCGCCGAGCCGCTGAAGCGGGCAGGATCGATGGAAGCGGTCTTGACGTTGAAGCCTTCGGCGTAGACGGCGGTCGGCTGGGCGCGAAGCGTCTGGCTGACGAAACGGGGGGCCTTGACCGGCTTCGTGATCATTTCCATGCGGGAATTTGTCAGCGCCCACTGCGAAATTATCTTCTGGGTCAGCTTCGGCTCGGTACGGACGGTCGCGCGGCTTTCCTCGGCAGCAGCAGCAGCCTCCTTCGTCGGGCGCCCGCCCTTGGTCGCAGCGCCACTGGAACCTTCGGAAATCTGCTGTAGGTCGAAGGCGTCGCCGAAGCTTGCGGATTTGACAGGAGCGAGTGCGGCAAGTTGCACCGGTGCCTTGTTCTCAGCCCGATTGGCCACGGGCATTGCTGCGCTGATGGCCTGCTCGACGGTGGCCGGTGCAAGGGCAGCCACCTGCCGGTCGACGGCATTGTTCTGATCAAGCGCCTGAGCGAGTGCCGGAGAAAGCCGATCCGCTTCGGCTTCGTCCGCATCCGCTTCCGGATCGGCTGCTGCCGCCGCAAGCAGATTTTCGGCGACCGCGGGACGTTCGGCCGGGGTTGGAACCATGGGGTCGTTCGACGCCAATTCCGCATCACCCGGGGCGTTGCGCGGGCCAAGCAGCGAAGGAACCGGAACGTGATAGGTGCTGAGATCGGCGAACTGCTGCGGCTGGCCCTGCTCTTCGGTGGCAGCGGCAAGTGCCTGCTGTGCAGCATTGCCGGAATTCGGCGAAACGAGCGCATTTGCAACTTCGCCGCCGGCAAGCTGACCGGCAAAGGCTGGACGAACCTGCGGCACCGGTGCATTGACCGCGGCAACCTCAGTTGGCTGCGGCTCGGCCGCGGCAGCAGGCGCTTCGGCCTTGGGCGGCGTTGCCCTTGCAACGGCGACCGGAGCGGTATCCTCCACGCTATCCTCTTCGTCGTCGGCGCCGCCGCCAAACAGCGCAGCGAACAAGGTCTTCGGCTTTCTCGTCTCGGCATCACCGCCGCTCGCCATGACAAGCTGATTGGTGCTTACCCGGCGCTTATACTCGGCCATCGCCTGCTGGTAGCCCGGCAGGGGCTTGCCGTCAGACGGGATATGAATGGTATTGCCGTTCGGGAAAAGCTGCGCCAGCTCCTGGCGGCTCATGCGCGGCCAGGCGCGAACGCCCCCGACATCCATGTGCACGAAGGGAGAACCGGACTTCGGATAGAAGCCAACGCCGCCAACCTGCATTTTCATGCCGATCGCACGCAGCTTTGCAAGCTTCACATCCGGAATGAAGAAGTCCATCGCCTTGCCGAGCATATGCTGGCTCTTTTCGGCAACGCCGGAATTGCGCGAACGGGACTTGAGCATTGAATTGGTGGCGGGCGAACGGAAGCCGCAGACCACGTTGATATAGTCCCTGGAACCGCTCTGGCGGTAGACTTCCCAGATCAGGTCGAAAAGATGGGGGTCCATCTTCGTCGGCTGGTTCTTGCGCCAGTCGCGAAGGAATCGGTTCAGCTGCCCAAGACCCTTCGGATCGAACCTGCCATTGCGTTTGTAGGTGATGACGGCCTTTTCGCCGGTATGGATGAAATAGAGTTTCAGACTGCGCGTCTCGCCGGCTGCCTCGGATGGCGTTCCAACGAATACTGGTGAGGAAACCGCCAGTGCGAGAAGGACAGCCACGGCCGTCCTGACCGCCTTTCCGCCAATGTCGGCGCACACCGTACGCCAGCTCAAGCGCGAAGGCTTGGAGTTCTCATTCAGATCCGGCAAACTCAATCCCCGTCAGACTGCCCAGGTCCCCGAACTGTCCCAATGACTGTCAATTGCGGTGACACGATGGCAAAAATGCCACACACGATCAACCTTTTCTTTACATAGTCAACGATCGACTAACAAGTGGTTTATAACGGGTAACAAAACATGCTTGCGGGAATGTTAACGGATCGCTGCTTATGCTGCGTCTTTCTGTGGATTGTCGGGGTCGATGCCGTAATCCTTGAGCTTTCTGTAAAGCGTTGAACGTCCGATGCCGAGTTTTCTGGCCACTTGACTCATCTGGCCGCGATAGAATTTAAGCGCGAACCGAATCAATTCCTCCTCGACGTCGGCAAGTTTGCGCACCTCGCCGGCCGGATTGACGCTTGCGATCGCATTCTCCGGCATTTCGTCGTGGTGCCCGCGCGACACGCTCGCAGAAACCTGCGGAGCGTGAAAATCCGCAAACTCCACCTCGTGCTCGCGATATGTATTGTCGGCAACCAGCGCCAGATGATCGACCACGTCATATTGCGGCAGCTGGGCAGCGATCTGCGGAAAATCTGATTCGCCGAGCTCCTGGCCCTCGGCCAGCACGACGGCGCGGAAGATCGCGTTCTCGAGCTGGCGGATGTTGCCCGGCCAGTCATAGGCCGTCAACAATGCCAACGCACCCGCGCTGACCGTCATGCGATGGCCATTTTTCTGTTCTGACGAGAAGCGGTCGGTAAAGACGCGCACCAGATGCGGAATGTCTTCCTTGCGCTTGCGCAGCGCCGGAATGGTGATCGGAAAGACATTGAGGCGATAATAGAGGTCCTCGCGGAAGTGGCCGTTCTTGACCTCTTCGATCAGGTCCTTGTTCGTGGCGGAAATGAGCCGGACATTGACCTTGTGGGCCGTCCGTGCGCCAACGGTCTCGACTTCACCCTGCTGCACGGCTCGCAGCAGCTTGACCTGCACGTCGAGCGGCAGATCGCCGATTTCGTCGAGGAAGATCGTGCCGCCGTCAGCCTCCATGAACTTGCCCGTGTGGCGCTCGGTTGCACCGGTAAAGGCGCCCTTTTCATGGCCGAAAAGGATGCTCTCGACGAGGTTGTGCGGAATGGCGCCGCAGTTGACGGTGACGAAAGGCTTACCCGAGCGGTCGCCGCCGGACTGGATGGCACGTGCAACCAGCTCCTTGCCGACGCCGGACTCGCCTTCGAGCACGACCGGAATGTTGGATTGGGCCGCACGCTGCGCCAGATCGATGACGCGGATCATCGCCGGGCTTGCCGAAACGATGTCGTCGAAACCGACCAGGCCCGAGCGCGACCGGCGGCCCGAGCGGGCCCGCACTTCGCGCTGGTCCAGCTTCATTGCGTTGGCGATCGAGGTTGCGATGCGCTCCGGTGAAACCGGCTTGACCACGAAATCGAAGGCTCCGGCACGCATGGCCTGCACCACGGTTTCGATGCCGCCCTGTCCGGTCTGCACGATCACCGGGATCTGCGTGCCGAGTTCATGGAGCGCTTCAAGGAATTCGAGGCCGGTCATTTCCGGCATCATCAGGTCGAGAAGGATGACGTTGAAGAGACCACTGTCGCGCTTCACCATCTCCAGGCCGATGCGGCCGTTCTCGGCCTGATGGACGACATGTCCGTGACGCTCGATTGCGTTCTTCAGCAGGCGGCGTTGTACCGGGTCGTCCTCGACCACGAGAATCTGCCCTGCACCCTTGAGCTCACTATAACCAGTCATTGTCGCCTCACTTCATGCGAAACCTGCGGGCACTCTGGCAGAAAGGCTTGAACATCCAGTTTTGAGAAATAATTGCATTTTAACGATTGTGGCGACACCGAATCCGTATCGATGCGGGGCCCCCAGCATCCCGAAAGCACCTTGATACGAGGGCTTCCGGCGCTTATGCAGTCAGACCTGTTCGAAACGAGGAAGAGGAACCTAGCCATGAATTTCGTGCTTTCCGGCGCCGGCCTTAATTTTTCGGCAACAGTTGCCTTTGCCGCGGCTGATCCGGCGCTCGGCGACCTTCCGGTCTGGAAGCTGCAGGATCTCTATCCTTCCGCCACCTCGACTGCCTTCACCAGCGACATGGAAAAGGCAGGCCGAAACGCGACCGCCTTCGAGCAGAAATGGAAAGGCAAGCTTGCCGATGCAGCGGCCCAGAAAGGCGCAGGAGGCATCGGCGAGGCACTGAAGGAATACGAGGCGCTGGACGATCTCATCGGCCGTCTCGGCTCTTTTGCTGGCCTCACCTATTTCTCCGATACGACCAATCCGGTGAACGGCAAGCTCTACGGCGACGTCCAGGCGAAGATCACCGAATTTTCGGGCCACCTTCTCTTTTTCGCGCTGGAGCTGAACCGCATCGACGACGCTGTGATGGACGCATGCATGGCCAACGACCCTGGGGCCGACCACTACCGCCCCTGGCTGATCGACCTTCGCAAGGACAAGCCCTACCAGCTGGAAGACAAGCTGGAACAGCTCTTTCTCGAAAAGTCGATGACGAGTGCGGCTGCGTTCAACCGCCTCTTCGACGAGACCATGGCCGAGCTGCGCTACGATATCGACGGCGAGAAAGTGCCGCTCGAAGTCGCGCTCAATCTGCTGCAGGACAAGGATCCCGAAGCGCGCCGCAAGGCGGCAATGGCGCTTGCTGAAACCTTCAAGGCGAATATCCGCACATTCACGTTGATCACCAATACGCTCGCCAAGGACAAGGATATTTCCGACCGCTGGCGCGGCTTCGAGGATATCGCCGACAGCCGTCACCTGGCAAACCGCGTCGAGCGCGACGTGGTCGATGCGCTGGCAGCTGCCGTCAAGCAGGCCTATCCGCGTCTTTCGCACCGCTATTACAAGATGAAGGCCAAGTGGCTCGGAATGGATCAGATGAATTTCTGGGACCGAAACGCGCCCTTGCCGGAAACGTCCAATGCAGTGATCTCCTGGGACGAAGCGAAGGACACCGTTTTGTCGGCCTACGGCAACTTCGCGCCGGAAATGGCGGCCATTGCCAAGCGCTTCTTCGACGAACAGTGGATCGATGCTCCCGTGCGTGCGGGCAAGGCGCCCGGCGCCTTTTCCCATCCCACGGTTCCCTCAGTGCATCCCTATGTGCTGGTCAACTACATGGGCAAGCCGCGGGATGTGATGACGCTTGCCCATGAACTCGGCCACGGCGTTCACCAGGTGCTGGCCGGTGCACAGGGGGCGCTGATGTGCCAGACCCCGCTGACGCTTGCCGAAACCGCATCCGTCTTCGGCGAAATGCTGACCTTTCGCGCGTTGCTTGACAAGACGACGGACAAGCGCGAGCGCAAGGCGATGCTCGCCCAAAAGGTCGAGGACATGATCAACACGGTCGTGCGCCAGATCGCCTTTTACGAATTCGAACGCGAGCTTCACACGGCCCGCAAGGCAGGCGAACTGACTTCAGAAGACATCGGCGAACTCTGGCTTTCGGTTCAGTCGGAAAGCCTCGGTCCAGCGATCAGGATCTCCGAGGGATACGAGACCTACTGGGCCTATATCCCGCACTTCATCCACTCGCCTTTCTATGTCTACGCCTATGCCTTCGGGGACTGCCTGGTGAACTCGCTCTACGCCGTCTACCAGAAAGCCGACAAGGGCTTTAAGGACAAGTATTTCGAGCTTCTGAAGGCCGGTGGGACCAAGCATCATTCTGAACTCCTCAAGCCTTTCGGCCTCGACGCCACCGATCCGTCGTTCTGGAGCAGGGGACTGTCGATGATTGAGGGGCTGATCGATGAACTGGAAGCACTTGACAAGGCCTGAGAGACAACGACGGGTCAGAGGCCAAGCGGGAGCCTGACCTGCAGCTTCGGCTGTCGCTGCAGGTCGCAAGCTTCATTGTGCAACGCTACGAGGAACGATGAAGGCAACCCGTTCTTGCTCACTCCTGTGCTTGTCACGGCAATCCAGTGCGCCCAGGTCCTTGGGCGCGGGAGACCCTTTGCAACGAAAAGAGTCCTCCGCAGCGACCATTTCCAGCAGAGGGAAGCGCGGATGACGATTTCTCCGCCTTGCATCCTCTTCCGCGACGACACGACCGGCGAAGTCATGCTCTTTGCCGATCCCGTCGAGACCATCATCGCCCGCACGCGCGGCGAATTCTTCGCCGGACTCGCGCGGATGGAGACGGCCAAGACGGAAGGAAAGTGGCTGGCTGGATACCTATCTTACGAAGCGGGCTGTCTCTTCGAGGAAAAGCTCGCGGGCTTCGTGGAAGAGAACCGGCAGACGCCGTTGCTCTGCTTCGGTATCTTCGACGCCCCGCAAAAGGACGGTCATCCGCTCGCGCAGCCGAAACAACGTCTCGACAACGAGGAATTTTTGACGGCACCCAAGGCCGCTTGGGCATATCCCGTATACAGAGAGCGCTTCGACCGATTGCATCGGCATCTGCGCCTTGGCAATTGCTACCAAGCAAACCTTACCATGCCCATCGAAGCACGTTGGAATGGAGATCCGCGCGCGGCCTTCTGGTCGTTGATCGAACGTCAGCCGGTAAAGTACGGCGCCTTCGTCGATCTCGGCGGCCCCGTCATCCTGTCGCGCTCTCCCGAACTCTTCTTCCGGACGGACGAGGAAGGATGGATCGAGACGCATCCGATGAAAGGCACGGCCAAGCGTGGCGCCGATGCGGCCGAAGATGCCGCCATCGTCGCGGCCATGCGTCGCGATACAAAGACGCAAGCCGAAAACCGGATGATCGTCGACCTGCTTCGCAATGACATCTCGCGCATCTCGGAGGTCGGTACGCTCGATGTACCGAAGCTCTTCGACATCGAGACCTACCCCACACTGCACCAAATGGTAAGTCATGTGCAGGCGAGACTTCTTCCCGACATTTCGATCCGCGATATCTTCGCCGCCCTCTTCCCCTGCGGCTCGATCACCGGCGCGCCGAAGCTCAGCGCCATGCAAATCCTGCACGAACTCGAAGACACGCCGCGCGACGCCTATTGCGGCGCGATCGGCATGGTCTCTCCGGCAGGCGCCATGCGCTTTTCGGTTGCGATCCGCACGATCAGCCTCTTTGAGGACGGCCGGGCAATCTTCAATGTCGGTGGTGGCATCGTCTTCGATTCCACCGCGGAAGCCGAATACGAAGAATGCCTGCTCAAGGCGCGTTTTGCGATCGGCGACCAGGAAATCGCGCGATGAGCGACTTCTCGCTGATAGAGACATTGCGGTGGGAACCGCAGACCGGATTCATTCGGCTGCGGCTGCATCTTGCCCGACTGACGCGCTCGGCCCGGCGCATCGGCTTTGGGGAGCCGCGACATGCGCTCGACGAGCTCGATTGGTCCGTACGAGGCGCGACGGGCGCTCTGCGCGTCCGGCTGACCTTCGATGCTCAGGGCCGAATAGAAGTCACCACCGCGCCCTTCGCACCGCTTGCGCCCGGCACGGTGTGGAACATCCGCATCGCTTCGACCCGCCTCGACAGCGCCGACAAGCTGCTGCGGATCAAGACCACCCGCCGCACGCTCTACGAGGCCGCCCGTGCCGAATACACGCCGCAGCAGGCCGACGAAGTACTGATGCTGAACGAACGCGGCGAGGTCTGCGAAGGCACGATCACGTCCGTCTTCCTCGGCGATGGTTCCGGCATCCTCCGCACCCCGCCGATCTCCTGCGGCCTGCTCGCCGGCGTGCTGCGCACCGAGTTGATCTGTGATCGCAAAGCCCGCGTCGGTCGCATCCGGCTGGACGATTTGAACAGCGGCCAGATCTATGTCGGAAATTCGCTCCGCGGCCTCGTCCCTGCACGGCTTGTTATCTGAGACCGCAGAAATCTTGAAGTTCCGTTTGAATATTCGACAGTTTCGCAACGATAGGCCGGAAGGATCTTGCCATGTTCATGCTCTCGCTCACCTATGTGAAACCGAACGAAGAGGCCGATAAGCACATGGAGGCGCATATGGCCTGGGTCAGGCAGGGCTATGCCAAAGGCTGGTTCCTTGCCTCCGGCCGCAAGGTTCCCCGCACCGGCGGTCTCATCCTGGCCATCGGCAATCGTGCCGAGATCGAGGCCTATGTCGCCGCCGATCCGTTCGTGTTTGAAGGCGTTGCAGAATACGAGATCACAGAAGTCGCAGTGACGACGGTGGCCGCGGGACTCGATATCTTGAAGACCTGAACCACCGACAATGGGGTTGCCGCTGCAAAGGGCCGGGCCCACTGCAGAGCTTGGGCATGTTCGCTCGCCTGATAAATCCGTTTCCGGCCCAAACGCTCTTTATTGTGACGCCGATTTATGGTTAGAGCCGGTCACCTCGCATTTCCTTGCGCCATTTCACAAGAATTCCTGAAGGTTCATCGCCTTCCTCGCCTTCCATAGGAGAAAAGAATGACGGAACAGACCCACCCGGTATATGCCGAAATTACCGGTCCGATCGTGATGATCGGCTTTGGCTCCATCGGCCGCGGCACGCTGCCGCTGATCGAGCGCCACTTCAAATTCGACAAGAGCCGGATGGTTGTCATCGACCCGCGCGACGAGCCGGCCGACATGGAAATCCTGAAGAAGTACGGTGTCCTCCACATCAAGGAATACGTGACGAAGGACAATTACAAGGATCTCCTGAAGCCGCTTTTGACCAAAGGCGGCGGTCAGGGCTTCTGCGTCAATCTCTCGGTCGATACCGGCTCGCTCGACATCATGAAGCTCTGCCGCAAGCTCGACGTACTTTATATCGACACCGTCGTGGAGCCTTGGCTCGGCTTCTATTTCGACAAGAACATGAAGAACGCCGACCGCACCAACTATGCGCTGCGCGAAACTGTACGCAAGGAAAAGGCGAAGAACCCTGGCGGCGCAACGGCCGTATCCACCTGTGGCGCCAACCCCGGCATGGTCTCCTGGTTCGTCAAGCAAGCGCTCGTCAACCTCGCCAACGAGATCGGCGTGAAGTTCGACGAGCCGGATCAGCACGACCGCGAAGGCTGGGCAAAGCTGATGAAGAAGGTCGGCGTCAAGGGCATCCATATTGCCGAACGCGACACGCAGCGCACCAAGCATCCAAAGCCGCTCAACGTCTTCTGGAACACCTGGTCGGTCGAAGGCTTCATCTCCGAAGGCATGCAGCCCGCCGAGCTCGGCTGGGGCACCCATGAAAACTGGATGCCGAAGAACGCCAAGAAGCAGAAGAAGGGCTGCAAGGCGGCGATCTATCTGGAGCAGCCGGGTGCCAATACCCGCGTCCGCACCTGGTGCCCGACGCCTGGTCCGCAATACGGTTTCCTCGTCACTCACAACGAGTCGATATCGATCGCCGATTATTTCACGGTCCGCGACAAGGATGACGAAGTCACCTTCCGCCCGACCTGCCACTATGCCTACCATCCGGCCAACGATGCGATCCTTTCGCTGCATGAGATGTTCGGCAACGGCGGCACGCCGCAGCCGGTCCACCACGTTCTCGACGAAGACGAGCTGGAGGACGGCATCGACGAGCTCGGTGTGCTCCTCTACGGCCACGAGAAGAACGCCTACTGGTTCGGCTCGCGCCTGTCGCTCGAAGAAACCCGCCGCATCGCGCCCTACCAGAATGCGACCGGCCTGCAGGTGACCTCTGCCGTTCTCGCAGGCATGGTCTGGGCTCTCGAACATCCAAGGGCCGGCATCGTCGAAGCCGACGAGATCGACTACAAGCGCTGCCTCGAAGTGCAGCTGCCTTATCTCGGTCCGGTTGAGGGTCACTACACCGACTGGACGCCGCTCGATGGTCGCCCGGGCCTCTTCCCGGAAGACATCGACACCAAGGATCCCTGGCAGTTCAAGAACATCCTGGTTCGTTCTTGACCGGACATTCACTCCGCATCGATGCCCGCCGAAAGGCGGGCATTTTTGTAACGCCTGCCGCGTAATTTCGCTTCATCGTTGCAGGAGGCTTGCCATGGCGGCGGGCTCGCGCCATGTTTTTCGAGACTTTCGCGGTAAAAGCCGCTCCGAATCGCCGGGAGAACCATATGATGTTCAGAAACATTCTCGTGCTTGCGGCTGCAGCAGCAGCGCTTGCCGCCTGCGTCTCAGACCGCCCCATGCCGGTAGCGACACGCGCTGCGCCGACCGGCGTCGAGGGATCCTGGGCCGATCCGAACGGCATCATTTCCACCTTCCAGGCAGGCACCTTTACGACCCGCACGACAGACAGCAACCAGCTGCTTGCGTCCGGTACCTATATCAACACGTCGCCGTCGCTGGTCGAAATCAGCATGACCTCGCTGGTTCGCAAGACGCAGTCGAAGGTCAATTGCGCGCTCGTCAGCCAAAGTCAATTGAACTGCACCTCGGATGCGGGTTCGCAATTCACATTGACGCGGCGCATGTAATTGCCCGCCCAGCTTTCGATGAAGAGGCTCTCCTTTGCGGGAGCTTTTTTCGTTTTGCCTCTTGGAAAGCACCCCGGGAACAACAGCTTTTTTGCACTTGCGGTCGGTCATCGTTGATGAAAACATCCGCCCGCCGGGTAGCCGCCAAACGATTAAGGGAAGGACGAAGTCAGGGGTATGGGACTTCGCCAAATTAGGAGAACAGTATGACCAAGTCATTTAGCTTCGGTCTGTTGACCGCATCGATGCTGGCGCTCAGCGCTGGCGCAGCCTTCGCGGACTACCAGCTCAATATTCTTCATATCAATGATTTCCATTCACGCATCGAATCGATCAACAAGTTCGATTCCACCTGCTCGGCGGAGGACGAAGGCAAGAACGCATGCTTCGGCGGCGCCGCTCGCTTGAAGAGCGCGATCGACCAGCGCCGTCAGGCGTTGTCCGGGCAGAACGTCCTGCTTTTGAACGCCGGCGACAACTTTCAGGGTTCGCTCTTCTACACGACCTACAAGGGCACCGTGGAAGCCGAGATGCTGAACGCCATGAAGTTCGATGTCATGACCGTCGGCAATCATGAATTTGACGACAGCGAGGACGGCCTCGCCGCCTTCCTCGACAAGGTTCAGTTCCCGGTTATTTCCGCAAACGTCCTTGCCGCCGACGGCTCCAAGCTCGGCGATCGCATCAAGCCTTCGCTGGTGCTCGATGTCGGGGGGCAGAAGATCGGCATCGTCGGCGCCGTGGCCAATGATACCGAAGAGCTTTCCTCTCCCGGCCCCAAGGTGATGATTGCCGAGGACGTCCAGACGATTGGCGCCGCCGTCCAGGAATTGAAGGGCCAGGGCATCAACAAGATCATCGCTCTCACCCATGTCGGCTATCCGCGCGATCTTGCAGCCATCGCCAAGATTCCCGATGTCGATGTCGTCGTCGGCGGCCACTCGCACAGCCTGCTTTCGAACACCGATCCGAAGGCGGAAGGCCCATACCCGACGATGGTGGACAATCCGGGCGGCTACAAGGTGCCCGTCGTGCAGGCGGCCTCCTACAGCAAGTATCTCGGTGATCTCGTCGTCGATTTCGACGACAGCGGCGTCGTCAAGAGCGCCAAGGGCGATCCGATCCTGATCGACTCCTCCTTCACGCCCGACCCGGCCCTTGTTGCCCGTATCCAGGAACTGGCCAAACCGATCGAAGAACTCCGCAAGAAGGTGATCGGCTCGTCCGAAGGCCCGATCGAGGGCGACCGCACCGTTTGCCGCGTCAAGGAGTGCTCGATGGGCAACCTCGTTGCCGATGCCATGCTCGACCGCACGAAGAACCAGGGCATACAGATCGCCATCCAGAACGGCGGCGGTCTTCGCGCCTCGATCGACGGCGGCGATATCACCCAGGGCGAAGTCATCACCGTGCTGCCGTTCCAGAACACGGTGGCCACCTTCCAGCTGACGGGCGCAGACATCGTCGCGGCGCTGGAGAACGGCGTCAGCCAGATCGACGAGGGCGCCGGCCGCTTCCCGCAGGTCGCCGGCCTGAAGTACAGCTTCGACAAGTCGAAGCCGCCGGGCAGCCGCGTCAGTGGCGTTGAGGTCAAGGAGAACGACAAATTCGCACCGATCGATCCGGCCAGGACTTACGGCGTCGTCACCAACAATTTCATGCGCGCCGGCGGGGATGGCTATTCGATCTTCGAGACAGCCGGCAAGAATGCCTATGACTTCGGTCCGGATCTGGCCGACGTGACGGTCGAGTATCTGGCAGCCCACAACCCTTACAAGCCCTACACCGACGGCCGCATAGCGCAAGTTGCCCCGACCGGGACCCCTGCACCTGCCGCGCCGGCTGCTCCATCCGCTCAAGCCCCAGCCGCAACGGCCCCCGCTGCCAGCGCACCGGCTGCGGCGACGCCGGCAAGCCATGTCATCGCCGCAGGTGATACGCTTTGGGATCTTGCCAAGCAGTTTTACGGCGATGGCGAGCTGTGGAAACGAATCTCCGAGGCCAACGGCAATCCCGATCCGCGTCGCCTGATGGTCGGCAAGGAGCTGCAGGTTCCCGCAAAGTAAGGCGATTGCCTGGTTGTTGAGGACCGGTCCGGGCTTTCCCGGGCCGGTTTTTCCACTTATAGGGTAAGCCACCGAGCCGGCTGCCCAGGAGCGGGAAGATCGATCAAACATTGGGGCCAAGATGACGATTGCACCTTCATATCTCCCGGCGGAGCATCCTCCGGTCAAATTCGGCAAGGTCGGGGTCCTTCTCGTCAATCTCGGCACGCCCGAGGGCACCGATTACGCGTCGGTGCGGCGTTATCTGCGCGAATTCCTGACCGACAGGCGCGTCATCGAATGGTCGCCGTTGAAATGGTATCCGGTCCTCTTCGGAATCGTCCTGAACACCCGCCCGCAGAAGGTCGGCAAGGCCTACGAGACGATCTGGAACAAGGATGAGAACGAGAGCTATCTGCGCACCTACACCCGCAACCAGTCCGATCTCCTGGCGGCGCGCCTGAAGGACCTGCCGAATGTAAAGATAGACTGGGCCATGCGTTATGGCACGCCCTCGATCGCTTCGCGCATCAGCGCACTGAAAGAGGAAGGCTGCGACCGCATCGTTCTTTTCCCGCTCTATCCGCAATATGCGGCGGCGACGACCGCCACAGTCAACGACAAGGCATTCCAGCATCTATTGAAGATGCGCTGGCAGCCGGCATTGCGCACGGTGCCGGAATATCACGACGACGACACCTATATCGAAGCGCTCGCCAATTCGGTGACAAGGCATCTTGCGGGGCTCGACTGGGAACCGCAGGTGATCCTCGCCTCGTTTCACGGCATCCCGCTCTCCTATTCCGAGCAGGGCGATCCTTACTACTTCCAGTGCCAGAAGACAGGGCACTTGCTTCGCGAAAGGCTTGGCCTTGCGAAGCAACAGTTCATGGTCACCTTCCAGTCCCGCTTCGGGCCGGAAGAATGGCTGCAGCCCTATACCGACAAGACCGTCGAGACGCTGGCCAAGGACGGCGTCAGACGCATTGCCGTTCTCAATCCCGGTTTCGTCTCCGACTGCCTGGAAACGCTGGAAGAGATTGCCGAGCAGGCGGCCCATTCCTTCCATGAAAACGGAGGCGAGAAATTTGCTCATATTCCGTGCCTGAACGACAGCGAGGACGGGATGCGCGTGCTGGAAAAGGTCGTGCGTCGCGAACTGATGGGTTGGGCCTGAGACGGACGCAGGCTGCCGCCGCGCCCGGTCTTCCAGCTGCCGACTAAAACCTTGGCGTGCGCTTGTGAAAATCCCGCTCGTTGAATAGAATCGCCGCCATCACAGGCCTGGTGGAGGAGAGAGTGATGATTCTAGGCGGGTTCGATATCGTCGTTATTGCTCTCGTCGTCTTCGTCATCCTTGTGCTTTTTGCGGGCGTCAAGACGGTGCCGCAGGGCTATCGCTATACGATCGAGCGCTTCGGCCGCTATACGCGCACACTGGAGCCGGGCCTCAACATCATCACGCCATTCATCGAGCGCATAGGCGCCCGGATGAACGTGATGGAGCAGGTGCTTGACGTACCGACCCAGGAAGTCATCACCCGGGACAACGCCTCCGTGGCCGCCGATGCGGTCGCCTTCTACCAGGTCCTGAATGCCGCCCAGGCCGCCTACCAGGTCTCCAATCTCGAAAACGCCGTTCTTAATCTGACGATGACCAACATCCGCTCGGTCATGGGCTCCATGGACCTCGACGAGCTTCTGTCCAACCGCGATGCGATCAATGACCGGCTGCTGCGGGTTGTCGATGATGCCGTGCAGCCGTGGGGCATCAAGGTCACCCGTATCGAGATCAAGGACATCCGACCACCGACCGATCTCGTCGACGCCATGGCGCGGCAGATGAAGGCCGAGCGTGAGAAACGTGCCCAAATTCTGGAAGCCGAAGGTTCGCGCAACGCCCAGATCCTTCGCGCCGAAGGTGCCAAGCAATCGGCGATTCTGGAGGCGGAGGGCCAGCGTGAGGCAGCGTTTCGCGAAGCCGAAGCCCGCGAGCGTCTGGCCGAGGCCGAAGCCAAGGCGACAAGGATGGTCTCCGAGGCGATCGCCGCCGGCGACGTGCAGGCGATCAACTATTTCGTGGCGCAGAAATATACAGAGGCGCTGTCTGCCATCGGTACGGCCGGCAATTCCAAGATTGTCTTGATGCCGATGGAGGCCTCATCCATCATCGGCTCGCTGAGCGGTATTGGTGCAATCGCCAAGGAGGTCTTCGGCGACGGCAGCAGTCCGCCCTCCCCGCCGCGGCCGCGTCAAGTGCCGCCGCGCACGACTCCGCCGGTCAATCCCTTCAACCAGGCCCCGGAGCGCTGAGGCATGCTGACACGCGTCGTTGCCGAACTCGGGCCATGGACCTGGTGGATTGTCGGCCTGGCGCTGCTTGCCGCCGAAATGGTGGTGCCTGGCTTTTTCCTCGTCTGGATCGGTCTTGCCGCGCTCGCCGTCGGCATTCTGTCGCTGCTGCTTTGGAATGCCGGCTTCTGGATCTGGGAAACGCAGCTCATCCTTTTTGCCATCCTGGCGGTTGCCGCGACATTCCTTGGCCGCCGGCTGACGCTTCGCCATGATGCGACTGACGAACCCTTTCTCAATCAGCGGGGCGCAAGTCTCGTCGGCCGGACGGCTACGCTCTTGGAACCGATCGCCGAAGGCCGCGGCCGCATCCATATCGATGATACGGTCTGGCGGGTGACCGGCCCGAATCTGCCTGCCGGAACGCAGGTGAAGGTGGTCGCAAGCAACGGGCGCGATCTGACGGTCGAGCCGCTGTGATCAGGCGACGCCGATCCGCAAGAGATCGTGAAAATGCACCAGGCCGGCCGGCCTGTTATCGTCATCGATGACGATCAGCGCTCCGATCTGATGCTGCTCCAGCAATGCCAGCGCGCTGGTTGCAAGCGCCGTCGGCCTGACGGTCTTGGGCGTGCGCGTCATGATGTCGTCAACGCAAAGCTCCGACAGGTTGCGTGTCAGATTCCGTGCGATGTCGCCTTCGGTAACGATGCCGCAGAGCCGCCCATCCTCGTCCAGAACGCCGACGCAGCCGAAATGCTTGCGCGACAGCACGTGGATCGCCTCGGGCATCGGTGTCCCCTTCGCCACCAGCGGAACGCGATCGCCGGTATGCATGACGTCGCCGACATGCATCAGGCTGGCACCGAGCTTTCCGCCTGGATGGAAGACATGGAAATCCCGCGCCGTGAAGCCGCGCGCTTCAAGCAGCGCGATCGCGAGCGCATCCCCGAGGGCGAGCTGCATCAATGTCGACGTCGTTGGCGCAAGGCCGTTCGGGCAAGCTTCCTGCTCGTTCGGGATCAGCAGAACGATGTCGGATGCCGTCGCCAGCGACGAGTGTTCGCTGCAGGTGAGCGCGACCAGGGGGATCGAAAATCGGCGCGTATAGGCAATGATGCTGCGCAGTTCGGCACTTTCGCCGCCTTTGGAAATGGCAAGGACGAGATCGTCGCTCGCAATCATCCCGAGATCGCCGTGATTGGCTTCCGCGGCGTGAACGAAAAACGCAGGCGTGCCCGTCGACGCAAGGGTAGCAGCCAGTTTCGTCCCGATATGTCCACTTTTGCCGACACCCGTAACGATGACACGACCGCTGATGTTGCCGATCGTCTCCACCGCTTGAGAAAACGGCTCCGACAGACCGTCGCTCAAGGCGCGCTCAAGCGCTTCCAGTCCGCGTCTCTCCGTCCCGATCGTCCGCCTGGCGGATTCGAGCACACCGTTTTCAACAAGTCTGACTGCTTTTCTCATGGCCCTGCGTTAGCGCTTTTCACTTAAGGTGTCTACCCACGTCGCCTTTCAACCTGTGAACAGATCCTTGCGGCCGCAACGAATGATTAACCACGAGGCTTTACGTTCGGGTAACGAATTGAAGCCTGCCACGTGCGGAATCCGGATGGTCAAGGAAAGAGAGACGAGCAGTTTGACGCCGCTCCGTGCGGCGCGCTTTGCCGTGTCTTCCCTCGCCCTTTGCGCTTTGTTTCTTCCACCTCACCCGGGTTTTGCTCAGTCCGCGCAAAACAGCACCAGCAGCAGCACACCCGGCTATTCGTCTGCATCCGGCTCGCAGTCCTACGGCGGTTCGGCCAATGCACAGCAGCTGCCCGAAAATGGCGCAGTCGATGGTAGCGACTTGGCAAATCCCCCGGCCTATCAGACAAGCGGCACACCGCCCGGCTCAAACCAACAAGCCGGAACGACGATGGCAGCCGGGGCGACTGAGCAGGAACCGTCTTCCGAAACGACCGGGTCCATTCTCGATGAGGACATTCGTCGCCTGAATACCCGCGAACCGGCAATCGACGACAGAAGGGCGCCACGCAGGCTGGAGGAAAACCTCACAGGTCAGGAGACGCCGGGCATCCGCGTCGGCACTTTCGTGCTGCGTCCTTCCGTTAACCAGTCGATCAACACCGAAACGACGAAGGAAGGTGAGACAAAGGAGACGCGGTCTTTCGCCCAAACCGACGCCTACGCAACGCTGACCTCGGACTGGGCGCTCCATCAACTGATCGTCACCAGCCAGGGCACTTGGCAGCGCAATGTCAGCGGTACCGGCGAAGAACAGCCTGCTTTCGACATCGACGGCGACCTTCGCCTCGATCTGCCGGACGACACGGTCGCTCATATCAAGGGCGGATACCGGTTCTATCGGGAAGATACCGACGATCCTGACGCAATCGCCGATGCCGAGCAGCAATCGGATGTGCAGGAGTTTTCGGCAGGCGCATCCCTCGAGCGCGATTTCGGCATCCTGCGCGCGACCGCGGCACTCGACCTGACCCGGACCATCTACTCTGACGCGGTGCTTTCGAACGGCACCAGGATCTCGCTCAGCGACCGCGACCGGACCTCCGGCACGTTTTTGGCCCGTGTCGGCTATGAGCTTTCGCCGGCACTCATTCCCTTCCTCGAGGCTTCCGTCGGCAAGACTGTCTATGACGAAAGCCGTGATTCGGCGGGTTTTGCGCGCTCCGGCAACAGCTACGGCGCCAAAGCCGGCGTCGAGGTCGATCTTGGAGAAAAGTTGAAGGGTGAAGTCGGTCTCGGCTACGAAACCGCAAGCTTTGACGATAGCCGCCTCGATTCGATCGATACCGCGATCGTCGATGCAAACCTCCTCTGGTCGCCTTTGCGTGGAACCGACGTTCGTTTTGATCTGTCGACCAGCATCCAGCCCTCGACGACAGCTGGTCAGAGCGGCTACGTCTCGCACGAACTGACAACGGCGCTGACGCACCAGCTGCGCGACAACCTCCAGGCAACGGTGCTGGGTGGGGTGATTTTGCGGGACTATCCGTCCGGCGGCAGCAGCGACGAAACGGTCTATACGGCGAGCGGCGGTCTCACCTTGAACATCAACCGCTATCTCGACTTCACCAGCACGCTGGGATACGAGCTGACGACGCGCGATGTGGGCGCCGACTCGCAGCAATGGCGAGCCGGCGTCGGTCTCAAGCTGAAACGCTAGGCTCAAAGGCCTTTCAGCAGTGCCCTGAAACCGTCTTCGACGGTCGGGCGGATATCCGCACGTTCGAGTGCGAAGGCAACATTGGCAAGGATGAAACCATCCTTCGCACCGCAGTCATAGGTCGTGCCGCGGAAGTGGTAGCCTGCAAAATCCTGTTCCTTGAGCAGCTTCAGCATGCCGTCGGTCAGCTGGATTTCGTTGCCGGCGCCGCGCTCCTGCGTCTCCAGGATCTTGAATATCTCCGGCTGCAGGATGTAGCGGCCGTTGATGAAGAAGTTGGAAGGTGCCGTCCCCTTGGCAGGCTTCTCGACCATTCCGGTGATGCGGAAACCGTCGCCGATCCGTTCGCCGGCTCCCACGATGCCGTATTTATGGGCCTGATCGGGCGCACATTCCTCGACGGCGATGATGTTGCCGCCACTTTGGGAATAGAGATCGATCATGCCCTTCATGCAGCCCTTGCCTTCATTCTTCATGATCATGTCCGGCAAAAGCAGCGCGAAAGGTTCGTCACCGACGATCTCGCGGGCGCACCAAACGGCATGGCCGAGGCCGAGAGGCTCCTGCTGCCGGGTAAAGCTGACCGTGCCTGCTTTCGGAAGCTGATTGGCGAGCAGCGTCATTTCGGCCTGCTTGCTGCGTTCGCGCAGCGTCTGCTCGAGTTCGAAATGAATGTCGAAATAGTCTTCGATGATATGCTTGTTGCGGCCCGTCACGAAAACGAAGTGTTCAATGCCGGCTTCGAGCGCCTCGTCGATCACATACTGAATGATCGGTTTATCGACGACAGTCAGCATCTCCTTCGGAACGGCTTTGGTGGCCGGGAGGAAGCGTGTTCCCAAACCTGCAACCGGGAATACCGCTTTACGAACTTTTTTCTGCTGTCCCACTTAGACCTCCTAGGGGGGCTGGATCGCTTTTACACTCAAGCTATTTTAGGGTGAACTAGATTAGAATCGCTACCGTTTTGCAAAGGATGACGGGAGAAGCCGGTCATGGTAAAGAATTTGTTGACTCCGTTCCGGTAGTGTCGGGTTTGGCCGGAAACTGCAACTCCGCCGCACGTGCAACGAAGATGACGGATACGACTGCCGATGACCCAGAACCGCAAATACTCCCTTCGTGGTCTTGCTCTCGCCTTCACGGTGACCGCTTCCGCAGGTCTGGCTCCCCATAGCGCGGCGGCCGACCAGCGGTTCCAGAAGTGGATCGCGGACTTCTATCAAACTGCCGCGCAAAATGGCATCAGCAAGGCAACCTATCGGAAAGCTTTCGCAGGCGTGACCGAACCGGACCCGACGGTCCTTGAAAAGGCGAACTTTCAGCCGGAATTCACGACCAAGATTTGGGACTATGTGGACTCCCGCGTCAACCCCTATACAGCCGATATCGGCCGCAAAATGGCCACAAAGCATGCGGCGACTCTGACGGCGATAGAACGGCATTTTGGCGTCGACAAGAACATCATCCTGGCGATCTGGTCGATGGAATCGAATTACGGTGCGGTCCTCACGAAGGACGACCGGCTGCACTATGTGCCACGCGCGCTTGCAACCCTTGCCTACGCAGACGATCGCCGCGCCAAGTTCGCCAAGAAGCAGCTCGTCGCTGCGCTGAAGATCCTGCAGAACGGTGATATCTCTGCCGATGGCATGACGGGGTCCTGGGCAGGCGCCATGGGCCATACGCAGTTCATCCCGACAAGCTATCTGCTTTATGCTGTCGATGCCGACCGCAATGGTCATCGCGACATCTGGAATTCGGTGCCGGATGCGCTTGCGACCTCCGCCAACCTTCTTGCAAAGAACGGTTGGGACACCGGCAGGACCTGGGGCTACGAAGTTTCGGTTCCGACAAGCCTCGCAAAGCAGGTCGGCAAGACACATACGATCGCGCAATGGGCAGCGATGGGCGTCACCCGCCCCAGCGGCAAGGGTTTTCGGGACGGCTCGACAAGAGCCGTGCTGAAGATGCCGGCCGGCCCTGGCGGCCCTGGCTTCCTGATGACCGGGAACTTTTTCACGATCAAGAAATACAACGCTTCCGACAGCTATGCGCTCGCCGTTGGCCTGCTTGCCGATGAGATTGCCGGTTATGGTGGCATGAAACAGCGCTGGCCGCGACCGGAGGGCACGCTCGACATGAAGGAAAAATTCGAGCTGCAAAATCGCCTGAAGACGCTTGGCTATTACAACGGCGAGGTCGACGGCAATTTCGGTTCAGGTTCCAAGGCCGCGATTTCGGCGGTTCAAGAACGCCTCGGCATGCAGGCCGATGGCAAACCCTCGCTCCCGCTCCTGAATGCGCTCCGGCGCTAGAAAGGAGAAATCCGCGACATAGGTTTCATGGACAGTGGACGTGTGCGTCTTGTCCATGCGAAAATGTCGTAAGGTTTGGGGCATGACGATGCGTAGATGGGGTGACAGGCTGAAACTGGGCTCAAGGACGCTGCTTTGCGCCGCATTGGCGCTTTCCTTCGCCATCACCGCGCCCTTTGATTTTGCCGACGCGCAGGAGCGCTATTACTACCGCCGCTCGATCTTCGATTTCTTCACCGGCCGCCGCTACATCAACGAAGACTATGCTCCGCCGCCCGAGGTTCGACGCCCGCCGCAGCGTCAGCGCAAGCGGGCGCCGATCGCGCCCAAATCCCCAACCGTCGCCACTGCGCGGCCCGTGGCGCCCGTCCTTCAGGAACCGGTGGTCCAGAAACTCGCGAATGCCCAAAAGATCCTGATCGTCGGCGACTTTCTCGCAAGCGGCCTGGGCGATGGCATGACGGAAGCATTCAAGGCCTCGCCTGGCGTGATCGTAGAGGCCCGAGGCAACGTCTCTTCGGGCCTGGTGCGCGACGATTATTACGACTGGCCCGAACAACTGCCGAAGATGATGGACGAACTGAAGCCGGCGATGGTCGTCGTCATGATCGGCGCCAACGACCGGCAGCAGATGGTAATCGGCGACGCCAAGGAGAAGTTCCGCACCGACGCCTGGTATGGCGAATATCAGAAGCGTGTGCTGAACTTCGGCAAGGAAATAACGAGCCGCAAGATACCATTGCTTTGGGTCGGGCTTCCGGCTTTCGAATCGCCCTCGATGACGGCTGACGCCGTCCAGATGAACCAGCTCTATCGCAAGCAGGTGGAAAGCATCGGCGGCGAATTCGTCGACATCTGGGACGGCTTCGTGGACGTGAATGGGCAGTTCGTCGTTACCGGTTCCGACATCAATGGCCAGCAGGTGCGCCTGCGCACCTCGGACGGCATCAATCTGACGCAGGCCGGACGTCGCAAGGTCGCCTTTTATGTCGAAAAGCCGGCCCGTCGCCTTCTCGGCACGCAGGCAAGTCCCGACCTTGTGCGCCTTGACACCAGCAACCAGCCCCATCTCGGTCTGCCGTCGGACCCGGTTGCCCATACACAGCCGATCAGTCTATCCGACCCCGATCTCGATGGAGGATCTGAGCTTCTCGGCGGCGGGCTCGCTCCGGTCACTTTGGCGGATTCGCCGCGCGACATGCTCGTAGAGGACGGCAAGATGGAGCCGGCGCCGGCAGGACGCGTGGACGACTACAGCCTTCCGGCTTCGAAAACGCCCAAGCAGGTCTCGGCCAAGTAAGCTCCGGTCTTTGGCCGAGCATTTTCCGGCAAAGCCTTTCGAAAGCTCACAAGCACTGTGCATGCCTCTTCAACGGATCGGCCGCCCGCAACCTTTTGCGAGCAGCGCGTTCTGTCCGGCTTTAGGCAACGGCGATCAGCGCGGCAGAACCGTCGAGCCCATCAGCGCTTCATCGATCGCACGCGCTGCCTGGCGGCCTTCGCGGATCGCCCAGACGACCAGGGATTGGCCGCGGCGAACGTCGCCTGCCGTCCAAAGCTTGTCGACCGATGTCTTGTAGTCGCGATCGTTGGCAACGACATTGGTCGAGCCGCGGCGATCGGTGTTGAGCGTCAGCCTGCCGTCCAGCTCCCTGAGGACGCTGTCGGTGAACGGTCCGCGGAAACCGATGGCGATAAAGGCAAGATCCGCCTTGATGACGAATTCCGTACCGGCAACCGGCTTGCGGCGCTCGTCGACCTCGCAGCAGGTGACGCCTGTCAGCACGCCGTCTTCGCCGATGAACTCCAGCGTCGCGACCTGGAACTCGCGAACGGCGCCTTCCGCCTGCGACGAGGAGGTTCGCATCTTGGTTGCCCAGAACGGCCAAACGGCGAGCTTGTCTTCCTTCTCTGGCGGTTGCGGACGAATGTCGAGTTGCGTGACCTTCACAGCGCCCTGACGGAACGCCGTGCCGACGCAGTCCGAAGCGGTATCGCCGCCGCCGACGACGACCACATGCTTGGCGCCCGCCAGGATCGGATCCGACGCCCAGCCGACGCTGTCGATGTTTTCGCGGCCGACACGCTTGTTCTGCTGCACGAGATAGGGCATCGCGTCATGGACGCCGGCAAGTTCGATACCGGGAATGCCGGCCTCGCGCGGCGTTTCGGAACCGCCGCAGTAAAGCACGGCATCGTAATCGGACAGCAATTGCTCGACCTTCAAGTCGACGCCGACATTGACGCCGCAATGGAAGGTGACGCCCTCGCCCTTCATCTGCTCGACGCGGCGATCGATGAAGTTCTTCTCCATCTTGAAGTCGGGAATGCCGTAGCGCAGCAGGCCGCCGGGGCGGCTTTCGCGTTCGTAGACATGGACCTCATGGCCGGCACGGCCGAGCTGCTGGGCAGCCGCCATACCGGCGGGTCCGGAGCCGATGACCGCGACCTTCTTGCCGGTATGGACCGTTGCCGGCTGCGGGCGGATGAAACCGAGCTCGTAAGCCTTGTCGGCAATCGCCTGCTCGACCGTCTTGATCGCAACGGGCGCATCTTCGAGGTTCAGCGTGCAGGCCTCCTCGCAGGGCGCCGGGCAGACACGACCGGTGAACTCCGGGAAGTTGTTGGTCGAATGCAGGTTCTGGATCGCCGCTTCCCAATTGTTGTTGTAGACGAGGTCGTTCCAGTCCGGAATCTGGTTATGGATCGGGCAGCCGGTCGGCCCATGGCAATAGGGGATGCCACAGTCCATGCAGCGCGCGGCCTGTTTCTGCACTTCCTGGTCCGACATCGGGATCGTGAATTCGCGGAAATGCCGGATTCGATCCGACGCCGGCTGATACTTCGCTACCTGCCGGTCGATTTCCAGAAACCCTGTGACCTTACCCATATTTTCGTCCCTCATCATCTTAAAGCCCAAGACCTAAAGGTCCCCAATACCAGTAGGCCAGTCCCACGACTGCGCCCAGGGCTACGAATTCCGTTTCAAGGCCGCCGCCGGCAAAAGAGGTTCCGGCGGAAACTGCCACGGCAAGGCACACAGAGATGAAGGAATGAAGCGGCGAAAATCGATTTTTCATCATCGTTCTTTCCAGCATCCTCCATGCCGCTCGTCGAAGCAGTGGCAGATTCAGCGTCTTGGAGCACTCACTCGGCGGCGATCCCCATCCGGCTCCGCTCCATTTCCTCGAGCGCACGACGGTATTCGACCGGCATGACCTTTCGGAACTTGGGACGGTAGTCGACCCAGTTGTCCAGGATCTGCTTGGCGCGGGTGGAACCCGTGTAGTGCAGATGGTTGGAGATCAGCTGATAAAGGCGCTCCTCGTCGTGACGTGTCATGTCGCCGGAGACGTCGACGCGTCCCTTGTGCATGAGGTCGCCACCGTGATGGTGCAGCTTCTCCAGCATGTCGTCCTCTTCCGGAACCGGTTCGAGTTCGACCATCGCCATGTTGCAGCGCTTGGCGAAATCGCCGGCCTCGTCAAGAACGTAGGCGACGCCGCCGGACATGCCGGCCGCAAAGTTGCGCCCCGTTGCGCCGAGAACGACCACCACGCCGCCGGTCATGTACTCGCAGCCGTGGTCTCCCACGCCCTCGACAACGGCAATGGCGCCTGAGTTGCGCACTGCGAAGCGTTCGCCAGCGACACCGCGGAAGTAGCACTCGCCTTCAGTCGCACCGTAAAGCACTGTATTGCCGACGATGATGGAATCTTCAGCGACGATCTTCGAGTTGTCGGGGGGCCGGATGATGATCTTGCCGCCCGAAAGACCCTTGCCGACATAGTCGTTGCCGTCGCCGATGAGGGTGAAGGTGACGCCGCGTGCGAGGAAGGCACCGAACGACTGGCCGGCTGTCCCCTTGAGAGTGACGTTGATCGTATCGTCCTTGAGGCCACGGTGGTTGTAGCGCTTGGCAACCTCGCCAGAGAGCATGGCGCCCGCCGAACGGTCGACATTCCTGATATCGGCTTCGAAGGCGACCGGGGTCTTTGCCGAAAGCGCAGGCTCGGCCTTCTCGATCAGCCTGCGGTCGAGGATGTCGTCGATCGGGTGCTTCTGGCGCGAAGTCCAGTAAGTCTCTTCCTTTGCCGCATCAACCTTATGGAAGATGCGGCTGAAATCGAGCCCCTTGGCCTTCCAATGCGCCAGCATTTCGTCCTTCTCGAGCAGTTCCGAAGCGCCGATGACGTCGTCGAGCCTGGTGAAGCCGAGCGAGGCCAGGATTTCGCGCACTTCGTTGGCGACGAAGAAGAAGTAGTTGATGACGTGCTCTGGCGTGCCCTTGAAGCGCTTGCGCAGGACCGGGTCCTGCGTCGCAACCCCTACCGGACAGGTGTTGAGGTGGCACTTGCGCATCATGATGCAGCCCGCGGCAATCAGCGGCGCGGTTGCGAAGCCGAATTCGTCGGCGCCCAGCAGCGCGCCGATGATGACATCGCGGCCGGTCTTCAGGCCGCCGTCCACCTGCAGGGCGACACGCGAGCGCAGCCCGTTCAGCACCAGCGTCTGCTGGGTTTCGGCGAGGCCGATTTCCCAAGGGCTGCCGGCATGCTTCAGCGAAGTCAGCGGTGAGGCACCCGTGCCGCCGTCAAAGCCGGCAACGGTGATGTGGTCGGCGCGCGCCTTGGCAACACCGGCGGCGACTGTGCCGACGCCGACTTCCGAGACGAGCTTGACCGAGACGTCGGACGCCGGATTGACGTTCTTCAGGTCGTAGATCAGCTGCGCCAGATCTTCGATCGAATAGATGTCATGATGCGGCGGGGGCGAAATCAGCCCGACGCCGGGCGTCGAATGGCGGGTCTTGGCGACTGTCGCGTCGACCTTGTGACCCGGCAGCTGGCCACCTTCGCCGGGCTTTGCACCCTGCGCGACCTTGATCTGCAGCACGTCGGCATTGACAAGATATTCGGTCGTCACCCCGAACCGTCCCGAAGCGATCTGCTTGATCGCCGAGCGTTCCGGGTTCATCGAGCCGTCGCGCAGCGGCATGTAGCGGTCGGACTCTTCGCCGCCTTCGCCGGTGTTCGACTTGCCGCCGATCTTGTTCATGGCGATGGCGAGCGTCGTGTGCGCCTCGCGGCTGATCGAGCCGAAGGACATCGCACCCGTCGAGAAGCGCCTGACGATATCGGCTGCCGGTTCGACTTCGTCGATCGATACCGGCTTGCGGCCGAGCTGCTCGGCACTCTTGACCCTGAACAGGCCGCGGATGGTGTTCATGCGCAGCGCCGTTGTGTTGACCATTTCGGAGAATTCGCGGTAGCGATCCTCGGCATTGCCGCGAACGGCATGCTGGAGGGCTGCAACGGCGTCCGGCGTCCAGGCATGGCTTTCGCCACGCATTCGAAAAGCATATTCGCCGCCGATGTCGAGCGTGCTTGCAAGCAACGGATCGCGGCCGAAGGCGGCGGTATGGCGAGCGACGGTTTCCCTGGCGATCTCTTCCAGGCCGACGCCTTCGATCATCGTTGCCGTGCCGAAGAAATATTTGTCGACGAATTCCGACTGCAGTCCGATTGCGTCGAAGATCTGCGCACCGCAATAGGATTGATAGGTCGAAATCCCCATCTTCGACATCACCTTGAGGATGCCCTTGCCGACCGCCTTGATGTAGCGGTAGACGATTTCACTGGCGTCCACTTCCTTGGGAAACTCGCCCTTGGCATGCATGTCGAGCAGTGTGTCGAAGGCAAGGTACGGATTGATCGCTTCAGCGCCATAGCCAGCGAGCAGGCAGAAGTGATGCACCTCGCGCGGCTCGCCGGTTTCGACGACAAGACCGACGGACGTCCGAAGCCCCTTGCGGATCAGGTGATGGTGGACGGCAGCAGTGGCCAGCAGCGCCGGGATCGCGATGCGATCTGGCCCGATCTGGCGGTCGGAGAGCACGATGATGTTGTAGCCACCCTTGACTGCCGCTTCGGCACGCTCGCAGAGACGATCGAGCATATCCGGCATGCCTTCGGCACCACGCTCGACATCATAGGTGAAGTCGAGCGTCTTGGTATCGAAACGGTCTTCCGTGTGACCGATCGATCGGATCTTTTCGAGATCGCCGTTGGTCAGGATCGGCTGGCGCACCTCGAGGCGCTTGGCGTTTGCCATGCCGGTATGGTCGAGAATGTTCGGCCGCGGCCCGATGAAGGAAACCAGGCTCATGACGAGCTCTTCGCGGATCGGATCGATCGGAGGGTTTGTCACTTGGGCGAAGTTCTGCTTGAAGTAGGTGTAGAGCAGCTTCGACTTGTCGGACATCGCAGAAATCGGCGTATCCGTGCCCATCGAACCGATCGCTTCTTGACCCGTCGTCGCCATCGGCGACATCAGGAGTCTTGTGTCTTCGGTGGTGTAGCCGAAGGCCTGCTGGCGGTTGAGCAGCGAGACGTCGCGGCGCAGCGCACGCGGTTCGACCGGCTTCAGGTCTTCCAGGATGAGCTGAGTACGGTCGAGCCAGCTGCGATAGGGATGCTGGGTCGCAAGCTGCGACTTCACTTCGTCATCCGAGATGATGCGCCCTTCTTCCATATCGATCAGCAGCATCTTGCCGGGCTGCAGGCGCCACTTCTGGACGATGTTTTCTTCCGGAACCGGCAGCACACCGGCTTCCGACGCCATGATGACACGATCGTCATTGGTGACGAGATAGCGCGCCGGACGCAGGCCGTTTCGGTCGAGCGTCGCGCCGATCTGCTTGCCGTCGGTGAAGGCCACGGCAGCCGGTCCGTCCCATGGTTCCATCAAGGCAGCGTGGTATTCGTAGAATGCCTTGCGCTCAGCGGCCATCGACTGGTTGCCGGCCCAGGCTTCCGGGATAAGCATCATCACCGCATGCGACAACGAATAGCCGCCGCGCACGAGGAATTCGAGCGCGTTATCGAAGCAGGCTGTGTCCGACTGACCTTCGTAGGAGATCGGCCAGAGCTTGGAAATGTCTTCGCCGAAGAGCGGCGAAGACACCGACGCCTGACGCGCCGCCATCCAGTTGACGTTGCCGCGCAGCGTGTTGATTTCGCCGTTGTGGGCAACCATGCGATAGGGATGGGCCAGTTTCCAGGACGGGAAGGTGTTGGTCGAGAACCGCTGGTGTACGAGGGCAACTGCGCTTTCGAACCGCGGGTCCGACAAGTCCTTGTAGTAGGCGCCGACCTGATAGGCGAGGAACATCCCCTTGTAGACGACGGTAGATGACGAGAGCGACACCGGATAGAAGTTGCTCTCCTCGCCTTCGAATTCGTCATAGATGCGGTTGGAGATCACCTTGCGGAGCGTGAAGAGGCGGCGCTCGAACTCGTCGTTCGTCGCGGCATCCTCGCCGGCACCGATGAAGACCTGAACATGATGCGGTTCCGTGGCGGCGATATCCGGCGCCTTGGAAAGCGACGAGTTGTCGACCGGTACGTCGCGGAAGCCGAGGAAGACCTGGCCTTCCTCGGTGATCACGTCCTGGATCACCTTCTTGAAGTGCTCGATCTGCTGTTCGTCGCGCGGCATGAAGATATGGCCCATGCCGTATTCACCGGCCTTGGGCAGGATGACGCCCTGCTTCGCCATTTCCTCGCGGAAGAAACGATCGGGAATCTGCACGAGAATACCGGCGCCATCGCCCATCAGCGGGTCAGCACCGACGGCACCGCGATGCGTCAGGTTTTCAAGAATGAAAAGGCCGTCCTTGACGATCTGGTGCGACTTCTGGCCCTTCATATGCGCGACGAAGCCGACGCCGCAGGCGTCATGTTCGTTGCGCGGATCGTACAGACCTTGTTTTCGCGGCAAACCGGAGGCGGATTTACGCGTATTGGCCGTTGCGCGCACGTGTGCTGCTGCAAACTGGTCAAAACCCGTGGATGGCGTCTTCGTCATCTTTCCCTCCTGTCAAAGCCCGCGAGTGGGCGTCTCCTTGTCGCGCGCCGTCCCTTGAAAAGGGGTTCGGCGCGTGACAGCGCTGTTGCATTGTCGAAGATCCGGTCGCGTTGGCCCGCCAAAAGCGAGCCGTTGCGCTCCGCGCCTGCCAGTCGCCGCCGCGCGGCCTTGGCTGCGCTCGGGTGGACTATAGCGTGAAACCCTGCAAAGGTCAGGGCTTTCGGCGCCTCTTCGGCCGTTTAGGCCAAAATAGGACAGCAACACTGTCCTAATTCATCAGTTCTATGCCAGAAACCTATGCGCTCCGCAAGAGCGCGCGTTTAAAAAACCTCGTTTTGCGACGGAAGATTGCCAGATTGGCGAAAATGGCGAAATTAAATTACACCGCGCCACGCTATTTTGTTTATTGATTGCGCAGTTCAATATTTGTGATGCATTGCGACGCAGATGTTTGACGGCGTGAAGCTTTGGCGTAATGTCCCTGCCGAACCTGCCAACCCCCCGCATTCCCCAACGGTCCTTCCATGTATTTTGCTTCCGACAACTGGGCTGGCGCCCATCAATCGATTGCCCAACGCCTGCTCGAGGCTTCCGCGGGGTTCGCGTCCGCATACGGCACCAGCGACCTCGACAGGAAAGTCGAGGCACGCTTTTGCGAGGTCTTCGAGCGTAACGTCGCCGTCTTCTTTGTCGCGACCGGAACGGCTGCGAATTCGCTTTCGCTCGCCAGCGTCCAGCGCCCCGGCGGCGTCACCTTCTGTCATTCGGAAGCCCACGTCATCGAGGACGAATGTGGCGCACCGGAATTTTTCTCCGACTCCGCTCGCCTTGTCGCCGTTGCCGGGGACTCCGGCAAGATCGATCCAGCAAAGCTTTCGGCGAAGATTGCAAGCTTCCCCGAGGATGCCGTGCACCATGGCCGCGCCAGCGCCATCACCATCACCCAGGCAACCGAAATCGGCACGGTCTACTCGTTGCCGGAAATCGGCGAGATTTCAGCCATCGCAAGAAAGAGGAGCCTTGCCCTTCACATGGATGGAGCACGTTTTGCCAACGCGCTCGTTGCGCTCGGCGCAACGCCTGCCGAAATGACATGGAAACGCGGGGTGGACATGCTTTCCTTCGGCGGCACCAAGAACGGCTGCTGGTGCGCCGAGGCGATTGTCTTCTTCAATCCGGACGAGGCAAAAGAGATGCCATTTATCCGCAAGCGTGCGGCACAGCTCTTTTCCAAGTCGCGCTTCATCGCCGCCCAGTTCGATGCCTATTTCGACAATGGTCTCTGGCTCGATCTTGCCCGCCACGCAAACGACATGGCCGACGGCCTTCGTGCCGGCATCGGCGCTAGCAATTGCGCCAGGCTCGCCTGGCCCACTGCCTCCAACGAAGTCTTCGCCGTCATCACCAAGAGCGCGGCAAGGACTGCTGAAAAAAGGGGGGCAGCGTTCTACGAGTGGTCGATTCCGGCCGCAACGCCTGACCTCGTCGACGACAACGAGACGCTGATCCGCCTCGTCACCAGCTTCGCCACGACAAAAGCCGATGTCGACGGCTTCCTGAAGTGTCTGGCGGCATAAAGCTCGGTAGCACCTAGTTCTGATGGCCATAGACGGCGGATTGCGGGGCACCCTCATCCGTCTTTTCCGCCTCGTGTCCAATCACCAGGATCATCATTACACAGGCCACCAGCCCGGAAACGAAGAGTACGCCATACATCATCGGTCCGTCCTTTCTTGCCCCGAACGACGACCATATTGGTTCCTAACGTAGGAGCCGTAATATCAACAAATAGCTAAGCGACAAGGTTGAAAGGGGCTTAAGACGGTAAGCAGCCGGTTAACCTTCCGTCCGGCGAACGCATGGGACCCTTATCTTATGGAACTTGGTGGGCACTCAACCGTTTATAAGCGAAAGGTGAAGTGCCATGAAAAAAATAGCAGTCGTTCTTGTGTCGCTCGTGACTGCCTTGACCAGCGTACCACCTGCCGAGGCGTTTCCTGCGATCAATCTGGAAAAGCCGAAAGTCGCATCGAACATAGAGCAGATTGGGGATCGCGACTGGAGCGGATGGAGCAATTTTGCCAGACGCCGGTATATCAAGAGCTGGCGCAACAATCGCGGCGGATACTATGGCGGCAATCGTGGTTATCGCTACAACAGATATTATGGTCGCCGGTACCACGATTATGACAATGACAACGACGCGGCCGCAATTATCGGCGGATTGGCGCTCGGTGCGATCGTCGGCGGCGCCCTGGCTCAGCCCTACTATGGCGCACCGTCCTCCTATGCTTATGGCGGCAACGGTCATACGAGCTGGTGCTACAGCCGATATCGCTCCTATAGGGCCTGGGACAATACGTTCCAACCCTATTACGGGCCGCGCCGGCAGTGCGTTTCGCCCTATTGATCGGCAAGCAACCGAAACCCGCCGTCTGGCGGGTTTCTATTATGCGGCCGATCGCAAACCCCGCACCTTTCCAACAATGTCCTCCGAAAGCGCCGACACCAGTGCCTGATCGGCGCCCTTGCGCGGCACCAGCACGAATTCCACATCCTCCAGCAGCGGCAGCCCTGCCGTGCCGATTTCTTTCAAACCCGAGGGGGCCATGCTGCGGGGCTGCACCAGGACTCCCATTCCGGCCCGCGCTGCGGCCGTAAGCCCGCTCAGGCTGCCGCAGGTACAGACGATCCGCCAGGGCACCTGCATCCGGCTGAGGGCCTCCAGTGCAATGCTGCGCGTCACGCTTGGCGGCGGGAAGGCGATCAACGGCAATGGCTCCTGGGCAAGCACATGTTCCGGATCGCGCGCCAGCCAGACCAGCGGCTCGCGATAGACGAGTCGGCCACGGGCATCGCCGAGCCGGCGCTTGGCAAGCACCAGATCGATCTCGCCATTGTCCTGCATCTCGTAAAGCGCACCCGATAACGCGACCGTCAACTCGAGGTCGACCGACGGATGCGACCGCACGAAATCCTCCAGCACGGCCGGAAGCTGGCTGGTCACGAAATCTTCCGAGACGCCGAGGCGGAGGCGGCCGCGCAGACTGTTTTCCTTGAAAAGCGACCGAACCTGCCCTTCGATGGAAAGCATCATGCGCGCATGCGAAAGCAGCGCCTCGCCATCTGCGGTGAGCACGACCTGGTGGGTGTCGCGCGCCAGTAGCTTTCGCCCAAGTGACGTTTCCAGCCGCTGGACGTGCTGGCTGACGGTAGACTGACCGAGCCCCAAACGCTCTGCGGCGAGCGTGAAACTGCCCATCTGCTCGACGGCAACGAAGCTGCGCAATTGCGTAAGATCAAGCATGATGTATCCCGGTTCGCGATAACTGTTATTCCTTGCATCCTGATTCATAATAGAGGACAAGACAACTGTCTTTCTGAGAATTCCGAGAATGCACCATGCGCCGCTTCCTTCCCGATACCTTCACGATCCTGCTCGTCTCTACCGTCATTCTTGCCTCGTTGCTTCCGGCAAGCGGCGTGTTCGCAGATTATTTCGGCCTCGCCACCGGTCTTGCCATCGCGTTGCTCTTCTTCCTGCATGGCGCCCGGCTATCCAGCGATGTCGTCGTTGCGGGCATCCTGCACTGGCGACTGCACCTCGTCATTCTTGCGACGACGTTCGCCGTATTCCCGCTGCTCGGCATGGCGCTCGGCCTCATACCGGATTGGATCCTGCCCCAGCCCCTTTATCTCGGCATCCTTTTCTTGTGCGTCCTGCCGTCCACGGTGCAATCCTCCATCGCCTTCACCTCGATTGCCGGCGGCAATGTGCCCGCCGCCATCTGCTCGGCCTCCGCTTCCAACATCTTCGGCATGTTCCTGACGCCGCTGCTCGTCGGCCTGCTCTTTTCCGTCGGCGGCCATGGCGGCTTTTCCTGGGATGCGCTGGAGAAGATCCTGCTGCAATTGCTTGCTCCCTTCGTGGCCGGGCAGTTCCTGCAGCCCTTTATCGGCGGCTGGATCCGCGCGAAGAAGAAAATCCTGATGCCGGTCGATCGCGGATCGATCCTGATGGTTGTCTATCTCGCCTTCAGCGCCGCAGTCGTCGAGGGACTGTGGCAGACTTTTTCGGTAAGAGACATCGCGGTCGTCGTCGTGCTCGACATGTTGCTGCTCGCGATCGTCCTGCTGCTCACGATGCATGGCAGCCGCCTTGTCGGCTTCAACAAGGCCGACGAGATTACCATCACTTTCTGCGGCTCGAAAAAGAGCCTGGCAAGTGGCGTGCCGATGGCAAGCGTCATCTTCGCCGGCCAGTCGATCGGCGCCATCGTTCTGCCGCTGATGCTCTTCCACCAGATCCAGCTGATGGTCTGCGCGGTGATCGCGCAAAAATATGCCGCAGCGGCTGCGCATCGGATAACAAAAGAGGAAGCCGAAGAGGCTGCAAGCCCAGCCTGATCTGCAGCCGACAAAAAAGCGGCGCCCAACGGACGCCGCCTGTCTTTTCCAATCCTGGGAGGGATCGTTTAGTTGGAGACCTGAGCCTCGATAGCCTTCGGCGCGCTTACAGGCTCTGCGGAAATCGCGATCTTGCGCGGCTTCATGGCTTCGGGGATGCTGCGAAGAAGGTCGATATGAAGCAGGCCGTTCTTCAGCGAAGCGGCGGTCACCTCGACGTGATCGGCAAGCTGGAAGCGGCGCTCGAAGGCGCGCTTGGCGATGCCGCGATAGAGGAACTCGCTGCCCTGCGCGTTCTCTTCGCTCTTCAGGCCCTTGACGGTCAGCGCGTGGGCCTGAGCCTCGATGGAGATTTCGCTTTCATCGAAACCGGCAACGGCCATGGTGACGCGGTAGGTGTTCTCACCGGTGCGCTCGATGTTGTAGGGTGGATAGGTATTGCCCTGATCCGGCTGAGCCAGGCTGTCGAGCATGGTGAAGAGACGGTCGAAACCGACGGTCGAACGATAAAGTGGAGAAAAGTCTACGTGACGCATGATGTCCTCCTGAAGGAAGCGACGTGTTGCGATAATTGCCCCTGAAACCCCTTATTCGGCAGCTTCGGGACGGTTCAGCGGACCCGTTTGGCACCCGCAGAATTCAGATGGTGATCGGCTTTCCTCAGTTCAAGACCTTTTGGAAGCCTGGTGAACGGGGCATGAACGCGAGGTTTTGCGTGCGTTCAGCAGCACGTCTGTAAAACTAGTCATTGTCGGGTAATCAAACTGGCCCGATGGCTGAAGTGCATCGTCCCTTCTTCTTCAGTCCGATTTACGGCCGGCGCCGGGCAGATCTCAAATCGCCCCGCCGGTCTCTTTTTATTCGCTCCGCGCTTAACTGTTGATTTTCCGTCCCCGTGCATTATCCCCTAGACCGAAAGCGGCATCGAAAGCAGCGGCTCATGGACAGCGTCCTTATTTCGACACCTGACAATCCGGTCCCGGACAGCCGTACCGAAGGCTATTTCGAGACACATGACGGCTTGAAGCTGCGCTATGCGGTGTTCCGCTCCGATGCCTCGGTTGCAAAAGGCACGGTCGTCATCCTGCAGGGACGCAACGAATGCATCGAGAAATATTTCGAGACGATCGGCGACCTGACGGCGAAGGGCTTCTGGGTTGCGATTTTCGATCTTCGTGGCCAGGGCGGTTCGCCACGGCTCATCAAGAAGCGCCAGCATGGCCATGTGAGGCGCTTTTCCGATTACGAGCGAGACCTCGACAGCTTTCTGGAAAAGGTCGTGCTGCCCGACACCCGCCTGCCCTTCTACCTGCTCGGTCACTCGACCGGTGGCCTGATTGCGCTTTCGGCCGCTCCCTATCTTGCAACACGCATTGAACGCATGGTGCTTTCGGCGCCCTTCATCGGCCTGATCGGCCAGGCAGCGTCTGCCACGACCATCCGCCGCCTGGCCGCCACGGCCTGCTCGCTCGGACTTGGCTCGCTGCCATTGAGCCGCAAGCTACGGGAGCTTCCGTTCCAGGACAATCCGCTGACATCGGACGCGGTGCGTTACGAGCGCAACCTCGCCATGATGAGGGAGCATCCGGAACTGATGCTCGGCCCCCCGACCGCGCGCTGGGTCCATGAATCGTTCAAGGCGATCGACAAGGTTCTGATGCCGAGCCACCTCTTTTCGATTACCATCCCGACGATCGTCATTGCCCCGACCCGCGACGGCGTCGTGCCCTATATCGCGCAGGAACGGCTTTCGCGATATTTCCGCGCAGCCCAGCTCGTGCCCATCAATGGCGCACGGCACGAGATTTTTCAGGAGCGCGACGCCTACCGCGCCGCAGCACTTGCCGCGTTCCACGCATTCATTCCCGGCAGCGATGCCGAGGCCGCTGAAGAGGTCGAAGGATTCGGCGTCTGAGGCGGATGGCGACTAGCGCTGCAGGATCGCAAGCGCCTGGTCGTAAACCGCGCGGCTGCCGGCGGCGATGATCGAGCCACCGTTTTCCGGCCTCCCGCCGTCCCAGGTCGTGATGATGCCGCCTGCATTTTCGATCACCGGAATGATCCCGCCGACATCGTAGGGCTTGAGGCCGTTTTCGATCACGAGATCGACGTGGCCGGCCGCCAGAAGTGCGTAGGCATAGCAATCCGTGCCATAGCGGAAGAGCCGGACCTGGCGTTCGATCTCGCGATATTTCTCCATTTCCAAGCCGGTGAAGAGATGCGGCGAGGTGGTGAAGAGGATCGCGTTCGAAAGCGTTTCGCAATCACGTGTCTTCAAGCGCCGTTCACCCTCCGGTCCGGAATAGATCGAGCCGTTCTCATCCGCGAAATAGCGTTCGCCGGTAAAAGGCTGCTCGATCATGCCCATGATCGCCCGCCCGTTCTTCTGTAGCCCGATCAGCGTTCCCCATACCGGCACGCCGGAAATGAAGGCCCGCGTGCCGTCGATAGGATCGATGATCCAGACATAATCACGGTCCAGGCCAATATCGCCGTGTTCCTCGCCCAGAATGCCATGACTGGGAAAATGCTCTTCGATCAGCTTGCGAATTGCCGCTTCCGCTGCCCGATCGCCCTCGGTCACGGGATCGAAGCCACTCGAAAGCTTGTTCGTCACATCGAGGCCAGATCGGAATCGCGGCAGTGTCTCGGCCTTGGCGGCTTCCGCCAGGCAATTGAAGAACGAGCGGTCAGGGAGCATGGATGATCCGTTTTCTAGGCTTGTGGCCGCATTTTCTTAGCTGAATTGGGCTCGAATGCAAATATACAAGGCATCCTCTCGATTTATGCCTAAAGATTTTGCATCGCAAAATAATGATTGACAATTGTGCAACGCAGCAGTAGCGTCTTCATACAGTCTTCTGACTGTAAATACCCTCCTTGGGTGTTTCCTCCCTAGACTTAGCCGCGCTGAACAGCGCGGTTCTTTTTTGAGCGACTGTCCGCAAGCTCATTCGGCAGCAAGTGCCGTATCGGTTGCGAACTGCTCCACGTAACTGGCCATCTGCCGCATGAAGCCGGTGACGGCGTTGACGATCAGCGGAAAGTCCGTGTGCTTTTCCAGCGTCACTTCGTCCACGTAGATTGCCCGGTTGACCTCGATCTGCAGGGCGTGCAGCCCGCGGGCTGGCCGGCCGTAATGCTCGGTGATGAAGCCGCCGGCATAAGGCTTGTTGCGGATGGCGGTGAAACCCATCTCCTCGAGAATACTGATCGCCGTACGCGAAAGTTCGGCCGATGCGCTGGTCCCGTACCGGTCGCCGATGATGAAGTCGGGCCGCGAATTGCTGCCTGCAACGCGGACATTGCCTGGCATCGAATGGCAATCGATCAGCACGCCGAAACCGAACTGCACGTGGGTGCGGGCGATCAAGCGGCGCAGCGCGGCGTGGTAGGGTTTGTAGATGCTCTCGACCCGATCGAGCCCTTCCTGCACCGGCAGCCGCCGGGCATAGATTTCCATATTCTCGGCCACGATGCGCGGGATCGTGCCGAGCCCGCCTGCCACGCGCAGCGAATTGATGTTTGCATAAGGCGGCAACAGGCCGTCGAACATGCGCGGATCGAGCTCATAGGGTTCGCGGTTTACATCCAGATAGGCGCGCGGGAAGTTGGCGAGAAGCAGAGGAGCGCCAAGCAGGCTGGCGGCGTAAAAGAGCTCGTCGACATAGTGATCCTCCGACCGGCGGATGGAAATGCCTTCGAGCCGCGACTGGGCGATAAATTCCGGTGGATAAATACGGCCGCTGTGGGGAGAATTGTAAACGAAGGGAATGGTCTGCGACACGGGCTCACGGATCTCAAAAAGCTCGTATTCGCGAATTTCCGGCACCTTTTTCCCTCTTAACCATGTCACAGGACGGCTGCTTCGCCCATGTTGCCAGTTGCCTCAGCGCAAGTCCATACTATGTAGCGGGGATGACGGCCCAAGGTAGGCAATTCACCGGTTGTTTACCGGCCAAAGTCTAGTGTAAATAGCTGGCACCTCCCACTAAAAAACCTATTCACCAATCGGTCTGGATAATGACTCAGAAGATACTGCTCGCCGAAGACGACAACGACATGCGCCGCTTCCTCGTAAAGGCGCTCGAAAAGGCCGGTTACAAGGTTCTGTCCTACGATAACGGCGCAAGCGCCTATGACAGGCTGCGGGAAGAGCCCTTCTCCCTGCTCCTGACCGATATCGTCATGCCTGAAATGGATGGCATCGAACTCGCACGCCGTGCCACCGAGCTCGACCCGGACCTCAAGGTCATGTTCATCACCGGTTTTGCAGCCGTTGCACTGAACCCCGATTCGAAGGCGCCGAAGGATGCAAAGGTGCTTTCCAAGCCCTTCCATCTTCGCGATCTGGTCGACGAAGTGAACAAAATGCTTGCCGCATAAGGCTTGCGGGTGGCGGGTCACAAAACTTCAAAAAAGCCTATTGACGGCTCCCAAGGTTTTGTGATCTATGCGCCGCCATCGGATGGGCGTGTAGCTCAGCGGGAGAGCACTACGTTGACATCGTAGGGGTCACAAGTTCGATCCTTGTCACGCCCACCATCCTTTTCAAGGGCTTAGCGGGAAACCGCCGAGCCCTTCTTGGTTTCTGGTGCCAAATGGTGCCAAGTTCGGTGATGAAAGGTTGCCACGTTTGGCATCCGATAACCTAGAAATGCACTTTCATCAGGACTGTAGCGGACTTCCGTTTGAAACCCGTTTTACCAGCACCACTGCCCGCTCTCGGTAAACTCGGGCACCGAGCCTCGGATGATTGGGCCATCTCGACTGCCTCAGCAGCTCCGGGCGCGAAAAAAATCTGATTTAGTCGCACACGGTGTCGGCGTAGAGCAGATAACCTGTTGCGCTATACGCCATAACATTCTGATCGAAACAGAACCTTTTCGGGGCGAGGCGAACGAGATATCGCCTGTTGCACTTTGCCGGGATGTCCAGCTTGAAGTCACGTGGCACTATCGACGGGGTTGGGTCGGTGAACCTGGAGTGTCCAGCGTAGGAGACATTTTTGATCAGCATTGTATCATCAGAGGCCTCGACATTCTCATTGAGGACAGTGATCTTATTGCCGTCTGTTTCATTCAGATAGGGGTAGTCGCTCGGAGATGGAGGCTCCCGCGTCAGAGGGATTGCGGCCGTCCTGACTGCGACGTTGAACCGGACATCATCCCTCTCTGGAACGCCGCCGTAGCCGTTGAGATATTTCCAGCGCAATCGTACCCTATGGTCCCTTTCGGTTTTGCCTGACGACGGCGGAATTACCTCGATCGACAGATCCGTCGGTGCGGAGCCGTCCTCTTGCGGGCCTGATCCCGGCGCAGGGCAGGCCGTGTAAAGCGGTCGATAACCGCATTCGGCCTCGCCGGCATCCCAAAGACAATTGCTTAGTTTTTGCCAGTCTGCAGCGCTAATCGGCGGCTGCAACGCGGACAAGTCGTTTCCCCTACCCGGCACCATCCAGGGATGGATCTTGCCGGCGCCGGACCGGAGCGCCCAGTCCGTGCGCCGGTTGTCGATCCGTGCGATCTTCTTTTTTTCTTCTTGCAGCTCCATGACTTTGTCCCATGTCGGCTTGGCGATCCATGGTTCCCGACCCACTGCATCGGCGGCAAACCGCTGGCCTGTGATCTGTGTCGTCAAAGTATGGCAGGCCGTACAGCTTCCCGTCGGATCTCGGACCGTTTTGGCGCGGGCGAGGTCGGCGCCGTGGACCGCGGTGTAGCTGGAGCCGATGACGCGAAATGGCATCTGTTCGGTACGCGGCCTTTCGGGCAGGTAGCCGCCCAGACTGAACGCTATTGCTCGCAAATCCTGCTCGCCGTCGAAATAACCCACACGCGCCTGCGCGGCATGTGGATTGATCACATAGGGGCTCTTGTTGTCGTGACAGATATGGCATTGAATTTGAAAGGTCGGATCGTATAGCGCCTCGGCGGACGCTCTTCCCGAACTATCGGAGTAAGAATGCCCTCCCGGAGGAACGAATGATCGGGACCAATCAAACTCGCTTCGGTCTTTGCGCCCGTCAAAAAATATAATCTCGCCGGTAATGCGGTTAAATCCGACCGTGCCTAGAAGGGCGAAGCGGGGATTGGAAGCCTGCCAATAGGGATTTGAGCTCACCATCAGATTCGACGTCGACTTGCGACACAATGTTAGCCATTCCACGTTGCCTTTGACCACACGCTTCAGGCGCGAGCCCGGAGCGCAATAGGCGACGTTTCCGGCCAGCGAAGGCTTGTCGCATTTCTCAATCCCGCTGGTCCACGCGATGACGTTGCCCGAAGCGTCGCGATGCTCGAATTCCAATGGGTGATTGGGCCTGGTGAAGTTGGGCTTCAACTCGACAATGTTGCCGTCGACCTCGATCGGCATTGTCTGAGCGTCATTCGCGCAATCCGCATCCGGAATTGGTCCAAACACAGCGCGTGCCTCGTCGCCGAATTTGGTGACGGTGCTGTTGGTTGCTGAAGCCGGTGCCCAGAGGATATCGCCGTCAAGGCGAAGAACCGCTTCAGCGAACGCCTCAGCCTCAAGTGAAGAGGAGGCGAGATTGACACGCAGAACATCGTTCTTGCTCTGGCTCTTCTTCGAAAGAACTATTTCCCTGCAGGCTTCAAATATCCGAAGCTGCTGCACATAGCGCTCATAAACTTTGTCTTGAGGAAGAACCTTCACGGCAGAGCCCGGAGGGGGCACGGGCGCGATGCAACCTGTCAGGGCGTCACACCTGCCGCCCTGTTCACAAGTTTGTCCGCCACCGCTCTGTAGCGCGGTAGTCGCCATTCGTGAGCCGAAACGGTAAATCTCCGTTGGTCCGGATCCAAAGGGTGAAAACCAATATGAACCGCTGGCCGAAACAACTGCCGCAATAACCCCGATGATAGATGCAAAGCCTCTTGCAGCCATGCAGCAAGACCCTCTCCAGCACCTCGTTTTCGGACCAAAGCCGGTCAACGAGCTCTTGCTTGAACTCCTGGCGTGTCCGTGATCAGTGTCAGCTTCGAGAAGCGCCAAAGACCGTCATCGTCTTTTACGAAGGTTTCTTGCATGACCGCCGTATAATCCAGCTCGGGAACTTCCCTATCTGGCCACTGAAGCGTCACCAGGAGCGTGGTCTTTCCGTTGACACTTCCATCTTTGTTTTGGTGCAGCAGCGTATTGCTCTCAAAGTGTCGCGCCTGCCTTGACCCCAGATCGCTCAGAATATCCGCGATATATTCTTGCAACTCGGGCGTCACAGTCGTTCTGATAAGCTGAAGGGCTCCGCCGCCGGAGCATGCCTCATATTGTGCGTCACTGGTGAACAATTGTGCGAATGCGGCGGCGTTCTTGTCATCCAGAGCCCAATTATAGCTGTGAATCAGATCCATTATTGCCTGCCTGTCGGCCGTCGAAGGATTGACGATATTGGCGCGTGGCGGCAGCCAGTTTGGATTGACGTTATCGACGCAGCTTGCCGCCATCGCCGTTCCGCCGAACATGACGCCAAACCCCAATAGAAGCGTGAATATTTTTGGCGTGCTCTTCATCCACCTCGCATAATGTCTCACCATCATAACCTCCTTTGGTGTTAACCTTGGGCAATTGGCTTGTTGAGAAGCGATCATTTGATCAATGATCCGAGCGGGAACCCTTCCGCGCGGCCTCCACCCCTGCAAGCAATTTGCCTTGTTCTTCAATGAGTATGCTAAGCCTATGCAAAAGCGTTCTATCCTCGCCGCGGACGTCAGGCTTGGAGATGGTGTCGGCGACAAGCTTCAAATATTCGGCGATCAACTTCTCCTGCGCGCCGACGTTTTCGATGTACCCTGGACTGGGAACGACGGCTGGCTGAGCGCCCGGCGCCACAACATACGTCATTCCGCCGAGGATCCTTTCCTCCTTCATGTCCGACGCCTGGTAGAGCTGAACGATGTTTATCGAGGCCGATGGCTGTCCATGGGACATGATCGAGATTTCGACGGGCAGGCTCTCCTTGGCGCCCAATTCAATGCGCTTGCCCATCTCGACTCCGCTGGACTCGACATTCCAATCCTTGGGTCGCCAGGCGACCAGCCGGGTGTTGATCGGGTAATCGAAGGGATTTGAAACAATGAGCTGAGACCTCAATCCACTCGAATTGCCGGAATCGACAAGGTGCAGGTTTTTTTGCGTCACGTTGTTGTCGCTTGGAGTGATCAAGTCCGGCACCTGGGGACCGACCGAGACCGTGGAGACCGGATCGTCGGGTGCCGTGACAACTAAGAACAGGCAGAAGTGATCCGGATTGTTCACGGACGCATTGTAGACGGGAGCGGCAAAATCGAACGGCAGCACAATGGAATTGTCATTGCTGTTGCCGGCCACGGAAGCACCGGAATAGGGCAGCGACGGTATCGTTTGAGCCGGCAAGGGATGCCAGATCGAAACATCGGTCGAGTTTGCGGGAAAAGCTGGCCAGAAGTCGGCGGGTAGAGCGGGGAGACCAGCTCCCGCAAAGGCCCAGTGCAACTTTACCTGAACATCGGTTGCAGTTTGCGTTCCGCGATTATGGATGCGGACATATACGCGATTGAGCGTGTTCGAAAGCGGGTTCTCGTCGATGAACGCGTCGAATTCTGTCGAGGATATCGGCTGTGTTGCGCTATAGGGGGGTGCATCGACTTTGATATCGACGCTTTGCCAATGGGGTATAAATCCACGGGTTTGCTCAAATGTGACATTTGATGGCTGCTCCGTGTTACCCCAATCCAAGCTGTTGTCGCGCACGTAGACATCCACTCCTCCGCGCCCGGAAATGTCCCGTCCAGCCACCGTCCGTGCCGCCTCAAAGGCGTTGACCCTGCCGAAACCGTGGGTCGGTAAGCCACCGACCGGAGTCGAAGAACCCGTCTGCTCCGAATAGGCTCCGCTGGAAGGAGATATTTTGTCGGCGGTATCCTGAAGAAGTCTTTGAACCTGCAACCGGGTCAACGAATTGTCATGCGACAGGAGCAGACCTGCAATACCGGCAACGACAGGGGCGGCGAAAGACGTGCCGCCGAAACAAAAAGTGTAGTCCCGGTTTGAAGGTGGCGGAGGCGCCGGTTCGGCGGATGCGCAGGGCGAAACAGGCGATCGATTGTTGTAACCGATGTCTCCGATCCTGTCCGTCGTTACCGCATCCAACGTGCCGCCATGCGTCGGAGCGAGTAGATCCATGCACGTGCCGAAGCCGGCCGGTAGCCTTTGGTCTTGATTGGTTGCACTGCTGACGGCGATCACGTTGGCAAGCGATGAAAGGTCGGGAGTGCCGTCGCAATTGTCCTCGACGGTATCGGTCATGGCAACGACAACAATTATGCCTTTGCTGACGCCGTTCTGGACACGACCGGTTGTCGCGGCGCTGTTGATCGAGTTGACGACATTTGTAGGAAGCACGACGCCGGAAGCATATCCCCAAGACAGTGAGATAATGTCGGCACCTATTGTCTTTGCATAGTCGATTGCGAGGCTTTCAGCGTAGTCCGTACCGTCAAGAGCTCTGATCGGCAGGAAGCTGCAACGCGGGCATGTCCCGACCACGCCAATGCTGTTGTTTTTACGCGCCAAGGCCACGCCCGCAACGGCTGTTCCATGCAATTGGTCCAGCCGTGGGCGAACATCGTTATCCCCGCAGGAAACCGGCGTAATACAGGGTGTAAAATCCCAGCCGTGAAGATCGTCGATGAAACCGTTACCGTCGTCATCCACATTTGGGCTGCCTATCTGCTCGGCATGGTTGGTCCACAGGCCGGCGGCGAGATCCGGATGATTCGCTTCAAGCCCATCATCGATAATTGCAATCACGATATTGGGATTGCCCGATCCCATCGGTCCGAGCGACCACGCGCCATCAGCATCGATGTCGGCGTCGGGTGTGCCCATCGCCTGACCGGTGTTGTTCAGGTGCCATTGATCTGAATAAAAGGGATCATTCGGGGCTGGCGGTGCCTGGCGCTTTTCAATCGGCCGGTAGAAGTTCGGATGCGCGAATTTTATGCCCGAAAGGCGGTTCAGTGCGTTGGAAACCTCAAGGGTATTCTTCGCGCTATCGGGCAATAGCCTGATCACAAACTGCCGCTTGTCGAACGGATTGTTGCCCAGGATTTCGCAATGATATTGTTCGGCAATCTTCTGGATGAGACCGACGTCAGCGTCGTCGGCGATCTGCACGACGATCTTGTCGGTCAATACATAGGGTAAATCGGAATTGCCGATTCTAACCAGGATGCCCGAATCCACGACCAGGTCGGGCCACGACTTCATCAGGTCTCGAGCAGCAGCATTGAGGCTCTTTGCATCCTTGGCATCGGGCACTTCGACCTCGACGATAGCGTCGGAAAGGGTCGGAATACGCCGACCGCCGAGGCTATCGAGCGTTTTCCGGTAGCGCTCAGCGTCAGCCATCGCCGTATCGGAGAGGATCAATGCGATGCGGTCCGGCACGATGTGCGCTGGATATGTCTCGTCGTCCTGGATGAAGACCGTCTCATTTTCAGCAGCGCTGGCAAAGGAAGATGGATTCAGGAGCAGAAGTGCAACTGCGGTAACAGTCAAGATTGTCGTGAAAATACCCTTCATGACTATCCCTCCGTCGTCGGACCAGCTTTCTGGCGTCGGGAGCGTCGTCCGATGCGCAACCTTGCGCCCAAAACAACCAAGACTCAACCTCACCGATTGGGCTTAACCAGAAGTAGTTACCCTCAGTGTTTGAACCGTGTTCCGGGGTATTTCTCGACGTTTCGCCGACAATTTGATGCCGGATCCAGGCCCAACGCATTCGATACCATCGCACGCGAAATGTGCCGATCACGGCAGGTGCATTGCCGACTTCGCGGTGCAATTCCGGCAATTCGGCTGCTTAAGCCTCTAGAGCATGCCACGGCTGACGAACGCGGGCGCGAACATTGCGCTGACCGACAGAGCCTTGGACCTGCTTGGATGATTGTCGTCGACAAACGCCGGAATTCCGTAGTCCTGGACAGGGCAGGTTTCCTCATTGCAAAAGAAGGGCGTGGCATCGATCAGCGTCACCTTCGCAAAGTCAGGCCTCGAAAACAGCCGCCTGACGATTTTCTGCCGCTCCTCGAATACTTCCCTCGACACGCCCGAAGGCAGCGGCTGGCCGAGCCGATGCCGGACCAGAACGGTCTGCGGCACGTATATCGACTGCTCCGGAACGAAACCGACAACGATGATACGCTTGCGGTCGAGGTGAGCGAACTGATCTGAAAGAGCCGCGGCAAGGCGGGAAAGTTTGGCTTCATCGTCGGGATGCTTCATCGACGGCGGCACAAGGATGGGAGCGCCATAGCGATAGCCGCTGGCGATGTTTGCCCAGCGCGCGACGATGATGACGGTATGAATGGTTTTCTCTTCTTTCAGAAGTTGTTCGGCTTCCACCAGAAACCGTTGGCAGCTGGTGGAATCGCTTCTCGACCGGATGATCGGTCTGCAGCCTTCTTTCGTCAGGATCATGACACTCTGGTGTGCCTGCTTGGCAGCCGCGACCACACCCGGGGCGAGCGCGTCTGCGATGCTGTCGCCCATCAGCGCCACGCCGGGCACCTTGTCGGCGCCGAGAATGCATGGAGTGCCAGCCCTCAGCCGTTCCAGCGAAGGGGCGTCACATGCACGACGGTCGGGATTGGTATCTCGCGCACCCGACGCCATGCGACGTTCGATGTCGGAAAACCGCTCGGGCATGCCGTCCAGTCGTTCCGTGACCACCCACAAGCCGATGCAGGTCGCAACGGTCGCTGCGACCAACTTTGCGGCAGTAGAAAAGCCGATGTCGGATCGCCGCGCGGGATTTTCGATGAACCGCCAGGCGGCGTAGCTGACAGCAAACGTAAGAGGCAACAGGGAGAGCCCTTCACCGGCCGTGAGTGCTTGTCCTTTTACGATTCTTCCAAAGTAGAGAACGGGCCAATGCCATAGATAGAGCGAATAGGACAGTTTTCCGATGAAGGCGAGCGGCCTGGAAGCCAGGACCGTTGAGACGAAACTTGGCCCGGAGCGGGCCGAATGCAGGATCATGGCAGCTCCGAGACAGGGAAGCAGTGCCGTCTCGCCGGGGAATGTCGTTTTCTCTCCATAGAAGAGAACAGGAATTGCGATGAGAGCGAGCCCGGCGGCCGACGCTGTCTGACGCCTGCCGTCGTCACGAATGGCGCCGAAGGTTCCCGTCGCCAGCAGGCTTCCGACGAGGAGCTCCCAGAAGCGGCCGAACGGTAGGTAATAGGCGGCCGTCGGCCAATGCCGGACCATGACGACAGAGATTGCGAAGGAGACGACCATCGGGAGGATGACGATCCGCTGCCATGACCAGTTGGTTCGGGAGCGGGCGACGAAGAAATAGAGCGGCAGGAACAGATAGAACTGTTCTTCGACACCGAGAGACCAAGTGTGAAGCATCGGTCGCCAGGCGGTGCCCTCGTCGAAATATCCCGCCGCCTTGGCGAAACTGAAATTGGAGATCGACAGGCTGGCCTCGCCGATGCTCCGCATCAGCCGCTCGAAGGCTGGAGGCGTGAGAATTGCTGCACCGACCAAGGCTGTTACAAACATCATCGCGAAAAGAGCAGGCAAGATCCGCTTTGCTCGGCGAAGGTAGAAATCGGCCGCGGAGAACGTCTGTTGCTTCATCTCGCCGATGATGATCGTCGTGATCAGATATCCCGAGATGACGAAGAAGACATCAACGCCGACGAAGCCGCCCGGCAGGAAGGAAACGGCTGAATGAAAAAGGATCACCGATAGGACGGCGATGGCTCTGAGGCCGTCAATTTCTGCGCGGTATTTCATCGGTCAATCCTGCAAACTCATCCGACATAACTGAAAAGTCGTCGCATTTCCTCGTGCCAGGCAGCTGAAAATTGGGGAAAAGACGGCGGAGAGTTTTCTTATGTCCGGCCATTGCGTCAGCAAAAAGAATGCGACGCAGTCGTCGCGCCAGCGTGCGCAAGGACATTTCAGCGTTTGATCGTGCTCCTCGACAATAGTGGGCCTTCACGCGCTGTGCGTCCAGTCACCATGGGGTGCTATGGGCTCACCAACCCATGGGACCTGGGTAATGTTCCACTTCCAGGTATTTTCCGAAAAGTCGTGACGGCACCCAGCTGGATGCGGACTCGCTGTCGAAGGCCAGATGGTCGTGGCGTCTGTCGCCAGGCAACACCTGTTCGGACGCTGAACGAAGAAGGGCGATATCTCTTGCTATCTTCCTCGAAATTTGCCGGGAGGTTTGGTCGGAGCAGGCTGAAGCCTGCGCAACCTTGTTGTTGGTGCGCCGTAAAGAGCCGCCGATACATGCGCGTTTGCAGATGCCGGCCAACGATCAAGGCTATGGATTGCTCCAAAGACCTTCCTTGACATCGTAAGGCGCACAGGTTCGACCCTTGTCGCGCACCATTCGATCCTCTTGAAATACAAGGGGACTTCACCAAACGGCCGATTGAAGAGTTCTCTTCAAGGACGTGAGAAGGCTTGCCTTACGGCGCAAAACTGCGCCCTTGCCCAACACGGCTCACACAAGCCAGCCAAAAACCCATCAAATACTTTACTTCGTAAGCGTGGCGTCTTCAGATAGAGTTGATGCGGTTTGCAAGTTCGGCGTCTCAGGGATTGCTGCGATGAAAAACATCGTGAACGCATAAACTGAGAACAACGTCAGCACCGCGGTCAATCGAATCATTCAGTATCTCCTTATTCACACAGACAGCTTGACCCATATCGGGGTTTTCCAAAACCGTTTTCTGAACGGGAGATGAACAAAAACTTGTGACGGGGCATTTTAACGATATTTTTACAACACATTTTGAAGGTTTCTCGTCGTCCCGCGGGTGCTTATAAGCCGGAAGAAGCAGGGTTTGATGGTCGTGAAGGAGGTGCTGCTCCATTTGGACTAATCCTGTGAATATCGAGAATCCACGCCGACGGCCTGGACTTTAGCAAGGAGAAATGTTTGCCTAGGAAGGCTGGCTGAGGGGCCGGCGGTTGGGGGCACGCGATGAATATCGAAGAACTGCTCGACATGCAGGAGCGCGGAATACGCGACCGGATCCTCGGCTATTCCTTAAGCGACAATCCGATGTCGCGACCGGAACTGATGCCGATCCGCGATGCTTCGGAGCTTGAAGTCTGGTACGCCCGCTACGATGCATGGCGCTTCGGTTGGTCCGTCGAGGACGCCAGCCGGCGCCACTGAATTCTTGAACGGGCGAAGGCTCCGCGCAAGCAAGAGAGAAGATACAGAGGGCGGCCGTCGTCGTTGACGGTCACGCTTCCCAGAACGGGCCGCTATCCCTGCAGCGGCCCGTTTTCTTTGAGCGCGGCAAATTTCGGACACAGAAACATGCGACCCCCGTCCGGTAAACCAGCATGACAGGATTCCTGAACAGATGAGACTGACAGTGATTGCAGCTGCGGCGCTTTCTGCCGCGGCTTTCGCCTCCGGCGCCAATGCCGCCTCCCAGAATTTCCCGGGCAGCGGCGTTTCGACACTCGCAGGCAAATGCGCAAAGCTCGTCGTTGGCAATGTGGATGCGACGAAGGGCTGCAAGGGCGAACTCGCCAGCGTGGGACTGCCGAACGGCCAGGTGACCTTCATCTTCACCTCAGGCGGCAAGATGCTTGGCTTTCAGGGCGATGGCACCGCGATCAAACCGGCATCCAACGATAATGCCAGGATTCCGGTCAAGATGGTGACAACCGGCGTCGGCGAGAAGATGACGGGCCAGGTCAAGGTGGCAGGCACCTGCACATTCGGCAACCCTTACGGCGGCAAGCCGGTCGTGATCGAATGCTCCGCGCAAAGCAAGGATACGACCTTTACCGGCAGCTTCCGCACCAGCGGCAAGGCTCCGAAGCAAAAATAGACCTCAGGTGCACCACCCGCCGGCGGCGCCAGGCTTGCGGGCAAGACCCTCGGTAACCAGTTGAGTGCCCAAGGAGCGGCCGCCGCGCGAAATCACGTGTGGTGCACCGGTACTGGCGGGTTTGCCGGCAGCGTTCATGACGAAGGGTCCGGCATTCAGAAATTTGAGCAGCCTCGATTTTGCGGCAAAGCCGATCCTCCGCTCGCCTTCGCAACGCGCGGCGCCGACATCCGGCACGACCATATCCGCAACCAGGATCTTCTCGCCCTTGTACCAGAATATCCCACCGTCTCCGACGCAGTTCACATGTGCGCCCTGCCCGCAATAGCCGAAGGCGGCGCGGGCGCTTTGCGGGCCGGCGGTCGATCTCGCCGTTGAGGAGAGCTTCACAGGCTCCGCGGCAGGAACAGGAACGGCTTCGGGCGGCACGGCAAGCTGCGGCGGTGAAGCGGCTGCCTGCCTTGGCACACTCCTGGCGACGACCGCTTTCGGCGCATCTGCCTTGATTGCAGCGGTAATCGCGGCTTTATCGGGCGCCCGTGAGGCAAGAATCGGGCGCACGCTCTTCCAGTTGTCGTAAAGCGCGATACTGCCTACGGCAACGACACCGGCGAAGAGCCAGGGCAAGGCTCCACCATGGCCCCTGCCCTTCGATTTTGCGGATGATTTGCGGCGGCGGCCGCGAGCTGCAGTTCTTGCCATCTGGTCCTAATCCCGTGTTGGGGCGATTATCGCCTCCCAATCCTTTCCGAAAGGTTGGCATGGAGCCTCAACGTCGAAACGGACGAACAAAGAGCCGCAGAAGACGTTAGCCCCGCGAAGAAATGTTCACCCGAAGGAGCGCCTTCTCCATGGAAATGGTCTTTTCCGACATGTTCCCTGAATCCCGTATTCAATACCCGGTGATTTTTGCCCGGCTCATCGGCGCAATTATACTGGGCGGCATCATCGGCTTCGAACGCGAGGCGCAAAACCATGCGGCCGGTCTGCGGACCCATATTCTGGTGAGTCTGGCTGCAGCTCTTTTCGGCATCATTTCCATCGAGTCCGTGCATATGCCGGGCTTTGCCGACGATCAGCAGGTCCGCATCGACCCGTTGCGCGTCATCGAGGCCGTGACGGCGGGTGTCGCGTTTCTCGCCGCAGGCATGATCGTCTTTTCCAGAGGTAGGGTGATGGGTCTGACGACGGGAGCAGGCATGTGGCTGTCAGGTGCGATCGGCCTTGCCATGGGGTTCGGCTACTGGCCGGTCGCCTTCTTCGCGACGGCGGCAGCAGTCTGCGTCCTCTTTGCTCTTGGAAAAATGGAGGAGCGCCTGGAGCGAGATCCCGCAAAGCACCTGCCGCCGAAAGACGGTGCCAAACCATAAAAAACGCCCGGCATGCCGGGCGCGCATTATCGGCTATGAGAATGAGCCAGTCTTTGCTCTTGAACTGTCCTTGCCGCCAGGAGCGCCCGCCTCGCTATGAGCGTTATTCCCGAATTCGCGCTTGTGGAAGTCAATGCCGTTCTCGCAGGCCTGTTTGAGGGCCTGCCATTCGTTTTCATGTTTCAGATAAATGTCCTGCGGCACGAGATCAGTCGTCATGGAACCCTCACAGTTTCGTCCGGGCCTTAAATGCAAAAGCCCCGACGTCGGTTCCCGCGCCCGTCATAAAAATCTACGTACTCCGTTTGCCGCCTTTGGACGCTGCAAGGTCTGGACCGCCTTTTGAGAGATCGCCGCCTGTGACATGGGCCGGAACATGAATGTCGTCCATCGGCGTCTGCGGCAGCGTCAGATCGACATGGTGCGGCGGCAGCACCTGCACCTTCTGCATGCGGTTCGGCTTTGCCCGCTTCATGCGGTCTGTCGCATCCGCACGCTTGTCGGCGGGATGGTTCGACGTGTGCATTTCTTGGTCCCTCCTTATTTATCGCGTCGGCAATAAAGTTTCATTGCCTCAACCAGAGCTTAACGGGCGGGCAACTGCATGGTTCCACACAAAAGCTTCGGCGCAGACTGCAGCCTCCTTGACTGACGCCACAGGTTGACTACGTAGGAGCCTGATCCGCAGCCAAAACGATGCGCATGGTTGCCCCCCGTGCAAAAGCATCGGCTGCCGGACAAACACTGGTGCCGGGCCCCTCTGGCGAGAGTTTTTTCGGCGCTCTCGTGATGTCGGTACCGCCTGCAAATAGCCGGCGGATTTTCACTCGATGAAAAAGCTCACAATGCCTCACGCGCATATCCCTTGCGATGTGCCGCGTTCTTCCATCACATCATCCTTCAAAAGCAGTGTCCGCATCAACGAGGTGCGGCCATGAAGCAACCCATCAGCCATAAATCCACGCTCGGCTATTTCCGCTGGGCTTTCGTCATAACGGCCGTCGGACTGATGCTCGGCGCTTTGCTGGGCTGGCAGTCCACCGGCACGATCAGCGGCATGGCCACCATCTTCTTCATCTGCACGGTTCTGGCCGTGCTGGAGATTTCCCTGTCCTTCGACAACGCGATCGTAAACGCCAACAAGCTCAAGGAAATGACGCCTGCCTGGCAGCACCGGTTCCTCACTTGGGGCATTATCATTGCCGTCTTCGGCATGCGCATCGTCTTCCCGCTGGCAATCGTGGCGATTGCCGCAAGGATCGGCCCGATCGATGCCATCATCCTCGCCGCACGGCAACCGGCCGAATATGCGCGCATCATGAACGAAGCCCATCTGCCAATCGCAGCCTTCGGCGGGACCTTTCTTCTGATGGTCGGCCTTTCTTACTTCTTCGACCCTGAGAAGGATGTCCATTGGATCGTCTCCGTTGAAAAACTGATGTCGCGGGGTGCGACGGTCAAAGGCATCGAGATCGCCTTCGTCCTCGCATTGATCCTCACTTTTGCATCACTGATTGAAGGCCAGGAATCGACGACCTTCGTCTACAGCGCGATCTACGGTCTGCTCACATTTCTGGTGGTCGAAGTGATCGGCGCCCTGCTGGACGCCTCGCAAAAGGCCATGGCGGAAGCGGCACGCGGTGGCCTCGGCGCATTCATCTATCTTGAGGTTCTGGATGCAAGCTTCTCGTTCGACGGCGTCATTGGCGCGTTTGCGCTGACGCAGAACCTTTTCATTATCGCCATCGGTCTGGGCATCGGCGCGATGTATGTACGCTCGATGACGATCATGCTCGTCGAAAACGGGACGCTGACGCATTACCGCTACCTCGAACACGGCGCGTTTTATGCAATCCTGATCCTTGCGATCATCATGTACGTCCAGACCCTCTTCCACATTCCGGAAGTCGTCACCGGTCTCGGCGGTGCAGCGCTTATCGGTGTCTCGCTGTGGTCCTCGATCCGTCATAACAAGCGCAAGGAAGCCCGCGCGAAGGCGCAAGCAAAGGCACAGGCCGAAGTCCATTCACCTGCCCGCGAGCGGCTGGAGGCCTGACATCGTCAAAGCCGCAGCCTTTACAGGCGTTGCGGCCTGGCACAAAAAATAAAGCCCGCGACCAACCGGTTGCGGGCTGTTTCATGCGTGATTTATCAGCGGATTAACGGCCGATATGATCGAAGGCATCCGGCGCGATACCGAGAACCTTGAGGTCTCGGGGCTTCGGACGGCGACCCGCTTCGAATGCAGCGCTTACAGCATTTGCAGCGCCGATGACAGCGAAGGCACGGCTGAAGAAACCTTCCCGAATGGACTTGCTGTAGGAGGACATTGTCTTTCTCGCTTTGGCTTCATTATTGACGCCTCATATATGATGCGCTGCAGCATTCTCCACAAGTGACGGGATTTCAGGCCAGCCATGCAAAAACAGGCGGCCGGCCCATGTTTGGGCCGGCCGCAAGAAAGCGCCCGAGGAGTATTTTTCTTGCTCAGTCTTCGCTTGCAGCAAGTTGCGAAAGAACTTCGCCGCGGCCGCGTATTCTCAAGATCAACGGGATGATGAAGGCGGCAGCCGCAACGAGCAGCAACCCGGCTGCGATTGGCGAGGTGACAAGCGTCGTCACATCGCCCTGGCTGATGGCGAGCGCCCGGCGAAGCTGCTGTTCGGCAAGCGGGCCGAGAATCAAGCCGACGACCACCGGGGCGATCGGATAGCCAAAAAGCCGCATGATATAGCCAAGGACGCCGAAGGCGAGCAGCATGCCGAGCTCGAATACGGAGGGATTGGCGCCGATGGTACCAAGCGTGGCAAACAGCAGGATGCCGGCATAAAGCCAGGGCTTGGGGATCGTCAGCAGGCGGACCCAAAGCCCGATCAGCGGCAGGTTCAGAACCAGCAGCATGGCATTGGCGATGAGCAGGCTGGCAATCAGGCCCCAGACGAGCTGCGGATTGTTCGCAAACAGCAGCGGACCGGGTTGCAGGCCGTATTGCTGGAAGCCGGCGAGCATGATCGCCGCCGTCGCCGTCGTCGGCAGGCCGAGCGTCAGGAGCGGCACCAGCGTACCGGCTGCCGATGCGTTGTTGGCCGCCTCCGGACCCGCGACGCCTTCGATCGCACCGTGCCCGAATTCTTCCGGGTTCTTCGCCAGGCGTTTTTCGGTCGCGTAAGAAAGAAACGTGCCGATTTCAGCACCGCCAGCCGGCATTGCACCGATCGGGAAGCCGATCAGCGTACCACGCAGCCATGCCTTCCATGAGCGGCCCCAGTCCTGCGCCGTCATCCAAAGAGAACCCTTGACCGCTTCGACCTTGTCCTCGCCGCGATTGGCTTGAGCGGCGATATAAAGCGTCTCGCCGATCGCGAACATGGCAACGGCAAGCGTGGTCACTTCGATGCCGTCCAAAAGGTCCGGAATGCCGAAGGAAAGACGTGCCTGGCCGGTCTGTTGATCGATGCCGACCATCGCCAGCGCAAATCCGACGAAAAGCGACGTCAGCCCGCGAAGCGCCGAATCGCCGAAAGCCGACGAAACGGTCACGAAGGCGAGTACCATGAGGGCAAAATATTCACGCGGCCCGAAGATCAGCGCCAGTTTGACGATGTAGGGCGCGATGAAGGCAAGGCCGAGCGTAGCGATGAGGCCGGCGACGAACGAACCGATCGCCGCCGTGGCCAGCGCCGGACCGCCGCGACCTGCGCGCGCCATCTTGTTACCCTCGAGCGCCGTCACGATCGAGGCGCTTTCACCCGGCGTATTGAGCAGGATGGAGGTCGTCGAGCCGCCATACATGCCGCCGTAGTAGATACCGGCAAACATGATCAGTGAACCGGCAGGGTCGAGCTTGTAGGTGACAGGCAGAAGAAGGGCAACCGTCAGCGCCGGGCCGATACCCGGCAGAACGCCGACTGCAGTGCCAAGCGTGACGCCGACGAAGGCGTAAAGAAGGTTCATCGGCTGCATGGCGACCAGGATGCCCTGGAAGAGGAATTCGAAGGTGCTCATCGCATCCAATCCTAGAAGAAGAGTCTCTCGAACGGTCCGGCAGGCAGCGTGAGCTGCAACATCTGCGAGAAAATGATCCAGACGACGAAGCTGAAGACGATTCCCGTCGGGATCGAAAGCCAGAGCTTGCGACGTCCGAAACCGCGCGCGGTGAAGGCAAAGAGAATGCCTGTGGCAATCGAGAAGCCGGCCGTTTTCAGAAGCAGCATTTGCGCCGCAAGACCGGCAACAATCCAGATGACGGGAGCGACTTCCTGATGCTCGCGCTCGGGAAACTCATTGCGCAACGCCTCAAAGACGGTCCAGATGCCGAGGCCGATCAACCCGAACGCCACGACCTTTGGCGCGGTAGCCGGTCCGATGCGGGCATACTGGGCGATCGCTTTCATATGCGTGGCATCCCAAAGCATGACGGCGGCAAGGACGAAAAGACAGATGGCAATGATCAGCGCCGCCCAATCCGGGCGGCGCTTCGTTGCCAAGGGTGCGTTACCCCTGCTCATTTAACAAGCCCGATCTCTTTGAGGATGCCTTCGGTTGCCAAGACGTCCTTCTCGAGCTGCGCCTTGAAGGCATCGCCGGCGAGGTAGGTGTCGGCCCAGCCCTTCGTCTTCATGATTTCCTGCCAGCCTGCCGACTTGGAAAGCTTGTCGAAATCAGCGGTGATGGCAGCCGTCTGCTCAGGCGTCAGGCCGGGAGCGGCGGCGACCATCCGCCAGTTCTGAACGCTGACATCGACGCCGGATTCCTTCAGCGTCGGGGCATCGACGCCGTCAATGCGCTTATCGCTCGACACGGCAAGCAGGCGGAGCTGCCCGGCCTTCACCTGCGATTCGAACTCGCCATAGCCTGAGATGCCGGCCGTCACCTGTCCGCCCAAGATAGCGGCAAGTGCCTCACCACCGCCCGAGAAGGCGACATAGTTGATCTTCGTCGGATCGACGCCGGCGGCCTTCGCGATGAGACCGACGGCAATGTGGTCGGTGCCGCCGGCCGAGCCGCCGCCCCACGACACCGAACCCGGATCTGCCTTCAGCTTGGCAACGAGGTCACCCATGGTCTTGATGTCGGACGATGTCGGAACGACGATAGCTTCGTACTCGCCGGTCAGGCGAGCGATCGGGGTGACGTCCTTCAAGGTGACTGGCGACTGGTTGGTGAGAATCGCGCCGACCATGACATAGCCGCCAACGATCAGGGCATTCGGATTGCCGCTGTTCTGGCTGGCGAACTGCGCCAGACCGATGGTGCCTCCGGCGCCCGGGACGTTCTGAACCTGAACGTTGCCGGAAATGCCTTCCTTCTGCATGACGGTCTGCAGCGAGCGGGCCGTCTGATCCCAGCCGCCGCCGGGTGCGGCGGGCGCCATGATGGTGTAATCGGCCGAATAGGCCGGCAGCGCGATAGCGGCTGCGAAAAGCGTAGCAAGGAAAGTATGCTTCACGATGTGTCCTCCGTGATCGCGGTGAGCGCCGCGTTTGTTCTCAAGGGAATCGGGAAGCGTTGCCGGGCTGCGGACATCGATGGTCCGCAAATAGCGACGGAGACTCCTCCCGAAACGTCTACTCTCCGCCTCCACGAAGAGAAGTACCACAACCGCACCACATCAAGCTGTCATTTAGCTGACATCTGCAGGATATCCAGCCGCCAGGACACTTTTTTGCCGCAATTCAAGCATGAGCGGCCGTGCATGCCGGTGGCGTCGATTGCAAATCCTTTCCAGATCGAGGAGGCAGGTGTGAACGCTATCGCCATTTACTGTGTCCGCAGCACCTCGTTCCAATGAGCGATCAGCCGCGCACGCTTGACCTGGTCGAGATAGACCATCAGCCCCGGACTGACGGGAACGGGTCGGAGCTGGGCGCCGAGAAGCTCCTGCAGGGTATTGGCCGTATTCTCGCCCGCAACCTCGGGGCTGACGGCCGGGATCTGAAGCTTTCGGGCCATGATCGTCTGTCCTTCCTTGGACATGAAGAAGGTCAGGTATTGCCGCCCGAGTTCCGGCTCCGCGGCAGCCTGCGGCACCAGCCCGATGCGTGACATCACGACTGTATAGTCCTTCGGCAGCACGATGCCGACATCGGGGTGCCGCAAGGCCCAGTCCGCCGCATAGGAACCGAGAATGTTGTAGCCGAGCACGAAGCGCCCGTCGGCTACCCTCTCCAGGATCGCCGAACTCGTCGAATAGAGCTTGACACCGGCAGCCCCCATCGCCCGGATCACCGACCAGATGTCCCCGAACTGCTCCTGATCGCGCGCCATGAACAGAAAGCCGACGCCGGAGCGTTCGATGTCATAGGTGCCGATCCGGCCGTAAACCGCGCTGCCTTTGCGTTTCAGGTAATCGACGAATTCCGCCCGTGAGCTTGGCACCGGCTCATGCAGGAAGCTCGGCTTGTGATAGACGAAGACGGCCGGCTCGAATGTGAGCGCATAGGCCGTGTTGCGCCAGTTTGCCCATTTCGGCCATTGTCCGCTCATTGGCAGATTGCTGACCTGCGCATAGCCGTCGTTGGAGAGCTTCACCTGCAGGTCCATCGCCGATGAAAAGGCGAAATCCGCCGTTTTCTTCCCGCCATCCGTCTCCCGCACGATCCGGTCATAGATCTCGCCCGTCAGCATGTCTTCATAGCGCACGGCGACATCGGGATTGGCTTCCTGAAAGCCATGGATCATCGGCCGGGCGAGAGGCTCGTCGAGCGATGAATAAACCGTCAGCACCCGCGCATCAGCCTTGCCGGATCTGGCGGGATAGAAGGCCTGATCCGCGGCTGCAAAACCGGGACAGAGCAGGAGTAGCAGAACAAGAAGTCTCCTCATCAGCGCAGAATGCATCACCACGCTTCACCGGGCAAGCACGCGTGATCGCCTGACGCCTGTCTCGCAACGCGACAAGAGCATTAAAAGACGCTAAGCTTATTTAGACAACCGTATGGAGGGGCTATTGGAACGACGGCTGAGTGCCATACTCGCTGCCGACGTGGTGGGTTATAGCCGTCTGATGGGTATCGACGAGACCGGTACCCTGCAGGCGCTCAACCGCCACCGCTGCGAACTGATCGATGTCAGGATCTGCGACTACAAGGGGCGCATCTTCAAGTTGACCGGCGACGGAATGCTCGCGGAATTCCAAAGCGTGGTAAACGCAGTCGCCTGCGCTGTCGAAATCCAGCGCGAGATGGCTGCCCGCAACAAAGACGTCCCGCAGGACCAGCGCATCGAACTGCGCATCGGCATCAATCTCGGCGACGTCGTCATCGAAAACGACGACGTCTTCGGCGACGGCGTAAACGTCGCTGCCCGGCTCGAGCGCCTCGCTTGGCCCGGCGGCATTGTCGTTTCCGGCTCGGTTCGCGATCAGGTCGGCACGCGCCTCAACATCGGTTTCGAGTCCCGGGGGGAGCAATCACTGAAGAACATCAAGCAGAACGTGTCGGTGTTCACTGTTGTCCTCGATCCGCCTTCTGCAACGGCCGGCGCGTCAAGCGATGAGGCACGCAACACCTGCTTTATCGCCGTTCTGCCTTTCACCAACATGAGCGGCGATCCTGAGCAGGAATATTTCGCCGACGGCATCACCGAAGACATCATTACCGACCTTTCGAAGATATCGAGCCTACACGTCGTGCCGCGACACACCGTCTTCACCTACAAGGGCAGTTCGCTGAAGGTAAAGCAGCTCGCAAACGAACTGGGCGTGCGATACGTTCTGCAGGGCAGCGTCCGCATCGCCGGCGCGCGCGTGCGCATTTCGGGCCATCTCATCGATACGGCGAACGGCGACCATCTGTGGGCCGATCGCTACGACCGCAATCTCACCGATATCTTCGCGATCCAGGACGAGATCACCAATTCGATCGTCGGCCAGCTCAAGATCCGGCTCCTGCCGGCCGAGAAGAAGGCCATAGCCGCCGAACCCACGGCCAATATCGAGGCCTATACCTACTATCTGCGAGGCCGCCAGCTATCGCACACCTGGACGAAGTCGTATCTGCAGCTCGCCCGCAGGATGTTCTGCAAGGCTGTGGAGCTGGATCCCGATTATGCGCGCGCCTACGCGGGCATTGCCGATTGCGATGCGGCATTACGCGATTGGGACCCGGACAATGTCCCTCTCGAGAGCATTCTGCAGATGAGCGCGCGCGCGCTCGAACTCGATCCTGATCTCGCCGAGGCCCATGCCTCCCGGGGTCTGGCGCTGCATCAAAACGGCCAGGATCAGCAAGCCATTGCAGCCTTCGAGCGGGCACTTGCACTTGAGCCCAATCTTTATGAAGCCAACTTCCACTATGCGCGATTCTTCTTCATGCGTGGCGATTTCGCCAACGCCGTCCGCTACTTCACGCGCGCGGCGCACATCCGCACGGACGACTATGTCTCGCCCATTCATCTGATGAGCGCCCACCGCTCGCTCGGGCGCATGTCGGATACGGAAAACTGGGCCAAGCTCGGGCTGCTGCGCGCAGAACGCGCACTGAACCTCAGTCCGGAAAATTCAGGGCCGGCCCATCGCGGCGCCCTGGCGCTGGCGCATCTCGGAGACAGGGCAAGAGCAAGGGACTGGGCAGCCCGCGCCATCGCGATCGATCCCGACGACATCGTTGCGCAATACAATCTCGCTTGCGTCTATTCGGTCCTCGGTGACGTGGAAGAAGCGATTGATATTCTGGAGAGGCTGATGCCGCGAAGCTCGGTCTACCACATCAAGTGGTTCGACAACGACTCCGATCTGGATAACATCCGCAGCGACCATCGCTTCCAGAAACTCCTGCTGGCAGCGCAGGAAGAACAACCGCGCGAGGTCGCTGAATAGAGCAGTCGGAACAGCCAAACTGCCGTTGATGAAATGACGCCGGGTTTTCCATTGCCGCTGGATGACATCCCCCTTCACGGGCTGTAATCTTCTTTGTTGAACAACAGGAAACCACCCGTGCGCATTCTCCTCACCGAAGACAATATCGCGCTGGCCGACGGCCTTTCGGCGATCTTGCGCGGTACGGGGCATGCCGTCGATGTCGTCCACGACGGCGCATCCGCCAATGCAGTCATCGCGGCGGAGAATTTCGACCTCGTGATCCTCGACCTCAACCTGCCCGAGATGGACGGGCTGGACGTCCTGCGCAGCATGCGCGCCCGGCAGAACCAGGCAGCGGTCCTAATTCTGACGGCACGCGGAGCGCCGGAGGAGCGGGTGAGAGGCCTCGACCTCGGCGCCGACGATTATCTCATCAAGCCCTTCGACATTACCGAATTCGAGGCTCGCGTGCGCGTGCTGCTGCGGCGCCAGGCGGGCCTGCATTCGGCGACGGTGATGTACGGCTGCGTGTCCTTCGACCTCAAGTCGCGCACCTTTGCGGCCGGCAATATGCAGCTTGATATTCCCGCTCGCGAAGTCGGACTGCTTGAAATCCTCTTCATGCGTGCCGGCAAGGTCGTTTCCAAAGAGGCAATCACCCAGTCGCTGACGGCTTTCGACGATGATATTTCCGCCAATGCGATCGAGCAATATGTCAGCCGGCTGCGAAAGCGCCTGGCACCGCATGGATTGACCGTAAAGACCGCGCGCGGCATCGGATATTATCTCGACAAGCTTCCCGAGGCCTCATGAAAGCCGCCTATTCGCTAAGGCGCCGGTTGCTTTTCTGGCTGCTGATCTCCACCGCCGTCATCGGCACGCTGGCGCTGGCCGACACGTACCGGGAGGCAGTCGAGACGTCGAACATCGTTTCAGATCGTGTGCTTGCCGGTTCGGCGCTCGCCATTGCCGAGCGCGTCGTCGTGGCAGAAGACGGCGCGCTGCAAGTCGACATTCCCTATGTCGCGCTGGAAATGCTGACGTCGGCCGCTCAGGACCGGGTGTTTTACCGCGTCGATGGCCCGCCGGGACGATTCATTACCGGCTACCAGGCGCTTCCGGTACTTGAGGAAACCAAGGGCGACGCAGCCGTCTTCGCAGACGATATTTTCCGCGGCGAGCCGATCCGCGTCGCGACGCTGGAACGCTCCGCCTCAACCGGCATCCGCTCGGTTCCCTTTGTTGTCACCGTCGCCGAAACGACGATCGCCCGCCGTCAGCTGGCACGTGCGATCCTTTTCCGTTCGGCTGTCCGCCTCGCCTTCATGATTGCCGGTGCAGCCGTGATCGTCTGGATTTCGGTCACGGTGGCGCTGCGGCCGCTCTACAAGCTGCGGGACGCAATCGGCGAGCGCAGCCCCGACGACCTGCACCCGATCGAGCAGTCGGTGCCGAGCGAGGTGCAGCCCTTGGTGGATACGGTCAACAGCTTCATGGTGCGCCTGCAGTCAGCCCTTGATGCGCTGCGGAATTTCACCGGCAATGCCAGCCATCAATTGCGCACGCCGCTCGCCATCATCCGAACCCAGCTTGCACTTTCCGCCCGCGCCGCAACCCTTGCTGAAGCGCAGGACTCGGCCCTGAAAGGCGACCAGGCCGTTGCGCACGCCGAACGCATTCTCGCCCAGTTGCTGCTGATGGCAAAGATCGACGCAGCAACAGCCAAGGAGGCTCTGGCAACCTCGAGGATCGACATCGCCGAGATCGCCCAGGAGATCACCGGCGAACTGATCCCGGCAGCCGCCGAAGCCGGTATCGATCTCGGCTTTGAAGGCGAGGGACATGCGATGATCCGCGCCGAACCCCTGTTGATCGGCGAGCTGCTGCGCAATCTTGCTGGCAACGCCATCGCATATGCCGGCAAGAGCGCCGAGGTTACCGTCAGGATTGCGCAGGATGACAAAACCGTGCGCCTAGAGGTTGAAGACAATGGTCCCGGTATCGCGCCGGAAAAGCTCGACGCCGTGCGCCGCCGCTTTTCGCGCGGAAACGACTCCGATGCGCCGGGGGCGGGCCTCGGCCTCCCGATCGTCGAGGAAATCGCCAATCTTTTCAATGCGACGCTTACGCTCTCGCCTGCGACCAGCGGCAAGGGGCTCAAAGCAGCCGTCGCCTTTGCAAAAGTGTCGTAAAGGCTTCGCGGCGTTAACCTTTGCGCCTTGCTTTCTTTCGTTGCATTGCACACTATCGCTGCGGGAACAGCAAATGCCGCATAACGATGTGGCGTCGGACAAGGCAAAATATGTCGATCAAAGCCAGTATCTATCATCTGACGCATTACAAATACGACAGGCCGGTCCGCCTTGGGCCGCAGGTTATCCGCCTCAAGCCCGCATCGCATTCAAAGACGCGGGTGCTCAGCCATTCGCTGAAGGTCACTCCGTCGAACCATTTCGTGAACCTGCAGCAGGACCCTTACGGCAATTATCTTGCCCGCTACGTCTTTCCCGACCCGGTGACCGAATTCAAGATCGAGGTCGATCTCGTCGCCGACATGACGGTCTACAACCCCTTCGACTTCTTCGTCGAAGAAGAGGCCACCAAATGGCCCTTCGACTATCCGCAGACGATCCAGGAAGACCTGTCGATCTATATGAAGCCCGAGGACCCCGGCCCGCGGCTCAAGGCTTTCCTCGAAACGCTCGACTATTCGCCGGGACAGCCGACCGTTGACATGGTCGTCGGCCTCAATGCCCGCCTGCAGCAGCAGATCGGCTATGTCATTCGCATGGAGGCCGGCGTCCAGACGCCGGAGGACACGCTTGAAAGCGCCAGAGGCTCCTGCCGTGATACGAGTTGGCTGCTCGTTCAGGTACTGCGTCATCTCGGCCTCGCCGCCCGCTTCGTCTCCGGCTACCTCATTCAGTTGACGCCCGATCTGAAGGCCCTTGACGGACCCTCCGGTACGGAAGTCGATTTCACCGACCTGCATGCCTGGGCCGAAGTCTATCTGCCCGGCGCAGGCTGGGTGGGCCTCGACCCGACATCCGGACTGCTCACCGGCGAAAGCCACATTCCGCTTGCCGCAACCCCGCATTACAGCAACGCCGCCCCGATCTCCGGCGGCTATTTCGGCGAAGCCAACACCGAGTTCGCCTTCGACATGAAGGTCGCCCGTGTCGCCGAGCATCCGCGCATCACCAAGCCCTTCTCGGAGGAAAGCTGGAACGAGCTCGACGCACTTGGCGAAAAGGTGGATCGTATCCTCAAAGCACAAGATGTGCGCCTGACGATGGGCGGCGAGCCCACTTTCGTGTCGATCGACGATTTCGAATCCGAAGAATGGAATACCGCCGCGGTAGGCCCGACCAAGCGGGAGAAAGCCGACAGCCTGATCCGCAGGCTGCGCGAGCGCTTTGCCCCGGGCGGCTTCCTGCATTACGGACAGGGCAAGTGGTATCCCGGCGAAAGCCTGCCGCGCTGGACCTTCTCACTCTACTGGCGCAAGGACGGAAAGCCGATCTGGCAGAATCCGGATTTGATCGCGGCAGAAGGCGCTGACACCGTCGCCAAGGCCGAAGACGCCGAGCGGCTTCTCACCGGCATCGCGCGCGAGCTTGCGATTGCGCCTGATATGGTGCTGCCGGCCTATGAGGATCCCGCCGAGTGGATCGTCAAGGAGGGAAGCCTCCCCGAAAATGTCGATCCGTCGAATTCCAAACTGAAGGATCCGGAAGAACGCAACCGCATTGCCCGCGTTTTCGAACGTGGCCTGACGGTTCCGACAGGCTATATCCTTCCCGTTCAGGCCTGGAACGCTCAGGCTTCAGGGCACCGTTGGATCAGCGAGAAATGGCAGACCCGACGCGGCAAGATCTTCCTCGTGCCAGGCGATAGCCCTGTCGGGTACCGTCTGCCGCTCGGTACGCTGCCCTACGTGCCGCCATCGCAATATCCCTATATCCATATGGCCGACCCATCGATCCCGCGCCAGCCGCTGCCGGAGGTCTTCGTGCCGGCCGGCCGCGCCATGCCGGAGGCCTCCTTTCATCGCGACGAGAGCGGCCAGAGCCGTGTGGAGCAGACCCTCGGCGAGATCGGCGGCGCGGTTCGCACTGCAATCTCGGTCGAGCCGCGCGACGGCCGGCTTTGCGTCTTCATGCCGCCCGTCGAGCGCATTGAAGACTATCTCGAACTCGTCGCAGCCGCCGAAAACGCTGCGGCTGAACTTGGACTTGCCGTCCATATCGAGGGCTACTCGCCGCCTCAGGACGAGCGCATCAACGTCATTCGTGTTGCACCGGATCCCGGCGTCATCGAGGTCAATATCCACCCCGCCTCGAACTGGCGGGATTGCGTCGCGATCACCACTGCGATTTACGAAGAGGCGCGCACGACCCGGCTGGGCGCCGACAAGTTCATGATCGACGGCCGTCACACGGGCACGGGCGGCGGCAACCACGTCGTCGTCGGCGGCGCCAATCCGAACGACAGCCCGTTCCTGCGCCGGCCCGACCTCTTGAAGAGCCTCGTGCTGCACTGGCAGCGGCATCCCTCGCTCTCCTATCTCTTCTCCGGCATGTTCATCGGGCCGACCAGCCAGGCGCCGCGCATCGACGAGGCCAGGCACGACAGCCTGTACGAGTTGGAAATCGCGCTTGCCCAGGTGCCGGCACCTGGCCGCGGCACGCCGCCGCTTCCCTGGCTGACCGACCGTCTATTCCGCAATCTCCTGATCGACGTGACCGGCAACACCCACCGTGCCGAAATCTGCATCGACAAGCTGTTTTCGCCGGATGGGCCGACCGGACGTCTCGGACTCGTAGAGTTCCGCGGTTTCGAAATGCCCCCGAACGCGCGCATGTCGCTTGCTCAGCAATTGATGGTCCGCGCCCTCATTGCCCGCTTCTGGAAAAATCCCGCCGACGGCAAGTTCGTGCGCTGGGGCACTTGCCTGCACGATCGCTTTATGCTGCCGCATTTCGTCTGGGCCGATTTCCTGGATGTGCTTGCCGATCTCAAGGAAAACGGGTTCGAGGTCAGCCCGGAGTGGTTCAAGGCACAGCTCGAATTCCGCTTCCCCTTCTGCGGCGAAGTGGAATACGAAGGCTCGAAACTCGAGCTTCGCCAGGCGCTCGAACCCTGGCACGTCATGGGCGAGGAAGGCGCGATTGGCGGCACTGTTCGATATGTCGACAGCTCGGTCGAACGACTTCAGGTTCGCCTCGAAACCAGCAATTCCTCGCGCTACACCGTCACCTGCAACGGCCGAACCGTGCCGCTTCAACCGACAGGGACGTCCGGCGTCTCCGTGGCCGGCGTCCGTTTCAAGGCCTGGCAGCCGGCCTCGGGCCTGCACCCGGTCCTGCCGGTCAATACGCCTCTGACATTTGACATTTATGATACATGGTCCAAGCGTTCGATCGGCGGCTGCATCTATCATGTTGCCCATCCGGGCGGGCGCAACTATGACACCTTCCCGGTAAACGGCAACGAAGCGGAAGCAAGGCGGCTGTCCCGATTCGAACCGTGGGGACATACGGCAGGCGGCTTCATTCCGCGCGCCGAGATGGGTTCGCCGGAATTCCCGCTGACGCTGGATCTCCGCAGGCCGGCAGGCATTTGACGAGCTAGGTTTTAATGGGCAAGAAACCGGCAGTGGAGAAACGTAGGCACGAGGTTGCAAGCCGCGGCGGCAACGATGCGGCATCAGGCTATGCGCCCCTGCCCGGCATTGCCGACGAGATGGTCGACAACAACGGCGCAATCCGCCCGGCCTGGCAGCGCTTTCTTGCGGGCTTCGGAGCAATTCCAAAGAAGGAACTGACCGAGCGCTTCGCCCGCGCCGACCGCTATCTTCGCGATGCCGGCGTATTCTATCGCGCCTATGGCAGCAAGGGCACCGGCGAGCGGTCCTGGCCGCTGTCGCATATCCCGGTCCTGATCGACGAGCGCGAATGGCAGGCGCTTTCGGCCGGTCTCGTGCAGCGCGCTAATCTGCTTGAGGCGATCGTTGCCGATATCTACGGCCACAACAAGCTGGTCGAGGAAGGCTTCCTGCCGCCTGGCCTGATCGCCGCCAACCCGGAATTCCAACGTCCGCTTGCAGGCGTAAAGCCCGCGACCGGCCACTACCTGCATTTCTGCGCCTTCGAGATTGGCCGCGGTCCGGACGGAAACTGGTGGGTTCTGGCAGACCGCACACAGGCGCCGTCAGGTGCAGGCTTCGCGCTTGAAAGCCGCGTTGCCACCACACGCGCCTTCTCCGATATCTATGCCGAAACCCCGGTTCACCGTCTCGCCTCCTTCTTCGGCGCCTTCCGCGATGCGTTGCAGACGATGAAGCATTCCGGCGACGACCGCATCGGCGTCCTGACCCCCGGACCGGCAAACGAAACCTACTACGAACACGCCTATATCGCCCGCTATCTCGGTTTCATGCTGCTTGAAGGCGAAGATCTGACGGTGGTCAACGGCCGCGTCATGGTTCGCACGGTGGCCGGCCTGAAGCCGATCGGCGTCCTCTGGCGTCGCCTCGATTCCGCTTATGCCGATCCGCTGGAGCTGAACCAGAATTCTCATATCGGCACGCCCGGTCTAGTCGAGGCACTGCGCGCCGAATCGGTGACGATCGTCAATGCTCTTGGAACAGGCATCCTGGAGACGCGCGCCTTGCTCGCCTTCATGCCGACGATCTGCCGCCGCCTGCTTGGCGAAAAACTCCACTTGCCGTCGATCGCCACTTGGTGGTGCGGCCAGAAGGAGGAGCGCGAACATGTCGCAAGGAACATCGAGAAGATGGTGATCGGTCCTGCCTATTCGCGCGCTCCCTTCTTCGACGATAGCGGCGAGTCCGTCCTCGGCTCGTCGCTGCGCGCAACGGCAAAGGATTCGATCACCGACTGGCTGATTTCCGACGGCCAGAAACTCGTCGGCCAGGAGGTCGTGACGCTGTCGACGACGCCGGCCTGGGTAGACGGAAAGCTGACGCCGCGGCCGATGTCGCTTCGCGTCTTTGCCGCCCGCACGGCGAATGGCTGGCAGATCATGCCGGGCGGCTTTGCCCGCATCGGCGCCGGCGATGACGCTGCTGCGATCGCCATGCAGTCGGGCGGGGCGGCGGCAGACGTGTGGATCGTCAGCGACAAGCCGGTCGAGCGCCATACCCTGCTGCCTGCCGAGGGAAGCTTCACCCGCAATATGCCGGGCAGCCTGCCGAGCCGGGCGGCCGACAATCTCTTCTGGCTCGGCCGATACATCGAGCGCGCCGAAGGAGCGCTGCGCATCCTTCGCGCCTGGCACGCCCGTTACGCCGAAGCCGCCGATCCGAGTCAGCCGCTGCTTGCCGATGTTTCCGAATATCTCGCCGCAATCGACATCGGCACGGACGAGGCCGTACCCGAAACACTGCTGCGCAACATCGACAGCGCCGTCTATTCCGCCAGCAATATCCGCGACCGGTTCTCGCCGGATGGCTGGCTGGCCCTTAACGATCTGGCCAAGACCGCGCATCGTTTCCACGTCAGTGTTGCAGCAGGCGACGACGCCAGCCATGCCATGACGATCCTGCTGCGCAAGCTCGCGGGCTTTGCAGGTCTCGTGCATGAAAACATGTATCGATTCACGGGATGGCGCTTCCTCTCGCTCGGTCGCTATATCGAGCGCGGCCTGCACATGACCCGTCTTCTCGGCCATATGTCGGGCCCCGATGCTCCTGACGGCGCGCTCGACATGCTGCTCGAGATCGGCGACAGCGTCATGACTCACCGCCGCCGGTACAACGTCAACACCGCGCGCCTGACCGTCACGGACCTTCTGGCGCTCGATCCGCTGAACCCGCGTTCGGTTCTCTTCCAGATGAACGAGATCCATCGCGAGGTCGAGCAGCTGCCGAACGCCTTCGTCAACGGCCAGATGTCGCCATTCTACCGCGAGGCAATGCGCCTGCATTCCGGCCTCGCCGTCATGACGCCGGAAACGATGAGCGGCGAGTTCTACAACAGGTTCGAACGCGAGCTCGAGCAGCTGTCCGACCTTCTCGCCCAGACCTACCTCGGGTGACCGCCGTGCTCTACGACCTCACCCTGCACATGGGATACACCTACGACACGCCGGCTTCCGGCGCGCGTCACATCATTCGCCTGATGCCGCTTTCGCTGCCCGACCGGCAGCGGCTGGTCGCAGGCTCGATCACCGTATCCCCCTCGCCGGATGAGCAATCGCATTTCACCGATTTCTTCCTCCATCCGGCAACATCCTTCCTGCTGCGGTCGCCGCACGAGACGTTGGATATCCGCATGCAGGCCCGCGTGCAGGTCGACAGCCGTTCGATCGCCGCCGATTTCTCGCCGGATCTCGACCGCCTGCCCAAGGAGGTCGCCGGCGTCTGGTCGCTGGAGCCTGACGCTCCCCATCATTTCCTCGCCAGCAGCCCTCGTCTCACGGAAACCCGCGCCATTTCGGACTATGCCAGGGGTTGCGCTCTGCCGGGCCTTACGGTCCTGCAGATCGCCACTGCCTTGTGCACTCGCATCAACAAGGATTTCACCTACGATACGGAAGCGACGACGGTAGATTCAACGGCTCTCGACTCTTTCACCCTGAAACGCGGCGTCTGCCAGGACTTCGTCCATGTCATGATCCTGGCATTGCGCAGCCTCGGCATCCCGGCAGGCTATGTCTCCGGCTTCCTGCGGACCATCCCGCCGCCCGGCAAGGAACGGCTCGAAGGCGCTGACGCCATGCATGCCTGGGTTCGTGTCTGGTGCGGTGAAACACTCGGCTGGGTCGAACTCGACCCGACCAACGACATGCCCGCCGGCACCGACCACATCGTCGTCGCCTATGGCCGCGACTATTCCGACGTCGCCCCCGTCATCGGCGTCCTGAAGAGCTACGGCGGCCATCGCGCCGTGCAGGCCGTCGACGTCATTCCCATCAAGTGATGGCAAGACAGGAATACCGCTGCTTCCTCAAGCCTCGCGACCTGCAAAAATTCCTGTTCTTTCTGACGGCCTGAAGCTTGAGACCGACCGGCCTTGGCGCAAGCACCCGTCTGCCGTCTTCCCGGCCTTTGTGCCGGAATGAGCCAATGGCTGCGGTAAGGCTTGCAGGGCCGACGCAGAACCGGCCGCCACAGGCGTTAATGCGCAAACGCGCCAGCCATCTTCTCGGCGCGACGTCCATGCGGCAAAACGCAGTAGATCATGTCCCGAAATCGCAAGTTGTCTGCAATTTTAGCGATTACCTTAAGACCTGTGGTAACAACCGCGCTGTAGATATGCAAACAGCATAAATTTTCTCTTGCTGCAGGTGACATGATGTCTCCCATATCTTTTCTGGGCGCCAAACTTGCGCGCCTCGTGCGTGATTGTTCGGGCAATTTCGCCATGATGACGGCAATTTTGTTGCCAATCGCCATCGGCGCTGCCGGGCTCGCCGTCGACGTATCCAACATGATGCTTTCGCAACGTCAGTTGCAGGAAGCATCCGATTCGGCCGCTCTGGCCGCAGCCTCCGCGCTCGTCGCCGAAAAGGTCGACGTGGATGGCGCCAAGGAGCTCGCCAAGAACTTTGTCATCGGCCAGATGTCAAATTACATTGACGATGCCGACACGATCGCAGCCCTTAGGGATGCAATGTCTGTTGTTGTCACCGAAACCGCATCCAGTTCGGGCGGCAAGTCCTTCAAGGTCGAGGTCAAGAGTGCCTACAACGCGAACAACACAGCGCTGATGCGCGTCATGGGCAAGGAAGCGACGCGGATCGGAGCTTTGTCCAAGACGGAGAGCAGCACCGAAAATACCGTCACAAAGAGTTCGCTTTCGATGTATCTCGTGCTCGACCGTTCGGGATCGATGGCCGAAGATACTACGGCTTCGTATACGCGCACGGAAAGCTACAACTGCGGCACGAAGAAGAACCCGAAGACCTGCGATCGAACGGTCACGGACTACTACACCAAGATCGAGGCATTGAAGCTGGCCGTTTCGAGCCTTCTGACCCAGCTGAATACCGCAGATCCTAATCTGCAATACGTTCGCACCGGCAGCGTGTCTTACAATGACCAGATGCAGTCGGCGTTGAATCTTGCCTGGGGAACGTCCGCCGTGTCGACCTACGTCAACGTTTTGACGGCGACAGGCGGTACAAATTCAAGCGATGCCTTCAAGGCGGCATACAACAAGCTTGTCGACCCGGCCGAGAATGCAGCGCATTTGAACAAGAACGGCCTGACGCCCGACAAATACATTGTGTTCATGACGGACGGCAACAACAACTACACTTCAGCCGATACCGAAACAAAGACATGGTGCAACCTGGCGCGCGAAAATAACATTACGGTCTATACGGTTGCGTTCATGGCTCCCGATCGCGGCAAGGCGCTTTTAAGCTACTGCGCGACGAGCTCGTCGACCTATTTCGAAGCCGAGAACATGGCCTCGCTCGTCGCAGCCTTCAAGATAATCGGATCGTCGGCCGCCAAACAGAGCATTCGCCTCACCCAATGAATTCGGCCTTCGTCGTTTCAGGAAAAGGCCGCTCCGGAACAAACCGGGGCGGCTTTTCGTTTAGGGCTAATCTCGCGCATCAGAACGGGAAAACCAATTGAAATCAAGTCCCTTATGCCGGTGAAGACGACGGTTCGCCAAATTTTTGCTTTCGCTAAATCCCTTGTTGCAAGTGCTTGGTAACGATGCATAAACTGCCGTGACCGGCGTGCGTGCAAAGTCGGCTTCGTCAGACGTAACGCACTGTAACTAAATCAAAATTGGCGAGATATGACGATGAACCCCGTTTCCAAGCCGACCATCCCCTCTCCCGCCCCGCGCAGTTCCAGGCCGGAAATTCTAGCCGAAGAAATCATCGAACGCCTGACTTACCGCATCGGCAAGGATGCAAAAGTTGCCAAGCCACATGATTGGCTGACGGCGACTATCCTCGTCGTTCGCGACCGCATCATCGACAAATGGATGGAATCGACGCGCAAGGTCTACGCGACCGGCGACAAGCGCGTCTACTACCTGTCGCTCGAGTTCCTGATCGGCCGCCTGATGCGCGATGCCGTCACCAACATGGGCCTGATGGAGCAGGTGCGCGATGCGCTCGCCTCCCTCGGCGTCGATGTCAACGTGATCGCCGGCCTCGAGCCGGATGCTGCTCTCGGCAACGGCGGCCTCGGGCGCCTGGCGGCCTGCTTCATGGAAAGCATGGCAACGGTCGAGGTGCCGGCCTATGGCTACGGCATCCGTTATGTCCACGGCCTCTTCCGTCAGCAGCTTGCCGACGGCTGGCAGGTGGAATTGCCGGAAAGCTGGCTGGCGCATGGCAACCCGTGGGAATTCGAACGCCGCGAAAGCGCCTATGAAATCGGTTACGGCGGCACCGTCGACGTCGCCAACGACGCCGAAGGCAAGCCGCGCTACGTCTGGAAGCCGGCAGAGCGCGTCATCGCCGCTGCCTTCGATACGCCGGTGGTCGGTTGGCGCGGCAAGCGCGTCAACACGCTGCGTCTCTGGTCGGCCCAGCCGATCGACCCGATCCTGCTCGACGCCTTCAATGCCGGCGACCATATCGGTGCCTTGCGCGAAAGCAACAAGGCGGAAAGCCTGACGCGCGTGCTCTATCCGGCAGACGCGACGCCGGCCGGACAGGAGCTGCGCCTTCGCCAGGAATTCTTCTTCTCCTCCGCCTCGCTTCAGGACATCCTGCGCCGCCACCTGCAGCAGTACGACGATTTCTCCTCGCTGCCGGACAAGGTGGCGATCCAGCTGAATGACACGCACCCCGCCGTTTCGGTTGCCGAGCTGACACGCCTGCTCTGTGACGTTCACGGCATGGATTTCGAACAGGCCTTCGATATCGTCCGCCGCACGATTTCCTATACCAACCATACGCTTCTGCCGGAAGCTCTCGAAACCTGGCCGATCCCGCTCTTCGAACGGTTGCTGCCGCGTCACATGCAGCTGATCTACGCCATCAATGCCAAGATCCTGCTTGAGGCGCGCAGGGAGAAGAACTTCTCCGACACCGAAATCCGGGCGATCTCGCTGATCGACGAGAGCGGCGACCGCCGGGTGCGGATGGGCAATCTCGCCTTCGTCGGCTCGCATTCGATCAACGGCGTTTCCGCCCTGCACACCGAACTCATGAAGGTGACGGTCTTTGCGGACCTACACAAGCTCTATCCGAACCGCATCAACAACAAGACGAACGGCATCACACCACGCCGCTGGCTTCAGCAATGCAACCCCGGCCTCACCAGCCTGATCCGCGAGGCGATCGGCGAAGAGTTCATGGACGACGCCGAAAAGCTCAAGCCGCTCGAAAAATTCGCAACCGATCCGGGCTTTCAGGAAAAGTTCGGCTCCGTCAAGCGCGCAAACAAGGTAGCGCTTTCCAATCTTGTCGCCAGCCGCATGGGCGTGAAGCTTGATCCTTCCGCGATGTTTGACATTCAGATCAAGCGCATCCACGAGTACAAGCGCCAATTGCTCAACGTTATCGAGGCGGTCGCTCTCTACGACCAGATCCGCTCGCATCCCGAACTCGACTGGGTGCCGCGTGTGAAGCTTTTTGCCGGCAAGGCGGCGCCCAGCTATCACAATGCCAAGCTCATCATCAAGCTCATCAACGACGTCGCCCGCACGATCAACAACGACCCGGCCGTCCGCGGCCTGCTGAAAGTGGTCTTCGTGCCCAATTACAACGTCTCGCTTGCCGAGGTCATGGTGCCGGCCGCCGACCTCTCCGAGCAGATTTCGACGGCCGGCATGGAAGCCTCCGGAACCGGCAACATGAAGTTCGCTTTGAATGGAGCGCTCACGATCGGCACCCTGGACGGGGCGAATGTCGAAATGCGCGACAATGTCGGCGCCGACAATATCGTCATCTTTGGCCTGCGCGCCGATGAAGTCGCCGATGCCCGCACCGACGGACACAACCCGCGCTCCATCATCGAAAGCTCGCGCGAACTGTCGCAGGCACTGGCTTCGATTGCCGGCGGCGTCTTCTCGCCCGATGACCGAAATCGCTACGCCCAGCTGATCGATGGCATTTATTCGCACGACTGGTTCATGGTCGCCGCCGATTTCGACGCCTATGCAGCCGCCCAGCGGGACGTGGACCAGATCTGGAACAAGCCCGCCTCCTGGTATGCAAAGACCATCAACAATACCGCGCGAATGGGCTGGTTCTCCTCCGACCGCACGATCCGGCAGTATGCCGATGAAATCTGGAGAGCCGGATGAAAACGCCGAAAGCCGCCCTTGAAGTAAAGCGTCCCTGGGAGATTACGGCAGACGAAATATCGGCAATCCTTACCGGCTCGCACGCCAACCCATTTGCCGTCCTCGGCGTGCATGAGGCAGGCGACAGCTATGCTGCCCGCTGCTTCATTCCCGGCGCCGAAGACGTCACCGCCTTGACGCTCGACGGCAGCGTCATTGGCGAACTGAAGCAGCTCCATCCGGATGGCTTTTTCGCTGGCCCGGTGGCGCTGGCGAAACGGCAGCCGGTGCGCTACCGGGCCCGGCGCGACGATGCGGAATGGGCCGTCACCGACCCTTACAGCTTCGGCCCCGTGCTCGGCCCGATGGACGATTATTACGCGCGTGAAGGCTCGCATCTGCGCCTCTTCGACAAGATGGGAGCGCACTGGATCAAGCATGAAGGCGCACAGGGAATCCATTTTGCCGTCTGGGCTCCGAATGCCCAGCGCGTTTCCGTCGTCGGCGATTTCAACAATTGGGACGGCCGCCGGCACGTGATGCGTTTCCGCGCCAGCGCCGGGATATGGGAAATCTTTGCGCCGGATGTCCCGACGGGCGTCCCTTACAAGTTCGAGATCCGCGGCCATGACGGTGTTCTCCTGCCGCTGAAAGCCGATCCCTTTGCCCGGCGCAGCGAGTTGCGGCCGAAGACCGCCTCCATCGTGGCGCCTGAGCTTCTGCAGGAATGGCAGGACGAAGATCACCTCAAACACTGGAGCGAAACCGACAAGCGTCGCCAGCCGATCTCGATCTATGAGGTGCATGCCGGGTCATGGCAGCGCCACCAGGATGGCTCCTTCCTCTCCTTCGACGAGCTTGCTTCCAGCCTCATCCCCTATTGCGTCGACATGGGCTTCACCCATATCGAATTCCTTCCGATCACCGAACATCCCTACGATCCGTCATGGGGCTACCAGACCACCGGGCTTTACGCGCCGAGCGCCCGCTTCGGCGAACCTGAGGGTTTTGCCCGTTTCGTCAACGGCTGCCACAAGGCCGGCATCGGTGTCATACTCGATTGGGTGCCGGCTCACTTTCCCACCGACGAACATGGCCTCGGCTGGTTCGACGGCACGGCTCTTTACGAGCATGAGGATCCGCGCAAGGGTTTCCACCCGGACTGGAGTACGGCGATCTACAATTTCGGCCGTACCGAAGTTCAGTCCTATCTCGTCAACAACGCGCTCTACTGGGCCGAGAAATTCCATCTGGACGGCCTGCGTGTCGATGCCGTCGCCTCGATGCTCTATCTCGATTACTCACGCAACCATGGCGAATGGATTCCGAACGAATACGGCGGCAACGAAAACCTCGAGGCTGTCCGCTTCCTCCAGGACATGAACACCCGCATCTACGCCGAGCACCCGGGCGTCATGACCATTGCCGAGGAATCGACCTCCTGGCCGAAGGTCTCGCAGCCGGTACATGAAGGCGGCCTCGGCTTCGGCTTCAAGTGGAACATGGGCTTCATGCACGACACGCTGAGCTACATGAAGCGTGATCCGATATATCGCAAACATCACCACAACGAACTGACTTTCGGCCTGCTCTACGCCTATTCGGAAAACTTTGTGCTGCCGCTCTCCCATGACGAGGTGGTGCACGGCAAAGGTTCGCTGATCGCAAAGATGCCTGGCGACGACTGGCAGAAATTTGCAAACCTGCGCGCCTATTATGCCTTCATGTGGGGCTACCCCGGCAAGAAACTGCTCTTCATGGGCCAGGAATTTGCGCAATGGAGCGAATGGAGCGAGGCAACCTCGCTCGACTGGAACCTGCTGCAATACCGCATGCACGAAGGCATGCGCCGCCTCGTGCGCGACCTCAACTTCACCTACCGCTCCAAGCCGGCGCTTCACGCGCGCGATTGCGAAGGCGACGGTTTCGAATGGCTGATTGCCGACGATCACGAAAACTCCGTCTTTGCATGGCTGCGCAAGGCACCGGATCACAAGCCGATCGCCGTCATCACCAATTTCACGCCGGCTTACCGAGAAAACTATTCCATCCGCCTGCCGTTCGAGGGACGCTGGCGGGAAATCCTCAATACTGATGCCGATATCTACGGCGGCAGCGGCAAGGGAAATGGCGGGCGCGTGCAGGCCGTCAATGCCGGCGGCAGCATCATTGCGTCGATCACCTTGCCGCCGCTGGCGACGATCATGCTTGAACCTGAGACTTAAGGACTGGTGGGAGGAGTAGATAATGGTAGAGAAGCGCATTCAGCCACTTGCCCGCGACGCAATGGCCTATGTTCTGGCCGGCGGCAGGGGAAGCCGCCTCAAGGAACTCACCGACCGGCGCGCCAAGCCGGCGGTCTATTTCGGCGGCAAATCACGCATCATCGACTTTGCACTGTCGAACGCGCTGAATTCCGGCATCCGCCGCATCGGCGTGGCGACGCAGTACAAGGCCCACTCTCTGATCCGCCATATGCAGCGTGGCTGGAACTTCTTCCGTCCCGAGCGAAACGAGAGCTTCGACATCCTGCCGGCCAGCCAGCGCGTTTCGGAAACACAATGGTACGAAGGCACTGCCGACGCCGTCTATCAGAACATCGACATCATCGAGGATTACGGCGTCGAATACATGGTCATCCTTGCAGGCGATCACGTCTACAAGATGGATTACGAGTGGATGCTGCAGCAGCACGTCGATTCGGGCGCCGATGTCACCATCGGCTGCCTGGAAGTGCCGCGGATGGATGCCGTCGGCTTCGGCGTTATGCACGTGGACAAGAGCGACCGGATCATCGATTTCGTCGAAAAGCCTGCCAATCCGCCAGGCATTCCGGACAAACCTGATTTTGCGCTTGCGTCCATGGGGATCTATGTCTTCCACACCAGGTTCCTGATCGACGCATTGCGCCGCGACGCCGACGATCCGAATTCCAGCAAGGATTTCGGCAAGGATATCATCCCCTATATCGTGAAGAACGGAAAGGCGGTCGCTCACCGCTTCGGCCAGTCCTGCGTGCGCTCGGATTTCGAACACGAACCCTATTGGCGCGACGTCGGAACGATCGAGGCATACTGGCAGGCGAATATCGATCTGACGGCGATCGTTCCCGAACTCGATATATATGACAAATCCTGGCCGATCTGGACCTATGCGGAAATTTCGCCACCTGCAAAATTCGTCCATGACGACGAAGACCGCCGCGGCTCGGCTACCTCCTCGGTCGTCGCCGGCGATTGCATCATCTCCGGCGCCACGCTTCACAAAAGCCTGCTTTTCACCGGTGTTCGCGCCAACTCCTATTCCAAATTGGACGGCGCCGTCGTCCTGCCGAGCGTGAAGGTCGGCCGGCGCGCGCAGTTGAAAAACGTCGTGATCGATCATGGCGTCGTCATTCCGGAGGGCCTCGTCGTCGGCGAGGATCCGGAACTCGATGCCAAACGGTTCCGGCGGACAGAAAGCGGTATTTGCCTGATTACGCAACCGATGATCGATAAGTTGGATCTTTAGACATATGAAAGTTCTTTCGGTTTCGTCCGAAGTCTTCCCTTTGATCAAGACAGGGGGCCTTGCCGACGTGGCCGGCGCCCTGCCAATCGCACTCAAGCGGTTCGGCATCGAGACGAAGACCCTCATGCCCGGCTACCCGGCAGTCATGAAGGTCATCCGCGATCCGGTCGTTCGCCTGCAGTTCGATGATCTGCTGGGAGCGCCCGCGACGGTGCTGGAAGCGGAATATGAAGGTCTCGATATCCTCGTCCTCGACGCCCCTGCATATTATGATCGCGCAGGCGGTCCCTATCTTGACCAGACTGGCAAGGACTACGCCGACAACTGGCGGCGTTTTGCGGCGCTATCGCTGGCGGCGGCCGAAATCGCGGCAGGCCTGATGCCCGACTGGCGGCCGGACCTCGTGCATGCCCACGACTGGCAGGCCGCCATGACGCCGGTCTATATGCGCTACTATCCGACACCGGAACTGCCGACGGTTCTGACGATCCACAACATGGCATTCCAGGGCCAGTTCAGCGCGGACATCTTCCCGAGCCTGCGCCTGCCCCCGCATGCGTTCTCGACCGAAAGCATTGAATATTATGGCCATATCGGCTTCCTGAAAGGTGGCCTCCAGACCGCACATGCGATCACCACCGTAAGCCCCACCTATGCAGACGAGATACTGACGAACGAGTTCGGCATGGGGCTGGAAGGCGTCATCGCCAGCCGCCGCGACGTGCTGCACGGCATCGTCAACGGCATCGATGCTGAAGTCTGGAATCCGGCAACCGATCCGGTCGTCCACACACACTACGGCGTCACGACACTTAAAAATCGCGAAGAGAACCGCAAGTCGATCGCCGAATTCTTCCATCTGCATGACGACGGCGCGCCGATCTTCAGCATCATCAGCCGCCTTACCTGGCAAAAGGGCATGGACGTGATTGCTGCGACCTCCGACGCAATCGTGGCTCTCGGCGGCAAGCTTGCCATTCTCGGCTCCGGCGATCCCGCCCTTGAAGGCTCGCTGCTTGCCGCAGCCGCCCGTCATCCCGGCCGCATCGGCGTCTCGATCGGCTATAACGAGCCGATGTCGCACCTGATGCAGGCCGGTTGCGATGCCATCATCATTCCCTCGCGTTTCGAACCCTGCGGCCTCACCCAGCTTTACGGCTTGCGTTATGGCTGCGTGCCGATCGTGGCACGTACCGGTGGTCTCAACGATACCGTGATCGATGCCAATCACGCCGCGCTTGCAGCGAAAGTCGCAACGGGAATACAGTTTTCTCCCGTGACCGCAGAGGGTATGTTGCAGGCAATCCGGCGTGCACTACATCTCTTCGCTGACCAAAAAGTCTGGACCCAATTGCAAAAGCAGGGCATGAAATCGGATGTCTCGTGGGAGAAGAGCGCCGAGCGCTATGCTGCCCTCTATTCAAGCCTCGCCCCGAAAGGCAAGTGACAGAAATGAACAAATCTGTATCCACAACGCCCTACCAGGACCAGAAACCCGGCACTTCGGGTCTCAGGAAGAAGGTCCCGGTCTTCCAGCAGCCGAACTATGCTGAGAACTTCATCCAATCGATTTTCGATTCGCTTGAAGGTTATCAGGGCAAGTGCCTCGTCATTGGCGGCGACGGACGCTACTACAACCGTGAGGTCATCCAGAAGGCGATCAAGATGGCCGCCGCCAACGGCTTCGGAAAAGTCATGGTTGGCAAAGGCGGCATTCTTTCGACGCCGGCTGCCTCGCACATCATTCGTAAATACAAGGCTTTCGGCGGCATCATCCTTTCCGCCAGCCACAATCCCGGCGGCCCGACTGAAGATTTCGGCATCAAGTACAACGTCAACAACGGCGGGCCTGCGCCGGAAAAGATCACCGACGCGATCTATGCGCGCACCAGGGTGATCGACAGCTACAAGATAGCCGATTTCCCGGACGTGAACCTCGATCGCATCGGCAAGGAAGAACTGCCCGGCGGCATGATGCTTTCGGTCATCGATTCTGTCGAGGACTATACCGCGCTGATGGAGGAGCTCTTCGATTTCGGCGCGATCCGCAACCTGATCAGCCTCGGGTTCCGCATCGCCTTCGATGCGATGAGCGCCGTGACCGGCCCCTATGCCAAGGAAATCTTCGAAAACCGTCTCGGCGCACCGCTCGGCTCGGTGCGCAATTTCATGCCGCTGCCGGATTTCGGCGGACATCATCCGGATCCGAACCCTGTCCACTGCAAGGAACTCTATGACGAGATGATGGGCGAGGACGCGCCCGATTTCGGCGCAGCTTCGGACGGCGACGGCGACCGCAACCTGATCATCGGCCGCGGCATCTTCGTCACTCCTTCAGACAGTCTGGCGATCCTCGCAGCCAACGCCAATCTCGCGCCAGGTTATTCCGGCGGCCTGGCAGGCATCGCACGCTCCATGCCGACCAGCGGCGCTGCCGACCGCGTCGCCGAAAAACGTGGCATCGGGATGTACGAAACGCCGACCGGCTGGAAATTCTTCGGCAATCTGCTCGATGCCGGAATGGCAACCATCTGCGGCGAGGAGAGCGCCGGAACCGGCTCAAGCCACGTCCGCGAGAAGGACGGCCTCTGGGCCGTACTCCTCTGGCTGAACATCCTTGCCGTGCGCGGTGAAAGCGTTCAGGACGTCGTGACCCAGCATTGGCAGACCTATGGCCGCAACTACTATTCCCGCCATGACTACGAAGGCGTGGATACAGAGGCTGCAAACGGTCTGATCGATAATTTGCGCAGCCAGCTTGCAGACCTGCCGGGCAAGACCTTCGGCGGCTTGACGGTCGAAAAGGCAGACGACTTCGCCTACCACGATCCGGTCGACAAGTCGGTCAGCGAGCATCAGGGGATTCGCATTCTTTTTTCAGGCGGCTCGCGTGTCGTGTTCCGCCTTTCGGGCACCGGTACGTCCGGTGCGACGCTGCGTGTTTACCTGGAGCGTTACGAGCCAGATTCGACCCGGCACAACATCGAGACGCAGGAGGCGCTGGCCGACCTGGTCGCCGCCGCCGAAAGTGTCGCGGACATCGCCAAGCGCACGGGCCGTGATGAACCTTCGGTCATCACCTGATCGGAGGCTCATGCGGGCGGACAACAGGGCAAAAAAAGGGGGCGCAATCCTTTTTGAAACCGGCGTCGAATTTTCCGTCTGGTCGCAGCATGCCGCGCAAATCCAGCTCTGCCTCTTCGATGAAACCGGCAACAAGGAACTCGCGCGCTTGCCGATGGCGCGCGAACACGGCCATGTGCACAGCCTTTTCGTCGACGGCCTGAAGGAAGGCGCCTGTTACGGCTTTCGGGCCGACGGCATCTATGATCCGGAAAACGGTCTCTGGTTCGATCCGTCCAAGCTTCTGGTCGACCCGTATGCCAAACAGCTCGACCGGCCCTTTCGCCATGATCTCCGTCTCGGCATCTTCGGCGAAGACACGCACAGCCTGATGCCGAAGGCGATGGTGACCCGCGATACGACAGTGACGCTGGAAAAACCGCTCTTCAAGCCGGGCGGCTTTATCTATGAAGTCGCCGTCAAACCCTTCACGATGCTCCACCCCGACGTTCCCGAGACGCAGCGCGGAACCGTCGCCGCACTTGCCCATCCCTCAGTGATCGCTCATCTCAAGCGCATTGGTGTCGATGCCGTCGAGCTGATGCCGATCACCGCTTGGATCGACGAGCGCCATTTGCCGCCGCTCGGACTGGCAAACGGGTGGGGCTACAATCCCGTTGCCTTCATGGCGCTCGATCCGCGCCTCGTACCGGGCGGCATGGCCGAACTGCGCGATACGGCTGCCAAGCTTCGGGCCGAAGGCATCGGCGTCATTCTTGACCTCGTCTTCAATCATACCGGCGAGAGCGACCGTCACGGCACGACGCTGTCGCTGCGCGGCCTCGACAATCTTTCCTTCTACCGGCATCTGCCCGGCCGTCCGGGCGAGCTTGTCAACGACACCGGGACTGGCAATACCGTCGCCTGCGATCATCCCTATGTCCGCCAGCTCATCATCGACAGCCTGCGACATTTCGTCCTGGGCGCCGGCGTCGACGGTTTCCGTTTCGATCTGGCGCCTGTTCTCGGCCGCACGGCAAACGGCTTCGAGGCAAAGGGAGCGACGCTGTCGGCGATACTCGGCGATGACGTGCTCGCCGAGCGCATCATGATCGCCGAGCCTTGGGATATCGGTCCGGGCGGCTATCAGCTTGGCAATTTTACAGCTCCCTTCCTGGAATGGAACGACCGCGTTCGCGACGATATCCGATGCTATTGGCGCGGCGACGACTGGAAGACCGGGGCGCTTGCAACAGCACTGGCCGGCTCCTCCGACATTTTCTTGCGAAACGGCGGAACGGCGACGCGCAGCGTCAATTTCCTCGCTGCCCATGACGGTTTCACGCTGAAGGATCTCGTTTCCTACAGTCATAAGCACAACGAAGCTAATGGCGAGGAAAACCGCGATGGCCACAACGAGAACCATTCGTGGAACAATGGCATCGAGGGCGATACGGACGATTGCGATATCATCAAAAAGCGCCGTTGCGATCTGAAGGCGCTGATCTCGACGCTCTTTGCCAGCCGCGGCAGCATCATGCTGACGGCGGGAGATGAAGGCGGACGAACACAGCGCGGCAACAACAACGCCTATTGCCAGGACAACGAAATCACCTGGGTCGACTGGAGGGCGCTGGATGAAGAATTGATTACCCACACCGCTTTCGTGGCAGCATTGCGAAAGCGCTTCTCCGTCTTCTCCGAATCCGGCTTCTTCGACGGTAACGGCGATGTCGAATGGATATCGTCCTCGGGCCAACCGATGAGACTTGGCGAGTGGGAGGCTGCGAACTTGTCCGCGCTCGGCATGCTGCTTAAAACAGGCGACCGCGATATCCGCAGACAAGTGCGTCTGGCCGTGTTTTTCAATCGATCGAACAATGCGATGGACTTCGTCCTGCCGCCCCCGGACACTGCCGAGTGGCGGCTGTTGAGCGCGCCCGGCAACTTTGAAAAGCTTGGCCCGGTCGTGACGGTTCGGCCGCGCTCGGTCGTCTTTTGCCTCGGCAATTGATTCAAGCCGCAACGAAGGTGAATCGTTGTCGTAATTGTCATGAATCCACTGTAAGCAATTGAGCAGGCGGCTTTTTTCATGGGGAATTTATGGTCAGGGAAATTTCGCTCGCGGAAGTGCGCGGGCTCATTGGCACGAAAACAGGGCTTTCAGATTGGATTCTTGTCGATCAGGCGATGATCGACGCTTTTGCGCACGCCACCAACGACCATCAGTTCATCCATACCGATCCGACCCGCGCGGCAACCGAAAGCTCCTTCGGCGGCACGATCGCCCATGGCTTCCTGACGCTCTCCCTGCTTTCGGCTATGAATTACGATGCGTTGCCGAAAATCCGCGAGCAGACGATGGGTATCAACTATGGATTCGACAAGGTGCGCTTCATGGCACCGGTCAAATCAGGCACCCGCGTCCGCGGCCATTTCGTCCTCGCCGATGCACGCTTCCGCGGCGCCAGTATGCTGATGACCACATATGAAGTATCCATCGAGATCGAGAACGAGAAGAAACCCGCACTTACTGCGAACTGGATCACCATCATCCAGTTCGACCCGAAGGACCGGCCGGAGGAAACCTGAGGAGCAGGCTACCGCGCAGTTGTTCCACCTCCTTGAAACCGCCGCTGGCTTGTAAACCACAGGCCAATTCGGCGTTGCCGCGTTATGCTTTGGTCTTTCCAAGAGCCAGCCGGTGAATTTTCCGAACCGCAGGAAAGCGCACTTGCAGAACTGGGCCTGCTCCTGACGAAGGCACGGGCACGATGTCGGCCGATAGGACACGCCACCCGCTATCCGGTCCATTTCCACGCCGCTCTCGGGCAATTTCACGGTCAGCCCGTCAGTGCCCCGCGTCGACTGCCGCCTCGGCCAGCAGACCGAAGACATAATCGGAAAACGACCGCCAGCATTCTATCCGGAACGTATCGTCCTCGGTGCGGAAGATCACGACTTCCGCCTTGCCGAACAGCGTGCGCGAGCAGGCGCCGACCGGAAATGTGCCGATCGACAGGTCCTGCGGGCAGCCTGCCGAAAGCGTGGCTTCGGCGCCGGGGCCGGAGACGATGATGCCGACATTGCGATGGGAGACGTCTGTTGCCGAATGAAGGAGGCTGACACCTGAGCACATGGCCATCAAATCTGCGCCGTCTTCATCGAGCACCAGCCATTCGTCGGGGCCGAGCCAGAGCACCGAGCGTCCACCCTGGCGGCCCGACGTCTTCGGCGCATCCGGGACCTTGACGCCGAGAGCCGATGAAAGAGCCTTGAGCGAACCTGCAGGCGCCCGCAGCGCCACCCGGCTCGCCGCAGGCGCAGGTGTCAGTCGCACAGTGGCAGATCCGGCGTGGTTGCCGGAAAGAGCGAATTTGCGAATTGCCACATCAACCATTGATCCGGCCTCCTTCCTTGTCAAAGAACACCATGTCCGTCACTTCGACGGCAATGGTCTTGTCCGGCATCGGCACATAGAGGGTCTCGCCGATGCGCGCCCTGCCGCCGGCGACCAGCGCGAAGGCGATCGACTTGCCGAGGTTTTCCGACCAGTAAGACGAGGTCACATGACCAAGCATGGTCATGGGCTTCGGCTCGTTCGGACTGGCGACGATCTGTGCGCCCTCTTCGAGCACCAGCTTTTCATCCTTCGTGACAAGACCGACAAGCTGCTTGCGGCCTTCCCTGACGAGATCGGGACGCTTCAGCCCGCGAATGCCGACAAAATCCGTCTTCTTCTTGGAAACGGCCCAGGCAAGACCTGCGTCATCCGGCGTAACCGTGCCGTCCGTATCCTGTCCGACGATGATATAGCCCTTTTCGGCGCGAAGAACGTGCATCGTCTCTGTGCCGTAGACGCAGGCGCCGAGCGGCTCGGCATTCGCCCAGACAGCTTCAAGCACCGATTGGCCGAAATCGGCCGGAACATTGATTTCGAACCCGACTTCGCCGGTGAACGACACCCTGAAGAGGCGCGCAGGCACGCCGCAGACCTTGCACTCGCCAACGCTCATATGCGCGAAGGCCTCGTTGGAAATATCGAGCCCCTCAACGAGCGGCGCGACGATCTCGCGCGCCTTCGGACCCTGCACGGCAATCACAGCCCATTGCTCGGTAACGGAGGTCAGCCACACGTTCAGGTGCGGGAACTCCGTCTGCAGATAGTCTTCCATGTGATGAAGGACGCGCGGCGCCCCGCCTGTCGTCGTCGTGACATGGAAACGGTCCTCGCTCAGGCGCCCGACAACGCCGTCGTCGTACACGAAGCCGTCTTCGCGGGTCATGATGCCATAGCGGCATTTTCCCGGTTTCAGCGTGTCCCAGGCATTGGTGTACATCAGGTTCATGAATTCGGCCGCATCCGGGCCGACGACTTCGATCTTGCCGAGCGTCGAGGCATCAAAAACGCCTGCGACGTCGCGAGCCGTTTTGCATTCGCGGGCAACCGACTGATGCATGGTCTCGCCGGCGCGCGGATAGAACCAGGCACGCTTCCAGTTGCCGACGTCTTCGAAAACAGCGCCGTGCGCCTCTTCCCACTGATGCATCGGCGTCTTGCGCGCCGGATCGAAGAGCTCGCCGCGCGAATGGCTGATCAGCGTGCCATATGTGACCGGTGTATAGGGCGCACGGAAGGTCGTGAGGCCTACCTGCGGGATTTCCTTGCCGAGCATTTCGGCGGCGATCGCCAGACCGTGCATGTTGGAGAGCTTGCCTTGGTCGGAGGCCATGCCGTTGGTCGTGAAGCGCTTGATGTGCTCGATCGAGTGCATGCCTTCGCGCACCGCAAGGCGGATGTCCTTGGCGCAGACATCGTGCTGGAAGTCGATGAAGGCCTTGGCGCTCGTCTTGGGGCCTGCACCTTCGGCAGCTCCGATCATGCCTCCGGTCCAGTCATAGGGCTGCTCGGCCGAGATGCTGATCTTGCCACCGCCTGATTTTCCGACGGCTTGCGCCATCAGCTCGCCGGCCGCAAGAGACTCTTCGATCGTCTGTTGCAGGCCGTCCGTGCCGTTGCAGGCACCGACCGAAAGACAGTCCTGTGCATAGGTCCCGGGCAGGAAGCGCTGGCTTTCCGGCTCGAACTTCACCTTGCCGCGCGACTGCGAGAAAAGGTGCACCGACGGCGTCCAGCCGGCCGAAACCAGCAATGAGTCGATCGCAATCTTGCGCGGCGAGCCTGCGCCGTTGCGGGCAACGGTCATCGATGAGACGCGGAGCTTGCCCGAGGTTTGGATGACCGATTGTCCGGCCAGCACCTCGATGCCGAGCGACCGCGCTTGGGCAAGAACTGCAGCTCCCGGTGTCTGGCGGCAATCGACGATGGCAGCGATTGCCACGCCGGCACGCTTCAGGTCGAAAGCGGCTTCATAGGCCGAGTCATGGGCAGTGTAGACACCAACCTTGGCTCCGACGGCGACGCCGTAATGGTTGAGGTACATGCGCGCGGCAGACGCCAGCATGATGCCCGGACGGTCGTTGTTTGGGAATACCATGTGCCGCTCGATTGCGCCGCTGGCGAGGATCACCCGCTTGGCGCGGACCTGCCAGAGACGCTCGCGTGGCAGGTCACGGCCTGGCTTGGCGATATGATCGGTCACGCGCTCCGCAAGAGCGATGAAATTATGGTTGTAGTAGCCGAAGGCCGTGGTGCGGGTCAGAACCTGCACGTTGTCCATCGCCTTCAGCTTGGCAGCCGTCTGCTGCGCCCAGACGTAGCCTTCGATGCCGTCGATCTTCACGCCACAGTCGAAACGCAATGCACCGCCGCATTCGGCCTGTTCGTCGCAGATGATGACGCGGGCGCCCGCTTCGGCCGCGGCAAGGGCAGCGGAGAGACCGGCAACGCCCGCGCCGGCAACGAGCACGTCGCAATGCGCAAAGCGGCTTGCGTAGTGATCCGGATCGCCTTCCGTCGGCGCAACGCCGAGACCGGCGGAACGTCGGATGAGTGGCTCATAGACATGTTTCCAGGCTGCCTTCGGCCACATGAAGGTCTTGTAGTAGAATCCAGCCGCAAAGAACGGCGAAAGCAGATCGCTGATGCCACCGACGTCAAACGCAAGCGACGGGAAGCGGTTCTGCGACTTGACGATCATGCCGTCGAAGACTTCCTGAACCGTGGCGCGCACGTTCGGCTGCTTTCGCGCAAAGTCGCGGGCAACGTCGATCAGCGCATTCGGCTCTTCCGCGCCGGCTGAAAGGATGCCGCGCGGCCGATGGTACTTGAAGGAGCGGCCGACGAGATGCACTCCGTTGGCAATCAGGGCCGAAGCGACGGTGTCGCCTTCGAGCGCGGTATAGCTCTTGCCGTCGAAAGTGAAGCGTGCGGTTCTCGCCGGCGTCAGGCGTCCCTTGCCTGGAATTCGGTTCGCGCCGCTCATTTCGCCTCTCCTTCCGTCGCTTCATAGGTTTCGACGGGAGCGTGCGGAACGCTGGCAGCGCCAATTTCAGGCCTGGGCTCGCCTGCCTTGTAGGTCATGATGAATTTGTCGCTGATGGTGTCGCGGGCCGCATTGAAGAAACGGCCGCAGCCGTGGATGTGCCGCCAGCGTTCGAAGATCAGACCCTTCGGGTTGTCGCGCAGGAAGAAATATGTCTCGAATTCCTCGTCGGAGATCGAAGCGATTTGTTGGGGCCGCGCAATATGCGCGTCGCCAGCGCCACGGAATTCGAGCTCGGAGCGCTCTTCCTGACAGTATGGGCAGTAGATCAGTAGCATTTGATTCCCTTGTCGGAATTGCGTGGTCAGTGCGCGACGGCGGCGGCCGCCGCTTCGTCGATGAGCCGTCCGGTGCGGAAGCGCTCCAGGGTCAACCCGGCATTGAACTTGTGCGGCTCGTCGCGGGCGATCAGGTACGCAAAGAGATTTGCCGAACCCGGCGTCGCCTTGAAGCCGCCGGTTCCCCAGCCGCAGTTGACATAGAGTCCTGGAACCGGCGTCTTCGACTGGATCGCCGAACGGTCCGGCGTATTGTCGACGATGCCGCCCCAGGAGCGCATCATTTTCACGCGGCGGAACATCGGGAAGAGCTCGCAAATCGCATCAAGCGTGTGTGTGATGATCTGCAAGCCGCCTGTCTGCGAATAGGAATTGTACTGGTCCGTGCCAGCGCCGATGACGAGCTCGCCCTTGTCGGACTGCGAGATATAGGCATGCACCGTGTTCGACATGACGACACAGGGAAAGATCGGCTTCAGTGGTTCGGAAACCAGCGCCTGCAGCGGGCTCGATTGCAGCGGCACGCGCACGTCGGCCATTTTCATTACGGTCGTCGAGTGGCCGGCCGCGGAGACGCCGACCTTCTTCGCGCCGATGAAGCCGCGATTGGTTTCGACGCCGACCACCCGCCCGTCCGGTCCGCGGCGGATGCCGGTGACTTCGCAATTCTGGATGATGTGCACGCCGCGATCCGACGCTGCACGGGCATAACCCCAGGCGACGGCATCATGGCGCGCCGTACCGCCGCGGCGCTGCAAGGCGGCGCCGTTGATCGGGTAACGCGCCGTTGCCGAAATATCAAGCGGAGGGCAATAGGCCTTCGCCTGCTCCGGCGTCAGCCATTCGTTATCGATGCCATAGAGGCGGTTGGCATGGATATGCCGCTTGAAGGACTGCTGATCGTGGATGTTGTGCGAGAGCATCATCACGCCGCGCGGCGAATACATCACATTGTAGTTGAGATCCTGCGACAGGTTCTCCCAAAGCTTCATCGAATGCTCGTAGATGTGCATGCTCTCTTCATAGAGATAGTTGGAGCGGATGATGGTGGTGTTACGGCCGGTGTTGCCACCGCCGAGCCAACCTTTTTCCAACACCGCCACGTTGGTAATGCCGTGCTCCTTGGCAAGGTAGTAGGCTGCTCCCAGACCATGCCCGCCGCCGCCGATAATAATGACGTCGTATTGCGCACGCGGCTCCGGCGAAGTCCACTGCCTCTCCCAGCCCTTGTGGCCTCTGAGCGCTTCCCGTGCCACGGCAAAAACCGAGTATTTCCGCATCCGCCTTCATCTCCTTCAGGGAAAGGCATTTTCTTGGTGTGGCCATACAAATCGCAAATCGAAATGCGGCACAACGTTTCTTTTGCGACGCGAACGGGCTTTTGTTTGACATGGGTCGAACAAGTGCTGATCACACCGAGGTTACTGCATGCCCCCGCGCACCGGATTAGTCCGACTAGCCCAAGAGGGCAGGAAGACGAGGCGCAAAAATACATGCTAATATTCCTATGCTCAGGGGTATTCCCATGTCGTATCTGCGTCTTGCCACAGCCACCGTGCTCAGCGCGGTGCTTTTTAGCTCCATGCCGGCCTTCGCAGCTGAGCAGGTTGGCCAGGCGGTCCACATCAAGACGGAAGTAACCGGTCAAACGGGACCGCTGACCGTAAATTCAGCAGTCCACCGCGACGAGCGCATTCGTACATCGCGATCCGGCCTCGGCCAGTTTCTTTTCCGTGACGGCACCAAGCTTGCGGTTGGCTGGGGTTCATCTGTCGTCATCGACAAATACATCTTCGACGACTCGCAATCGGTGAAAAGGCTGAGCATCCGCGCAGCGAAGGGAACTTTTCGCTGGATCAGCGGCAGTTCGAAATCGTCCGCATACCAGATCCTGACTCCTGCGGGCACGATCGGCGTGCGTGGCACCGCCTTCGATTTCTATGTCGGCCCGGATGGAACGACGGCCGTCGTCATGCTGAATGGCGCCGCCCAGTTTTGCGGCCCGGGCGGCTGCCGGCAACTGACACGTCGTTGCGACTGTGTCGTTGCGACACCCAACGGCGACATGACGGATGTGGCGCGCGTAAACCAGGGGGTCCTTCGAAGACTGGGGACGCCACGCGCCCTCCCGTTCCTTTCCGGCAGTCAGTCGCTTTCCGGCATGATGGGCGGCGGTTGCGGATTGTCGGCGGCACTGCAGCGGCCAGATGCGCCCCTGCGACAGGCACCGAGCGCTCCCACTCGAGCACCGAAACCGGAACCAGAGCCCGAAAAGCCCCGCGAACCCAGCAAGCCCCACCCGGAGAAGCCGCACCATCCGGACAAGCCGCACCATCCGGACATGCCGAGCCATCCGGACAAGCCGAGCCATCCGGACAAGCCGAGCCATCCGGACAAGCCGAGCCACCCGGACAAGCCGAGCCATCCGGACAAGCCGAGCCATCCGGACAAGCCGAGCCACCCGGACAAGCCGAGCCATCCTGATGGACCGCGTGGATCACATGATCATTACCGTGGAGATCATGACAAACGTGGCGACAAGGTCGACAATCATCATGGCAGGAACCGCGACAAGGGTCGCGGCGACCGGAGCCGCCATCGCTGATACGTCATCCTGCGGGACGCGCTTCCTCAGAAATCGGTTCATCCCGGAAATGATCGGCCCTGCGGGAAATCCGGCGATAGAATTCCGCAAGCCCGGGAGTGATCATTTTCGTCTTCAATCTGATGGCACTGACGATCCTGCGCGTGTCGGGCGAGCGCGAGCGAAATGCCTCGGTAAGCTGATTGTGGAGCTGCCGCAGCTCGTTGAACTCGGCCGATTGTCGCACGCGCTCATCGCCGACGACGGCGAACAGGCGCGTACGGCTGGTCTTTCCCTTTAGACCGATGGTACCCGCCTCAAGCAGCGCTGCACCTGGCTGCAGCCGTGCCGTGTCCTCCGAAATCAGAATATCGAAGCCGACTTCCTTGCAAGAGGATTCGATCCGCGCAGCAACGTTCACGGCATCGCCGACGGCCGAGTAATTGAAACGCGCCTCGGCTCCCATATTTCCGACACAGGCAATGCCGGTATGGATACCGATACCGATGCCCACCGGCTGATCCTTGCCAAAGCCGAAGGCATCGGCAGCATTGAGCTCGGCAAGCGTTTCCCGCATGGCCAGAGCGGCGCGAACCGCCTTCGTCTCGTGATCGGCAACATCGACCGGCGCATTCCAGAAGGCCATGATCGAATCGCCGATGAACTTGTCGAGCGTGCCCTCGTTGGCGACGACATGGCGGCTTAGCGCGTCGAGCAGGGTGTTCAGGAATCCGACGACGGCCGTCGGCGGCAGCCGCTCACTGATTTCGGTGAAATGGCGCACGTCGACGAACATGACCGTCAGCTCCCGGTCGTCGCCGCCAAGGCGCAGTGCGTCGCGCGTATGCTCGATACGATAGAGAAGCGATGGTGACAGATACTGTCCGAAGGCGCGGCGAACCTCGCGCCTTTCCCGGTCGATCACCAGGATGCGAAACGACGTGGCTGCGAAATGGGTCACTGATCCGCTGATGATCGGAGCCAGCGGATCGAAAAGAAGCCCGGCATAGGAAAAGCAGAGCCATGAGGCGACAACAGCAAGTGCGGTAATCGCCAAACCACAGAACAGGGCCACCGCCGGGCTGACGAAGGTCGTCAATATCACCAACAGGCCGCCGAGCACGGCGATGGCGAATATCTCCAGGCCATCCGCCCAATCCGGCCGCGACAGATAGCGGCCGTTTAAAATCTGCTCGACGGTCTGTGCGTGCAGCGAGACCCCCGGCACATTCTCCCCAAGCGCCGTGACACGGATGTCCTGCAGCCCCGCGGCCGATGTGCCGACAAAGACGATACTTCCGTTTATCGCCGCGCTGACTTCAGTCGATGCACCGTTTTGTGCAAGCACATGCCGCGCGGAAACATATCTGTCTGCATGATCGGGGCTGACATAGAGCCATAGCTCGCCGGCCGCCGTCACGGGGACGACAAAATCGCCTGTCTTGACTGAGGTCATGACGCCTGCCGCATCCGGAGCGCCTGCCAGCACATAGGTCGAGACACCCTGGGCAACACGCAGTGCCTCAAGCGCCAGATTCGGATAAAGCTGCTCCCCATCCGTCAGGAACAGCGGAACTGCCCGCACCACTGACGAAGAGCTGCCCGGATTGAGGCTGATGTGACCGATGCCGGCGGCGTTCGCTTCTAGGCGCGGACGTAAAGGCGTTGCAGCATTGAAATGTGGGGGTGCGCCGACGGGACTCTCGCCGGTAAAGGCAAAGCCTGCCTTGACGGACGGGCGATAGGTTCCCTCGTTGGTCAGGCCGAACCCGAGCACGACAGGCTTATCGGCAACAGAATCGGCGAAAATCTCGTCATTGTCGGGCAATTGCGACAGCAGCGCCGGATCGATTCCGGGCACGGTACCGACGACGGTACGGGGCGAAAGCCGGTCCGGTTCGGCAAAGAGGATGTCGAAGGCGATCGCCGCCGCACCCATCCCGGACAGCCTGTCGACGAGCATAGCCAGCCTGTCTCTTGGCCACGGCCACTGGCCGAATTCGCGCAGCGATGCCTCGTCAATATCGATCACCCGAACAGGCAGCTCTTCGAAGGGCCGCGGCGATACGCGCTGGTATTCGTCAAAGGTCACGTCGCGGATCGATCGCAGCAGCTGTGGATCGCTGGCCCGCAGCAGCGTGAGCACGGCAACAATCGCCAAGCCGATGATGACGCCGATTTGCTGCGCGCGTGTCATGAACCCGATGGCGCCCCCTAAGCTGCACGTCGCTGAGCAGCGAAGAAAGGCTACGCCGCTTTGGCGCCGAACGCCATCCTGTCGCAGGACCGGCGCGCAGCATAAAGGGAGATTGTGTCGAGCGCCTGGAAACTAGCGGCCGGAAAGAGGGTGCGCCTCGTGCACTCGACCTATTGGCCGGCCGATTTGGCTGAACCCTTGCGCTTCCTTTTCGGGGCCGGAAGTTCAGGCTCGGCTTCTGCCTGCCGCTGCAGACGGAGGGCTTTCAGCTTCTCCGTCTTTTTATCACGCAGTTTTGCTTCGTCTGCAATGATCGCCCGCGCCGTGTGATCCGTGGCTTCCGCCTTGTCGCGGGCCGACATCTTCGTGGCGTTGAAGAATGCGTCCTTTGTGGCAGTCATTCACTTTTCCTTGGATGATTCGCGATTGGAAACCACGCTCTCAAGCGGCATTCAACGGGTATTTACGGCCTTCTTGGGCATCGGCAGCAGGCCTTCGCGCTGCATCTTCTTGCGCGCGAGTTTCCGCTGACGGCGGATAGCTTCGCCCTTTTCGCGGGCGCGCTTCTCCGATGGCTTTTCGTAGGCGCTGCGCGCCTTCATTTCGCGAAAAAGACCTTCGCGCTGCATCTTCTTCTTGAGAACGCGAAGAGCCTGGTCGACATTGTTGTCCCTGACGAGAACCTGCAAAATCTTATCCTTTCGCGGCAATGCATGCCGTATCGTTAATGAGGGAAGGCGTTACTTTCGAACCTTGATGCTGGACGTCTTCAGCCAAGGCTCGGCATTGGAAGTTTGGACTACCTGAGCGCCGGAAATCCGCGGCGGGGATTCGGTCGCGTCGATATCGAGCGATGTTATCCTGCGCTCGAAGTTTTCGGCCTCGAACCGAACACGGTACTGCACATGTCCATGGTCGTTCGGCAGGACGCCGACGACCTTGCATCGCCTGTCGGCAGCGGCCGTTCGGGTGAGACCGGATTTCAGCACGACAAAATCCCCGATTTTATAGGTCGGCTTTGCCTTATAATTGGGCCTTGGCATCACGGGTGCTCTTTCAAATGTCAAAAAGGCCGGGCGCTTCACCCGACCTCTTCCCGTCACTCAGCCTGCTGTCAGACCATCCATGGTCAGTCGTGGCAAATGACAAATCACGCGGCCTGGAGATTGTCCGCGGCGTTCTTGCCGGACTTTTTGTCCCGGACAAGATCGTAGCGTAGCTTCTGCCCGTCGGACAACGCGCCCATGCCGGCGCGCTCCACGGCGGAAATGTGAACAAATACGTCGGTCGAACCGTCGTCCGGCTGAATAAAGCCAAAGCCCTTGGCGCTATTGAACCACTTAACTGTGCCTGAATTCATGAACGATCTCCTTTCAATCGCTGCACTGCCGGGAAATATTCACCGGTTCTTATCGAGAGTTGAGAGGAAATCTGACAGAGCGCTCAGCGCGTGACAAAGGTCACAAGCAATATTCGATAGGCTCATATATAGGGGTATTTCTGCATACCGCAATAGCAAATACGTTTCTGGAGGCCGTATCGGCCAAGCCGGCACAAGGCTTATGCGCCATTTTTTCGGCAGAACGCCATATCAGTCTGGACTTCGTGCCTTCTATCTGTTATCCCGCTTCACCAATCGCAAGGCTCCGGCCGCGCGAACCGTATAATTTTGCCCTGGCGCTGTGCCGCCGCTGGTGTCAACCAAAACCAAAGGAACGTGATTCTCGTGCAGGTACTCGTCCGCGATAACAATGTCGATCAGGCTCTCCGCGCTCTCAAGAAGAAGATGCAGCGCGAAGGCATTTTCCGCGAAATGAAGATGCGCGACTACTACGAGAAGCCGTCGCAGAAGCGCGCCCGCGAGAAGGCCGAGGCTGTTCGCCGCGTCCGCAAGCTGGCTCGCAAGCGGGCACAGCGTGAAGGTCTGGTCGCACGCTAAGCGGTACCGTCGTTATTTCGACGTTTTCAGATGCATGTTGGCGGGGGCGATTACGTGTCGCCGCCGCCTTTTTGTTTTTGCTGCTGAAGAGCGTATATCCGATCGCCCCCGGATATGACGCAGGGGGAAAGCGCACGAATGGCTGATTTCTTGTTCACCTCGCACCGGTCCTTGCGCGCGGCGAAAGCGACGCTGCCGGTGCTCGCAATCCTTGCGGCGATCGGCCTTGCCGGTTGCCAGACCGACAACACCTCCGATGCTGTGATCCGCCTCGACAAGGCTCAGGGTTCGGAAGAGAACATTGCCTCGCTGACTTCGGTGATCAATGCCAATCCGCGTGATCCGGAAGGATATAACGTCCGAGGCTCGGCCTACGGCCGTGCCGGTCAGTTCAAGGCCGCGCTGAACGACTTCAATAGCGCCCTGCAGATCAATCCGCGCTTTTACCAGGCCTATGCCAACCGCGCGCTCGTCTATCGCAACATGGGCCAGCAGCAACAGGCGATCGCCGACTACAACTCCGCGCTGCAGATCAACCCGAGCTACGACGTCGCCTATATCGGCCGCGGCAACGTCTATCGCCAGGCCAACCAGGACGATGCGGCATTCAACGATTTCGCCCGCGCGATCCAGCTCGGCACGACCGATGGCCGCGCTTATCACAATCGCGGCCTGATTTTCCAGAAGCGCAATCAGCAGGACAAGGCGATTGACGATTTCTCCAAGGCGATCTCGCTGTCACCGAATTCGCCCGAGCCCTATAACGGTCGCGGCATTTCCTATATCGCGCTGAACGACGACGACAATGCCTTCGCCGACTTCAACCATGCAATAGAGCTCAACGGCAACATTGCCGAATCCTGGGCCAATCAGGCGCTCGTCTATGAGCGCCGCGGCGACAAGGACAAGGCGGCACGTTCCTATCGCCACGCAATCGGCCTGGACCCGAAATACCAGCCGGCCCGCGATGGCCTTGCCCGGGTCGGCGCTGCAACCAGCGGCTAATACCTGCAGATCACGGAGGAAACAGCGATGGCGGCGAAACGGCATGTGATCGTCGTCGGCGCCGGTATCATAGGCGCCTCGATCGCCTGGCATTTGGCGAAGGCCGGTGCAGCTGTGACGGTCGTTGCCGAAGAAACCGGCGGCGTCGCAACACCCAACTCCTTCGCCTGGATCAATGCCAGCTGGGGTAACCCCGAATTCTACTTTCGTTTCCGGCGCCGCTCGATGGCGCAGTGGAAGCGGCTCGCTGCCGAGCTTCCGGGCATGCCGCTTTCCTGGTGCGGCGGCATCTGCTGGGATCTGCCCCGTGATCAACTCGAAGCTTTCGCGAAGGAGCACGGCGGCTGGGGTTACGGAGTAAGCCGCATCGAGCGCAGTGAGATCTCCCGCCGCGAACCCTATCTCGAAAATGCACCCGATTTCGCCCTCGCTGTCGCCGAGGAAGGCGCAGTCGAGCCGGTTGCAGCCGCGCGCATGATGCTGGCGGATGCCGAGGCGCGGGGGGCGAAATTCATCGGCGCTGCCGTTGGCAGCCTCATCCGTAGCGGAGATCACATTGCCGGCGTCGTGACGTCGCAAGGCCTGATCGATGCGGACCATGTCGTCCTGGCTTGCGGCGCAGGATCCGTTCCCATAGCCGCGTCAGCCGGCATCACGCTGCCGGTCGAAGCGCCTCCCGGCCTGATCGTTCACTCCCGCCCGTTCGAAAAACGGCTGAACGGCCTGGTGATTGCGAGGGAACTGCATATGCGCCAGACGACAGAAGGGCGCATCATCGCGGGCAGCGACTTCGCCGGCAGCGATCCGGGCGAAGACCGAAAGGCGACCGCGGCAGCTCTGTTTGCAAAGGTCAAAGCCAGCCTTTTAGAAACCGAGGCCCTGACGATGGATTTCCTCACTGTCGGATATCGCCCGACACCGAAAGACGGCTTCCCGATCATCGGCGATTGCGGCATCGGCGGTCTTTACATCGCAGTGATGCATTCCGGCGTGACGCTTGCTCCGTTGGTCGGCATGCTGGCGGCAAACGAAATTCTGTCAGGCGCAACTGACGAAAGCCTCGAGCCATTTCGCCTTTCCCGGTTCGCCTGACGGCATATTTGTATGACCATTACAATTCTTCCGTCAGCATGTTTTAGTGTGTTGCAACCACTTTCCCGTACCCCTAACATATCCGTGCTTCGATAGCAGGCTATCGGGAATCGAACGCATTGAGGGCACTGACGGCGATGCAGTTTTTTGCTTTCGTAACTGTTTGCGAAAATCAAGCCGGGCAATTCGCCCTCGAAAGGCTGCAAAGAATATTCCGATGAGTCTGCGCACGCGGCTGTTTCCCAAAGCTTCGATTGGCACCTATCTGGTTGCCATGGCGGTCTCGATCGCCGTGCCGATCTTTGCCTTCGTCACACTCCTGCTTCTGCAGCTCGAGGACAATCAGCGGACGACGCTGCGGCGCGAGACGGCGCAAGACGCGCTGAGTCTTTCTCGCTCCATTGACCGGCAATTGCAGGACATGGCGACGACGCTTCGTCTGCTCTCGACCTCGCCGGAACTCGAGAACAACGATTTCGCTTCGTTTCATGGGCGGACCGAAACGGCCCTGCGCGGCGATACGCTCTACGTGATCGCCGTCGACCGTAGCGGCCAGCAGCTGCTGAACACGCGCCGTGATTTCGGCACGCCGCTTAGCAAGACAGCCAATATCCCGGCAATGGAATCGGCCATCAAGTCCGGCCGTATCGAAGCATCCGACGTCTTCAAGGGAACGATCAGCGGCGAGTGGGTCTACAATGTCACGATGCCACTGGATGCAGGTCATGTCGCGGCCCTGATCGCCACCCAGAACGCCAAAGACCTCGCCAGACTTGTCACGACCGAAGATCTTGCGTCGGGTTGGTCTGCTGCGGTGATCGATCAGGGAGGCCATGTGGTGGCTTCGAGCGGCATGGCAAGCTTAGCCCCTGGAACGCCATTCGACACCCGCATCCTGCCGTCGCTTGTCGCTTCGCGCGGCGTCTTCGAAGACAAGGATATTCTGCCGAATCAGCTCCTGGGCTATGCCCAAATTCCCGGCTGGTCCTGGAAAACGGTGGTCTGGGGACCGGTTGCCACGGCCCAGGCATCGATCCTCACGACATGGCGTTTTCTGATCGTCGGCGGCATCGCATTGCTTCTGGTCGCCGTGCTCGCCGCTTATGCCGTGGCGCGGCAGGTGCGCACGACGATACGCGACATAGCCGATATGGCCAAGCGCATGGGCGAGGGCCAGATCGTCTCGCCGATCGATACCAGTGTCATCGAGGCGAACCAGGTCGCCGTTGCGCTCTCCAATGCCTCTTTCGATCGCAGCCAGACGGAAGACCGTCTGCATTTCATAATGCATGAGCTGGTGCATCGAACGAAGAACCTGCTTACGCTGGCCCAGGCAATGATGCGCCAGATCGCCAAACAGGCTGATAGCGTCGAAGGCTTCCAGAAAGCCGTTTCCGATCGCCTCGACGGGCTCGTCCGTTCGATCGAGCTCTTGACAAGCGAGCAATGGTCCGGTGCCTCGCTCCGCCGGGTCGTCGACATTCACCTGCAGGCCTTTCCGCAGGCGGCAGAACAGCTTGAGATTTCCGGAGAGGATTTTGTGGTCAAGCCGGAGGCGGTCCAGAACCTCGGCCTGACGTTGCATGAACTGGCTACCAATTCAGTGAAATACGGTGCGCTTTCGGTACCGCATGGCCGCGTCTCCTTATCCTGGGGAAATATCCGGGTCGAGGATCAGTCCGAGGCAATGCTGCGATTTGTTTGGGAGGAACGCAACGGTCCGAAGGTCGCTACACCGTCCCGCTCCGGCTTTGGAACCACCGTTATCAAGACGCATGCGGCAGCAGCCTTCCGCGGAACGGTTCAGGTGGACTATCTGCCGCAGGGCCTGATCTGGACTCTGACAGCACCGCGCAGCGCGCTCGAGCGCGAATAACGGCCGGAACAATCAAAAGGATCAATTCGTTTCCGATAGGTCATCCGAAAGGAGAAACGGCCATGTTCAAGCACATGATCATCGCAGCAACGGCGGCGGCAGCAGTCTTTGCAGGCCCGGCCGGCGCTGCAAACTATATCAGCGTCGGCCGTCTGGTCTGCGGATCGGAAGGCGGTCAAGGGCTGATTGTCACGTCGCAGAAGAATTTGATCTGCACCTACACCCCTGCCGGAGGCGGCCCGAAAGCCGTCTATGCTGGCAGGATCGAAAAATTTGGCCTCGACATCGGCGAGACGGGCAAAAGCGTTATGATCTGGCAGGTTCTTGCCAAGACTGGAACAAACATTCCGGAATTTGCGCTTGCCGGTGAATACTATGGGATCGGCGCCGATGCCAGCCTTGGCGCGGGTGCCGGCGCCAAGGTGATCGCCGGTGGCACCAACAAGGCTTTCATGCTGCAGCCGCTGAACGTGCAGGCTCAGGAGGGCCTCAACCTCGCGATCGGCGTGGAGAAAATGACGCTGGCGCCCGCTGCTACCTGACAAGGTCAGCGGTGACGGAAAAAGGCTCGCTCAGGCGGGCCTTTTTCTTCGGTCTGCATCTGTGAAACGAAGGCCTGATCCCGGCGCCGGGCCTTGGCTCAGTGTCCGATCGCCTTGTTGATTTCCTCGGTAACCTTCTTTGCATCGCCAAGCAGCATCATCGTGCCGTCCTTGTAGAACAGCGTATTGTCGATGCCGGCATAGCCCGAGCCGAGCGAACGCTTGACGAACAGGCAGGTCTTGGCCCTGTCGACATCGAGGATCGGCATGCCGTAGATCGGCGAGGTCTTGTCATCGCGCGCCGCTGGATTGGTGACGTCGTTGGCACCGATGACATAAGCGACATCGGCTTGGCCGAAGTCGGAATTGATGTCTTCGAGTTCGAAGACCTCGTCATAAGGCACGTTTGCTTCGGCCAAAAGCACGTTCATGTGGCCGGGCATGCGGCCCGCGACCGGATGAATTGCGTATTTGACTTCGACGCCGGCCCTCTTGAGATTGTCAGCCAGCTCGCGAAGCGCGTGCTGCGCCTGAGCAACCGCCATGCCGTAACCCGGCACGATAATGACCTTGGAAGCGTTTGCCATCAGATAGGCGGCATCCTCCGCCGAGCCGAGCTTGACGGTCTTGTCGGAATTGTCCGCTGCCGTGGCGGAGGTCTCGCCTCCGAAGCCGCCGAGAATGACGGAGATGAACGATCGGTTCATGCCCTTGCACATGATGTAGGACAGGATCGCACCCGAAGAGCCGACCAGCGCACCGGTGATGATCAGGGCGAGATTGCCGAGCGTGAAACCGATACCGGCTGCCGCCCAGCCCGAATAGGAGTTCAGCATGGACACGACGACCGGCATGTCGGCGCCCCCGATCGGCACGATCAGCAGCACGCCGAGCGCCAGCGAAAGCGCAACGACCGCCCAGAAATCGAAATGGCTTTCGGTTGCCGCAAGCCCGATGATGAAGAAGACGATCAGCACCAAAAGAGCGATGTTGATGATGTGCCGGAAGGGAAGCAGGATCGGCTTGCCGGACATGCGCCCGTCGAGCTTCAGAAAAGCGATGATGGAGCCGGTAAAGGTAAGCGCCCCGATGGCGGCGCCGATCGCCATCTCGATACGCGCCTCGCCGTGGATAGAGCCGATATCGCCGATGCCGAAGGAGGCCGGCGTATAAAGCGCGGAGGCAGCAACCAGCACGGCGGCAAGGCCGACCAATGAGTGGAAGCCCGCCACCAGCTGCGGCATGGAGGTCATCGGGATGATGCGGGCGATATAGGCGCCCGCCCCGCCCCCGATCGCCAGTCCGAGCACGATCAGCACGAAACCGGTAAAAGAAGGCGTTGCCAGCACCAGCGTCGTGAGGATCGCGATCCCCATGCCGATCATGCCGTAGAGATTGCCCTTGCGGCTGGTGGCCGGATGGGAGAGGCCGCGCAGTGCCAGGATGAAAAGCACGCCGGAGACGAGATAGAGGAAAGCTGCGATATCGGTCATGCGTCCCGCCTCACTTGTCCTTCTTGCGGTACATCGCCAGCATGCGCTGCGTGACGAGGAAACCGCCGAAGATGTTGACCGACACGAGAACGAGCGCGACGAAGCCGAAACCGGTCGCAAGCCCGCTTGCCGAGATGCCGACTGCAAGCAGCGCGCCGACGACGATGACCGAAGAGATGGCGTTGGTGACGGCCATCAGCGGTGTATGCAGCGCCGGCGTCACCGACCAGACGACGTAATAGCCGACGAAGATCGCCAGCACGAAGATCGCGAACTGGAAGACAAAGGGATCGATCGCCCCGCCCGTTACAGCACCTGCCGCATCCGGTGCCTGCGCGGCCGCCGCCACGACTGCGTTGACCGCCTGGTCAAGCTGCTCCAGCGCCCTGTCCATTGCTTCACTGGCCATCGGCTATCCCCTTCTTCGTCCCGCCGAATGCCGGATGCACGACATCGCCTGCATAGGTCAGCATGGTCGCTTTGATGAGTTCGTCGTCGAGGTTGAGGACGACGCTCTTCGTCTCCTTGTTGAGCATGGTCTCGAGGAAGGTGACGAGGTTCTTGGCATAAAGCGCCGAAGCGCTGGCGGCGACCCGGCCCGGCAGGTTGGCAAAGCCGATCACCTTGACGTCTTCGACCTCGGCGACCTCGTCTGCAACCACGCCCTCGATATTGCCGCCACGCTCGACCGCAAGATCGACGGCGACAGCGCCTGGCTTCATCGAAGCCAGCATCTGGCGCGATACGAGCTTCGGCGCAGGGCGTCCGGGGATCAGTGCCGTGGTGATGACGATGTCCTGCTTGGCGATATGCTCGGCAACGAGGGCTGCCTGCTTCGCCTGGTACTCCTTTGACATTTCCTTGGCGTAGCCGCCTGCCGTCTCCGCTGCCTTGAACTCCTCGTCTTCGACGGCGATGAATTTGGCGCCGAGCGAGGCGACCTGCTCCTTGGCGGCGGGGCGAACGTCGGTGGCCGAGACCGCAGCGCCGAGGCGGCGCGCCGTTGCAATCGCCTGGAGGCCTGCCACGCCTGCACCCATTACGAAGACCTTGGCGGCCGGGACGGTACCCGCCGCCGTCATCATCATCGGCAGGGCTCGATCATAGACGGACGCCGCTTCGATGACGGCTTGATAACCCGCGAGATTTGCCTGGGAGGAAAGAACATCCATGGACTGCGCGCGGGTGATGCGCGGCATGAGTTCCATGGCGAAGGCCGATAGCCCCGCCTTCGCCATGGCGGCAATCGCCTCGTCGTTACCGTAGGGATCCATGATTGCGATGACGACAGCGCCGCTCTTGTAGCCGGCAATCTCCGCCTCCGTCGGGCGGCGTACTTTCAGCACCACATCGGCGGTTGCCGCATCGCCGGCCGAGCCGATCCGGGCCCCTGCAGCTTCGAACTCGCTGTCCGGCATGCGCGACAAAACGCCAGCACCTGCCTCAACCACGATGTCGAAGCCGAGGTTCCTCATCTTCTTCACAGTTTCGGCAGACGCTGCAACGCGCGTCTCCGAACCGACCGATTCTTTTGTGATGAATACGATATTGCCCAACTGCCCCCTCCTCTGGGTCAGCCAAACCGCCGCGGGCTCACCGCTCAGGCCAAGCACCTATTCGAAAGATCGGAAATGCCGCTCCTCGCCTGCTGGCGATCAGCGCAGCAGCACGATGCCGGCAACGAAGATGACGAGAAAAACCAGGAGGCCGCCGAGAAAGCCGCTGCTGGTGAAAAAACCGGCTGTCATGCCAAGCAGCAAGGCGATGAGGAACATCGTTCCGTATTTCGCAGCCGAAATGAACAGATTGTAGGTCTGTTCATGTTCCTTGTAGTCCATCGGCGCGCCGACTTCGACGGGTCCGTTGTGTTCTTCGGCCATGAAATTTCGTCTCCCTGAATGCCATGATCCCATTGAGGGCTTACACAAAGCCTTCGAAAAGCGCAATGCATGAGAATGCCGCACCGGCAAGCGCTGCGGCATTTCAAGAACGCGGGCCTCAGAGCGGCAGATCGGTGCCGAACTGGCCTTCGGGCACGAAGCGAGCGGTCGGGATGATGGTGAGCGATGGCAGCCTGCTTTCGGGGCCACGGGAAAACATCATGCGCTGTTCGCTGGCGCTGGAAATAAAGAATGGGTAGCGCGTCAGAAGCTTTCGGCCAACCTCGATCACATTCGTCGCCATCAGCGTCATGTCGATTCCGTAGTTCTTCGCCAGCCGGCCCGGCACGATGGTATCTGCGTAAAAAACCCGCTTGTAGAAGGCGGCATGCGGAGGCCGGCAGAACTGGAGAACGCGGTCGGCACGGAAATGCGCGGCCGCAACGATGCTCGGCCTCAGCGTCAGATAGGGAATCCACGACAGGTCGGCGGTCAGTTCCGGATCGGCGGCAAAGCGCGCCGGATCGATCAAGGTCAGCCCTGCATCGAGAAGCGAATCGATCGCCTCGGGAAAGGCGCCCGCCGACTGACTGACGCGATGGTCCGGCGTAACATAGTGAAGGCGGACCGTGCTGACCAGTTCGCCGTAATAGTAGAGACCGAAGACATAAGCATGGCTATCGAAATCGGTATCGTCCAACAGCCCTTTTGGGGCGAGCGCCAGCACATCATGGGCCTTATAGGCCTTCCAGCGCAACCGTTCCACATCCTCCATATCCTCGCTGCTTTCGATGCGGCGATATTCGACATGGTCCAGAATTTCGAGAAGCTTTCTTGAAAAGTCACTTGTATTCAAAGGGATTGACGCCATTGATGTTCCCGCCGTTAACGGGTCATTAATCATATCTGGGCGCGCAAAGAGCAAGAATTATCAAAAATTTTTGACGTATTTGAATTATTAAGGTTAACGGCCGCGGATTAATGACCTTGCTTCGATGGCGCCAATTCCCCAATCAGGCAACCTTGCTGCGGCGGCGCTGGGTGACGCGGCGGCTGAGCGCTTGCGAAAGGATGCCGATCTCCTTTGAGGGGACGGGCGGAGAAAAGACATATCCCTGCACCAGATCTGCACTGCGATGCTTGTTGAGCAATGCCAGTTGCTCGACAGTTTCCACACCTTCGATGACGATCTTCAGGCCAAGCTCGCGGGCGAGATTGACAGTACCGCACAAAAGCTTCAGGCGGCGCGTGTCTTCGGCGATATTGCGAACGAAGGAGCGATCGATCTTGACGATGTCGAGCGGCAGCGTGTCGAGGTAGCTAAGGCTGGAGAAGCCCGTGCCGAAGTCGTCGATCGCTATGGTGATGCCGTGGGAGCGCAACTCCGCGAGGATGGCGCGCACCGCCGCAGGCTCGTCGATGAGACAGCTTTCCGTAATTTCCAGATGCAGCCGCGACGCCTTGAGGCCCGATGTCGAAAGCGCTTCCGAAACGACGGCGAGGATATCGTTGTCACGCAGGTCGCGTGCCGAGAGATTGACCGAAATCGCAATGTGGTCGGGCCAGGTCATGCATTCGCTGCAGGCCTTGAAAAGGATGAACCGCGTGATGTCCGATATGATGCCCATCTCTTCGGCGAGGCGGATGAAAACGTCCGGCGGAATGGCGCCTTTTTCCGGGTGGACCCAGCGCGCCAGCGCCTCGGCGCATTCGATGCGTGCCCCATCGGCTTTGAACATCGGTTGAAACGCAACGCTGAGCGCGCCCGCAGCCACCGCCTCGCGCAAGTCCGCCTTCAGCTTCTGCTGCTCGATGTAGCGTCCATCCATTTCGTGCTCGAAGCCGGTGATGCCGCCGCGCAGTCGTGACTTGCTTTCAAAAAGGGCGAGGTCTGCCTTGATGCTCCACTCCTCCATTGCAAATGCATTGCTTTCGAGGATTGCGTAGCCGGCGCTGAGCGACACAAGGAAGGTGACCTCGTCCACTGCGTAATTGCCCTGAACGTCGCCATGCATCCGGCGGATTTCGGCATCGAGCGCTTCGTTGTTCCTGGCATGCGGGAAGAAGATGACGAACTGGTCGCCCATGAGGCGTCCGACGATGGCATTGCCTGCTTCGTCCTTGAGCCGCGCGGCAATTGCGCAGAGCAGGTGATCGCCGGTGATGTGGCCGCGCATGTCGTTGACGTGCTTGAACTCGTCGATGTCGAGGACCATGAAGCCAAGCGGCCCACGCCTTTTCGGATGACGCTCGATATATTCCTTTACGAGATGACCGAAATATTCGCGGTTCGGCAGTCCGGTCAGCGCATCGAAGCGAACCATATGCAGGATCTTCTGCTCCGCCTTGACGCGGCTCGACACATCCTCGAAGATCAAAACTGCGCCGCCGTCGGCACGACGCTTCGCGGAAAATTCCAGCGACAGGCTCTCAGGAAAATGGATCAGGGTGCGCGACAGGCCCTCCTCGGCAACCTGTGTCAGCTGCCGCAGAATCAATTCCGGCTGCGAGGCATCCATGAAGCTGTAGCGCGCGCCGTAGCGCAGCACGGCACCGAGGTCGCGATCTTTCAAACGGTCCGGTTCGCCGATCTTGAGAAGCTCGCAGGCCTTCCGGTTGATCACCTGGATGCGGTTCGACGCATCGACCATCACGAGACCGTGCGGCATATTGTTGAGCGCTGTATCGAAACGATCGGCAATCAGCGAGATCTGCCGGTGAGCGATGACATTCTCATAAAGAAACTCGCGCACACCGTTCGCCATCGCCCGCGTTGTCAGCCAAAAGGGAATGAGGAAGATGGAGAGGATGCCGCGATAGAAATCCAGCGCCATCAGGCTGCCGACGATCATCGGCAGGCAGCAGGAGAAAGTCTGCAGGTCAACTGCCAGCCGCGAGCCGTAATTGCGGCCGACGACGGAAACCATGGTCGCCATGGTGACGGAAATGCAGGCAAGCTCGGCGAAGGAATCATGCACGACGAAGATGGCATAGCCGCTGCCGATGCCGAGGATGGCTGTCGTGCAGGCGGCGCCGGCAACCAGGACCCGCTCCCAGCGCTCGATTCCGGCGCGCGACAGTTTCTCTTTCTCCACGCGGTCGAAGCGCCGGAAGGTGATCATGCGCACGCAAAAGACCAGCAGGGCGGCTGCCGACAGCAGAACATAGACAAAAGACTGTGTTTTGGCTGCAACCGCCAGGAAAGTTGCGACATGCACGACGACGCCGGCGAGCAGCGTCATGCGGTTCCCCGAAAGAGAACTCACAAACGACAGATACACGTCGATAGGGACCCTGTTCGGGTTATGTGGTTTCATCCATACTTTCCCTGTGCGCCGGGATGATACGGGGAACCTTTTAAAATTTGATTGCCTGGAGCCTATCTATTTGGTTGTTTTTTCTAAAACCCAAGAGAGAGTTTGAAGATCAATGCGGAATTTCACAGCCAATAAGTGAAGTTTGTGGAAAAATGATCCACGCCTAAGTTGCTTATTGTACAGGATGCATCTTAACCGTCGCATCCGAAGTCTACGACTAAAATCCTATACGGCCGTTTATTCTTTCAATTTCGCGGACCGTAGTTTACACAAATTTCAAAAGGGAGAACTTGCCGCAAAGGCAGAGTAAGGGGAAAGGCATGCCGGCGTTCCTAAGCGTCAGCCGGCTGATCGACAGCGTCAGCCAATTCATCGGGAGAATCGCGGATTACATGGTGCTTGTGTGCTGCTTCATCAGCGCCGGCAATGCAATCGTCCGCTATCTTTTCAATTACAGCTCGAACGGTTGGCTGGAGATCCAATGGTATCTCTTCGCCTACGTCGTCGTGCTCGGGGCAGCTCATACGCTGCGCAACAATGAGCACGTGCGCGTCGACCTCATATACGGTTCGGTTTCCGACAGGGCCAGAATCTGGATCGATATCATCGGTTTGATCGTCTTCCTGATTCCGGCCTGCTCCTTCCTGGCTTACCTTTGCTGGCCCTATTTCGTGATCGCCTTCCAACAGGGCGAAGTATCCGCCAATGCCGGAGGGCTCATCCGCTGGCCGGTCAAGCTTGTTCTTTTTGCAGGTTTCGCACTCCTGGTGCTGCAGGGTATTTCGGAACTCATCAAGAGGATCGCCGCGGTGAGCGGCTACATCCAGCTCGAAACGAAATACGAAAAGCCCCTGCAATAAGGCTCTCCGGGAGGAACGGACTTGTTTGACTTCGGTATCATTCCGCCGGCGATGTTTCTGGGCATGGTCATCTTCATGCTCTACGGCTTTCCGGTGGCCTTTTCGCTCGCCTCCGTCGGCCTGTTCTTCGGCGTCATCGGCATAGCAACCGGCCATTTCAGCGAGGCCTTCCTGCAGGCCCTGCCCCTTCGCATCTTCGGCATCGTTTCCAACGACCTGCTGCTCGCCATACCCTTCTTCACCTTCATGGGCGCCATTCTGGAAAGGTGTGGTCTGGCTGAGGATCTTCTCGAGGGAACCGGCAAGCTCTTCGGCGCCGTTCCTGGCGGTCTTGCCTATGCCGTCATCCTCGTCGGCGCTGTTCTCGGCGCCATCACCGGGACGGTTGCGGCATCGGTCATCACCATGGGCGTGATTTCGTTGCCGATCATGCTGCGCTACGGCTACAACCCGCGCCTGGCGACCGGCGTCATCGCCGCGTCGGGCACGATCACCCAGGTCATCCCGCCCTCCCTCGTGCTCGTCGTTCTCGCCGACCAGCTCGGCAGATCGGTCGGTGACATGTATCTCGGCGCCATCGGCCCTTCGATCCTGCAAGTCGCGATCTTCCTTGGCTTCATCCTGTTCCTGTCCATCGTCCGGCCAGGCTTGATGCCGCCGCTGCCGAAGGATGTGCGCGGCGAGTTCAACTGGGCACTGCTGATGAAGGTGCTGGCCGGCATGGTGCCCTCCATTATCCTCATCTTCCTCGTGCTCGGCACGATCTTCATGGGGCTTGCAACGCCAACGGAAGCCGGCGCCCTGGGCGTCGTGGGCGCGATGATGCTTGCAGCGCTCCACCGCCGCCTGACCTGGCCGCTGGTTCGCGAAGCCATGACTTCGACGATGCATATCACCTCGATGGTGGTGATGATCCTGATCGGCTCGACCTGCTTCAGCCTCGTTTTTCAAGGAATGGATGGTTCGCGCTGGATCGAGCACATGTTGTCGGGCATCCCGGGCGGGCCGGTCGGATTCCTGATCTTCGTCAACCTCTTCATCTTCGTCCTCGCCTTCTTCCTCGATTTCTTCGAAATCGCCTTCATCGTCATCCCGATGCTGGCGCCCGTCGCTTCGGCGCTCGGTATCGATCTGATCTGGTTTGGCGTGCTGATCTGCGTGAACATGCAGACGAGCTTCATGCACCCGCCCTTCGGCTTCGCGCTGTTCTATCTGCGCTCCATCGCCAGCCGTGACGTGAAGACACGGGATATCTACATGGGCGCGATCCCATGGGTCGTCATGCAGCTCATCCTCGTCGCGATCGTGATATTCTGGCCGCAATCGGTGACCTACTGGCTGAACAAGGGTCCGGCCGTGGACCTCAACACGATCAAGATCGAAATACCGGGCTTCGGCGGCAACCAACTCTCGCTGCCGCCCGCCCCTGGCGGCGGCGGCACACCACAGATCCCGGGTCTCACCCTGCCGCCACTGAACGGTCTGCCCGGTCAGCAGCCAGCCCCTGCGATGCCTGCGCCGGCCAATCCGGCACAACCAGCACCTCCACCCGATCTCAGCCAACCTCCAAAGATAAACTGAATGCAAATGAAGAAGCCCCGATTTCCATCGGGGCTTCTGTTGGCGATGCGATGAAGGTGCAGAAGGGTTTCGAGCCGCCTAGAGCTTGCCCGATCGCTGCTGGATCATCATGAAGGTGTCAAAGGTATATTCCGAAAGCTGCATCCACAGGTAAGCATCGCGCTTGAATGCGGTCTGGTCGTCATAGATCTTCTTGAAAGATGGGTTGGAAGCCGAGAGCTGGCTGTAAAGACCAGATGAAGCCTGGAACGCGGCTTCCAGAATTTCCTGGCTGAAGGGGCGCAGCGTCGCACCTTCGGCGACAAGCTGCTTCAGCGCTGAAGGGTTCTTCATATCGTATTTCGCCATCATCCTGGTATTGGAATAGGTGCAGGCGTCGGCGAGGATTGTCTGGTAGTGCTTCGGCAGATTGTTCCACTTTTCGAGATTGAAGAAAGCGTGGATCGCCGGACCGCCTTCCCAAAAGCCCGGATAGTAGTAGTACTTGGCGACTTTGTGCAGGCCAAGCTTCAAGTCGTCATAGGGACCGACCCACTCGGACGCATCGATCGTGCCCTTTTCAAGCGCCGGATAGATGTCGCCGCCGGCAATCTGCTGCGGGATGACGCCGAGCTTTTCCATCACGCGCCCGGCAAGTCCGGCAATACGCATCTTGACGCCCTTCAGGTCGTCCAGAGTATTGATTTCCTTACGGAACCAGCCACCCATCTGCACGCCGGTATTGCCGGCGGGAAGGCCGAACATGCCCTGCGTGGCATAAAATTCGTTCATCAGGTTGATGCCATTGCCCTCGAAGAACCAGGCATTGGTGAGACGTGCGTTGAGGCCAAACGGAATGGCCGTGCCGATTGCATAGGTCGGATCCTTGCCGACGAAATAGTACGAGCAGGTATGGCAGCATTCGACGGTACCCGAACTGACGGCGTCGGCCGCCTGCAGGCCGGGCACGATTTCACCGGCTGCGAAAGGCTGGATCTTGAAGGCACCGTCGGTCGCGTCGGAAACCTGCTTGGCGATATCTTCCGCACCTCCAAAGATCGTGTCCAGGCTCTTCGGGAACGAAGAAGTCATGCGCCAGGAAATTTTCGGATTCTCCTGCGCGATCGCCGGGGCGGCGAGTGCGCTTGCGGCAACGGCACCTGCCCCCGCGGTTCCGGCCTTCTTAATAAACGAACGACGATCCATCAAAAACCTCCCGTATAGATGGCATGCGCGGAAATTACATCCTTGCCCGCAGCAATGAGGCGAGCTAAGCATGTGGCAGTCCGGGTTTCAAGCTTTTGTCGATCAGACTTTGGCATCAGGGCAGCAATTTGGCGAATGTCGCGTTTCCATCGAAAATCAGGAGTTTAGCATGGTCTTGATGCTTGAATGGAGCAGATCGGCCGCAATTTGGCCCGCCATTGCGCCGAGAAGTTGACTTGAGACCGATCTCGGTTCTCACAATAGAAAAAACGAGAGCTTACCGGACGAAAAATGATGAAGCCGATCGTCGCCGTTCCTGCCGATACCCGCACCCTCGATGGCGCCGACTGGCATGCCGTCCAGCATCAATATGTACGCGCGGCGCTCAACGCTGCAGGCGTCATGGCCTTCATCATTCCTGCCTTCGAGAAGGGCTATGAAACGGACCAGATCCTTGACCGAGTGGATGGCCTGCTGGTTTCCGGTTCTGCGAGCAACGTCCACCCATCGCTCTACGGTGCCGAGGCTCGCGAGAGCGATGGCCCCTTCGACCCCGCCCGTGACGCAACGGCCATACCCCTCATCCGCCGTGCAATCGACCGAGCCATCCCGCTCCTGGCGATCTGCCGCGGCATACAGGAGCTGAACGTCGCGCTCGGCGGTTCCCTTGCCAGTGAAATCCACGAGCAGGAGGGCATCTGGGACCACAGAAAGCCGGCCGATGTCGATCGCGACGGCATGTACGCTATCCGCCAAAGCGTTTTCGTCAAGGAGGGCTCCTGCATCGCCCGCATCATCGGTCCAGGCGAAGTCCTGGTGAACTCGCTGCACCGTCAGGCAATCGCCAAGACGGCGCCCCGCCTACAGGTGGAGGCGATCGCGGAAGACGGGACGATCGAAGCCGTTTCCGTCATCGACGCCAAAGCCTTTGCCGTCGGCGTGCAGTGGCATCCGGAATACTGGGCCGAAACCGACAAGCCGTCGAACCAGATCTTTGCAGCCTTCGGTGATGCGGCACGGCAATATGCGAAGACCAAGGTTGTCTCCATGACGGTTAAGGCTTAGGCGCTTCGGTTGCACGACAAACGACAGGTATCGACAGCAGCTCACGGCGGGCAGATCAACCTACGGCTTCTCGGCCCTGAGGAAATCGGGGCTTTCGGCAATGCAGGCCGAGCCCGCGTCATATGCGAGCACCGCCGCCGATCGGGAGAGCCTGACAAACGATGGATGGCGTCACCGCCTCGCGCGAACAATGCCGTGTTCGTCGCATTTTAGCGAGGAAAACCGGTTGGCATGTGGGCCCGATGCGACAGCAATCAAGCAAGATCGCCCACCGCGCCACGATCAATGGTTTGCCGTAAGCGCGCAGAACCCAGCCAAAGCTTGCAAATTCCGGGCGGGATTGACGACGGCGAGGAAATCCATGACGTCGTTATGGCGCGGCGCGATCGTTGACTGAGCCTTTTACCTTGCCAAAGGCGTCTCCGGCACCGGAGTTAGCGGCCTGCCCTCCTCGAACCAACCGATGAGATTGCCGGCAACGAGATCGGCCATCGCGTTGCGCGTCGGGATCGAGGCGGAGGCGACGTGCGGCAGCAGCACCGCATTCGGCAAGGCGAAGAGTTCCGCCGGGACCACCGGCTCACCGTAGAAGACATCGAGGCCCGCAGCACCGAGTGCGCCGCTCTTCAGCGCCGAAACGAGCGCTGCTTCATCCACAGTCCAGCCCCGGCCGACATTGATCAGGATGCCGTCGGGGCCAAGTGCAGAAAGGATCTCCGCATCGATCGTCTTGTGGGTGTGAGGCGTCTTCGGAACGATCGCAATAAGCGTATCGACAGCGTCGGCGAGACCTTTCAGCGTCGGGTGGTAATCATAGGCGATATCGGGATGGATCGTGCGCGTGTGATAACTGATTTTCACCTTGAACGGTTCGAGGCGCTTGGCGATCTCTTGGCCGATACGGCCGAGACCGTAAAGACCGACATGCCGTCCCTTCAAGGAAAAGCGCGACAATGGATAGGCCGAACCCATCGTCCAGTGGCCCTCACGCAGCCAGTTCTCGGCTCGCGGCAGCTCGCGGACGGTATTGAGCAAAAGGCCGATCGCCGTATCGGCGACCTCGTCGTTCAATACATCCGGCGTGTTGGTAACGACGATTCCTTTTTCCGCAGCATGCCTGACGTCCACGGCGTCATAGCCGACGCCGAAGCTCGCGATCACCTCAAGGTTGGGCAGTTGATCCATCCACCTTGCGGCAAACGCGCCGCTAACAGCTGCGCCGCGAATACGGTTTGCGGTTGTAGCGTCGAGTTTCAACGTCTCGTCTTTGTCGACCGCGACAACATCGAAACGATCATTCAAGGTCGCAAGAACACGCTCGTGTATCTTCCCGGGCACGAGAATGGCAATGCGGGACATGGCTTTTCCTCTTGTCTTACTGGCGGGGTCTGTAAGGGCTTGTCGACTGGCGGATGCGCATCTCGGGCTTGATCAAGTGGATGCCGTCCGGCTCGTGACTGCCGGCCAAGCGATCGAGAAGGGCCCGGGCGGCAAGGCGGCCGACTTCAGCCTGCCCATTCCAGACCGTGGTCAGCGCCGGTGTCGAGAGCGAGGCTTCCTCGAGATCGTCATAACCGGTCACGGAAATGTCCTTGCCCGGCACAAGACCGGCACGGGCAATGCCGTTCATGAGGCCGATGGCAACGAGATCGTTCCAGCAGACGGCGGCCGAAGGCTTTTGTGGCAGAGACAGGAAATGCACAGCCGCTTCGAACCCGCCCTGCATCGAGCGCGGACCGGGAATGCGCAGGTTGGGATCGACTTCGATCTCCGCCTTGCGCAGCGCATTGACATAGCCTTGATAGCGGTCGCGGCCGGTCGAGGTCTGATCCGTTCCGCCGATCATGGCGATCGAGCGGTGCCCGAGCCCGATCAGGTGATTGGTGGCAAGCGAGATGCCATAGCTGTCGTCGCCGCGATAGGTCGGCAGGTCCATCCCCTCCATCGAGCGAGCGACAAGGATTGCCGGCATGCCGTTGGCCTCGGCAAGCTGCATGTCTTCCGGCGGCGTGCCGATTGCGGGCGACATGATGACGCCATCGCCGCCGAGCTGCAGCAGCGTCTCGATGAAGGTGCGCTGCTTCTCGACCGAATCATAGTGGTTGGACAGGATGAATGTATGACGGCTGCGATCGAGCTCGCTCTCGATCGCCTTCAGGATTTCGCCGTAGAACGGGTTCATGATGTCGTGCACGACGACGCCGACAATGCCCGAGCGAGACGTGCGCAGGCTTGCGGCCCGGCGGTTATAGATATAGCCGAGCGCGCGCGCCTGTTCCTTGATTTTTTCTCGCGTATTGCCCGCAACGAGAGGGCTGTCGCGCAAGGCAAGCGATACCGTTGCCGTTGAAATGCCGAGTGTTTCGGCAATTGTCGAAAGTTTTATCTTTTGAGCCACGCATCCTCCCCAGGCAACGCGCGAGATGGTGGAGCGCATCGCAAACCGTAAGAGAGCGCCCCTTAAAATGTTTAATTAAAAGATTAAACGCAGGGAGGCAAACCGAATTTTAATCGCCCGTCAAATTTCGTCGGCTTCTTCGAACGGCACTGCTTCGGCCTGGAGGTTGTTGTCGATCGCCTTTAGAAGGCGCACGAGGTTGCGGATATCTTTCTCCGAAAAATCGAGCGTAGCCGTCCGATCGCAGGCCGATGCCGCCATCTCGATCGCCTTCACGCTGCCGCGTCCGAGTTCGGTAAGGTAGACCTTCGTCAGCCGCGCATCTTCCGCATCCGGCTTGCGCTCCAAAAAGCCCTGGGCTTCCATGCGGCCGATGGTACGGGTCATGGTCGGTGCCTTGACGCCAAGTTTCTGCGCAAGCCCGCCTGCCGTCATCCCGTCGGTTTCAGCAAGCGAAAGAATGACGCCGTCCTGGCCGGCGTAAAGCCCGCTTTCAAGCAGATTACGGGAAAGCACCGTGCGCATGGAACGCGCAGCCTGCGTCAAAGCCGGCGACAGATCGGCAAGCGTATATTCGGTCTGGTCCTTTTTCCTGGACTTGTTCTTCTTGCCGTCTTTGTGCTTCTTCCCCATCGCCATCCCTTTGATCTTTAAGCCGTGACAACGCTGCGTTATGACATTGCGCAGGTTCACGTCATAAACAAGGGGCATTGAAACCGGATGACAGCGCCTGCCCGGAACTTCGCAGACAACGATGCCGCACTTTCGGCCGAAGACCGCCGCAACTGGATCGCCGTTCTGCCGCTCGGCGCGCATGAGCAGCACGGCCCGCATCTTCCTTTCGAAACCGACACCTTGATTGCCGAAGGCATCGTCGAACGGCTAAAGGCTGCCCTGCCCCCCACATTGCCGGTCACCTTCTTGCCCACAGAACCGGTCGGTTATTCGATCGAACACAGCGACGTCGAAGGTACGAAGACGCTGACCTATAACGAAGCGATCGACCGCTGGCTCGCAATCGCCCGGATGCTTAGCGATATCGGCTGCCGAAAACTGGTGATGTTGAACGCCCACGGCGGCAATTCACCGCTGATGACAATCGTCGCGACCGAGGCGCGGGTGAAGTTCAACATGTTGGCCGTTGCGACCGGTTGGACCCGCTTTGGCGTGCCGGATGAGGTGATTTCAGCTGAAAACAAGGCGATCGACATCCACGGCGGCGATATCGAAACCTCGGTCATGCTGGCGCTGCATCCCGGTAGGGTCGCCATGTCCAGGGCTCAGAACTTCGCTTCACGGCAGCTGGAATTTGCCAGGCGATTCAAACATCTACGGGCCTACGGGCCGCACGCCTTCGGCTGGAAGATGTTCGATCTGAACATCCAGGGCGCGGCCGGAAACGCCGCGGCCGCAACCGTCGAGAAGGGCGAGGCGCTGGTCGGCCATGCGGTGAAGGGGCTGATGGAACTGCTGCAGGATGTGGATGCGTTCGACACATCCGAATTCACATAGGCAAATCCGACGGCGATGTGATCTTATAACATTATAAAAACCTTTGAACTGACGCGTCCAAATCCTTATATGGAACCGACCGTTGAAAGCCCCCTCGGCGGCAAGCCCATTCTTCGAGGTTCTCATGACCGACGCAATTTTGACTCAGCAGAAGCCCATCCCCGTCACCGTGCTCACCGGCTATCTCGGCGCCGGCAAGACGACGCTGCTTAACCGCATCCTGACCGAAAACCACGGCAAGAAATACGCGGTCATCGTCAACGAATTCGGCGAGATCGGCATCGACAACGACCTGATCGTCGAGTCGGATGAGGAGATCTACGAGATGAACAACGGCTGCGTCTGCTGTACTGTGCGCGGCGACCTGATCCGCGTCGTCGAGGGCCTGATGCGCCGCCCCGGACGCTTCGACGGCATCATCGTCGAGACGACCGGACTTGCCGATCCGGTGCCGGTCGCCCAGACCTTCTTCATGGACGACGACGTGCGCGCCAAGACGGAACTCGACGCCGTCGTCGCCCTTGTGGATGCCAAGCACCTGCCGCTTCGCCTCAAGGACAGCCGCGAGGCCGAAGATCAGATCGCCTTTGCCGATGTCGTCCTCATCAACAAGACTGATCTCGTCTCGCCGGAAGAACTGGCGCAGATCGAGGACATCGTCCGCGCTATCAATCCGTCGGCTCGCGTCTACAAGACGAGCCGCTCCGGCGTCGATCTCGCCCGCGTGCTTGATCAGGGCGCTTTCAACCTTGAACGCGCGCTGGAAAACGACCCGCACTTCCTGGAGCAGGATCACGACGATCACGTCTGTGGCCCCGATTGTGATCACGACCACCATCACCATGCGCATGACCACGACCATGACCACCACCACCATGATCACGACCATGGCCATCATCATCACGGCCGGGTGTCGCCGATCCACGACGTGACGGTGCAGTCAGTGTCGCTCCGCGGCGGCGAGATGAACCCCGAGCGCTTCTTCCCCTGGATCCAGAAGATCACCCAGACGCAGGGTCCAAACATCCTGCGCCTTAAGGGCATCATCGCCTTCAAGGACGATGCCGAGCGTTATGTCGTCCAGGGCGTGCACATGATCGTCGAAGGCGATCACCAGCGTCCTTGGAAGGATGGCGAAAAGCACGAGACGCGCCTGGTCTTCATCGGCCGCGAACTCGACCGCGAAAAGCTTGAAGCCTCCTTCAAGGCGTGCGAGGCCGCGGCCTGATGCCGACAGTTGCCCCGCTTGATCTCGACGGCCACATCCTGGCCGTCGAATTTTTAGGTGATGTCCCCTTTTTCGCGAATGCCGCCGGCACGCTTCACCGGCTGGATGGCGGCGAGAAGGTTTGCGAAGCCCATCAGGGCATGCTCACCTGCATCCGCGATCCCTATAGCGAAAGCCTGATTTCGGGCGGCGAAGACGGCAAGGTGTTGCGCATTGCAGCCGACGCCAGCGTCAGCGAGATCGCCAGCGCGCCGCGCAAATGGATTTCGCAAGTGGCCGCCGGCCCGCAAGGTGCCGTCGCCTATGCCTATGGAAAGAGCGCCTTCGTTCGTCTTTCGACTGGCGACGCCAAGGAATTCACCGAGGAGCGGACTGTCGAAGGCCTTGCCTTTGCACCGAAGGGACTGCGCATCGCTGCAGCGCGCTACAACGGCGTGTCGCTGCACTGGGTTGGCATGAACGCAAAGCCGGTCGATCTGGAGTGGAAGGGCGCACATACCGGCGTCACATTCTCGCCCGACGGCAATTTTCTGGTGACGACCATGCAGGAAAACGCCCTGCACGGCTGGAAGCTTGACGCCAAGCCTGGCGCTGAGGCGCGTCACATGCGCATGACCGGCTATCCGGCCAAGGTGAAGTCGCTCTCCTGGTCGGCCAAGGGCAAGTGGCTTGCCTCATCTGGCGCGCCGGCAGCGATCGTCTGGCCTTTCCAGGGCAAGGACGGTCCGATGGGCAAGGCGCCGTTGGAGCTCGGCACGCGCGCCAACATCATGGCGACCTCGGTCAAGTTCCATCCGGCTGAAGACATCCTTGCAATCGGCTTCATCGACGGCATGATTCTTGCTGTGCGTATTGCAGACAGTAAAGAGGCGCTGATCCGCCGCCCCGGAAAGGGCGCTATCACCGCGATGAGCTGGAACAAGAACGGCAAGCTACTCGCCTTCGCCTCGGAAGCAGGTGACTGCGGCGTCGTCGATATCTCGGCCTGACCGCTCAAATTCCTTCGATGGTGATGGCCAAGTGCCTTCGCCATCCCTTCCGGTCACGATATCCGGGCTTTTTCGATAATCTCGCCGAGGACGCCATGCAAGGCGTCGCGATAGCCGTTGCGGGCGGATGGCCCGCTTTCCTGCGAGGTCATCACCACGGTCAGATTGAGCGACGGCACGATGTAGAGCATCTGCCCACCGTAGCCCCACGCGAAATGCACGTCCTCGCCGCCCACATTGCGTTCAAACCATCCGTAGCCATAGGCATCGCCCGAGAAGCGCGAGGTGGTGCGCGGCTGCCAGGACGCGGCAATCCACTCTCGAGGAACGACCTGTCGCCCCTTTGGCGTCCTGCCGCCGTTGCGATAGAGCTCGCCGAACGCAAGCAACGAGCGGGCGCTCATGGCCATCTGGTTTCCGCCGAGATAGATGCCCTGTGGGTCGCGCTCCCAGGCGCCTATCCGAAACCCTTCGACTGGCCCGAGCCATTCCCGTGCCAGGGCAAGGGTTGTCTTGCCGGATTCCTTCGTCAGGATTGCTGACAGGAGATGGGTCGAGGCGGTCGAGTACAGCATTCGGCCACCAGGCTCGTCGTCGAAGGGTTGCGAGAGTGCAAAACGCACCCAGTTTCGGCTCGCAACCCAGCGTCCGTAGTTTGCTCCCGACATGCGGCCCAGACCTGCCTGCATCGACAGCAGGTTTCCGACGGTGATCTCGTTCAGCCGCGGATCGGGCGATTGCGGCAGATCCGCCTTCAGGATCGGCGCAATCTTCTGATCGGGTCCTGCAAGCACACCCTTGCTGACGGCGATGCCGACCAGGGCGGAGATGATCGCTTTCGAGGCAGACTTGATATTGGTCGATTCCGACGCTGTATGTCCGCGATAGCCTCGCTCGGCCAGGATCTTTCCGTCACGTGAGATGATGATGGTTTTCAGCGATTTCAGTTCCTCTCGGGAAGCGATATCGTCGAGCAGCGACGCAAGGCGATCATTTTCCTGCTGGGCTGGGGCCGGCGCGGCGGAAAGAAGAAGCACCAAGAATATGAAGAAGGCTCTGGTCATCGCCATGAGCTAGCGCAAACCGGGGCAGAATTCATCCGTCCGAAGAGCCGATTCACGCGGACGTGAAAGTTTATGATCCTTGCTTGCCCAATCGGCCGGCCGCCCAACATTTGGCCCGACCAGCTCAACACACGGCCAGGAGCGTAAGACGATGGCACGCGTAATCGTGATCGGAGCAACCGGCCACGTCGGCACATATCTCGTCCCGCGTCTCGTCGAGGCGGGGCATGACGTGGTTGCAATCAGCCGCGGCAAAGGAAAGCCATACTGTTCCCACGCAACATGGCAGTGTGTCGAACGCCAGCAGATGGATAGGGCGCAGATGGAGGAGGAAGGCAGCTTCGGCCCCGCCGTCCGCGCACTGAGGCCCGACATCGTCATCGACATGATCTGTTTCACGTTGGAGAGCGCTCGCCATCTGGCGGAAGTGTTGGACGGCCATGTCGGCCATTTTCTGCACACAGGCACCATCTGGACGCACGGCCATTCCATTTTGGTTCCGACGCGTGAGGATGCGCCCAAGACGCCCTTTGGAAACTACGGCGAGCAGAAGAAGGCAATCGAGGACTATCTTCTGGGCGCGGCACGCAGGCGGGCCTTTCCTGCAACCCTCATCCATCCCGGCCATATCGTTGGACCGGGCTGGCCTCCACTCAACCCCGCCGGACATTTCAACATTTCTGTGTTTTCGACGATTGCGCGCGGCGAGATGCTGAGATTGCCGAACCTCGGACTGGAGACCGTTCATCACGTTCACGCCGACGATGTGGCAGCCATGTTCATGGCAGCAATCAGCAATTGGCACGCCTCGACCGGAGAAAGCTTCCACGCGGTTTCGGACCAGGCACTGACGTTGAGAGGGTATGCCGAAGCGATGTTTCGCTGGTTCGGGCATGAACCGAAGCTTGCCTTCTTCCCCTATGACGACTGGTCGAAGACGGAAAGCGCCGAGGACGCAAGGGCGACATTCGAGCACATCGCCCGAAGCCCGAATTGCTCAATGGAGAAGGCAAGGCGCCTGCTGGAGTTCACGCCGCGCCACAGTTCCCTCCAGGCTGTGCAGGAATCGGTCCAGTGGCTCATCGCGCAAGGGCGCATCAGCGCCTAAAGGATAAACCCCTCTGGTTTCAGCGAGAGGCTTGATCCGTCAGGCCGCCTTCCAAAGAGGCGTTTTTGCAAGCATGCGCCCCGAGGGAACAACCATGCCGGCTGCACCGTCAAGCCAGCCTTCCGTCAACTCGAGCGCCAGGAAGCGCGAACGTTCGAACGGGCCTGGCATGACGAGATGGCAAGCCTTCTCGGCAAAGAAGCCGAAGCGCTCGTAATAGGCAGCGTCGCCGACGAGCAGGATCGCGCCATGTCCTTTGTTCTTGGCTTCGAGAATCGCCGCGCGCATCAGCGCCGAACCTACGCCCTTGCTTTCAAAGGTCGGATCGACGGCCAAAGGGCCGAGCAGCAGCGCATTGACCGGGCTTGCCTCGGCGTTGACGCCAGCTTCGATGTTCCAGAGGCGGACGGTGCCGATGACATGGCCGTCACGGTCACGCGCGACCAGTGCCAAGCCTTCTGCCGGGATGCGGCCACGCCGGATCTTCTCCGACGACTTCTTGCGGCGGTTCGGACCCATGGCACGATCGAGCAGGTTCTCGCGCGCTACGACATCCGACGGGTTTTCGGAGTCGATGGTGAAGACGGAGGGCGCAAAGAATGCGCGGACAGAATCAAGAACAGCGGCCATCTTGGCCTCCCGCACTCAAAACCGTTTCAGACGGTGTCGAAAGGAAATTGTGAAGGTGCCGCCCCGATTGGCTGCGGGGCCGGCTGGATCAGATGACGTAGGCCTTCAGCGGCTCAAAGCCATTAAAGGCAACCGCCGAATAGGTCGTCGTATAGGCACCGGTGCCTTCGATCAGAACCTCGTCGCCGATGGTAAGGCTCACCGGCAGCGGGTAGAGGTTCTTCTCGTAGAGCACGTCGGCCGAATCGCAGGTCGGGCCGGCGATGACGCAGGGCTCCATCTTGTCGCCGTCGCGTTCGGTGCGGATCGGGTAGCGGATGGCCTCGTCCATCGTTTCGGCGAGCCCGCCGAACTTGCCGATGTCGAGGAAAACCCAGCGGGCCGTGTCGTTGTCCGACTTCTTCGAGACAAGCACCACTTCAGCCTTGATGACGCCGGCATTGCCGACCATGCCGCGGCCCGGCTCGATGATCGTCTTCGGGATCTGGTTGCCGAAATGATCGCGCAGGCTCTGGTAGATCGAACGGCCATATGCCTCGGCCGTGGGAACGTCACGGAGGTATTTCGTCGGGAAGCCGCCGCCCATGTTGACCATCTGCAGATGGATGCCCTGCTTGGCAAGCTGCACGAAAACGCGCTTGGCATCGGCAAGAGCCGAATCCCAGGCATCGACCTTGGTCATCTGCGAACCGACATGGAACGAGACGCCATAGGATTCGAGGCCAAGCTGATGGGCATAGACAAGTACATCGACAGCCATTTGCGGGACGCAGCCGAACTTGCGCGACAGCGGCCATTCAGCGCCTTCACCATCCGTGAGAACGCGGCAGAACACTCGGGCGCCGGGAGCGGCACGCGAGATCTTTTCGACTTCCTCGTGGCTGTCGACCGCAAAGAGACTGACGCCGAGCGCACAGGCGCGTGCGACATCGCGCTCCTTCTTGATCGTATTGCCGTAGGAAATGCGGGCAGCGGTCGCACCGGCATCGAGTGCCATTTCGATTTCTGCGACAGAGGCGCAATCGAAGTTGGAGCCGAGGGAAGCCAGCAGCTTCAGCACTTCCGGAGCCGGATTCGCCTTGACGGCATAGTAGATGGCGCTGTCCGGCATCGCATGACGGAAGGCGTTGAAATTGTCGCGCACGACGTCGAGGTCGACCACGAGGCAGGGACCGTCGGGGCGTCGGGTTGCGAGAAAGTCGCGGATGCGCTGGGTGGTCATATCGATTCCCTCTTCCAATTCCAGAGCTCCGGCAAGAACCGGAGGACAAAGGGCATACGAATGCTCGCACTGGTACCAGCCGGTGGAGACCCCGGAACCATAGCAAGCGCTCGATGCGCAAATATTGAACCAACGCCACGAGAGCGGCATAGTTCGGCTTTGTCTGCCATGGATTGGAGGGAAAATCCCAACCGCACTTCCGGCAATGAAGGTGTGCCTCTTCAGTAACCCCGGCTGATGGAAAGCCGGAAGACACCAGAAAGGCCCGCACCGTCGTTGCTTAGGCGTCCTCGCATTTCCCGGTTGGCCGGAATAGCGACTGGAGGGGTTAGTTCCAGGTACCTTACCGATGACCTCACCTAATCGAGGGTCGGCGGACACCCATGGGCACGTGCGACTTTGGGCTGAGGACGAGATAAGAATATTCGCAGTCATAATCAAGAATTTTTTTGCCGATCGCTAAAAAAATAAATTGAACAACCGCGCGCAATTTGTTCAATCTTTCGCAACAACGGGAGACGGCCATGGACACATTGACGCGCATACGTGCCTTCATCGATGTCGTTGAAGCGGAAGGTTTTTCCGCCGCAGCGCGGCGCACGGGCCGCTCCAAGGCGCTGCTTTCCAAATATGTGCGCGAGCTGGAAGACGAGTTGGGTGCCCTGCTGCTCAATCGCACCACCCGGCAGTTTTCGATGACCGAGGCCGGGCATACTTACTACCGCACCGCCTCCGACATTTTGAAGGAGATCGACAACCTCGCCGATCTGGTCCGCGAGAACAACGCGCAACTCAAGGGCCGGCTGAAGATCTCGGTGCCGCGCACCTTTGTCGATGCCGATGTCGGTCAGTCTCTGATCGATTTTTGCAAGGAGAACCCCGATCTGCAGCTGGAAATCGCCGCAGACGACCGGTTCGTCGATCTGATCGAAGAAGGTTTCGACCTGGCGATTCGCGTCACCAAGCTTGAAGATTCGGGAATGATCGCGCGAAAGATCTCGGATTTCCGCGTCCACGTCTGCGCCACACCGGAGTTTCTCGAGCGCTATCCGAACCTCGAACATCCGACCGACATTTCCAACGTTCCCTTCATCGTCGATACGAACTCGCGCACGCAGGCAAGCGTCCGATTCTACAATCCCGACAGCACGTCATTCGCTGTCGCCGTTTCCGGGCCGATCGAGGTGAACAGCCCGCATGCGACATTGCGCGCGGCATTGTCGGGCATCGGCATTGCGGTCATTCCGGACTTCATCGCTCGTAAGCCGATCGAAGACGGCCGGCTCGTGACCCTGTTCAACGACTACATACCGACCGATCGCGGGATTTATGCCGTCTATCCGCATCGGCGCTACCTGCCGGCAAAGGTCCGCATTTTCGTGGATTACCTTCATGCTTGGTTCAAGAAGCAGGCTTGAAGCCGGCCTGATTCACTTTGCCGCCTTGAGGCCCGTCCCAATTCCGTCCCATTCTCCGGCAAGAAGACACCAACCGATTTGGGCAGAGCGGTACCCGACACATGAAGAATTCCACTTACCTGATGGCCGCGCTGATCTTTCTTGCGCCGGCCGCGGTCACGGCACATCCGCACATTTTCGTGGAAGCTCGGCTCGAAGTCGTGGCAGCGCCCGACGGCAGCGTTCAGGAGTTGCGGAACGTGTGGCGTTTCGACGAGGTGTTCTCCTCCTCCGTCGTCATGGATTTCGACAAGAACACCGATCTGAAGCTGGAGCCGAACGAGCTAGCCGAAGTCGGCAATACCGTGCGCGAGTCGCTCTCGGACTACGGCTACTACATGAATCTGACGATCGACGGAAAGAACGTGACCGTGCAGAAGCCGGACATCATTCACGTCGACTACAAGGAAGGACAGCTCCTGATGTTCTTCGCTGTAAAGCCCGCGCAGAAGATGCCGCTTAAGGGCACGCTCACCTTCGGCGTCTACGACCCCACGCTCTACACCTCGATCGACTTTCCGACGGACAAGGAGCTTTCAACGGTCGGGGACGGCTTCAAGAACTGCAAGCATGATGTGCTGCGGCCGGACGCCGATCAGGTGATATCTCAAAACAAGCAGTCGCTGACCGACGCCTTCTTCAACGATCCGACCGGCACCGACATGTCCAAGCTCTTTGCCACCAAGCTGGAGGTTTCATGCTGAAACGGAACGCTTTGCTGTTCCTTTCGATGGCCGCACTCGCACTGCTTGCGCTGATGAACGTGGCCCATGCCCAATCGCCGCTCGGGATTGGCACTGCCGAGCCGAGTTTCCAGCCGACAGGCGGACCGCTGGCGCCGTTGCTCGCCTACATCAATTACGAACAGCAGGCCTTCTACCGCGCGCTGACGGACACCCTGAAGGCAATGCGTGAAGACCCGTGGCAGCTTGCGTCGCTGATCGGTCTTTCCTTCGCCTATGGCGTCTTCCATGCGGCCGGTCCCGGGCATGGCAAGGCGGTGATCTCCTCCTACATGATCGCCAACGAAATCGAGCTGAAGCGCGGCGTAGTGATCTCCTTCATCTCGGCATTCATTCAAGGTGCAATGGCAGTGGCGCTGGTGGGCGGTGCCTGGCTCATTCTGCGTGGGAGCGGCATTACGCTGACGCAGGCGACGAATGCGATGGAGATCACAAGCTTCATCATGGTCATCGCCTTCGGTAGCTGGCTTCTCTTGCGCAAACTTCGTTCGATGATCGGCGGCCTGCCAGAGCATGAAGTCGTGGAAACATCGGCCGGCCCGGTCAGCATGATGCTCGACTGGAAGGACAATGAAAGCCGCAGGCAAGCCTATGCCTTCGGCGAGAAGCAGGCACGCAAGGCGGGGCACAACTTCATCTCCGGCATGGCCTGCGAAACCTGCGGCCGCTCTCATGCACCTGACCCGTCGCTTTTGGGCGGCGACAAATTCAGCATCCGCGAAGCCTGGTCAGCGATCGTTGCCGTCGGTCTTCGCCCCTGCTCCGGCGCGCTGCTTGTCATGACCTTTTCGCTGCTGAACGGTCTTTATCTGGGCGGCATTCTTTCCGTGCTCGCCATGTCGCTTGGCACGGCCATTACGGTCTCAATCCTCGCGATCCTTGCGGTTGCCGCCAAGGGCACCGCCGTCGGCATCTGCGGCCGTGGCTCAGCGAGATCGATCTGGATTGGCAACGCGATCGAAATCCTGGGCGCCGTCCTGGTGATTTGCATGGGCGTGCTTTTGCTGGGCGCCTCGCTTCAGGGGTAGGCTCTTACTTCCCCTTGCCTCGCTGATACTGCGCCCTCAACCAGAATATCGCGAAGAAGCCGAGCAGAAGCGCCGCGCCGGCAATGACGGCAAGCACGGGAGAATAGTTGCCGATCCAAAGGACGAGCGTCGGCAGGAAATAGATGGCCAGTCCCACGCAAATGAGGATGGTGGCGGCGGCGATCGCCTGTGAGCGGCTTTCGGGGCTCATGCGAGCCTTTCCTTTTCAAGATCGGAACGGATGTCCTGCAGGCGCCGGCGCTGCTTGCCTTCGGCATCGAAGTTCTCCGGCGAAAGCCAGGTCTCGAAAGCCTCGCTGATCAGCGGCCACTCGCTGTCGATCATCGAGAACCAGGCCGTGTCGCGGTTGCGGCGCTTGGAGATCATATGCTGCCGAAAGACACCTTCGAACTTGAAGCCGTAGCGCGCGGCCGTCGTCTTGCTGGCTTCGTTGTTGTTGTCGCACTTCCATTCGTAGCGGCGGTATCCGAGATCTTCGAAGACATGCTTGGCCAAAAGGTAATGGGCCTCGGTGGAAAGCGGCGAACGCTTCATATCCGGCCCGTGCGCCACCCCGCCGATCTCGACGACGCCGTTGGCTGGGTCGGCACGCATATAATTGGCCATGCCGACGATCCTGCCGGTGGCGTTGTCGCGGAAGATGTGAGTGAGCCAGCCGGACTTGCAGGCGTTATCGAGCCAGTTGGCAAAATCGGCGATGCCGGTGAAGTCGTCCTGCGCGAAATACAGAAGCAGCGGATTGATGCCCATGCCGCCCAGTCCGTCCCAGAGCGCCTGAAGATGCTCGGCCCGGACATAGGGCTCGACGGTCACGTAGCGCCCCTTCAGTGTCACGTAACCAGGTGCCGGCACCTTGAAATTCGATAGATCGCGCATGCTCACTCCTCTCATCGGAAGAGTGGATAGGCCAGCCGCCCGGGAAAGGCAACCAGCCTGCATGTCACCGTGACAAGGAAACCTTGGCGGAGGAAACCGTTGCCTCGATATGGTCCACAAGCGCATCGGCAAGGCCAAGACGCCCTGCAAGGAGATCGAGATAGCCGCGCTCGGCCCGCGAGTCCGGCTCGATCGTCAGGCGCGATGCCGTATAGAGCTCGACCCTCTGTTCCTCCGTAGTGGCGGCTGCGACCAGCGCGTCGAGATCGGTTGGCGAGGCGAGCTCGCGCTCGATGAATGACGCAGCTTCACCGCTGACGTCGGCGGCCCTCATCTTGTCCATGACATGCGCTCGCTCGGCGTCGTCGATATGGCCGTCGGCTTTGGCCGCCGCGATCATGGCGCGGATCAGCACCAGGGCAAATTCGTTGCTGCCAGCAGGCGAAGCCGGACCGAAACCGGAATCGGCGGGTGCCGGCAGGAGAACCGGCGTCGACGGCGGAGGGGCATCCGAAGGCGTGGCAGGTGCCTGACCCGCCTGGTAGTTCTTGTAGGCCTGGTATCCGAGGCCGGCGATCGCTGCGAGCCCGCCGATTGCTATCGCGTTGCCGGCAATGTTGCGGCCCGTCTTCGTCCCAAGAAGCACAGTCGCCAGCGCTCCGGCCTTCCACGGATTATCCTTGGCCAACTGGACGGCATCGCCGGCCCGGTTGCGGACACTTCCGCCGACGCCCGGTATTTGAGATCCCAGGAACTGGTCAAGAAGCTTCTTCGCGTCGAACATCCTTCATCGTCTCCCTGTTGAGGCAGAACTGAAGATAGGAACCAGATTGGCAAATACAAATGCCGGCGAAGCCGCCGGCACCTTGTTGCGATCAGGAAAATGTCAGGCTTTCAGCGCAGCCGCTTCCGAGGCGAGCTTGGTGATCCCTCCCCAATCGCCCGCAGCGACGAGTTCCTTCGGCGCCACCCAGGATCCGCCAACGCAGATGACGTTAGGCAAAGACAGGTAATCATTGGCGTTTTTGAGCGAAATGCCACCGGTCGGGCAGAAGAGCGTGCCGGCGAGCGGCGAGGAAAGCGCCTTGAGATATGCGGCTCCGCCTGCCTGTTCGGCGGGAAAGAATTTCAATACCTTGTAGCCTTCTTCGCGAAGCGCCATGACCTCGCTTGCCGTAGCAGCGCCCGGCAGCAGCGGAACCGGCGATGCCGAAGCGGCATCGAGCAGTTCCTGCGTGGCCCCCGGGCTGACGACGAACTTCGAGCCGGCAGCAATGGCCGCATCCCACTGCTTTGCATCCAGGATCGTGCCTGCGCCGACTTCCGCACCTTCGACCTCCTGGGCAACGGCACGGACCGTATCGAGTGCTGCAGGCGTGCGCATGGTGATCTCAATCGCCTTCAGGCCGCCTGCGACCAGCGCACGCGCCAGCAAAACGCCGGACTTCACGTCATCGACGATAAGCACCGGAACAACTGGCTGGAGTTTGAGGATGGAAAGGAGCTTTTCTGTCTTCTCGCCCATGGCCGCACGGTTCCCTAAACGATTGAATTGGGCTCCCGAATACCCCTATGGACCCGATTTGTCGAGACAAAACAGATGCGGCAAGAAGATGGGTATCCCTTCCGGGAGATTTACGCTACGGTGCGGCGATCGTCACAAAAGGTTCACTGAAATGGCGAAAGAGATCGAGCGGAAATTTCTGGTACGCAACGACGGCTGGCGCGCCAAGGCCGTGACGAAATCGATCCTCAGACAAGGTTACATCGCCTCGATGGACGACCGGTCCGTGCGTGTGCGCATCCTTGACGGAAAGAGCGCGCGGCTGACGATCAAGATCGGCCGCAGCAGCGTGACCCGCGACGAATTCGAATACGAAATTCCCGTTTCTGACGCCGAAGAGCTGATGCAAAGCGCCATTGGCCTGGTGATCGAAAAAACGCGCTACCGCGTGCCGCATGACAGCTTCGTGTGGGAAGTCGATGTCTTTGCCGGTGCGCATCGCGGCCTGGTGATCGCTGAGGTGGAGATGACGTCCGAAAATGACGATCCCTCCCGCCCGGCCTGGCTTGGCCGCGAAGTGACCGGCGATTTCCGCTATTCCAACCAAGCGCTGGCGACCGAATTCGAGTACGATCAGGATGCCCTTTCGCATACGGCCTGATTTCGATTTCACCGATGAGTTTCGAAGAGTGGCAACGGAACAGCTGGAACGTGCCATTGCTGTTCTCGAGGAGCGGCCGGGCGGCGCGCATGAGGCGGTCCATGCTTTTCGCAAGAACGTCAAGCGGCTGCGCTCTCTTTACCGGCTCGTGGCCAAGGAGGTTCCGGACTTTCAGAAGCGACAAAATGCCAGGCTGCGCGAGACGGCAAAATCGCTTTCATCGATCCGGGACGCCACAGCCCTGATCGGTACTGCCGAATATTTGCAAAAAGGCGCCCGCGGCAACGCAGAGAGCGAGGCGCTCATGCGCATCGTCACAATTTTGCAAGCACGGCGTGACTGGATGGCGGAGGCCGAAAGCGGGCTTGAGCAGAAGCTTCACGAGACGGCCGTCTCGCTGAAGGACGCGATCGGCGAAGTCGAGAGGGTTTCTTTCAAGAACAAGCGCAGCAGGAACGCCCGCATGCTCGCCAACAGCTGGAAGCGCACTTCGCAAAGAGCGCGCACGGCGTTCGATGCATGCCGCGATACGGCAGCGACTGAGGATTTTCATGAACTGCGCAAGCGAACCTACGACTACCGGCTCTATCACGCGCTGCTGCGAAATCTGTGGCCCGCCGCGATGAAGGCGAAGCAGGATGCAGCCACGGATCTCGCAGAACGGCTCGGCCGCGTCAACGATCTCTCGGTGCTGTCGCAACTGGTTGAGGCGGAGCCGCAGCTCTTTACCCGCAATGAAGATCTCGCCCACCTGCTCGATGCCATCATCTTCCGCCAACAGGAAGAGCGGCAAACCGCGCTCCAAGAGGCCGGCCGCATCTTTGCCGACAAACCGCAACATGAGGCCAGCCGGATCGAGGCACTCTGGCTGTTGAGCCGGAACTGAATTCGAAAAGCGCCAACACTTGGCGCGCGCGCCCGCAATGGCAAAGCTTGCGCAAAAACGCTTCAGACTGTATTTCAGCGTCATGACCGACAGCATCAATCACACCAGCCCGTTCCTCGTGGCGGCGCTTTATCATTTTGTTTCCGTGCCGCGCTTTGAAAGCCTGTGCGTGCCCCTGCAGACGCTTTGCGAAGAAAACGGCGTGAAGGGGACGCTGCTGTTGGCGCATGAAGGTATCAACGGGACGATCGCCGGACCGGATGCCGGCATCGAAACGGTGCTCGCCTACCTGCGGGCGCAGCCGGAATTCATCGCCCTGGAGCACAAGGAAAGCCGCGCATCCAAAATGCCTTTCCTGCGCATGAAGGTGAAACTCAAAAAAGAGATCGTCACGATGGGGGTCGACAATATCGACCCCAACAAGGTGGTTGGGACCTATGTGATGCCGCAGGATTGGAACGCGTTGATTTCCGATCCCGACACGGTTGTCATCGACACGCGCAACGACTACGAAACGGCGATCGGCACCTTTCGGGGCGCCGTCGATCCGAAAACCAGGACCTTCCGCGAATTTCCGGAATGGGTGCGCCAGAACACCGGCCTGCACAACAAGCCGAAGATCGCCATGTACTGCACGGGTGGTATCCGCTGCGAAAAGGCGACGGCCTTCATGAAGGAGCAGGGTTTCGAGGAGGTCTACCACCTCAAGGGCGGTATCTTGAAGTATCTGGAGGAGGTTCCAAGGGAGGAAAGCCTGTGGGACGGCGCCTGCTTCGTGTTCGACGAGCGGGTGTCGGTCGAGCACGGACTGAAGGAAGGCGAGCACAAGCTCTGCCATGCCTGCCGCAATCCGATCACCGCAAAGGAAACCACCTCGCCGCTTTACGAGGAAGGCGTTTCCTGCAGCTACTGCTACCATACGCGCACTGAAGACGACCGGCTTCGCTATCGCCAGCGGCAGCTGCAGATCGCGCTTGCCAAGAAACGCGGTCTCAAGCACATCGGGACTTAGGTTCAGGCAGCGGTTATCTGGCGCGGCATCGCGTCCAGGGCACGGCGTGCTTCAAGCATTTCGGTGATCCTGTCTGCCGGCACCGGCTTGCTGAAGAAATAACCCTGCAGGCAATCGCAACCAAAGAGACGAACGGCCAGTGCCTGCTCTTCCGTCTCGATGCCCTCGGCCGTCACCGGAATATCCAGTGAGCGGGCAAGCGCGACGGTTGCCTGCAACATCTCGCGCTGGCTGTCGCTTTCGGTCACGCCCTCGACCAGCGAACGATCGATCTTGATGCGGTCGAAACCGAATTGGCGGAGATAACCGATCGACGAAAAGCCCGAGCCGAAATCGTCGAGCGCGATCTTGACGCCGAGCGTCTTCAGCCGCTCGATCGATTGACGGGTGCGCTGCGGATTCTGGATCATGTATCCTTCGGTGATCTCCAGCGTTACGCGTTCCGCCTCGATCGCCGTATGTTTCAGGACATAGCGAACATAGTCGGTAAAGGCCGGATTGCGGAACTGGCCGGGGGAAACGTTTACGGCAACGCGCAGCTCCGGCCATTGCTTGGCGGTCTCACAGGCCTTGCGCAGCACAAACAGACCAAGCGCCTCGATAAGCCCGCTGGTCTCGGCGATGGGGATGAATACGTCCGGTGAGACTGGTCCGTGGCCGGGACGATTCCAGCGTACCAGCGCTTCGACGCCGTTCATCTCATGTGTAGCGGCATCGATCAGCGGCTGATAGGCAAGCGTCAGATCGCCACTTTCGATCGCAACGCGCAGATCGAGTTCAAGCGCATTGCGCTCCTCGCGGTCGGCATCCATGGCGGGATCGTAAAGCGTCATGCGGGCCCGGCCCGCTTCCTTGGCCTTGTACATCGCAAGATCGGCCCGGCGGACCAATTCTTCGCGGCCGATCGTCCCGCCAGCAGCCATCGCGATGCCGATGCTGGCGCCGATGACGACGACGCGCCGGCCGATCTCCAGCGGCTCCGCCAAAAAATCCAGGATCTGTTCCGAAAGCTGCAGCGCATCGGCGCTGCCGCCTTCAGACAGGAAAGCAATCGCAAATTCGTCGCCGCCAATGCGCGCCAGAACCGCGCCATCTGGAACCAGCACCTTGAGGCCGGCAGCAACTGCGCGGATCAACTGATCACCGGTGCCATGCCCGTATGCATCGTTGACCTCCTTGAAACCGTCGAGGTCGAGATAGAGGAGCAGTACGTTCTTGCCGGTCTGCCTCGCCTTGGCAACGACGTCATCGACAGCAATCCCAAGGCCTTCGCGGTTCGACAGACCGCTGAGGCGATCGCGGAGCGCATCCTCGCGGGCAGTGTTTTCCTCCGCCTTCAGCCGGCGTCCGGCAAGCCAGCCGATGACGAGCAGGCCGGCGAAGAACAGCCCGACGAGGCTGAGTGCCTTCACAATCGTCGGGCGCACCTGTGCGTAGCTGATGTCGCCCGGCGAACGCGAAATCCATACGAGTTTTCCGAGTGCCTTGCCGGCGGCGTCATCGATGGCCACGGAATAGTGCGCGTCGTAAGCGGCCGGCACCAGCTTCAATCCCTGGATGACATAGGTCTCGCCGAGGCCCTTGATGGTCTGCCCGTTCAGATGGCGGGCAAAAATCAGGTAGCGGCGCTGCCCTTGAGGTGCATTCAGCGTGCCGGATTTTTCACGCACGAGCGCAACGCCGACTGCCGCAATGCCGCTCTTGGTGCCGACGAAACCCACGGCTTCCGGTGATGCGAGCCCGGCGGCCTTCACTTTGTCGAACAACGTCCACAGCGACGGCGCAAAGAAATCGTCGATCGCGTCGTTTGACGGCTGGCCGTCGCGATAGACCATCAGCGGCTTCTTGTCGTCATCTATGACGATCGCCACGTCGAAGAGCGCGCTATTGGAGGACATTTCGCCGTAGTTGCTGATCGTCCAAGCCATGCCATCCGGGGCATAGACATTGACGGCCGCGTCGTCCCAGGCGGCGTAGTCGTTCAGCGTCGCGCCGAGTTGCGCTTCGAACGTCTTGATCGCCCCGGCCGTGGTTTCGCGCGAACGTTCCTCGTCGAGAATATTGGCGTTATCGGTGACGCGCGACAAAGCCGTCAGCACCATGACGGTAACGACCGCGACCATAGCCGCAAAGGAAAAAAGCACACCCGCAACAGTTGCGTGGCGGCCGATCCCCGATGCCTGATTTTTTTGCCTAAAGAACGCAGGCATACATGACTCCCCGATAACGGGGACTTTGCCAGTCAAGGCTTCAAAAACGGTTAAAGCGAAAGGCTACAAGGCTTCATCCAGGGTGATTTTTCTGAATGAAGATCACCGCGCATCGAAATGCCCTCCCCTCGGAACGGGAGGGCTTGATTTCATACCGGTTGGGTCGCTTACCAGCCTGCGATAACCGAACCCTTGAAAGTATCGGCGATGAACTGCTTCACGTCATCGCTGTGATAGGCTTCGACCAGCGTCTTCACCCAAGGCTGATCCTTGTCCTTCTCGTTGACCGCAAGGATATTGACATAGGGTGCCTTTTCGCCTTCGCGGGCAATCGGATCCTTGGAAGGATCAAGACCGGCTTCCAACGCATAGTTGGTGTTGATAACGGCAGCATCTACATCGTCGAGGGAACGCGGCAGCTGGGCGGCATCGAGTTCGGCGAACTTCAGATTCCTGGCATTTTCCGTGACATCGGCAGGTCCGACCTTCAGGCTCGCGCCGTCCTTGAGCTTGATCAATCCCTTATCGGCGAGGATCAGCAGAGCACGGCCGCCATTGGTGGGGTCGTTGGGGATCGCAACAGTGGCACCATCGGCGAGGTCGTCCAGGCTCTTCACCTTCTTGGAATAGATGCCCATCGGGAAGTTGACCGTATAGGCGACGTCAACGATCGCGAAGCCGCGATCGGCGACCTGGTTGTCGAGATAAGGCTTGTGCTGGAAGGAGTTGGCGTTCAGCTCACCATCGGCAAGCGCCTGGTTCGGCACGACATAGTCGGAAAATTCAAGGATCTCGATGTCGAGGCCCTTGGGCGCTGCAACTTCCTTCACCTTCTCCATGATCTGTGCATGCGGACCTGGCGTGACGCCAATCTTGATGCTTTCGGCCGCGGCAGCAGTCGCAAAGGCCGCTGCAAGGGCGGCCGCGAGGATGATTTTCTTCATCAATCTTCTCCTTGGGTTAATGGCAATTCGATCAATTCTTGCGCGATCGCTTGTCGAAACGGCGGGCAAGTGCATCGCCGGCGCTCTGCACCGCCTGGACGAGCAGGATCAGGACGATGACGACGACCAGCATCACGTCCGGCATGAAACGCTGGTAGCCATAGCGAATGCCGAGATCGCCGAGCCCGCCGCCGCCCACGGCGCCGACCATCGCCGAATAGCCGATGAGGCTGACCAGCGTCATCGTGAGCGCCAGTGTCAGCGCCGGACGCGCTTCGGCAAGAAGCACCTTGCGCACGATCTGCATCGGGGTCGCACCCATGGCGCGGGCGGCTTCGATCAAGCCCTTGTCGACGTCGCGGATGGCAGCCTCGACGAGCCGCGCGAAGAACGGGATGGTTGCGATCGTCAACGGTACGATCGCGGCCTTGGTGCCGATCGACGTGCCGGTAACCAGGCGCGTGAATGGAATGATCGCAACGACGAGGATGATGAAAGGCGTCGAGCGCGTTGCGTTGACGAGCAGTCCAACGACTCTGTTGAAAGAAGGCGCCGGAAAGAGCTCGCCGCGACCGCTTGTGGCCAGGAACACGCCGATCGGCAACCCGATCAGGGAGCCGATGAGGCCGGCGATCGCCACCATGCGCAGCGTGTCGAGCGTTGCCTTGGCTATGAGAAGCAGAAGATCAGGAGACATAGCCGAGCACCTCCGCAACGAGACCGTTCGCGTTGAAGAATTCATCCGCTTTCGCAAAAGTCGCATCATCCGCGGCATAGGTGATGATAAGCGAGCCGTAGGGTTCGCCGCCGATCTCGTCGACCGTTCCGGCGATAATGTTGATATCCGAACCCAACGTCTGGATAAGCTGCGAGATCAGCGGCTGTTCAGCAGTTCGCCCGAAGAACGTGATGCGCACGGCAACGCGACCGCCTTGTGTCTTGTGCGGCCGCAGGCCGGATGCCAGCGCTGCCGGAAGCTTCGAACCCGGCAACCCGGCAAGCAGAGCGCGCGTCGTTGGATGTTGCGGCCGGGTGAAGACCTCGAAGGTGCGGCCGCGCTCGACGATGATGCCCTTGTCGATCACCGCAACGTCGCTGGTGACGGCTTTAACGACCTCCATCTCGTGGGTGATCAGAAGCACCGTAAGCCCCAACTCTGCATTGATCCGCTTTAAGAGCTCTAGGATCGACTGGGTGGTCTCCGGATCGAGCGCGGAGGTCGCTTCATCGGAAAGCAAGAGCTTCGGCTGCGTGGCAAGTGCGCGGGCAATGCCGACGCGCTGTTTCTGCCCACCGGACAGTTCTGCCGGATAGCGGTCTCGTTTGTCCGAAAGCCCGACGAGATTAAGCAGCGGCTCGACGCGTGCACGAATGGCGTTTTTGTCGAAACCGGCGATTTCCAGGGGCAGTGCCACATTGCCGAAGGCGGTGCGCGAGGACAACAGGTTGAAATGCTGGAAGATCATGCCGACCGAACGGCGCAGCACACGCAGGCCAGCCTCGTCCAGATCGGGCACGTTGACGCCATCGACGATGATCTTGCCGCTTGTTGGACGTTCCAGGCCGTTGACAAGACGGATCAGCGTCGACTTGCCGGCCCCGGAACGCCCGATGATGCCAGTAATGGAGCCGCGTGCGACGGCAAAATCGACCGCTTCAAGGGCGGTAAACGATTTGTTCTCGGCGCCGAAGCGTTTCGATACGGCTTCGAAGAGGACGCTGTTTGCGGCATTGGCCGCGCTGGAAGGGTCGGAAGGCATGGATGCTCTCGATGTTCAACTAGTCGGCAATCGCTGAATGGCTGGCGACGCGGCGCGTCTGATCAGGCCGGCATTCGGCAACGCATTCGGAACAGAGAGGCAGTCTTTATCATCACACAACCGGAAGATTCAATTTGATCGGCGCATGGCTGCCATGCGCAGGGATGTAATGCTTTATGGCGGAGTTCCAGTCGCGATTGACAGAGAGATTTTTTCTTTGAATCGGTCAGGGCGGCAAAAAAACACCCATTGTGCAATCGCCTGAGTGACGAAGCAGCACCGCCTGCTTCTTCCCCGGCGGGTGAAGTGTCGGATGGGGGTGAACGATGAAAGGAGCGAACGATCGAACAACAAGAGGTCGGGTCTTCCAGAAGGCCCAACCGGCTTTCGGGTCTTCTCGCCAGAAGCGGCGGAAGGTTCAACCCGCCTTGTGATTGCCCGCCGGAAACTGGCTTGCCAGCTCCCGGTACCATTTGCCGCTCTTCTTGAGCGTGCGGACCTGGGTGTCGTAATCGACATGCACGAGGCCGAAACGCATCTTGTAGCCTTCCGCCCATTCGAAGTTGTCCATCAGGCTCCAGGCGAAGTAACCGCGCATGGGGAAGCCGTCCTTGATGAGATCGGCGACGACCGCCAGGTGATCGCTGTAATAATCCAGTCGCGGCTGGTCATCGACCTCGCCGTTGACCACATCCATGTTGTAGCAGGCGCCATTCTCGGTGATGTAGCATTCCGGCAGTTCATAGCGACGATAGAGGTCTTCGACGACATGCTTGAGGCCGGGCGCATAGACCTCCCAGCCGATATCTGTCTTCACGTCGCTGGCACGCGGCGCTTCGGCCGTCCACGGGAAATCGCCGTTTTTTGCCGGGTCGTCGGCAACACGCAAAGGCGTATAGTAGTTCAGCCCCCACCAATCGAGCGTCTGGCCGATGATCTTCAGGTCCCCATCTTCGACGGCGGGCATGTTGCCGCCGAGTGCTTCCACGAACTCGCTCGGATACTCGCCCTTGAAGACCGGATCGAAGAAGGCGCCGTTGTGGAACTGATGCGCGCGTTCGCCGGCCGCAATATCCGCCTTGCTCTGTGATCTTGGAATGACGGGCATCGCATTCAGCACCAGGCCGGCTGGCACCTTCGGCGCCTCGGCGCGGATGGCCTCGACACCAAGCCCGTGCGCAAGGTTGATGTAGTGCATGGCGTGAAGGGCTGCCTGCATGTTGCGCTCGCCCGGTGCGTGGATGCCGTAGAGGTGGCTGAGCCAGACGATGCACCATGGTTCGTTGAAGGTCGCGACGCTGTCGAGCCGGTCGCCGAGACGCGCCATGACGGTCTTTGCGTAGCGTTGATAGGCGTAGGCCGTGGAGCGCGCCGTCCAGCCGCCGTCGCCTGCCAACAGCAGCGGCAGGTCCCAGTGATAAAGCGTCGCGAAGGTCTTGATGCCTCGCGCCTTGCAACCGTCTACGAGGCGGTCGTAGAAATCGAGGCCGGCTTCGTTCACAGGCCCTGTTCCATCTGGAATGATGCGCGGCCAGGCGATCGAGAAGCGATAGGCCTCGACCCCCATGTCCTTGATCAGGTCAAGGTCCTGCTCGAGCCGATTGTAGTGATCGCAGGCAATATCGCCGTTATCGCGGTTATGGACACGGCCCGGCATGTTGCAGAAGGCATCCCAGATCGACGGTTTGCGCCCATCCGCTTTACTGGCACCTTCGATCTGGAAGGCAGCCGTCGCGACGCCGAAGGTGAAATCGCCCGGAAAGCGGGCGGCGAGTGTCTTGGGATCGATCATCAAAAAACCCCGTCTGGTTATGGACTGGTCGGTCAAGCGGCGGTGTAGCCAAAGGAACCGGCGTTGTACAGAGTGGAGACGTCAATCCTGCAACGGTGCAGGCCGATAGCGGACCTGCCGGGTAGGTGTCGCACTCACGCTGACGTCTCCGGAAAAACGAGGCGATGGACCTCCCCCGTTCGCGGGGAGAAGGTGGCTGCAGCCGGACGAGGGGCTCGCCCAAGATCCGGTCATCAAAGCTTGACCCAAGCCCCATTCCGCTTCGACGAAGCAACGCAGGCCTCGACGAAGGCAACGCCCTTCACGCCGTCATCGACGGTCGGATAGACCACGGCCTTTTCGACCGCTTTGCCCTTCTTGTGCGCATTGATCGCATGGGCCGCTTCCGTATAGATCGTCGCGAAGGCTTCGAGGTAGCCTTCCGGATGGCCGGAGGGAATGCGTGAGACGCGGGCAGCGGCAGCACCCGAACCCGCGCCGTTGCGGGTAATCAGGCGCTTCGGCTCGCCGAACGGCGTGTACCACAGATAGTTGGGGTCTGCCTGCACCCACTCGAAGCCGCCCTTGGTGCCGTAGACGCGAATCTTCAGCCCATTTTCATGGCCGGGAGCCACCTGGCTGCACCAGAGCATGCCCTTGGCCGGCCTCTCCTTGCCTTTTGCCTTGAAGCGCAGAAGCACGTGAGCGTTGTCGTCCAGGCGACGGCCTTCGACGAAACTATCGAGATCGGCCGCAAGACTGTCGAGTTCGAGGCCGGTGATGAAGGAGGCAAGGTTATAGGCATGCGTGCCGATATCGCCGGTCGAACCGCCCGCGCCCGACTGTGCCGGGTCGGTGCGCCAGACGGCCTGCTTGGCACCGCTCTGCTCGACAGGCTCAGTCAGCCAGTCCTGCGGATATTCGGCCTGCACGATGCGGATATCGCCGAGTTCACCATTGGCAATCATCTCGCGCGCCTGACGGACCATCGGATAGCCGGTGTAATTGTGCGTCAGGATGAATAGCGCGCCGCTCTCGTCGGCGACCTTCTTCAGCCTCTTGGCGTCGGCAAGATTGGAGGTCAGCGGCTTGTCGCAGATGACGTGGATGCCCCGACGCAGGAATTCCTTGGCGGCATTGTAGTGAACATGGTTCGGCGTGACGATCGAGACCGCCTCGATGCCGTTCTTAAGCTTCGCCTCACGGATCGCCATTTCGCGGTAGCTTGCGTAGGTGCGCGACGGGGCAAGGCCGAGATCGCGGCCCGATGCGATCGCCTTTTCCGGCGTCGACGACAGCGCACCTGCGATGAGTTCGTATTGATCGTCGATGCGGGCGGCTATGCGATGCACGGCGCCGATGAACGCACCCGCTCCGCCGCCGACCATGCCGAGGCGGATGCGCGGCTCGCGCGCCTGTTCACTTGATCCTTCAATTGCCATAGGTTCCTCCAAAGAAATGAGTGTTTGCCGACGGTCTCGCGACTCCCTCTCCTCAGGGGGAAAAGGTGGCGATAGCCGGATGGGGGTGCGGCTGATGCAGTCTTTCGCCGTTTGCTCAAGACGTCGCTCGGCTGCGCCCCCTCATCCGTCCTTCGGGACATCTTCTCCCCGAGGGGAGAAGTAAAAAAGCAAGGCTCAGAGCCCGAGCATCCTGCGATTCGCGGCTTGGTCCGTACCGCTGCCGGCGAAATCGTCGAAGGCCTTCTCGGTAACGCGGATGATGTGTGCCTTGACGAACTCAGCACCCTCCCGCGCACCGTCTTCGGGATGCTTCAGCGCGCACTCCCATTCGACAACGGCCCAGCCGTCGAAATTGTTGGCCGTCATTTTCGAGAAGACGGCGCCGAAATCCACCTGACCGTCGCCGAGCGAGCGGAAGCGGCCAGCGCGCTCGACCCAGCCCTGATAACCGCCATAGACGCCCTGGCGACCGGTCGGATTGAACTCCGCATCCTTGACGTGGAACATCTTGATGCGATCCTTGTAGATGTCGATGTTGTCGAGATAGTCGAGGCACTGCAGGACGTAATGCGAAGGATCGTAGAGCATGTTGGCGCGCGGATGGTTGCCGACCCGCTGGAGAAACATCTCGTAGGTGACGCCATCATGCAAATCCTCGCCGGGATGGATCTCATAGCAGACGTCGACGCCGCACGCCTCGGCATGGTCGAGGATCGGCTTCCAGCGGCGGGCAAGCTCGTCAAAGGCTGTTTCGACAAGACCGGCCGGACGCTGCGGCCACGGGTAAATGAAGGGCCAGGCAAGCGCACCTGAAAAGGTCGCATGTGCCTTGATGCCAAGGTGCTTGGAGGCCGTCAGCGCCATCTTCACCTGCTCCACCGCCCATTCCTGCCGGGCCTTCGCATTGCCGCGCACTTCCGGTGCGGCAAAGCCGTCGAAGGCTTCGTCATAGGCAGGGTGAACGGCAACCAGCTGGCCTTGCAGGTGGGTCGAAAGCTCGGTGATCTCGATACCGTTTTCACGCGCCTTGCCGGCGAATTCGTCGCAATAATCCTTGGAGCTGGCAGCCTTCTTCAGATCGATCAACTGACCGGCCCAGGTCGGGACTTGCACGCCCTTATAGCCGATATCAGCCGCCCATTTGGTGATCGCATCCCATGAATTGAAAGGCGCGGCATCTCCCGCAAACTGCCCGAGGAACAGGCCGGGCCCTTTGATCGTCTTCATGTCAGAATCCTCCCTGATGATCGATCGTAAACGTTTATGATAACTTCTGGCACGTATTTCGGCTGGGGCAAGGCGCCGCACGCCTTTGGGCAGATGCAGTTGAAATGCCGAAAGTCAAACCGAAGCGAGCTAATCATGCCTGTCTGGAGGCTGCAAGAGGTACGTGCCGCATTCTTGGCCGCAGCGCGTGTGCAAGCAGAGAAAATGCGCCCATCCTTGCGAATGGGCGCATTGCAGTTGGAACATCAGAATGGAGAATCGGGGAAGTAGAAGTCCTTGGCGTTATCCTTGGTGATGAGCGTCGCGTCGAGGATATAGGTGCCACGCACCGGAACCTGATCGTAGAAATTGGCTGCCGTCATTTCCATCGCCGTGCCGACCATCGCCGGAGGATAGAGAACGTCGACGGGGATCAGCTTGTCGCCGTCGATGACCTTCTTGACCATGTCCTTGGAGCCGGCGCCGGCGACGACATACTGGATGTCGGTACGCTTGGCCTGCTCGATGGCCTGCAGCACGCCGACGGCCATGTCGTCGTCCTGGCACCATACGACGTCGATCTTCTGGTACTTCGTCAGATAGTCCTGCATGACCTTGAAGGCGTCGTCGCGGTTCCAGTTGCCGTACTGGCGATCGAGAACCTTGACGTTCGAACCAGCGATGCCCTTGTCGAAGCCATCCTGGCGCTGCTGGTCGATCGGGATCGGCAGGCCGCGGATGACGACCACCTCTGCATCCGGCGTGTTTTCCTTGATATACTTGCCGGCGACTTCGCCGAGCGCCGGGTTGTTGCCGGCCACATAGAGATCGCGAACGGAATCATCGTTGTTGCTCGGGGCACGGTCGACGAGCGCCACGAACTTGCCGGCATCCTTGATTTCCTTGATGGCGTTGACGAGCGGATCCGGATCCGACGGCAGGATGACCAAGGCATCGATGCCTTGGGTCGCGAGATCCTGCACGGCGTTTGCCTGACTTGCAGCATCTGGCGAGGTCTTGACAATGACGTTCAGGCCCGGATGTTCGGCCATGAGCAGCTTTGCCACGCGCTCTGCGTGGAAGACGACGCCGGCCGTCCAGCCGTGGTCGGCTGCCGGAATGGAAACGCCGATCGTTACTTTCTTGTCCTGGGCATACGAGACGCCCGTGAGGACTGCCATGGCAACCACCGCCAGCCCCAGAATTTTTCTTCGCATTTTTTCTCTCTCCCAAATAATGAAGGGCCTAGTCGATCGAGGACCGGGCGACCCATAGACCCGGCTATTCACGATTTACGCACCAGCGACCGCTGAACCAGCATGGCGATGATGATGATCGCCCCCTGGATGGCGCCGATCAGGTATTCGCTGATGAAATTCGAAAGCAGCATGATGTTGCCGACGAGTTCGAGAATGAAGGCGCCGCAAATCGTGCCCCAGACCCGGCCCGCGCCACCCTTGAGCGCCGTGCCGCCGACGACCACGGCGGTGATCGCCTGCAGTTCCCAAAGGATGCCCGTCGTCGCCGAGGTCGAGCCAAGCCGCGGCACGTAGAGAAGCACGGCGATGGCGACGCACAGGCCCTGGATGACGAAGGCGATCGTGCGTACGCGATTGACGGCGATACCGGAGTAACGCGCCACGTCGCTGCTGGAGCCGACCGCCACGACATGCCGCCCATAGCGGGTGCGGTAGAGGACGAAGGCTGCAACGCCGGTGACGGCAAGGATCACGGCGATCGGGACCGGCACGCCGAGGATGGAGCCGAAATAGGCCGGGCGGTAGAGTGCCTGCAGTTCGGGCTCGCGCAGCGTGATGGCGCCGCCCTGCGAAAGCCATGTGGTCAAGCCGCGGTAAACGCCCATGGTGCCGAGCGTGGCTATGAAGGGCTCGATCTTGCCGACGGTGGTGATGAGACCGTTTGCAAGGCCGCATGACGCGCCGATCACGACCGTGAGCACGATGGCAGTCGTCAGCATCAGCGCCGGATCGGCGATCGCGCCGGAATTCATGAACAGGATCATCAGGCTGGCGACGAAAGCGACCATCGAGCCCACGGAAAGGTCCAAGTCACCCGCCGATATCACGAAGGTCGCGCCCACAGCGATGATGGCAATGAAAGCGCTTCTCGTTGCAACATTGGCAAGGTTCGTGATGCCGATGAAATTCGGATTGACCAGCGCCCCGACAACGAGAAGCAATGCCAGTGCCGCAAAGGGCGCGACCGCCCGAAGATCGACATCGCGCCAGGATCGGCGCCGGCTTTCCTTTTGGCTGCTTTCCTCGCTTACACTCATGTTCAAATCCAACCTCCCGTCCCATTATCCCTGGGAATTCGCCGTCACGCCTCGACCGATCGTTTCGCCTGGTCAGGCTGCAATCTTTTTCTTCAGTCCCGCCGCGTAGCGCATGATTTCCTGTTCGGAGATCTCATCGCCCTCCAAAATGCCGACGATTCGCCCCTCGCGCATCACGGCGATACGCGTGCAAAGTCCGATCACCTCCGGCATCTCCGAAGACACCACGATGATCGAATGACCATCGCGGGCCAGTGCCGAAATGAAATGATAGATCTGCTGTTTGGTGCCGACGTCGATGCCGCGCGTCGGCTCGTCGATGATGATGATCTGCGGCTCGATCTCCATGACTTTCGCCAGCAGCAATTTCTGCTGGTTGCCGCCGGACATGCGGCCGGCAACGATATTGCCGTCCCTGACGCGGATGTCGAAGCGGCGGCGGGCCCTTGCCATCGCAGCGGCTTCGCTCGCAGCGCTCAGATAGCCAAACCGGCCATGCTTGTCCAAGGATTGCAGCGTAAGGTTGGCGATCATGCCGGAGTTGAGAAGCAGTCCCTTGGACTTGCGGTCCTTGGTCATGTAGGCCAGGCCTGCGCGATTTGCGGCATGAACGTCGTGCGGAGGCACGGCCTGCTCGTTGACCGTGACCTCACCCGATGCGCGCGGGCGCAGACCGATGATGGCCTCCATAAGCTCGGTACGGCCGGATCCGATCAGGCCGGAAAAGCCGAGGATCTCGCCTCTGCGGACCTCGAAACTGGCATCACGGACATAGTGGGTCGATACGGAATGGACGCTGAGCACGACCTCTTCGTCGACATCGGGTTCGTTTTTGGCGGGATACAGGCTGGAGAGCTCCCGCCCGACCATCAATTGAGCAATGGATTCGCCGTCCAGGATGGCAGTGGGCGAGGTCTTCACCCATTGGCCGTCGCGCAGGACCGTCACCCGGTCGGTCAGTTCCATGACTTCGTCGAGCTTGTGGGAAACAAAGACGAAGCTCGTTCCCTGGTCGCGAAGCTTGCGCACCTGCTTGAAGAGGAAATTGATCTCCTCGCGCGAGAGCACGGCGGTCGGTTCGTCCATGAAGACGATCCGCGCATTGCGGCTGATCGCCTTGGCGATTTCCACCATCTGCTTGTCGGCGATCGACAGCGTGCTGATCTGCGCGTTCACGTCGACATGCGAGCCGAGGAGATCGAGGACGCGCCGCGCTTCGGCGCGCATATACTTGCGGTCGAGAACGCCATAACGGGTGACTTCGCGGCCGAGAAACAGGCTTTCGGTCACGGTCAGGTGTTCGGCGAGATTGAATTCCTGGTGAATGATGACAATGCCGAGCGCCTCTGCGGCACCATTGGGCGGCAGCTTTACAGGCTTGCCGTCGAGCAGGATTTCGCCGGAGCTTGGCTCTTCGAAACCGGAAAGGATCTTGACGAGTGTGGATTTGCCGGCACCGTTTTCGCCCATCAGCGCGTGAATTTCGCCGGCGCGAAGATCGAAATTGACGCTGAAGAGCACCTGAACGCCGCTGAACGACTTGCTAATTCGCCTCGCGGACAGTAGCACCGCGCCTTCGACGGTCTCCGGATCCATTCTTCCCTCCCTACGGCTCCCGTCCGCTTTAGCGACTATGTAAACCTTTACATTGGCGATGTAAAGGTTTACATCATTGCATAGATGAGAATTTTTCAGCGTCGCCTTTGACCTTCTGGGAAGTCTGTGTAGTGTCCCGGTCAAGACGAGACCCAAGGCAGAGCGCAGTGTCGAATTCCAGCCCCGCAACAATCGAAGACGTCGCCCGAATTGCCCAGGTTTCGATTGCAACGGTCTCCCGCGCGATCCATATGCCCGAGAAGGTCGCGAACTCGACACGCCTCAAGGTCAATCAGGCAATCGCCATCACCGGTTACACGACGAATGCGATGGCGCGCAGCCTGCGGCTCGGGCGCTCGAACATGATTCTCGTCGTCGCGCCCGACATCGGCGACCCGAATTTCTCCAACATCCTGGTCGGATTGGAGAATGAAGCCCGCGCGCACGGCTACGGCATTCTCATCGGCCATACGCAGAATGATGCCCAACGCGGCCTCGAATATCTGAAGTTCCTCAATTCCAATCAGGCGGCCGGGCTGATCCTGTTCACCGGCATCCTGCCCTTCGGACACCAGACCATGACGGCGCGCCTGCCGCCCAGTGTCGGCGTCTTCGAGCCGGTCTTCAACGGCGGCATCCCCTATGTCGGCGTGGACGACATCGCAGGCGCCCGCAAGGCCGTCGACCTGCTGATTGCCGAGGGCCATCGAAATATTGCCTTCATTGGCGATTCGCGCACCCGCCTCGCCTATAGCCGGCGGCGCATGGGTTATGACGCCGGACTGGATGCCGCAGGCGTCAGTCCAGGCCTTCGAATTGTCTTCGAAGGCGACGGCACGATCGAAAGCGGCCGGCTGGCGGTCGAACAGCTTTTTATGCGCGATACGCTGCCAACGGCCTTCATGTGCGTCAATGACCAGACCGCCATCGGCGTGATGATCGGCCTTGGCGCGCGCGGCTACGATATTCCTCGGGATTTTTCCGTGACCGGCTTCGACGACGTGCCTCAAGCCGTCTTCATGTCACCCTCGCTGACGACGATCCGCCAGCCGCGCACCGCCATCGGCAAGCATGCCATGGCGCTGCTGCTCGAACTGCTGTCGGACCGTCAGCCCGCCGAGACGGAAATCCTGCTCAGACCCGACCTGGTGGTCCGCAACTCGGTCTCGGCGCCCTCGCGGAACTGGATCAGGAAGTAAGAAGGAGACGGCGGCAGCCGGTAACGAGAGCTGCCGCCGGTCCGCATTGCTCAAACGTATCGGTTGACGACGTTTTCCAGCAGTTCCTGCTTGCCCGATTTCGGCTGCGGGTTGATGTTGCGCGTTTCAACCCACTCTGCGATCTGCTCGAGCGAATATTCGCCTCGCAAGAGCTTCTGGCCTTCGGGGCCGTTCCAGCCGGCATAGCGATCCTCGAGCGGTTTGGAAAGTGCCTTATCCTCTATCATCCTGGCCGCCGCCTTAAGCCCGCGAGCGCAGCAGTCCATGCCGCCGATATGGCCGATCAGCAGGTCTTCCGGATCGAGCGACTGACGCCGCAACTTCGAATCGAAGTTCGTGCCGCCGGTCTTGAAGCCGCCGCCTGCCAGGACGTGGTAATAGGCGAGCGCCATTTCCGGGACGTTGTTCGGGAACTGGTCGGTATCCCAGCCGGACTGGTAATCGTTACGGTTCATGTCGATCGAGCCGAAGATGCCGAGTGCGTTGGCAAGCGCCAGCTCGTGCTCGAAGGAATGGCCGGCAAGAATCGCGTGGCCCTGCTCGATATTGACCTTCACCTCATTTTCCAGGCCATTCCTCTTCAGGAAGCCGTAGACGGTCGCGACATCGTAGTCGTACTGATGCTTGGTGGGCTCCTGCGGCTTTGGCTCGATCAGGATCGTGCCCTTGAAGCCGATCTTGTGCTTGTATTCGACGACAAGGTTGAGGAAGCGGCCGAGCTGATCGAGCTCGCGCTTGAGGTCGGTGTTGAGCAGCGTCTCATAGCCTTCGCGGCCACCCCAAAGCACGTAGTTTTCGCCGCCGAGCTTGTGCGTCGCATCCATGCAGGTCTTCACCGTCGCAGCCGAAAATGCAAAGACATCCGGATCCGGATTGGTCGCGGCACCCGACATGAAGCGGCGGTTCGAGAACAGGTTCGCCGTGCCCCAAAGCAGCTTGACGCCGGTCGCAGCCTGCTTTTCGGCAAAGTAATCGACGATATCGTTGAGGTTCTTCGTGTTCTCGGCAAAGCTGTTGCCTTCCGGGCGAACATCGGCGTCATGGAAGCAATAAAAGGGTGCGCCGAGCAGCTGGAAGAATTCGAAGGCGACATCGGCCTTCAGCCTTGCTGCCTTCATCGTGTCTTCGAACCAGGGCCGCAGGAAGGTCTGGCCGCCGAAGGGATCGCCGCCTGGCCAGGTGAATGTGTGCCAGTAGGCAACCGCAAAGCGCAGGTGATCTTCCATGCGCTTGCCCATGACAATTTCGTCAGGCTGGTAGTGGCGGAAGGCCAGCGGATTGGTGCTGTCGGGGCCTTCATATTTCACTTTCTGGATATCGCCGAAAAATCCGGTGCTCATGGTGTTGTCTCCTTGGGTTTCACTCTTGTTGTTTATGAAGGCACGCGCCCCTTAACCCCTGCCTTTGCCCACCGGAAAAAGGGGAACAGGGCGCCGCTGCAAGTACGGGCAGGCGGATGAGGGGCAGCCACCATCTCAATGCGCCAGCGATCTGATTGCCGGATAAAGCGCCCGGTAGCGCCTGTAGGCATCCTCATAGGCACCGCTCAAAGCCGCCACCGGCTCGATCGTATTTGCCGTCTTCGGCGGCGTGCAGACCGAAACCGGCTCGGCGCCCGTCGCCGCGATCAGCCCAAGCCGCGCCGCGCCGAAGGCGGCGCCGAAATCGCCGTCGGCGGGCAGATCAACCGGAATGTCGAGCGCCGTTGCGATTGCCGCCAGCCAGTAGCGCGAGCGCGAGCCGCCGCCGATGGCGGTGACGCGGGATATATCGGTACCTGCCGAACGCAGCGCTTCGAGGTTGTCGCGGATGGCGAACGACACGCCCTCGAGCACGGCCTGCGTCAGCACAACCCGACTGCTCTCATGCTCGAGGCCGATGAAGGCGCCACGGATGACGGCATCATTGTGCGGCGTGCGTTCGCCGGAAAGATAAGGAAGAAACGTGACCCCAGAGGGTGCCTTTGGCGTCTCGCCGAGTTCGTTCGTGAGATCGGCAGCAGATTTGCCAGTAACGCTTGCATGCCAGTTCAAGGCATCGGTGGCCGAGAGGATGACACCCATCTGATGCCAGGTGTCGGGTAGTGCGTGGCAGAAGGCATGGACTGCACTGTCTGGCTTCGGCAGGTAGGCGGCATTCGCCGCGAAGAGAACGCCCGACGTGCCGAGCGAGACGAAGGCCGCGCCATCGCTGACGGTGCCCATGCCGCAGGCAGACGCTGCATTGTCGCCTGCCCCGCCGGCAACGACAGCATCGCCCGCAATGCCCCACTTGGCAGCGAGTTCGCCGCGCAGCTTTCCTGCCTGCGCCGTGCCTTCCACCAGCGCCGGCATCTGCTTTTCGTCGAGACCGGTCGCGGCGAGAAGCTCCGACGACCATTTGCGTTTGCCGGTATCGAGCCAGGACGTACCGGCAGAATCCGACATTTCGGAAATGTGCTCGCCTGTCAGCCAGAGCCGCAGGTAGTCCTTCGGCAGCAGCACCTTGGCGACCTTGGCGAAAATGCCCGGCTCATGCTTGGCGACCCAGGCGAGTTTCGGCGCGGTAAACCCGGGAAAGACGATGTTGCCCGTCAGCTTGCGGAATTTGGGATCGGCATCCAGCGCCGCTGCCTCGAGATAGGAACGCGTATCGTTCCAGAGAATACAAGGACGCAGCACCCGGTCGCCGGCATCGAGCAGTGTTGCGCCATGCATCTGGCCGGAAAGGCCGACACCCCTGACAGCCCCGAGCTCTTTCGGATGGTTCGCTTTCAGGCCCGCAACAGCCTCCTCGGTTGCGCGAATCCAATCCGACGGTTCCTGTTGCGACCAACCGGAATGCGGCCGCGAAACATCGAGCGAGCCATTCGCCGAGCCGATGATCTTCTGATCGCCGTCGATGAGCATCGCCTTGACGCCCGAGGTTCCGAGATCGAGACCCAGATACATGTCATTCTCCTTGCCCTTACGGCAGATTGTCCTTCAGGAATATGTCGAGCCGGATCCGCTCCTGCGCATCGATGACGGCAAGCCCGTCGGCTTTTGCTTTGAGAACGCGGATCGCACTGCGGACCTCGTGTCCGGCGTTCTGATTGAGGATCGCATCGATCGTGCCGTCGATGAGGGCAGCGCGCGTATGAACGGTCAATTCATGGGCAACGACTGTCAGCGGGCGGCTCGAGGCTCTCGCCTTCAGCGCCCTGACAAGACCACGATTGCCGGCGCCCAGGCTGTAGACGCCAATCACCCGCTCATGCTTGGACAAGACGTCGGCGACCAGCTTGTGCGCCAGTTCCGGATCGTCGCGGCCTTCGAGGACCGGCAGGATGGAGAGCTTCGGAAATTCCTGCGCCATCAGAGCGGCAAAACCTTGAAGGCGCTCGCGATGATCGCGCACCAGCATGGAGCCGGCAAGCACCGCAACCTCGCCCTTGGCATCGCCAAGAAAGCGTCCGAGAAGACGCGCTGCCGTTCTGCCGGCGGCGATATTGTCGACGCCCGCGTAATGATGCCGGCGCGAACCGGTGAGGTCTGAAACCAGCGTGACGACAGGAATGCCGTCGGACACCAGCTTGTCGACTGCAGCGACGACCTCAGGCGCGTCGGTGGCGACGAGCGCTATCCCGGCGGGACGTTCATCGGCGAGCTTTTCGAGCGCCGTAACCAGAGCGGCCGGATCGAAGGCGGCAACTTCCTCCGTGCGAATACTCGTCCTTTCGGACGGAGAACGGATCATCGCTTCGCCGATCTCGGCGTGCAGCCCGTGCATGAATGAATTGTCCGAGGCAGGCAGGATGAAAACCAGCGGATAAATGCGGCCCTTGGCGAGGTTGGCGGCGGCAACGTCGCGCACATAGCCGATCTCGCGGATTGCCGTTTCCACTTTTTCGCGCGTGATGCGGCGCACACCGGGGCGCTGGTTCAGCACGCGGTCGACGGTGGCCAGGCTGACCCCGGCCGCAGCGGCGATATCATGAACTGTTGGCCTCATCGCTCCTCCTGATGAAACCATTATCGCCAAATCTGATGTACGTAAATCAAAAATTTCAATCGGCTGTCGAGCACGAAAAAGGCCGGCATATCCCAAGCCGGCCGTGACTTCGTTTCTTCGACCGCTCAGTGGCCTCCGCTGCCACCGCCGCCGCCCTGGGGCGCCGGTTTCTTGATCATCGCGACCCCGAGGATCATGGCCATGAAAAGAACGGTCAGGATCAGGAAAACGTCGCTGAAGGAGAGAATGATCGCCTGCTGGGTGGCAAGCCCGACCATCTGCTTGATGGCGGCCGAAGCACCGTCCAAGCCATAGGAGTTGAAGTTGGCAGTCAGGTTGTTCATCTGGTCGATGGCGGCCGGATTACCCCAATCCATGTTTTCCCGCAGCCGCTCGTAGTGCACGTCCTGGCGGTTGGAGAGAACGGTATTGATCACCGCAAGGCCGACTGCCCCGCCGAGATTACGAGTGAGGTTGAACAGACCTGAAGCACCACGGATACGTGAAGGCGGCATCGTGCCGAGCGCGATGTTGTTGATCGGCACCATGCACATCATCAGCCCGAACCCGCGCAGGACCTGCGGGATGAAAAGCTCGTAGAAATCCCAGTCGTCCGTCAGGTGGGTCATGACGAAGGTGCCGGCCGCAAAGCTGGTAAAGCCGATCACCATCATCAGGCGAAGGTCCATCTTCGTCGACAGCCGGCCGGCAATTGGCGCAGTGAGGAACATCGCAAGGCCGGAGACAAACATGGTCTCGCCGATCATCAGCGAATCGTAACCGCGGATGCGCCCCAGATAGACCGGATAGATATAGGTGAGGCCGTATAGCCCGATCCCCATGACGAACGAGAACACCGAACCGAAGGAGAAATTCCTGTTGGTAAAGGCCCTGAGGTCGACGACGGGGAAGTCCACGGTGAAAGCGCGATAGAAGAAGACAATCGCACCTGCCGCGGAAGCCACAGCACCGGCGACGATATAGCTGTCGTTGAACCAGTCGTTCGAATTGCCTTCCTCAAGCACATATTCCAGCGCACCGAGGAAAATGCCCATGGAGATGAGGCCCCACCAGTCGAACTTCTTCAGGAGCGACAGTTCCGGCTTGTCGAAATCGATGAAATTCCAGGTGATGGTGGCGACCAGGATACCGGGAATGACGTTGACGAGGAACAGCCAGTGCCACGAGAAGGCATGGCTGAGGTAACCGCCGACGGTCGGGCCGATGGTCGGCGCAAGGGTGGCGATCAGGCCGATGATAGGCGATACGATGCTGCGCTTCGACGGTGGGAAGATGGTGAAAGCGGCCGCGAAGACGGACGGAATCATACCGCCGCCGATGAAGCCCTGGATGGCGCGGTAAACGATCATCTGATCGATATTCGTTGCCGTTGCGCAGAGCACGCTCGACAGCGTGAAACCAGCAGCCGAAATAGCGAAAAGATAGCGTGTCGAGATGATGCGAGCCAGCGTTCCCGACAGCGGAATCATGATGACTTCCGCAATCAGGTATGACGTCTGCACCCAACCGATCTCGTCCGAGCCGGCAGAAAGGCCGGCCTGGATTTCCGCAAGCGATGCGGAGACGATCTGGATGTCGAGGATCGACATGAACATGCCGAGCACCATCGCAAAGAATGCGATGAGCTTGCGCGGGTCCATTCGCTCCTCGGAACCGGCGACCGCAATGGCGCCTGTTGTAGCGGTGGTAGCCATTGGCCTACTCCGGCTGGCTGATCACTTTGCTGCCTGCCCTGTAGCGGGCGCCGTGCGGGTATCGACATCGACGACGACGCTCAGGCCGGCGCGCAAGCGGCCGCTGTCAAGCGCATCTTGAGGCAGCGCAATTCGGACCGGGACGCGCTGGATGATCTTTGTGAAATTGCCCGTCGCATTTTCCGGCGGCAGTAGCGAGAAGACGGAGCCGGAGGCCGGCGAAATCGACTCGACGGTGCCGACGATTGGATGGTCGTCATAAGCATCGACGTGCACGTTGACCTTCGAGCCCGGAACCAGGTGCTGGATCTGCGTTTCCTTGAAGTTGGCGTCGATGAACAGCTGACGCACCGGAACGAGCGCCATCAGGCGCTGGCCGGGCGAAACGAGATCGCCTTCCTGAACGGAGCGGTTGCCGACGACTCCATCATACGGTGCCTTGAGGATCGTGAAGGACAGATCGCGGGCTGCCTTGTCCCGCTGAAGCTCGAGCGTTTGGACCGAACCTTCGGCTTCCCTGCGCTGCGCCTGGAGGATGGTGACGTTTGCTTCGGCCGACTTGATGTTGGCGTCGCCGCCGACAAGATTGGCCTTGGCCTGGTCGAGAGCAATATTGGCAGTGTCGAGATCGGCCGTAGTGCCGACCGACTTCGCCTGGAGGTCAGCCTGGCGCTTCTGTGTGATCTCGGCGCCACGGACTGCCGCCTCGAGAGCCACTTTGGAGGCCTGGGCCTGAGCAAGCGCTGCCTTGGCTCCTTCGATCTGCGCGTCGATGCGGCTCAGCGACAGCTTCTCCGTGGCGATCTGGGCCTCGGCCTGATCGAGGGCGTTTTGATAGTCGCCGTTGTCGAGCGTGGCGAGCACGTCCCCGGCCTTCACCTGCTGGTTGGCGACAACGTTCACCTTCGCGACATAGCCGGTGACCTTTGGCGAGATCGTTGCGATGTCGCCTTCGATATAGGCGTCGTCCGTCGAGACCATGAAACGGCCGTTCGTCCACCACTCGTAGCCGTATGATGCACCGCCGGCCAGAATAGCGAGCGCCACGACCGGTAGCACCAGGCTGCGGCGCTTCTTCTTTTCAGCTGGAGCGGTCTGCGTATCGGGAGCAGCCTGAGGGGCACGCGGAGCTTCGGCGCTCGCCGGTTCGGCAGGGACAACGGCGTCTGACACCGGCTCGTCTCTTGCGGAATCGCTGACGATGCGGGCGACATTCGTTTTCTGGTTAGACGACATGAGCAAAGACCGGTAAATCGAGTGACATTGATCGAACTGAACGGTTCGGTTCAGTTGACATAGGGCCTTTTAGAAGTCATATCAAGCGATATCGAACCAGGCGGTTCGATTTTATGAAAGAATGTTCGCACTGCGGACGTGGTTAAGGAGACAATGACAGAGACCTTCAAGGATACGGTCGAAGCCCCGGCCGCAAGCGGCAGATGGGCGGCAGGAGAGGATCCGGCAAAGCGCAGGCAGATTCTCGAAGGGGCGAAGCGTGTCTTCATGAAACTCGGCTTCGATGCCGCCAGCATGAACGACGTGACGCGCGAGGCTGGTGTCTCGAAAGGAACGCTTTACGTCTACTTCGCCAACAAGGAAGAGCTTTTTACCGCGATGATGGAGACCGAGCGCGCCGCCTTTGTCGCCAGCGTGCGTGCGGCCCTCAATGCCAATCCCGATCCGGACACGGCTCTTTATGATTTCGGCATGACCTTCGTCCGGCACACAACCGAAGAAAAGGTCATCAATGCCATACGCACCGTCATCGGAGTGCGCGACCGCATGCCGCACCTCTGTCAACGCTTCTTTACCGGCCCCGAAAACATCCGGACCGTTCTCACCGACTATCTGAAGACGCAGGTCGGCGCCGGGCATTTCGTGATCGAGGATGTCGAGCTTGCCGCTCGCCAGTTCCTGGAACTCTGCGGCGGAGGCTTCTTCAAGCTGCGCCTCCTGGGCGACATGGCAGGCCCTCCGAGCGAGGAGGAGATGAGCCGCATCATCCGCGGTGCGATCCGCGTCTTCCTTGCTGCATATGGCGTTAACCAGAACCGGCCGGCCTGAATGTTTTCGATTTCTTTCTGCGTGGCACCGGAATCCAGCAATAGCGATCAAACCTGCTTGCCAGTTTTGCTCTATTCAGGAGACCGCAACCAAGGAAGAGCGCATGAGTGCCATTGGACGGGCAATTTGGTTTATTGAAAGCCATTCCGCCAGCGATATCTCGCTGGACGATATCTCGGATGCCGCAGGTCTGTCGCGCTATCATCTGTCGCGCGTCTTCGGACTCGTCACCGGCCACTCGATCAGCGGCTATCTCCGCGGCCGTCGGCTGAGCACCGCCGCATTGGCCCTGATCGGCAGTTCATCGAGCATCCTCGAGGTTGCCCTCGGCGCGAGTTACGGCTCGCACGAGGCTTTCACCCGTGCCTTTCGCGACCAGTTCGGCATTACGCCCGACGCGATTCGCAAGCAGGGGCACCTCCGCAACCTCGCTTTAGTGGAGCCGATCAAAATGGACCCCGCACGCCTCAACGAACTTGAAGAACCCCGCTTCGAAACCCTGCCGCCAATGCTTTTTGCCGGACTGCAAGAGGCCTATGACTACGGCGACAATGCCGCAATTCCCTCGCTTTGGCAGAAATTCAACTCTTACTTCGGCAATATTTCCGGCCAGCGCGGCAATGTCGCCTATGGGATCTGCACACATATCGAGGGAGAAACCGAAACGTTCCGTTATATGGCAGGTGCCGAAGTCACGGATGCCGGCGACCTGCCGGAAGGATTTACGACGCTGAAAGTGCCCGCTCAGCGCTACGTTGTCTTCACCCATCGCGGTCACGTCTCCGCTATTGCGTCAACGATGCATCATATCTTCGGGACATGGTTCCCCTCCTCGGCTCTGCAGCACGGCGAGATGCCAGACATGTTCGAACGTTACGACGAGCGTTTCGATCCTGATACCGGCATGGGCATCGTGGAAATCTGGATACCGGTCAAGGAATAAAAGCCTTCCCGCTTTCGTATATTCCCCTGCGCGCTTGTTTCTTGGCGCCTTCACCTTAAATTGCGGGCGTCAGATTCTATGGCGCGAGGGAAAATAGCTTATGCAAGATATCGTCATGCTCGTTCAGGATCCGGCAGCCTGGGTGGCTCTGGTGACCCTGGTTGTCATGGAAGTCGTCCTCGGCATCGACAACCTGATCTTCATTTCCATTCTCACCAACAAGCTGCCGGTCGAGCATCGTGATAAAGCTCGTAAAGTGGGTATCAGCCTCGCCCTCATCATGCGTCTTGCATTGCTTGGTACCGTGGCCTGGATCGTCCAGCTCACCACACCTGTCTTCGAGGCTTTCGGTCATGGCTTCTCTTGGAAGGACATGATCTTGATCGCCGGCGGTCTGTTCCTCGTATGGAAGGCCACCAAGGAAATTCACCACAGTGTCGATCCGGAGGATCACGAGCAGGATTTCATCGCGAGTTCGGCGACGACGGGCTTTGCGGCGGCGATTGGCCAGATCCTGCTGCTCGACCTTGTCTTTTCGGTGGACAGCATCATCACCGCCGTCGGCATGACCCCGCACCTGCCGATCATGATCATCGCCGTCGTCGCCGCCGTCACGGTCATGCTGGTCGCCGCGACGCCGCTTGCAAATTTCATCGAGAAAAATCCGACGATCGTCATGCTGGCGCTGGCCTTCCTGCTGATGATCGGCACCACACTCATCGCCGACGGCATGGGCTTCCATGTACCGAAGGGTTATGTCTATGCCGCCATGGCCTTCTCTGCGCTCGTTGAAGTACTGAACATGTTTGCAAGAAATGCCCGAATGCGGAAGAAAGCCAGCGGGCATTGAAAAGTCTTAAAAAGGGGGGCGCGACAAACCGCGCCATTTGCGTCAGCCGGCCCCCCTCGATTTGCCTGTGATTGCCGAAACCAGCGGCTGATGGTCTGCCGTGACGCTTGGCGCGAAGCGCCCTGTCCGGAAAGATGCCGGATACGATCATTTGCGCCCGGCCAGGCGAAGGATAGGAACTTTGCGGCCTGCGTGACATTGATTGGTCCAGGAAAAGCGCAAAAGTATCATCCGGCAATCAGCCCAACTCCGGAGCGGTATGACAACCCAACAGATCCTTTCCTTCGGCGTGATCGGCCTGATGATGGCAATCTTCATCTGGGATCGGTTTCGTTACGACATTGTGGCCTGTTGTGCCCTCGTTCTTGCGGTTGCAGCCGGTCTCGTTCCCTTCGACAGGGCTTTTTCCGGCTTCGGAGACGACATCGTCATCATCGTCGGCAGCGCGCTCGTCGTCAGCACCGGGGTCGCACGCTCGGGGATCGTCGACATGGCGATCAAGCGCTTCTTTCCAAATCTCGACAAGCCGCATCTCCAACTCGCGCTGTTGCTTATCGTAGTTGCCGTGCTTTCCGCCTTCATCAAGAATATCGGCGCTTTGGCGATCATGATTCCGGTCGCCTTCCAGTTCGCGAGGAAAACCGGCAATTCACCATCGCTCTATCTGATGCCCATGAGTTTTGCTGCACTGCTCGGCGGCTTGATGACGCAGATCGGCACCTCGCCCAACATCGTCGTATCGCGATTGCGCGAGGAGATCACCGGTGCGCCTTTCACCATGTTCGACTTCACGCCTGTCGGCGCGACCCTGACCCTTGTCGGCGTCGTCTTCTTGATCTTCTTCCACTGGCTGGTGCCGGAACGGCAAAACGAGAATCCCTCGCTGGAGGAAGCGCTCGACCTCAAGACCTATTTTTCGGAGGCGACGGTTGTCGAAGGGTCGAGCTTCGACGGCAAGAAGCTGAACGAAATCCTTCAACTCGGCGACGGCGAAGTCGTGGCCACGGCGATCCTGCGCGGCCACTCCCGCATGTCACCTTTTCCCGACGTGATGCTGAAGACCGGCGATACGATATTGCTGGAAGGCGTGCCGGATGCACTCGATCGCGTGGTGACCCACGCGAAGCTGAAGCTTTCGGGAAAGCCCATCCCGGAGGCGAGGGCGGAAGGCGATCTCGTGTCGATCGAGGCCGTCATCACCGCAGAATCGATGCTGATCGGCCTTTCCGCGCGCCAGCTCTCGCTGTGGAACCGGCGGCGGGTCAACCTGCTCGCCGTCAGTCGCCAGGGTCACAAGCTCACCGAGCGGCTGAGCGAAGTGACGCTTCGCGCCGGCGACGTTCTCCTGCTTCAGGGAAGCCGCAGGAACCTGCCTGCCTTCCTGCAGGAATTTTCCTGCCTTCCGCTTGCCCAGCGTGACATCATGCTTGGCACGCCACGCCGAGGCTATGTGCCGCTTCTGATCCTCGCCGCCGCCATGGGAGTGACGGCCGCTGGCCTCACGCCGGTTTCGGTCGCCTTTTTCTGTGCAGCGCTGGCCATGGTCGTCTTTCGCGTGATCCCGCTCGTCGATGTCTACAAATCACTCGATGCGCCGATCCTGATCATGCTTGCAGCGCTGATCCCGGTATCCGATACGCTCCGCACCACGGGCGGCAGCGATCTGATTGCCGGATGGCTCGGCGATTTCGCTGCCGAGATGCCGCCGTTCGGCGCGCTGGCGTTGATGCTGGTGACCGCCATGGCAGTGACGCCGTTCCTCAACAATGCCGCAACGGTCCTCGTGATGGGACCGATCGCGGCGAGCTTCGCCGAGGCCCTTCATTACAAGCCGGAAGCCTTCCTGATGGCCGTTGCCATTGGCGCCGGCTGCGACTTCCTCACGCCAATCGGCCATCAGTGCAACACGCTGGTTTTCGGCCCCGGCGGCTACCGCTTCAGTGATTACCCTCGCCTGGGCCTGCCGCTATCCTTCATCATCATCGTGGTGAGCGTGCCCGTGCTTCTTTATGTTTGGCCTGCCCTTTGAGTGCCCGGCGCCCATTTTCCTTGACGTGCGCGGTCGAATATGGCCTTAAGGCCAGCCAAACGGACAATCGGTGGATGAATGGGGCACGACGCCCTTATCCGGCCGGTTTCCTGATCCAGTGATCTGCATTCTTCCCGCCGAACGTCGCTTTCGCAGGAAAGCCGTCCGGCATTCATTTGACGGGCACAAAAAATGACAGCTTCCGGCGTCCGCGTCCGAATCGCTCCCTCGCCGACTGGCGAGCCGCATGTCGGGACCGCTTATATCGCTCTCTTCAATTACCTTTTCGCCAAGAAGCACGGCGGCGAGTTCATTCTGCGCATCGAAGATACCGATGCTACGCGCTCGACCCCGGAATTCGAAAAGAAGGTGCTGGATGCGCTGAAATGGTGCGGCCTGAAATGGTCGGAAGGCCCCGACATCGGCGGGCCCTATGGGCCTTACCGCCAGAGCGACCGCAAGCATATCTACGGCGAGTATGTCGAAAAGATCGTTTCTGCCGGCCACGGTTTCCGCTGTTTCTGCACGCCCGAGCGTCTGGAAAAGATGCGCGAGGCGCAACGCGCAGCAAACCTGCCCCCGAAATATGACGGACGCTGCCTGAACCTGTCGGCAGAAGAGGTCACCTCGCGCATGGCGGCAGGCGAATCCACTGTCGTGCGCATGAAGATCCCGGTCGAAGGCTCCTGCAGGTTCACCGACGGGGTCTACGGCGAGGTGGAGATCCCGTGGGATGCGGTCGACATGCAGGTCCTCTTGAAGGCCGACGGCATGCCGACCTATCACATGGCAAATGTGGTTGACGACCACCTGATGAAGATCACCCATGTCGCCCGCGGCGAGGAATGGCTGGCTTCGGTTCCCAAGCACATCCTGATCTACCGGTATCTCGGCCTCGAGCCACCGGTATTCATGCACCTGTCGCTCATGCGCAATGCCGACAAGTCAAAGCTGTCGAAGCGCAAGAACCCGACCTCGATCTCCTATTACACCGCGCTCGGCTATATCCCCGAGGCGCTGATGAACTTCCTCGGCCTCTTCTTCGTCCAGATCGCTGAAGGCGAAGAGCTGATGACGATGGACGAGCTCGCGGAAAAGTTCGACCCGGAGAACCTCTCAAAGGCGGGCGCGATCTTCGATATCCAGAAGCTGGATTGGCTGAACGGCCGCTGGATCCGCGAAAAGCTTTCGCAAGAGGAGTTCCAGCACCGCGTCCTGCAATGGGCGATGGAAAACGACCGCCTGAGGGCCGGTCTTGCGCTTGCGCAGTCGCGCATCTCCAAGCTTGGCGAACTGCCGGACCTGACGGGTTTCCTGTTCAAGTCGGACCTGAACCTTGATCCATCCGCCTTTGTCAAGATCAAGTCGCCGCCGGAGGAGATTCTGGAAATCCTCAACACGGTACAGCCGGATCTCGAGAAGATCCTTGAATGGAACGTCGAGTCGATCGAAGCCGAGCTGCGCGCCGTTGCCGACCGCATGGGCAAGAAGCTGAAAGTGGTCGTCGCCCCGCTTTTCGTCGCAGTCTCCGGCTCGTCGCGCTCGCTGCCGCTCTTCGATTCCATGGCGATCCTCGGCCGCGCGGTCGTACGCCAGCGCCTGAAACTGGCGTCCCAGGCGGTCGCCTCCCTCGTCGGCCCGAAGAACTGAACCGGACGTTAGCATCATGAATGAAAAGACCGAAACAGCGACCCTTTCCTCCGACGCAACGGAAGTCCGCGCCCAGAAGCTGAAACTTTTGCGCGAACAGGTCGGCGACGTTTATCCGGCGCATTTCCACCGGACGATCACCAATGGCGAACTCGCCGCGAAATACGAGGGCCTGGATCCGGACACGGAGACAAAGGATGTCGTCACGGTCGCAGGCCGAGTCTATTCCTCGCGCAACTCCGGCATGTTCATGGACATCCATGACGCTTCGGCCAAGATCCAGATCTTCAGCCACAAGGACACGACGCCGGAAGAGGCTCGCGCCCTGCTGCCGATGATCGACATCGGCGATATCATCGGTGTGACCGGCGTGGTGCGCCGCACCAAGCGCGGCGAGCTGACGATCAACGCGCAGCAGATCACCATGCTGACCAAGTCGCTACTGCCGATGCCCGAGAAATGGCATGGCCTCTCCGACATAGAGCTGCGATACCGCAAGCGTCACCTCGACATCATGACCAACGAGGAATCGAAGCTCCGTTTCCAGCAGCGTTCGAAGATCGTCTCCGGCATCCGCCGCTTCATGGAGAACGACGGCTTCATGGAAGTCGAGACGCCGATGCTGCAGTCGGTCTACGGCGGTGCGACGGCCGAACCCTTCAAGACGCATCACAATACGTTGAAGCTCGACATGTACCTGCGCATCGCGCCGGAACTGTTCTTGAAGCGCACGCTGGTTTCGGGCCTCACCGACAAGGTCTTCGAGATCAACCGCAACTTCCGCAACGAAGGCGTCTCGACAAGGCACAATCCCGAATTCACCATGATGGAGTGCTACTGGGCCTATGCCGACTACGAGGACATGATGGACCTCGTCGAACGGATGTTCGCCGAGCTTGCCATGTCGGTCCATGGCAGCACGGAATTCACTTTCGTCGACAAGCAGATCTCCTTCAAGGGCCCGTTCCGCCGTGTCCCGATGCCTGACGCGGTCAAGGAAGCGACCGGCATCGATTTCCTGTCGATCAAGACCGACGAGGAAGCCCGCGCCGCCACCAAGGCGGCCGGTTTCGAAATCGAGAAGGACGCGACCTGGGGCGAATGCCTCGCCTTCATCTTCGAAGAGAAGGTCGAAAGCACGCTCATTCAGCCCGCGCACGTCACACATTTCCCGAAGGACATCTCCCCGTTCGCCAAGGAAGTGCCGGGCGAGCCGCGCCTTGTCGAGCGTTTCGAGACCTATTGCAACGCCTGGGAACTTGGCAACGCCTTTTCGGAACTCAACGATCCGCAAGAGCAGCGAAAGCGCATGGTCGAACAGCTGGAGCAGGCTCACGCACGCGGCGAAAAGGAAAAACAGCTGGACGAGGAATTTCTGGACGCAATCGACCAGGGCATGCCTCCCGCCGGCGGTCTCGGCATCGGCGTCGATCGCCTGATCATGCTGCTTACGAATTCCCCCTCTATTCGCGACGTCATCCTCTTCCCGGCCCGCCGCAGCAAGGCGGACTGAGCGGCGGGATGAGCAGTTTCAGAGGGTAGACGGCCAATGGTCGCCCTTCGCATGCCCGGTGATCAATGGCCGGAGGCAGGAGCAGCCTTGCCGCCTTCTGGCGCAGAAACGGCTTCGCCTTCCGGGGATGCGTCCTCTTCGCCGCCTTTTTCGTTACCCTTGCCTGCGGTTGCAGCGACAGCCGTCGGATCAATGCAATCGGAGCGTTGCTTGAACGATGCGCTCAGCGCCTGGATCTCTTCGTCCGGCAAATCGATGCGTTCGCCGAAAAACAGGCCGTTGTCGCTCGCCTGACCGTCGTAATAGCGGGCAGTGTAGGGTTTGCCTTTCAGCCCTTCGGCCAACTGGTCGGGATTCGGGATATAAACCACATCGGCGCCGATGGCCCTGCCACGGATGTCCGAACGCAGTTTGGGACCGTTTTCGTCGAGGACCACGACCTGTACCAGATCCGGCCTTTCTTGCGCGTAAACGGCTTGCGCCACGCGAAGGGCAGTCTTGACCCGTGTCAGGCCGTCCGTCGGCTCCGTCTTGATGTATTTGCGAATCCAGACGCGATCCTGCTTCTTGATGGTTACCAGGTTCACATCGGTGCAGGCGACGCCGTTGGCCTCTTCCAAGGCCTGGCCGATGAGGTTGTCCCGGCCGATATAAAGGGCAACACCGCCGGAAGCGCCTGTAAACAAGGCCATCCCGCCGATCGTGATCACCAATTTCCGGGAGGGCCGGAAGATGCGCAGTAGGGCCTTCACGCCAACTGCTCCGCCATCGAAAGAACTCCAACGCAATACATGCACGTAAAACTAGTCAAACGACGTTTCGGAATGCTTAAGTGGTCTTTCGAGAAAGATACCAATTCGGCTAAAGACCAAAAAAGGTCCACCGCCCGTTGGCTTGCCATGATCGGTTTGGGCATGCTCTAAAAATACGCATGGCCTTCACTCTTCGCCAGATCCAGTATTTCGTCGCCGTTGCCGAGCAGGGCTCGGTGACACGCGCCGCGCAGAATCTTTCGATCTCGCAATCCTCGGTCACAGAAGCGCTGAAGGAGCTGGAAAACGACCTCGGCGTCGAACTCTTCGAACGCCACCCGCGCGGCCTGACGATCACGCACAACGGCCACCAGTTCCTCCGGCACGCGACAAAAATCCTAGCCAGCGTCTCCGATGCCCGCGCCAGTTTTTCCGGCGTGCAAAGCGCTCTTTCCGGCACATTGAATATCGGTGTCACCTCGCTGGTCGCAGGCTATGTTCTGTCCGATCTTCTGGCGCGATACCGCCGCGCATGTCCGGGTGTGGAGGTGAGTGCAATCGAAGACAATGGCGGCTATCTTGAGCATCTATTGGTCGGCGGTGAACTCGATGTCGCGGTCATGGTGATCTCCAACCTGCGCGACCGCATGGCCCTGCAGGCGGAGATCCTCGAAACCTCGCCCTATCGTCTCTGGCTGCCGATGGGCCACCCGTTGGTTTCTGCCGATATCATCTCGGTCGCCGATATCGCCCGCGAACCGCTGATCATGCTGACGGTCGATGAGATCGAGGAAAACACCGGCAAGCTCCTGTCGGCGCTCGGTGCCCGCCCGCATGTCGCCTTTCGCACCCGGTCGGTGGAGGCCGTTCGCAGTCTCGTTGCAACAGGCGCCGGCGTCGCGCTGCTTCCCGATCTCGTCTACCGCCCCTGGTCGCTTGAGGGCGATCGGATCGAAAGCCGCGATGTCTCCGGTTCGTTGCCGGTCGTCCAGGTCGGCATGGTCTGGCGCAAGGGTTCGAGCCTGCCGCAGGCAGCGCGAGATTTCGTCGGTATTGCCGAAGCAATGCGATCGGGCCGGGCGCGATGACGGCATCGGAATTTCCGATATCGGCTTTCTGATAAATGAATTTGCGAAACCGGAGTTTTCAGCGCAGCTTTCACCTGGGAACAATATGCCGCAGCAAGCGGCACAAACCGGGAGACAGACGATGAAGCACCTTCTGAAATCGTGCACTGCTGCCCTCGCAAGCTTGAGCTTCGTGACGCAGGTTGCTGCTGGCGAACCGTTGAAGGCCTTGGACAAGGGCGAGGGTGCAGTCAGCATCGTCGCCTGGGCCGGCTATATCGAGCGCGGCGAAACCGACAAGAATTACGACTGGGTTACCGATTTTGAAAAAAAGACCGGCTGCAAGGTATCCGTAAAGACCGCGGCGACCTCGGATGAAATGGTGGCGCTGATGAACGAAGGCGGCTTCGACCTCGTCACCGCTTCGGGCGATGCTTCGCTGCGCCTGGTTGCGGGCAAGCGCGTGCAGCCGATCAATACCGATCTCATTCCAAGCTTCAAGAACCTCGACGAACGCTTGCAGAGCGCCCCGTGGCATACGGTCGGCGGCGTCCACTATGGCGTGCCCTACCTGTGGGGGCCGAACGTTCTGATGTACAATACCGATGCCTTCAAGGATAAGGCCCCGACCAGCTGGAAGGTTGTGTTCGAGGAAGAAACGCTGCCCGATGGCAAGTCCAACAAGGGCCGCGTCCAGGCCTATGACGGGCCGATCTACGTCGCCGATGCTGCCATGTATCTGATGGCCCACAAGCCCGATCTCGGCATCAAGGATCCCTACGAACTCAACGAAGATCAGTATAAGGCAGCTCTCGACCTGCTGCGCGGCCAGCGCAAGCTCGTCTCCCGCTACTGGCATGACGCGATGATTCAGATCGACGACTTCAAGAACGAAGGGGTCGTCGCATCCGGTTCCTGGCCGTTCCAGGTGAACCTGATGCAGGCCGACAAGCAGAAGATCGCCTCGACCTTCCCCGAGGAAGGCGTGACCGGCTGGGCCGACACGACGATGCTTCATGTCGACAGCGAGCATCCGAACTGCGCCTATATGTGGATGGAGCACTCGCTGTCTGCCAAGGTCCAGGGTGATGCCGCCGCCTGGTTCGGCGCGGTTCCCTCCGTTCCGGCCGCATGCAAGGGCAACGAACTGCTGACCGATACCGGCTGCACGACCAACGGTTTCGATCACTTCGACAAGATCAAATTCTGGAAGACGCCTGTTGCCAAGTGCGCGACTCAGAGTGAGTGCGTGCCCTATCACCGCTGGGTGTCGGACTATATCGGCGTTATCGGCGGGCGATAGTCCACACCCAGGCACAATGATTGCCCCCCGACCCTCTCCCTCACGCAGGGAGAGGCAACATGCCTCAAGACCTCTCGCCGCTATCCAAAACGCCCCGAGGGGCGATAGCATCGCCGCGTGTCCCCATCGCCGCGTTGCCGGGAGAAGCTATCCGGCAGGCAGGACGAGGGGCATCAGGTATAACTTGGAGACCCCAATGACCCCCGCCGTCCGCTTCCAGCAGGTTTCGCGCCATTTCGGCCAGGTTCGCGCCGTCGACGGCGTCGATCTCGAAATCGCACCGGGCGAGTTCTTCGCTATGCTCGGTCCGTCGGGTTCCGGAAAGACGACCTGCCTGCGCCTGATCGCCGGCTTCGAACAGCCGACGGAGGGGCATATCGAGATTTTCGGAGAAACGGCAGACGGTGTCCCGCCCTACCGCCGCAACGTCAACACCGTCTTCCAGGACTATGCGCTCTTCCCGCATCTCAATATCCTCGAAAACGTCGGCTACGGGCTGATGGTCAAGGGCATCGGCAAGGTAGAGCGCACCAAGGCCGTCGAACAGGCGCTGGAAATGGTGAAACTTCCAGGCTACGGCGCCCGCCGGCCAGGCCAGCTCTCCGGCGGCCAGCGACAGCGCGTGGCGCTTGCCCGCGCGCTGGTCAACAAGCCGAAGGTCCTGCTGCTCGACGAGCCGCTTGGCGCGCTTGATCTGAAGCTGCGCGAGCAGATGCAGGAAGAATTGAAGAGCCTTCAGCGCGCGCTCGGCATCACCTTCGTCTTTGTCACCCACGATCAGGGCGAGGCGCTCTCCATGGCAGACCGCCTCGCCGTCTTCAACAACGGCCGCATCGTTCAGGAAGGTTCGCCGCAGGATATCTACCGCCGTCCGAAGACCCGCTTCGTCGCCGATTTCGTTGGTTCCTCCAATGTCATCGCGCCTGATGTAATGACGTCGCTCGGCGGTGAAAGGCGCTGGGCAAGCCTGCGCCCCGAAGCGATCCATCTTTCCGGCGACGGCATGGAGGCAGCGGTCGAAAACACCAGTTTCCTTGGTGCCGCCTATCGCCTGACGGTCGGCATGGGGGGAACACGCCTGCATGTCACATTACCGGCAGGTGCCAATGTGCCGAATATCGGCGCCAGCGTGCGTCTCGCATGGCAGCCGGCCGACGTGCATTACATGGATGATGCAGCATGACATCGCTCGCCCTGACGAAGCCTGGCGTTACGACCTCCATCTTGCCCGGCCGCGGTGGCTTCTTCGGTGGATTGTCGGATGCCTTCTGGCGCCACCCAAAGCTACTGCTTTTCTTGATGCTGACGCCGCCGCTGCTCTGGCTCGGCATCATCTATATCGGCTCGCTGATCGCGCTGCTGCTGCAGAGTTTCTTCTCGATCGACGATTTCTCCGGCTTGATCAACTATGAGTTCACGCTCGCGACCTATGCGGAGCTTCTCAATCCAACCAATTTTGACATCATCGTCCGTACCCTTGCCATGGCGCTCATGGTGACGATCGCATCCGCCGTCATCGCCTTCCCAATCGCCTACTACGCCGCGCGCTATGCGCAGGGAAAGTGGAAGGCGTTTTTCTATCTCGGCGTCATGCTGCCGCTCTGGTCGAGCTATCTCGTCAAGATTTACGCCTGGAAGCTGATCCTCGCCAAGGAAGGCATCCTCACCTGGATTTTCGCCAAGCTGCATCTCTCATGGCTGCTCGACGGCATTCTCACGCTGCCGATCGTCGGCGGCAATTCGCTTTCGGTGAGCTATCTCGGCACCTTCGTCGTTTTCGTCTATATCTGGCTGCCCTACATGATCCTGCCGACGCAGGCTGCTCTCGAGCGCGTGCCTGCAAACCTGATCGAGGCCGCCTCCGATCTCGGCGCCACGCCAGGCCAGACCTTCCGCACAGTGCTGTTCCCGCTATCGCTGCCCGGCATCGTTGCCGGCTCCATCTTCACTTTCTCGCTGACCCTCGGCGATTACATTATCCCGCAGATCATCGGTTCTTCCCGCCTCTTCATCGGCCAGGCGGTCTATGCGCAGCAGGGCACCGCCGGTAACGTGCCGCTCGCCGCCGCCTTCTCCGTCGTGCCGATCGTCATCATGGCCATCTATCTCTGGCTTGCAAAAAAACAGGGGGCTTTCGATGCGCTCTGACCGCCGACACCGCTCCCCTTTTGCCCTGAAGATCGCAGCCGCGAGCGGCCTGCTTTTCCTGCATCTGCCGATCCTGCTGATCTTCGTCTATGCCTTCACTACCGAGGAGAAGAGCTACCAGTGGCCGCCGCCGGGTCTGACGACGCAGTGGTTCGACGTAGCCTGGAACCGGCCCGATGTCTGGGCAGCCCTTAGCCTTTCTGTGCAAGTCGCCAGCATCGCCACCGCTATCGCCCTGGTGCTCGGCACGCTTTGTGCTGCCGCCGTCAGCCAGACGAAATTCTTCGGCCGCGAGGTCATCTCTTTGCTCGTCATTCTGCCGATCGCCCTTCCCGGTATCATTACCGGCATTGCGCTACGATCGGCCTTCAGCCTGTTCGACATCCCGTTCTCGGTCTGGACGATCGTGCTTGGTCACGCCACCTTCTGCATCGTGGTCGTCTACAACAATGCAGTCGCCCGCTTCCGCCGCACCTCCGGCTCATTGATCGAAGCTTCGATGGACCTCGGCGCCGACGGCTTCCAGACTTTCCGGCACGTCATCCTGCCGAATATCGGCACCGCACTGCTTGCCGGTGGCATGCTTGCCTTTGCCCTCTCATTCGACGAAGTCATCGTCACCACCTTCACCGGCGGCCAGCAGTCGACGCTGCCGATCTGGATGCTCGAAGAGCTCATCCGCCCGCGCCAGCGCCCGGTCACCAACGTGGTCGCCATGGCCGTCGTGCTCGTCACCTTCCTGCCGATCCTGGCAGCCTACTACCTCACCCGCGACGGCGATCAAATCGCCGGAGCCGGCAAATAAAAGGGAAGAACATCATGGACACCCAGATGCTGATTGGATCCCGCTTCGAAATGGGCACGGAAACGGAAGAGCACATCCTGAACCCGAAGACGGGTGAGACCGTGCTCAATCTGCCGGAAGCTTCCTTCGGCCAGATCGATGCCGCTGTGGAAGCCGCCGGGAAGGCTTTCAAGAGCTGGTCGCAGACGACACCCGCCGAACGCTCCGGTTATCTGCTGAAGATCGCCGATGCCATAGAGAAGGACGGGCAGGCCTTTGCCAGGCTCGAGGCACTGAACTGCGGCAAGCCGATCAACGCCGTGCTCAACGACGAGATCCCGGCGATCGTCGATTGCTACCGTTTCTTCGCGGGCGCTGTGCGCAACCTGCACGGTCCGGTCTCTGGCGAATACCTGCCAGGTCACACCTCGATGATCCGCCGCGACGCGATCGGCATCGTCGGCTCGATCGCGCCCTGGAATTATCCTCTGATGATGATGGCCTGGAAGCTGGCACCGGCGATCGCCGGCGGCAACACCGTCGTCTTCAAGCCTTCCGAACAGACACCGCTAACGGCTCTGAAGATGGCGAAACTGCTCGCCGACATCCTGCCAGAAGGCGTCGTCAACGTCATCCTCGGTCGCGGAGAAACCGTCGGCAATGCGCTGATCAACCACCCGAACATCGGCATGGTCTCGATCACCGGCGATGTCGCGACCGGCAAGAAGGTGCTGCAGGCGGCTGCCAAGTCCGTAAAGCGCACGCATCTGGAGCTTGGCGGCAAGGCCCCCGTCATCGTCTTCGACGACGCCGATATCGATGCGGTCGTCGCAGGCATCCGCACCTTCGGTTACTACAACGCCGGCCAGGACTGCACTGCCGCCTGCCGTATCTATGCTGACGCCAAGGTTTACGACAGGTTCGTCGCCGATCTCTCCTCTGCGGTTTCCTCGATTAAGTTCAACCTGGACGAGGACACTGAAAACGAGATCGGTCCGCTGATCTCCAAGCGCCAGCGCGACCGCGTCGAAAGCTTTGTCACCCGTGCTGCCGAACACAAGCACATGGAAATTACCGCCGGCGGCAAGGCCTCAGGCGACAAGGGCTTCTTCTTCACGCCCACCGTCATCGCCGGTGCCACGCAGGATGACGAGATCGTCCGCCGCGAGGTCTTCGGCCCGGTCGTCTCCGTGACGCGCTTTAGCGAGGTCGAGGACGCCGTCGCTTGGGCAAACGACAGCGACTATGGCCTTGCCTCCTCCGTCTGGACCAAGGACATCAGCCGCGGCATGAAGACGGCCGCGCGCCTGCAATATGGCTGCACTTGGATCAACACGCATTTCATGCTGGTCAACGAAATGCCGCATGGCGGTCTCAAGCAATCCGGCTACGGCAAGGATATGTCGGTCTATGCGCTGGAGGATTACACCGCCGTCCGTCACGTGATGATCAACCATGGTTGAGTAATTCCGACCAGGATCAGGTTGTGGTGAAGAACCGTCGCAGGGTCTGCGGCGGAACAATTTGGTCTTTCCTGCGTCCTCTTCTGTATCCAACGCAGAGGAAACATCCATGCTCAAATGGGCTCTCATATTTCTCGTCATTTCACTGGTTGCCGGCTTCTTCGGTTTTTCCGGCATCTCAGCCGCCACCGCAACGATTGCGCGTGTCCTCTTCGGCATCGCCCTCGTCATCTTCCTGATCTTCCTGATCCTGGCGCTGATCGCTGGCCAAGCGGTTCTTTAAGAGCCGCTTGTCTTGCCTAGAGCAGGCTCGCCCCGACATTGATCGCGAGTGCCAGGATGGTCGTATTGAAGAGAAACGACAGCACCGCATGAAGCAGCGCGATCTTTCGCATCTGCATGGTGGAGACGGCAATATCGGCCGTCTGCGCGGCCACGCCGATCGTGAATGAGAAGTAGAGGAAATCCCAATAGACAGGCTCTTCGATCCTGTCTGGAAAAATCAGGCCTTCACCCTTGTCAGGTCCACCGTAAAATCGATGAGCGTAGTGGATTGTGAAGAGCGTGTGGAGGAAAACCCAGGAAACCAGGATCGTGACCACTGCCGCGCAGGCTCTGGCGAAGGCGACATCAGGCGGCGCTTCTTTCACTGAATGCAGCTCGAGCCCAATGCCAGCAATGCTTGCGAGTGCCGCTGCGATCGACAGGAAGAGTACGAAGTTGTCGGAAAAATCCAGATCTTCGGCTCGCTTGCGGATATCGGCAACCGTTGCGCAAAGCATCCTTCGCCAGCTGATACATGCAAACACGATGGCCGTCACGTTCCAGCCGATCAGCACGTTGCTGGCGTTTACATCCCGGGAGGTGAGAAGCAGGAAAACCACCAAGCCTGCGAGGAAAGCAATGATGATGCTCAGATGCCGGACGATATAGATCATAATCGAACTGCGCTGATCGTCGTCCGCCATGTCGTTCCTCAGGCTTCTTTCAGGCTTTATGCCATTGATATCAGCACGAAAAAGGCGCGGCCGCCATTGGCAACCGCGCCTTTCCAGCCGTTTTCTATGAAGGTGTCAGGCAGCAGCGAGCTGCAACTCCTTCTGGACCATCGAGCGAAGCGCCGTCAGGTCCTTGGCGAAGGCGCGAATGCCTTCGGCAAGTTTTTCGGTTGCCATCGCATCTTCGTTCATCATCCAGCGGAACGTCTTCTCGTCGATCTCGATCCTCGGCTCGGCCTTCTTCGTGTCCGGCGAGAGCTTGCGAACCAGTGTGCCCTGATCATTGGCGAGTTCGTCGAGCAGCGCCGGACTGATGGTCAGGCGGTCGCAACCGGCCAGTGCTTCGATTTCACCAGCGTTGCGGAACGAGGCGCCCATGACGATCGTCTTGATGTCATGGGCCTTGTAGTAATCGTAGATCTCACGGACAGACTGAACGCCTGGATCCTCTTCCGCAGTATAATCCTTGCCCGTCGACTTCTTGTACCAGTCGAGGATGCGGCCGACGAAGGGCGAGATCAGAAAAGCCTTCGCATCGGCGCAGGCTATGGCCTGGGCCTTGGAAAAGAGAAGCGTCAGGTTGCAGTCGATGCCCTCTTTCTGCAGCAGTTCGGCAGCGCGGATGCCTTCCCAGGTCGAGGCGAGCTTGATCAGAATGCGGTCGCGTTCGATGCCGCGCTCCTTGTAGGAAGCGATGATCCCGTGCGCTTTGGCGATCGATGCTTCAGTGTCGAAAGAAAGGTCAGCATCGACTTCAGTCGATACGCGCCCCGGCACGAGCTTCGACAAGGCGGCGCCAACGGAGATCGCAAGACGATCTGCGACGGCGGCGGCAACTGCATCGCTGTTTCCGCCCTGCTTCTTGCCCCAGGAGACGGCTTCCTTGATTGCATCGGCAAACATCGGCGTTCCGAGCGCCTTCAGAACGATGGTCGGATTGGTCGTGCAATCCACCGGCTTCAGGCGGGCGACAGCCTCGATATCGCCAGTGTCGGCGACGACCGTGGTCATGTCGCGGAGTTGGTCAAGCTTGGATGTCATGGTCAAATTCCCTTGTGAACTCGAACTGTTAACTTGAGCTGCGGACCGGCGCGAGCTCTGCCCGGCGATGAAGTAGTTACAGACAGATGACTTTGCTGCAGGAGCGAAACCGCGTGCCTTCTCAAGTGCCCGCGTGTCCTCCTCGGACAAACGACTGTGTCGGGATGACTATCGCCACTGCGAAAAGCGAAAGTCAAGGACATTTGTGCATTTCAATTGACATAAGTGTCACGCCCGTCATTATCGCCTGGAACAAGGAAATTTTGCCCTGCTTTTCCGCTTCCGGATGCAAGTAGGGTGAAACTCGAGCAGGAGAAGATGTGGTCAAGCTGAAACGCGGCACGCACACGGCTTACTCAGAAGCCTCGTCGCTGAGGCTGCGCGCCGCGTGGCTCTACTACAATCAGGGCCTGACGCAGAAGGACGTCGCCGAGCAGCTCGCCATAAGCCGCACGACGGTCATCCGCTTGCTCGACGAGGCGATGAAGCGCAGCGAGGTGCAGATCTGGATCAACGATTCGATCGGGGACTGCGTCGAGCTTTCCGTGAAGCTGGAGCGCGCCTACGGGCTCGACGAGGCAATCGTTGTCCCCGCTCCCGTCAGTTCCGACGTCGATAGTCTTGCAAAGAGCGTTGGGCTGGCGCTCGGGCAGTTCCTGTCCGAGGCGATCCCGGACGAGTATACGATCGGCGTCGGCTGGGGCCGCACGATGACAGCTTCGCTTTCGAGCTTCAGGCCGCCCCGCCGCACCAATTGCAAGGTCGTCTCGCTGCTTGGCGGCATCGTCGCGGTGCACCAGACCAACCCCATCGACTATACGTGGCGGCTGGCCAGTCAACTTGGCGCCGAGTGCTACATGTTCCTCTCGCCGCTGCTCGTGGATTCGGTCGAGACAAAGCGCAATCTGATCGAGAAATGCGGACTGGACACGATCTATCGGCTGGCGGAAGACCTTGATCTTGCGATCGTCAGCTGCGGCGACATTGGCCCGCATTCGACATCGCTGTCGGAAGGCTGGATATCCAAGGCGGAATTGCAGCAGCTGATCGATGCCGGCTGCGTCTGCGACACGATGTTCAATTTTCTGGACAAGGACGGCAATACCGTCGATCACTCCATCAACAGCCGGGTGATGTCGGTCGATCTGGACACGCTGAAGAAGGCGCGCCACATCGTGCTCTCTTCAGGTGGGGCACACCGCGCCGTCGCCATCCGTGCCACCATCCGGCGCATCGGCTGCAATACGCTGATCACCGACGAGAGCGCCGCAAAGGCGCTGCTCGAACTGGCCGAAACTCATGCCTGACCGGCTTCCCACCCCAATATTGCCCGTTTGCGGGTGAGACCCCAATGGTAACCCGTCAAGTCGCCATTCTTCCCGAGCGCACGATGACATGGCACAACGAAGGAGATCGGATTGCGTCCAATCGCAGCACCGACTGCACGCGATGCCGTAGGCTGGCCGATATCTTTGGCAATGTCGGAATAGGTCATCGCTTTGCCAATCGGAATCTTCAAGAGACTCTCCCAGACGCGGACCTGAAAATCCGTGCCGATGAGCACGACGCGCAACGGCTGGTCTACTGACCAGTTTCCAGGCTCGAAAATGCGCGTTGCATAAGGCGTGGTTGCCTGCCGATCTTCGACAAATTGGGCATTCGGCCAGCGGCAGCTCATGTCTTCGAAACAGGCGGCCTCGTCGCCGAGATCGCTGAAAGCAAGGCCTGCAAGGCCGCGATCGGTAGTCATGACCAGCGCGACGCCGAAGGGTGACTGGTGGAAGCCGTAGCGGATCGTCAGGCCGCCGCCCTTTGCCTTCCATTCACCGGGCGACATGGCCTCATGGGTGACGAAGAGATCGTGAAGACGGCTTGGACCGGAAAGACCCACCTCGATCGACGTTTCAAGCAGCGGCATGTCTTCCTTGCGCAGCAACCGCTTGGCATGATCGAGCGTGACTGCCTGGAGAAAGGCCTTGGGCGAAAGCCCCGCCCAGCGGGTAAACGTCTTCTGGAGCTGCGTCGGCGACTGGTTGAGCCGCGCGGCTATCGCCTCCAGCGACGGCTGGGCGCGATAGTCTTCCGTGATAAGTTCGATGACCTGACGGACGGTCTCGTAATCCGGACTCTCGGCCATAGTGTCTCTGTTCAGATGGGCGATCATATTCATCATTCTTCTCCTTGTAACAAGGAGATAGTCAAGAAGGGGACCGCAAGCCACCCGTTTCTTGCGCAACGTTCAAAGCCGTTGCTTGACTGTCGCAAGCGCTCCTTTGAATGCCTTGGCAAAGCTTTCGCGATCATCCGGATTGAGGAAGGAGCCGATATCCGTCCGCCGGCCTTCACCAAAAACATGCATGGATAGAATGCCGATTTCCTGATGGCGGCAAACGAGGAAACGTGCCCAGAATGGATTGAAGTGATGCTCCACCATGCGTCCGGATGGCGTAAACTTTCGGATCGCGACATCGGTGCGCGAAACAGTCACTTCCTCGCGCGCCCTGCCGGAGCGGTAGTTGAGCCAGAAGGCACCGTACAGCAACGCGAAATCCAGCCCGAGGAAGAAACCGATCGGCCAAGCGCCGGTAACGACGAAGAAGATCCCATAGATGAAACAGAGCGTACCGGAAATCAAAAGCAGCACCCTGAAGCCCTTGCGGCCGAGCGACCGGTAAGGGAAAAGTTCGGCTGCAAAAACAGGCTGTTCGTTCGCCCGCCCGGCGTTGCTTTCCGTCATGGCTGATGAGTATAGATTGTCGATGCCCGATCCGAAACTCAAATCCGTCCGCAAAACCTTGCAAAACTCCAAAGCGAACACCCGCCGCAGGGCTGTTCCGGTGCGCACGGCGTATTCGCAAGCCGAGCGCGAGGAGATATTCCGCCGCTTTTCGATCCAGCGGCCGGAACCCAGAGGCGAACTGGCACACACCAATCCATTCACGCTCGTCGTTGCCGTGGCACTTTCCGCCCAGGCGACGGATGCCGGTGTCAACAAGGCGACGCGGGCGCTTTTCAAGGTTGCAGACACGCCGCAAAAGATGCTGGCGCTCGGCGAGGAACGGCTGCGCGACTACATCAGGACGATCGGCCTTTACCGCAACAAGGCGAAGAACGTCATGGCGCTCTCGCAAATGCTGGTCGATGAATTCGGCGGCGAGGTTCCGAACAAGCGGGAGGAACTCGTTCGCTTGCCAGGCGTCGGCCGCAAGACAGCGAACGTGGTTCTATCGATGGCCTTCGGCCAGGCGACGATGGCGGTGGACACGCACATATTCCGCATCGCCAATCGCATCAAGCTGGCACCGGGAAAGACACCGGACGAGGTCGAGGACCGCCTGATGAAGGTGATCCCCGGTCACTACCTTTATCATGCCCACCATTGGCTGATCCTGCACGGCCGCTACACGTGCAAGGCGCGCCGCCCGGAATGCGAGCGCTGCGTGATTGCCGATCTCTGCAAATCGCCGGAAAAGAGCTGCGACGTACCGGCGCCGCTGGTCGAGCTACCGCCGCAGGTGATCGGCGAGGCCGTCGAATAGCCGACGATCGGCCTCCTCAAGTTGATCGGTGAAAACCGAGATCCCGTTGGGAAATCAGCTTATAGAGATGAACCATCATGCCCGCCGCAAACAGCGGCGTCAGCAGATTGAGGAAGGGGATCGCCAGGAAAGCGGCGATCACCAGACCGCCGAGAAAGACGGTAGAAGCGTGCTTTGCCCTGAAAAGCCGGGCCTCCTGCGGAGAACGGAAGCGCATGGCGGCGAATTCGAAGAATTCCCGACCGAGCAGATAACCGTTTACCAGAAAGAAGGCGATCAGGTTCACGCCGGGGATGAAAAGGAGGAACAGGGCGACAATATTGCCGGCGATCACCACGCCCAGGAACTTGAGAGAACTCGTGATCGCCGGGCCGATCGGCATCGCCGTTCCCGGGATATCCTCGGGATAATCCCGCTTCTCCACCACTTCCGCCACGTCATCGAGAAACAGGCCTGCAATCAACGCGGTCACGGGCGACAGCAGCAGCGCCAGGCCCAAGGCGAGACCGATGCTTGCGAGAACGACGAACACGAAGCTCAGCCAGCCGGCCCAATCCGGGATTTCGGGAAAGAAGCCCGCAATCCACGGAAACAGAAAAGTCATGAACAGGCCTCGCAGCACGAACCAGAGCCCGATCAGAACCAGGATCGTAACCCCCAACACCTTAACGAGAACCGATCGGGTTTCCCGTGCAAAAAGGTTGAAAAAGGCAAGGCGCGCCGCATCGAGGATCATTCTTCGCATCTCCAGGTTATATCTGTGCATGTAGGAATCTCAACGCCCGACGGCAAGTCGAAATAAAACTACATGCAACGATGGAAAACTTGTCTAAAATAACACAATAATATATAGTCTATAGTGTTCGATATAAACTTGAGCCTAGGACGCAGCTTCCGGAAATAGTTGCAACGGCAAGTCTCGCCAATAGCGCATCCGCGAATTGCCTCTGGGAAGTCAGGGAGGCTGATGTGGAAGACTTTGTTCAGAAGCTCAGACACTATGTGAAGTCAGGCACGCCGGCCGAGCGCAGAATTGCGAAATATTTTACCGAGCATCTGAACGACCTTCCTTTCGAGACCGCTGCCTCCGTGGCCGACAGGCTCGATCTAAGCCCGATGACGGTTGGCCGTTTCCTGCGCGCGCTCGGCTATCAGGGTCTCGACAGCGTCAAGGTCCATTTCCGTGAAACAGCCGTCACCTCCCCTGTCCAACTTCAAAATTCGCTCAGCGAGTTGCAGACCGATGCCTCGGAAGGAAAGTCGCTTGCGTTGCTGGTCACCGAGCAGATCCAGGCGCTGCATCACATCTACCATCTGACGGCACAGACGCACTGGGCCGAAGCTGTCGCGATGATTGGCATGGCGCGTGAAGTTTTCATTGCGACGCATGCACGCCTTGCTTGCTTTGCGACGCATTTCGCCCACCGGCTGACACGGTCGCGCGATGGCGTCCACGCTCTGGACGGTTCTGCAAACCGCTTCGCCGAACTGTTCGCTCGCCCGAGCGGTGAAGGCGCCCTCCTGATCATCATCGATTGCCGACGCTTCGGCAAAGCGCGTCTGTTGGCGCGAACCGCGCGGCGCTATGGATACAAGGTCGTGCTGATCACGACGGAAATCAGCGACTGGCTGCCCGACCAATCCAATGTCATGCTGGCGCTTCCGCCCGCCCGTTCGCCCGACGAGGACAACCTTCCTCCGTTGATCGCTCTTCTCGACTGTCTGGCGGAATCCGTCATTGCCGCCACAGGCGAAGAGGCGCTCGAACGCCGGCGGCGAATATCGGAATTCGGCACTATTCTCGGAGAAGGCGGCAGCCGCTAGCATATAGCCTCCAGTTCGGCGCGATGGCGATACATCGCGAGAAACCGCCGGTATTCGCGATCATACAGAGCCTGCTTTGTCGCGTCCGGCGCACGCTCTTCACCCCCGGGATACATTGCCAGGCCGGCTGTCGTGAGATCCGTGTGTAAGCCACAGGCGACAGAAGCCCCGATCGCGGTGCCGAGCAACACCGCCTCGTTCATCTTCGGCACGACGACCCTGCAACCCGTTGCATCCGAGTAAAGCTCCATCAGCACGGGGTTTTTCACATGCCCGCCCGCAACATGCAGCGTATCCGGCACATAACCATATTCCTTCATCTTTTCGAGAATATGCCGGATGCCGAGCGCGATGCCCACGGCAGTGCGCCAGTAGAGCGCGCAAAGCCCGTCGAATGAGGTATCGAGCGTCAGCCCGCTGATCGTGCCGACTGCGTGCGGATCGGCAAGAGGCGACCGGTTGCCGTGGAAATCCGGCATCACGAAGATGCGCGAGCCGAGGGCGTCGCCTTCTTCGGCACGCAACTGGGCGATGCGGGAGACGATCTTGTGATGCAATGCAGGGTCGGGCTCGCCTCCAGCAGCATGCATGCGCACGATATGGTCGAGCAAGGCACCCGTCGCCGATTGTCCGGCCTCAACCAGCCACAAATCCTGAAATACGACCTCAAAGTAAGGTCCCCACATTCCGTGACTTGGTTTTCGATCGCGGGAGAAGGAAATGATGCAGCTCGAGGTTCCGGCAATGAGCGCCAACTGACGCTCAAGCTGCGCCGGGTCGGCCGCATAGCCGGCAAGCGTGCCAAGCGCGCCCGCATAGGCGTCGATCAGGCCCGCCGAAACATGGCAGTCCGTCGTCAGCCCGAGTGCCGATGCAGCCTCCTGGGTAAGGGTGCCGACGCTGGCGCCGACCGGTGCTGTCTCGTCGGGCAGACGGCCGCGTTCCTTCAGGTCTTCAAGACCGATCTGCGCGAGAAAATCCCCTTGCCAACCCGTTTGCTTGTGCGCCAGATAGTTCCACTTCGCCGTCAGCGTGCTGCGCGAACGGGCAAGCGAGCCCGTCGCCTTCCATGTCATGAAGTCGGCAAGGTCGAAGAAATAACCGGCATTCATCCAGGTGCCAGGCAGTTTCTTCTTCAGCCACATCAGCTTTGGCATCTCCATCTCCGGCGACATGAAATGCCCGGAGTGTTCGAGAACCGCATGGCCGGTTGCAGTGCAGAAATCAGCTTCGTTCAGCGCCCTGTGGTCCAGCCAGACGATCGTGTCGAAGCGTCTTTCGCCCCCGGTCGATACGCTGATCTGCCCACCATCGACATCGCGGACGACGAGCGAGCACGTGCCATCGAAGCCGATCGCACCGACAGACGCAGGAGCTGCGCCCGATTGTTCCATCGCCTTGCGAACGACGATGCAGACCGCCGACCAGATGTTTTCAGAATCATGTTCGGCATGATTTTCACGCGGCCTATTCATGATGATCGGATGTTCGGCCTTTCCGAGCAGGCGACCGCGGGCATCGAACACACCGGCACGCGCGCTGCCGGTGCCGACATCCACCGCAACCACATGATCATGCATCAAGGGAAAGTCCCATCCAGCTTTTGTTTCTGGATAAGGTGTAGCAAATCCGGCATCGCGTCAAACACGAGTTCCGGCGAAAGCCGCTCGAGTTCGGCACGATAACCTGCAAAATTGGCATGTGAGCCGCCGGTAAAGGCAAAGACCGTCATGCCTGCAGCCTTGGCCGCCTCGATGCCCGCAGGGCTGTCTTCGATTACGACACATTCCTTGGGATCGACGTGCATTTCGCGGGCGGCATGCAGGAAGAGGTCCGGTGCCGGCTTTCCATTCGTCACCATCGAGGCGCTGAAGATGTTCGGCAGCTTGTCGATGAGGCCGGTGACGGTGAGCGACAGCCTGATGCGCTCGACCTGGCTGGACGAGGCGACGCAGCAAGGGATGTCGAGCGCATCGATCGTCGCACCTATGCCGTCGATCGGCCTCAGTTCTTTCCTGAATCGTGCATAGAGATTGGTGCGAATGCGCTCGAGAAACTCGTCGCCGGCATGCACCTGATAATCGCTCTTCATCGTTTCGATGACCGTCGCGAGGCTCTTGCCTAGAAAGCGTGCATAGACCTCTTGCTCGGTGATCGGCACACCGAGGTCGTTCATCGCCTCGACGAGCACGCTGACGGAGATCGGCTCGCTATCGACGAGGACACCGTCACAATCGAAAATGACCAGGCGTGTTTCGCAATCAGCCATGAAGACCAACCCAGAGTTCGGTTCGGGCGCGTGATCGGCTCGCGCACGCGCAAGCCGATCAATGGCGGCATGAATTGCCGCCATGTTGAGTTCCTACACTGCAAGCTTGCCGTCGAGATAGAGCTGCAGGGTCGCACGGGTCCCCTTTTCCCACAGCGTTTTCAGGGCATGCGCAAAACGCTTGCGGAACAAGTCCGATTGCGACACCTCGCCGAAAATGCCCTCGAAGACGAGGAACGCCGCCGGATCGTCCTTTGCCTTCAGTGCGGCGGCATGGAGCAGATCGGCACTGGCATCGTTGAAGACGATCTCCTTGCCGCTGTCGGTCGTGCCCGCGAAGTAACGGCACCACAGAGCCGAAACCAGCGAAAGGCCCACGACGTCCCTGCCCTGGCGCAGATTGTCGAGCGTGGATGGCAGGATAAATTTCGGCTGACGGTTCGAACCGTCCTGCGCCAGGCGCGGGATCGTGTCGGCGATCTTCGGGTTCAGAAGGCGGCGCTCGATCAGCGCGAAATAATCCTTGAGCGAGGTATCGGGCACCGGCGGCACGATCGGGATGATCTCGTCGTTTTCGAGCTTGGCGAGGAAGGCGCGGATCAGCGGCTCTTCCATCGCCTCATGCACGAAATGGATGTCCATCAACGCCGCCGGGTAGGCGATCGCCGCATGGCCGCCGTTGAGGATGCGTATCTTCATGTGCTCGTAAGGAGTGACATCCGGCACGAAGGTGACGCCGACTTTATCGAGCGCTGGCCGTCCGGCAGTAAACTTGTCTTCCAGCACCCACTGTTTGAACTCTTCACAATAGACCGGCCAGTTGTCTTCGATACCGAACGTATCGTTCAAAAAATCGATCTCGCGCTGGCCCGTTGCCGGCGTAATGCGATCGACCATGGCATTGGGAAAGGCGACATTTTCCTTGATCCACACGGCAAGGGCCGGATCGGAAAGCTCCGCCACACCCAAGACGGCGTTTCTGGTCACGGCGCCGTTATGCGGAATGTTGTCGCAGGACATAACGGTGAAGGGCACGATGCCCTTTTCCTTGCGCGCCTTGAGACCGGCAACGATAAGACCGAAAACGGTTTTCGGCTCGGACGGGTTTTTTCCGTCCGCAGCTATCGCCGGATGCGATGGATCGAATTTTCCGGACGCGTCGATGAAATATCCGCCCTCGGTGATCGTCAGCGAGACAATGCGGATTGCAGGATCGGAGAGCTTGGCGACGATGGCTCGGCAATCGCCGACCGGCAGGATGTCGACCATCGGCGCCGTGACACGCGCAGCCGTCTTGTTGTTGTCCTGCTCCACGACCGTCGTCAGGAAGTCCTGCGCGGCAAGCTTCTCGCGCATCGCGACGTCGGAAGGCAGGATGCCTGCACCGATAATGGCCCAGTCGTGATCCTTTCCTTGGTTGAAAAGATCGTCGAGGTAGATAGCCTGGTGGGCACGGTGGAAATTCCCGACGCCGAAGTGCACGATGCCGGCGGTAAGCGACGCTCGGTCATAAGCCGGGATCTCGGCCGTTTTAGCCGCATCGGGAAGCGTTGCCAGCGATAATTTGCACGTCATGTTTCAGTCCTCTTGAGGTCTTGCGAAGCGGATCCGCGCTCTGCTTGCAGCAAACCGGACGCCTTGCCCGGCCTGCATTTTCACCCCGCACGATATGCGCTTCAGATGGCGAGGCCGCCCTCGTTGAATTTATGGATGCGCGACTTGTCCGGCGTCAGGTAGACGGTGTCGCCGGCCTTCGCCGCGAAATCGCCGCCACCGCGTGCGGTGACCGAGCCGATACCTTCGACGTCTATATGCAAGAAGGTATCGGAGCCGAGATGCTCGGCGACGACGACCCTGCCTTTCCAGTCGCCGTTTTCGGTCGAAAGCAGCACATGCTCGGGCCGCACGCCGATCGTATGCGCGTTCAGCGCAGCCGCATTGTGGCCTGTGATGAAATTCATCTTCGGCGAGCCGATGAAACCGGCCACGAAGAGATTGCGCGGGCTCTTGTAGAGCTCCAGCGGCGAGCCCACCTGCTCGATGTTGCCGCGGTTCAACACGACGATCTTGTCGGCCATCGTCATGGCTTCCACCTGGTCGTGGGTGACGTAAACCATTGTGGTCTTCAGTTGCTGGTGCAGTTCGCTGATTTCGATGCGCATGTTGACGCGAAGTGCAGCATCGAGGTTCGACAGCGGCTCGTCGAAGAGGAAGGCCGATGGCTGGCGGACGATTGCGCGGCCGATCGCCACACGCTGCCGCTGACCGCCGGAAAGCTGGCGCGGCTTGCGCTCCAGGTAATCGGTCAGGTTCAGGACGCGTGCGGCATCGCTTACCTTCCTGTCGATCTCGGTCTTGTCCATGCCCGCCATCTTCAACGGAAAGGCGATATTGTTGCGCACGCTCATATGCGGATAAAGCGCATAGGACTGGAACACCATCGCAAGCCCGCGCTCGGATGGCGCCTTTTCGGTTGCGTCCTTGCCGTCGATGACGATCTTGCCGCCGGAAACGTCCTCCAGCCCGGCGATCAGCCTGAGCAACGTGGATTTGCCGCAGCCCGACGGGCCGACGAAGACGACGAATTCGCCGTCCTGGATGTCGAGATCGATCGAAGGGATGACCTTGGCTTCGCCGAAGACCTTCGAAACGCTCTGAAGGGTAATGCTGCCCATGTTTGTCTCCCTGATGACTTATTTCACCGCGCCGAAGGTCAGGCCGCGGACGAGTTGTTTTTGTGAGAACCAGCCGAGGATCAGGATCGGCGCGATTGCCATTGTCGATGCGGCCGAAAGCTTGGCGTAGAACAGACCTTCGGGGCTGGAATAGGAGGCGATGAACGCCGTCAGCGGCGCAGCTTTCGAGGCGCTGAGGTTCAGCGTCCAGAAGGCTTCGTTCCAGGCCAGTATGATGTTGAGGAGCAGTGTCGAGGCAATGCCCGGTATCGCCATCGGCGTCAGCACGTAGATGATTTCCTTGGCAAGCGATGCGCCGTCCATGCGTGCCGCCTCGAGGATTTCGCCAGGGATTTCCTTGAAGTAGGTGTAGAGCATCCAGACGATGATCGGCAGGTTGATCAGCGTCAGCACGATCACCAGCCCCATCCGGCTGTCGAGCAGGCCGAAATTGCGGAACATCAGGTAGATCGGAATGAGCGCGCCGACCGGCGGCATCATCTTCGTCGAAAGCATCCACATCAGCACGTCCTTGGTCCGCTTGGTCGGCGAAAACGCCATGGCCCAGGCGGCAGGGATGGCGATGATGAGGCCGATCAGCGTCGAGCCGAAGGAAATGATCACCGAATTCATGAAGTGGCCGAGATAGTTCGAGCGGCTCTGCACCTCCGCATAGCTTTCCGTCGTCCAGTGGAAGAACAGGAACTGCGGCGGCGAGGCGATCGCGTCGGCCTCCGACTTGAAGCTCGTAAGAAATGTCCAAAGGATCGGGAAGAAGATCAGGATCGCCAGCGTCCAGGCGATCGCCGTCATGACCACCTTGCGTCGAGTTGTGACTTTTCTGGCCATCTCAAGCCTCCAGATTCTTGCCGACAAGGCGGACAAGGAAGATCGCGACGATGTTGGCGAGGATGACCGCAATGATACCGCCCGCCGAAGCGCCGCCGATATCGAACTGCAGAAGCGCCTGCGCATAGACGAGGTAGGTGAGATTCGTGCTCTGCGTCCCCGGGCCGCCATTGGTGGTAACCAGGATCTCGGCAAAGACCGAGAGCAGGAAGATCGTCTGGATCAGGATCACGACCGTGATGGCGCGCGCCATATGCGGCAGGATGATATAGATAAACCTCGATGTCGCACCGGCGCCATCCATTTCGGCAGCTTCCTTCTGCTCCTCGTCCAGCGACTGCAGAGACGTGAGCAGGATGAGCGTTGCAAACGGCAGCCACTGCCAGGCGACGATGAGAATGATCGAGAACAACGGCGCATTTGCCAGCCAGTCATAGGGTTGCAGCCCGAGCGCCTTGGCAAGATGTGCGAAGAGCCCGTTGACCGGGTTCATGAACATGTTCTTCCAGACAAGTGCTGCCACCGTCGGCATGACGAAAAACGGCGCAATCACCAGGATGCGCACGATGCCCTGGCCATAGATGTCCTGGTCGAGCAGCAGGGCGAAGGCGATACCGCCGACCACGGTGATGATCAGCACACCGAGCACCAAAAGCAGCGTATTGGTGAGTGCCGCGAAAAAGGCGGGATCGGAAAGGAAGTAGCTGTAGTTCACAAAGCCGACGAAGCTTTCCATTCCCGGGCTGAGAAGGTTGTAGTTCAAAGTCGAGAAGTAGATCGTCATCGCAAGCGGGACGATCATCCACGCGAAGAGAAGCACGACGGACGGTGCGATCATCATTCGCGCTGCGGAGCGGGTGTGTAACGTTGCCATGGCGATGACCGATCCTGTTTCGAGGGGCTGTCTGGCTGCAGGGCAGCTGAGAAAAAGGGGCCGCCGACGCTATTCGGGCATTCGGCGGCCCAGAGGGGCGGGAGGTCAACGATCCCACCGTCTCAGGAGGTTATTATTTGATGTAACCAGCCTTGGTCATTTCGCGGGTCGCCAGTTGCTGGGCGCTCTGCAGGGCCTGTTCGACCGAGACCTGGCCGGCGAGAGCCGCGGAGAACTGCTGGCCGACGGCCGTGCCGATACCCTGGAATTCCGGGATCGCCACGAACTGGACGCCGACATAGGGAACCGGCTTGACGGTCGGCTTGGTCGGGTCGGCCGCATTGATGGAGTCGAGCGTCATCTTCGCGAAAGCCGCAGCCTTCTGATATTCCGCGTTCTCATAGAGCGAGGTACGCGTGCCGGGAGGCGCGTTCAGCCAGCCTTCCTTCTCGGCGACGAGCTTGGTGTAATCCTTGCTCGTTGCCCAGGCGACGAACTTCTCGGCTGCTTCGACCTTCTGCGAGCTCGCCGGGATGGCAAGGCTCCAGGCCCACAGCCAGTTGCCGCGCTTGCCGAGACCCTTGTCGGGAGCGAGCGCGAAACCGACCTTGTCGGCAACCTTCGATTCCTTCGGGTTGCTGACGAAGGAGGCTGCGACGGTCGCATCGATCCACATGCCGCACTTGCCGGTCTGGAAGAGCGCCAGGTTTTCGTTGAAGCCGTTCGACGAAGCGCCGGGAGGGCCGGCTTCCTTCATCAGGTCGACGTAGAAGGCAAGCGTGTCCTTCCACTCCGGCTGGTCGAACTGGGGCTTCCAGCTCTCATCGAACCAGCGGGCGCCGAAGGAGTTCGACATCGCCGTCAGGAAGGCCATGTTTTCGCCCCAGCCGGCTTTGCCGCGCAGGCAGATGCCGTAGATTTCCTTGTCCTTGTCGGTGATCTTCTTCGCAGCATCGGCGATGAAGTCCCAGGTCGGCGCGTCGGGCATCTTCAGGCCGGCGGCGTCGAAAAGGTCCTTGCGATACATGACCATCGAGCTTTCACCGTAAAACGGCGCCGCATAGAGCTTGCCGTCCACAGTCAGGCCGCTGCGAATGGCCGGCAGCAGGTCATCGGCGTCATAGTCGGCGCCAAGGTTGTCGAGCGGCAGGAGCCAGTTCTGCTTTGCCCAGATCGGGACCTCGTAAGTGCCGATCGTCAGAACGTCGTACTGGCCGCCCTTGGTCGCGATGTCGGTCGTGACCTTCTGGCGCAGAACGTTCTCTTCGAGAGTTACCCATTCAAGGTCGATGTCGGGATTTTTCGCCTTGAAGTCATCCGTCAGCTTCTGCATCCGGATCATGTCGCCGTTGTTGACGGTCGCGATCGTCAGCGTTTCGGCCGAAGCCATGCCCGCAAACGCCAGTGCTGAGCAGGCGCCCAGCAGAATAGTTCTCAATGTCATATCTTCCTCCCAGAAGATGGGTATGAGCATTCGCTTTGCTCGTGAGCAATTACTCACTATGGGGCGTGGAATGTCAATTGGAATCGTTGCTGCAACAGCGAAATGCAGAGTTATCCGTTTGATTTTACAAATGATATTTTTTGCTCAGGAAGTGAGCAAAAAATCGGCCGTCTGTTCGTCGGTGATCAGGCTGTTGATTTGACGGCCAACAATGGCAGCTCTGATTGCCTTGAATTTGCGCGTGCCTTTGGCGATTCCAATGACTGTCGAGGTTTCGCGTGAAGGAATCGAGGCCGATGCGACGCGCTCGTTGATCGGATTGTCGAGAAGCCTGCCCTGGGCGTCGAAAATCCAGCCGCAGATTTCGCCGACGGCCCCCTCGCGCATCAGCTCCATCATCTCGTCCTTCTCCAGGAAGCCGTCGACGCAAAGCGGGCCGTCGATACCCAGTTCGCCAATACCGACGAAGGTCACATCGGCCTGGGCGCTGATGGCAAGCGTGGAGCGCACCAGTTGCTGGCCATGGAGCAATTCACGCTCCTCGGCCGAAGTGACGAGCACCGGCAGCGGCATCGGGAAGTGCCGCGCCTTCACCGCATCCGCCATGCTGAAGATGACATTGTAGTAGGCAGCTGATCCGTCCGGCGTAATGTTGCCCGTCAGCGAAACGATGCGATGATTGGGACATTCGATCGTCGGCAGCTGATCGACGGCAGCCTTCAGCGTACGGCCGGTTCCAACAGCGAGCACGATCGGATCCGGCCGCTTGAGCCATCGCTCGATTTCGGCAGCCGCCGCTTCGGCGATGCCGACCGTCCTCGATGAAGACCCCGGATCGCTCGGCACGATCTCGACATGCTTGAGATCGAATTTCTTGCGCAGCTGATTGGCGAGCTCGAGACAGGCAGCAATGGGATGATCGAGCCGCACTTTGATGAGTTTTTCGGCAACGGCCAGCGACACCAGGCGCTGTGCTGATTGCCGCGAGATACTCATCGTAGAGGCAATCTCGTCCTGCGTGCGTCCAGCCACGTAATAAAGCCAGCCCGCACGCGCTGCGTCGTCCAGCCGTCCAGGTGTCTCGGTTCTTTTCGCCATTGGGGTCTACCGCGCGTAAATGAGGCCGGCTTTTCCGCCGGGCGAATATCCTTGAGTCTGTGCCGCGCCAGATCAGAACAAAATTGAGCAAAAGTCGAGTGCATTGAGAAATGCAGCCGCCGTATGGGAGAAAATTCGCTCACGCAAACCAGTTTGTGACGAAGAAGATCGCAGCCTTGATAAGGCCGTAGATCACCCCGCCAACGACGGTCAGCGAAACACCGGCCATGATCAATCCAAACAACGAAAAGAGACCGTCCTTGCCCAATATGCCGAAGGCAAACAGACAGATGGTAAAGGCCGGCAGGATGTTGCCGAGCGGGATAGGCAGCGTCAGGATGACCGCAAGCACCAGGCAGAGAAAGCCCACGAGGTATTCGGCAGGCGGTTCGACGAGGAACGAAAGCCGCGGCTGCAGCATGCGCTCGGCAAAAGCGAGCCAACGGTGAATGCGCGAGACGATCGCTTCGAAGTCCTCGCGCTTCATCGAGCGGCCGGCAATTACCTTCGGTAGCCATGGCTTCAGCCCGAATGTCAGCTGGGCTGCCAGAATGAATAGCGGTGCGCCGAGGATTGCGGAAGTTCCCGGCGGCGTCGGCACCAGATTGGGAATGGCAAAGACCAGCATCAAGGCACCGGTCGCACGGTCGCCCATCACCTCGAAGAGGTCGCCGACGGAAATGCGCTCACGGTTCCTGTCACCCGCAAGCTGCCTCAGGATGGCCGAAAGCCTTCGCCCCCGGGGGCGCGGACCCCTGATAAAACGCCTGCGTGATGTCTCCATTTCCTCGATTGTCACAGCATCCCGGCTCATCGGCTTGCGACTGATACCATCGGAGTGTGAATCTTCTCTGTCGAATGCGCCGCCATCATGGCCATGCGCGTTCTGGATCTCGGCCATTACATGGCTATTTTTCGCCGGCACCCCTTGCTTGACCCTCAGCAACAAGCAGCGCTACTGCTCTTGGCAAGGAGACATTGCGTGCGCATTCTGCTGGTTGAAGATGACGGGATGATTGGGGAAGCGGTGCGCGATCACGTTGCAGCGGCCGGCCACGCGATCGACTGGATGCGTGCGATCGGCGATGCTGAAGCCGCCGCAGGCTCTGTCGGCTACGGCCTGATCCTGCTTGATCTGCAGCTTCCCGACGGCAGAGGCATCGATTTCCTGAAACGGTTGCGTGACAAGGGTGTGGCGATGCCGGTAATAATCCTCACCGCGCGCGACCAGATCTCCGATCGCATCGAGGGGCTGAACGCCGGCGCCGACGACTATCTCGTCAAGCCGTTCGATCTTAGAGAATTGAACGCCCGCATCATGGCCGTTTCGCGCCGCTACGACGCCAATCCAAGGACTATCATCCGCATTGACGATATCGAGATCGACCGGCCGCAGCACAGGCTTGCCGTCGCCGGAGAACCGGTTGTGCTGACCAGCCGCGAATGGGCTGTGCTCGATCTGCTCATCGCCCGTCCGGGCGCAATCGTAGCAAAGGACCGGATCGAGGAAGCCCTCTATGCCTTCGGCTCGGAAATCGAAAGCAATACGGTTGAGGTCTATGTCAGCCGGCTGCGCAAGAAGATCGGTCGCGACAGGATCAAAACCGCCCGTGGCATCGGCTATTCGCTGGCGCAACAATCATGAAACGCGAACCGAGCATCACGCGCCGGCTCATTCTCGCGCTCACGAGTGCTCTGGTCATCTTCTGGCTCGCCGCGATCGGGCTCGGCATCCAGGTGATGCAGCACGAATTCGACGAGCTTTTCGACAGCGCCCAGCAGGAGACGGCACAGCGTCTTTTGGCGCTGGTGGTCAATGACCGGAACCAGCGCCTCGAAACGGACCCTCCCGGCGTCGCGCTTCTGAATAGTCCGGCCAGCCGCGAATATCTGACCTACCAGTTACGCGACAAGGACAAGAAGGTCATCCTCCGCTCCAATGACGCCTCGCCCGAACCTTTCGATGCGCCACTCGTGCGCGGTTTTCACAACAATGATCGCCAGCGCATCTACACCGAAGCGACCGCTGACGGCGCCCTGTTCATGCAGGTCGCCGACCGCCTCGGCAATCGTCGCGAAGCCGTGCGCGAAAGCGCCGTCACGCTGCTGCTTCCGCTGATCGTGCTGATCCCGGCGAGTATTTTCGCCATCTGGCTCATCCTTGGCCGGGCGCTGAGCCCGATCGAAACGCTCCGCCGGAACATCGCCACCAAGGACAGCGGCAATATGGCAGCCATTGAAGGCCACGAATTGCCGAAGGAAATCAAGCCGATCGCTCGCTCGGTCAATCTTCTGCTCGCCCGTCTCCGGTCAGCTCTCGAAGCGGAACGCGAATTCAGCGCCAACAGCGCTCACGAGCTCCGCACGCCGATTGCAGGCGCGCTGGCACAGACCCAGCGCTTGATTGAAGAACTGTCGTGCGGCGCCGCCAGGACGCGGGCGCGGCAGGTCGAAAGCTCGCTCATCGATCTCGGGCGCCTTGCCGAAAAACTGCTGCAGCTTTCACGCGCCGAAGCCGGCATCGGAGCCAGCGACAAAGCCGAAGACCTCGGCAAGGTGCTGGATATGATCGTCAGCGACTACGAGCGCGACAGCCGCACCAAGGGGCGCGTCAACTATGTGCCCGACGCTGGATCAACGCTTGTCCGTTATGCAGACGTGGATGCATTCGGCATCGTCATGCGCAACCTCATCGAAAACGCGCTGCTTCATGGCGACCAGGCTCGGGGCGCCACCGTCAGCCTGGACAAGGCCGGGACCATCCGCGTCGTCAATGGCGGCCCTGCGATCCCGCAAGCGCATCTCAGTGACCTCAAGAAACGCTTCCGGCGCGGCACGACCAGCGCATCCGGTTCCGGCCTGGGCCTTGCGATCGCCGACCGCATCGTCTCGCAGATGGGCGGTACGCTGGAACTCCGCTCCCCGGCAAGCGAGGAGACTTCCGGCTTCGAGGCCAAGGTGAACCTGCCGGCATGAGACTTGCAAATCCGCCCGAAGGGTGCGACCAGACGCGGAAACTTTCGAGGCAGACAAGCATGATCATCTCACTCGACATCGGCGGTTCGGCAATTAAACTCGGTATCGCACGCTCGCAAACGGATATCGTTCCGATGGGTCGCCGTCCAACCCCCAAGGATGATTTTGCTGCTTTCGCCGAGACGATCCGAAGTTTCATAGCCGAGACCGGCGAGACACCTTCGCGCCTTGCCTTCTCGATCGCCGGCGTCGTCGATCCCGATACGCAGCGGCTGACATGTGCCAACATTCCCTGCATTCACAACCGCAGCCTTGCGTCTGATCTGGAGGCCGAACTTGGTTTTCCGGTTTTGATTGCCAACGACGCCGATTGCTTCACCATCGCCGAAGCCGAACTCGGCGCCGGGCGCGGCCACCGTATCGTCTTCGGCGCCATCCTCGGCACTGGCGTCGGCGGCGGGCTCGTTTCCGACGGCCGGCTCGTCAACGCCTCGGGCGGTTTCGCCGGCGAATGGGGCCACGGACCGATCCTTGCCTGCGAAGCCGGCAATCCGCCTGTGAAGATCCCAGCCCTTCCCTGCGGCTGCGGGCAGAAGGGTTGCGTCGATACAGTCGGCGGCGCCCGTGGCCTCGAGCGGCTTCACAAGACGCTGCACGACCTCGACTTCCCCAGTGAGCAGATCATCGCGCAATGGCAACGAGGTGAGGAAAAGGCGACGAGCACGCTCGACGTCTATACCGATCTCGTCGCCTCGCCATTGGCACTGACCGTCAACATCACCGGCGCGACCATCGTCCCGGTCGGCGGCGGCCTTTCCAATGTCGGGCCGCTGCTTGGCGAACTCGACAAGGCCGTCAGGGGCCGCACGCTGCGCAGGTTCGACCGGCCGCTTGTCGTGCGCAGCGAATGTCGTCTGGAGCCAGGCCTCATCGGCGCGGCACTTCTGGGCCTCAAAGCGGAAGCGACTTGAGAGCATCTTGATGATGATTGGAATGAAAATGGCGCGGCTTGCACCGCGCCATTTTCACTCTGCTGCCAATGCCGGCGGATGATGTTCTTCCGCCTCTTCCTGGTTGGCATTGGCATATTCGGCCTGCGTGTCCTTCGTCTTCGGCTCGCGGCCGAAGAAGAGGGCATAACCGGCTGGTAGCACGAGGATGGTCAGCACGGTTGCAACCAGAATGCCGCCCATCATCGCGTAGGCGAGCGGACCCCAGAAGACGCCGCGGGAGATCGGGATAAGAGCGAGAACTGCCGTCAGCGCCGTCAGCATGATCGGCCGGAAACGGCGCACGGCCGCACCCACGATCGCCTCCTGCCGGTGCATGCCCGCCTTGATATCCTGGTCTATCTGGTCGACGAGGATGATCGAGTTGCGGATGATGATGCCGAGCAGCGCAATCACCCCGAGGATCGCGACGAAGCCGAAGGGCGCGCCGCTGATCAGCAGTGCCGCAGAGGCGCCGATGATGCCGAGCGGACCGGTCGCGAGCACCAGCATCGCCTTGCCGAAATGCTGCAGCTGCGCCATCAGCAGCAGGACGATGACGACGAGCATGACCGGCGCCTTGGCAGCGATCGAGGCCTGACTTTCAGCTGCATCTTCCGCACCGCCCTGGATTTCGATCTTGTAGCCGGCAGGCAGGCTGTCGCGCAGACCTTGCATATCGTCATACATCTTCATCGCCACGTCGTTCGGCTGGATGCCGTCTGGCAGTGTCGCGCGGACAGTGATCGTCGGCAGGCGGTCACGCCGCCATTCGACGCCTTGTTCCATGACGGGGACGACCTTGGCGACCTGGGCGACCGGAACAAAGCCTCCGAAGTCCGTCGAGACATAGACCGAATTGACGGCCGACAGCAGCGAACGGCTGGAATCCGGTTCGCGGGCGACGATCGAGACCGTCTCTTCGCCGTCGCGGAAGTCGTCAAGCGACGTGCCCGACACGGCCGTCTGCAGCGTCTGGCGAACGCGCTGCGACGTGACGCCGAGGGCGCGGGCACGGTCCTGGTCGATCACCAGCTTCATGGCCGGCACCGGCTCCAGCCAATCGTCGTGTACGGCGCCGAGCTGCGGATTTTCGGCAAACTTTGCCTTTACCTGATCGGCGATCTGGCGAACCTCCTGGCGATCCGGTCCCATGACGCGCATTTGCACGGGCCAGCCCGTCGGCGGACCGAGGAAGAGTCGGTCGACCTTGCCGCGGATCGATGGAAAATCGTCCGCAAGGATGCCACGCAGCTTGACGATCAGCCGCTCGCGGGCAGGTTCGTCGTTCGCGATGATCAGGAGCTGCGCGAAGTTTGGATTGCGAAGCTGCTGGTCGAGCGGCAAGAAGAAGCGCGGTGCGCCCTCGCCGATATAGGTGGCGATGAACTTCTTGTCCTTGTCATCCATCATCCTGGCTTCGAGGGCCTTTGCCTGCGTCTCGACTTCCTTGATGCTCGTGCCTTCCGGCAGCCAGAGATCGACGAGAATTTCCGGACGCGAGGACTGCGGGAAGAAGTTCTGCGGAATGAACTGGAACGCCCAAAGGCTTGTTGCGAAGGTGAAGAGCGTGGCAGTCAGCACGATGATGCGATGGCGCACAGCCCATGCGACAGTGGTACGCAGGCGGCGGTAGAAGCGCGTGTCGAAGACATCGTGGTGCTCGCCGGCGTGCTTGCGCTGCTTGAGGATCATGTATCCCAGCCACGGGGTGAAATAAACCGCGACGAACCACGAGACGACGAGCGCGATTCCGACCACATAGAAGAGCGAGCGCACATATTCGCCGGCCGTCGATTCTGCAAAGCCGACGGGAATGAAGCCTGCCGTGGTGATCAGCGTACCGGTCAGCATCGGGAAGGCGGTCGAGGAATAGGCGAAGCTCGCCGCCTCGATCTTCACGAGGCCCTCTTCCAGTTTTCGTTCCATCATCTCCACGACGATCATCGCATCGTCGACCAAGAGCCCAAGCGCAATAATGAGCGCGCCGAGCGAGATGCGCTGAAGGTCGATGCCGAGTTCGTACATGATGGCGAAGGTCGCAGCCAGCACAAGCGGAATCGCTATCGCAATGACAAGGCCCGATCGCCAGCCGATCGATAGGAACGAGACGATCAGCACGATGACGAGCGCTTCGCCAAGCGCATGCATGAATTCGCTGATGGCTTCCGTCACGACATCCGGCTGATTGGATATCTGGTCGACGGAAACGCCGTAGGGAAGTGATTCATCGAAGCGCTTATAGGTCGCTTCGATATCCTTGCCGACGTCGGTGACCTTGAAACCCTTGGCCATGACCACGCCGACTTGCACGCTTTCGTGCCCGTTGAAGCGGTACTTGCGTTGATAGGGGTCTTCAAGCCCGGAATTAATGGTGGCAATATCACCGAGACGCGTCACCTGGTTGCCGGAACGCAGGCGTAGTTCGCGAATATCTTCGGCTTTCTTCACATCCCCTTCGACGGAGATACGCACCGAACGCAGCCCGGTATCGACAGAGCCGGCGGGATCGACTGAGTTTTGGCCTTTGATGGCGTTCTGCAGGTCTGGGATCGTAAGCCCTCGTTCGGCAAGCGCCTTGGAGGAAACGTCGACATAGATCTTTTCCGGCTGGTCACCGATGATGACGGCCTTCTCGACGCCGCGGGTCGAAAGCAGCATGTCGCGCGCCTGGATCGCGAATTTCTTGAGTTCCGGATAGGAGTAGCCGTCGCCGCTGATCGAATGAAGCGTGATGAAGGTATCGCCGAATTCGTCGTTGAAATAGGGTCCGAGCAGGCCTTCGGGCAGCTCATTCGAGATATCGCCGACCTTCTTGCGCACCTGATAGAAGGCGTCCGCCACTTCCGCGGAGTTCGTGTCGCCCTTCACCTGCAGCGTAATGATTGCGCTGCCGGCACGGGTGTACGAGCGAACGAAATCGAGGTGCGGCGTTTCCTGCAGCTTGCGCTCGATCTTGTTGACGACCTGATCCTCCATTTCCTGGATCGAGGCGCCTGGCCACGTAGCTTGCACGACCATGACACGGAAGGTGAAGTCCGGATCTTCCTTCTGTCCCATGCGCATCAGTCCGAGCGCACCGGTGATGATGATCAAACCGAAGAGGAAACGCGCAATGCTCGGATGACCGATTGCCCAGCGCGACAGATTGAAGGAGCGTTTCTCGGTGTTCGAGTTGTCCATGACAGTATTCCCTCTCCTGGACAGCAATTATTGAACGGTGCCGGCAGTCCCGGCGGAAGCCGACTGCTGGCCCGGCACGGAGACCTTCAGGTTCTCTGTCATGAACTGCGTTCCGGCAGCAACAACGAGATCCCCGCTCTTCAGGCCTTCGGTGACGTTGACGCCGTCACCGGTGAAATCACCGACATGAATTTCGCGTGCGTGCACGGTTGCCGCGCCGCGGTCGACCACCCAGACGATCTTCTTCCCATCCTTCTCGCCAAGCGCGCTCAGCGGCACTGCGACATAGGGTTCGGAGTTCTTGACATCCGCCTCGATCGTCGCCGTCATACCGAGCAGCACACGCTGATCATTTGGCAGGCTGACGCGGACGGAAAAGGTCCGGGACTGCTGATCGGCGCTGCCTGAAACTTCGCGCACCTTGCCCTCGAGCATCAGCTTGTCATCCGACCAGAAGGTTGCCTTCACCGTCTTGCCGGGCTTGAATTCGGCAATATCGTTTTCCGACACCGCGATTTGAACCTCCTTCTCGCCATCGACGGCAACGGCAACGACAGGCGTGCCGGAGGCGACGACCTGACCGGTATCCGCACTGACTGCGGTCACGATGCCGTTCTGATCGGCCTTCAGATCCGTATAGCTTACCTGGTTCTTTGCCTGATCGAGTGAGGAGATCGCAGCATCGCGCGTCGAAACAGCCTGGTCGTAGGAAAGCGAAGCCTGCTCGAGCTGCGATTTCGGTGTGGCATTCTTGTCGAAGAGCTGCCCGGCACGTCTGTTTGCGAGATCTGCCGTCTGCACACCCTTTTCGGCCGCCGCCAGATTGGCTTCAGCCGTCTTCACCGCGAGCTGATAATCGGTGGGGTCGATGCGCGCGAGCACATCCCCAGGCTTCACCCGATCGCCGATATTGACGAGTCGCTGCGTGATCTTGCCCGCAACACGGAAGCCGAGATTCATCTCGATGCGTGCTCTTACAGCGCCGGAATAGTCAAGGGTGCGCGTTTGGCCGGCCATTGCAATTTCCACGATCTTGACGGGGCGGACGATTTCCTTCGTCTCTGCCTTCTCCTCCTCGCTGCAGCCGGCAAGGCCGAGGCTGGCGATGCCGACAAATGCGAGGCTGAAAACGGACGGCAGATAGCGTGTCTTGAGCGAAACCATCTTCGCACTCCTGATCGTTTCGTGTGTTTCTGGACGGCCTTGCCGTGCTGTTATTTCAATGCCTTGATCGAATACTCGATGAGTTCGTCAACGCTCGCGCGGTTGGTCTTGGCAAGACATTGCGCCACCATCTGCGGGTGGCAGAGCGTCACGGTGGCCGCACCGAAGCAGCGTGAAGCAACATCGGCGTCTTGCTCGGCGAATTCACCGGCGGCGATCCCTTCGCGGATCACGCCGGCGATGAGTTCATGAATGCTGTCGATGTGCCTCTCGATGACATGCCAGTCGCGCTCGATCGCGAGGACCACAATCTCGTGCACCTTCTGTTCATCAAGCATGGTGTCGAGGGTCATCTGATACTGGCCATGCACAAATCGTCGCAGCCGCTCCGACGCGCTGATCGGCAGATGGCAGATGTCGTAGGCCTGCTTGTAACTGGCAGCCAGCATGCGGCCGCAGATCGCCTGGTGGATTTCCACTTTCGAGGCGAAGAAGCGGTAGATATTGGCCGGGGACATGCCAAGGTCACGCGCAATATCCGCAACCGTGGTCTTGCCGTAGCCATAATGCCGGAACAGCCGCTCTGCCGCGTCGAGAATGCGCGCCACGTTTTCCTGACGGGTACTGTCCAGCACGTTTTCTGTGGTGTCATCCATGCGCTCAGACCTTACGACTGACGAATTTTGAATTTCGTCAGTCGTAAGATATCAGGCATCACTTGTCAATGATCTGCTGCACCAAAAAAATGCCGCGGCCCCGGCTCGCGGCATTTAGAGTCACCAGTTGCCGAGGTCAGGCCAGCTTGACGTCGAGTGTGATCGGCACGGCGGAAAGTGCCTTGGATACCGGGCACCCCGCCTTTGCCTTATTGGCAAGCTCGGTGAATGTCGCCTGGTCGGCGCCGGGGACTTTGCCGGTCAGCGACAGATGGATCGCGGTAATCGCGAAGCCGTCTTCGACGCTCTCGAGCGTTACCTTTGCCGTGGTCTCCATGTCTTCGGCCGTTAGCCCCGCATCGCTGAGGATCAAAGACAGTGCCATGGTGAAGCAGCCGGCATGGGCCGCGCCGATCAATTCTTCGGGATTGGTGCCTGGAATACCTTCGAAGCGGCTTGCAAACCCGTAGGGATACTCCTTCAACGCGCCGCTCTGCGTCGATATCCGCCCCTTGCCTTCCCTGAGGCCGCCGGACCATTGAGCCGAACCTGTACGATTGATCTGCATGCCGTCCTCCTGTTTCGATTGGATTGCTTCGGGAAAGGTCTTGTGCCGCTTCCCGCCGCAGGAGGCTAAATCCTCCCGAACGGCAATATAAGGCTCTATCCTCGGAAGACGACTGCCATAAGAAAATCGGCCGAGGACAAGACCTCCCATCGGCCGACACGACACATCATCGCATGGCTGCAGGTCGATGCGCCTTCATCGAGGAACAGAGCATCGGCATTCACTACAACCAGGGCAACGACATCCTCGACTACATCTCCAACAAGGACGCCTTCCGATACCCCGAGGGGTTTGTCAGCATTCCCCAGGGGTCGAGGTCGATGAACGCGCTCAAGCTAGGCCCACCCTGGCGCAATCCCGTCTGGCGTCATGCCGACGAAAGCGTCGCCGAGTGGTGAGGACCAACAAGGGTCGCATCGAGCGGCCCTTTTTGTTGCACCGTGTAGGAGGCAGCGCGCGCCATCCGTCATAGTGAAAGCTCACCGAAGGAGATTTCACATGGCCAGAGCAATCGCAGTGATCGTCGCACGCATCATCTTCAGCTTCATCTTCTTCATGGCGGCCGGCTTCAAGTTTGCCGACATGGGCGCCACGGCAACCTATATCGCCTCCGCCGGCTTTCCGGTTGCCCGCTTGCTGGCATGGGTCGCAGCCTCCTTCGAGATGGCTTTGGCGCTAGCCCTGATAACCGGCGTGTTCTTTACGGAAGCAAGCCTGCTTGGGGCCATTTACGTCGTCTTTCTGGCATTTGCCTTTCATGGCCCGTCACGCTGGACGGACAACCAGGCGGAATTCGGCTTCTTCGTCGACCACTTCAGCTTCCTCGCTGGACTTCTATTTGCCGCCGTGCACGGGCCGGAGAAGTGGGCGATCACCCGCAGCCTGATGAGACTTTAAGGCCAGCCCGAACTTCGCCGCCCGCCGGAACCATGCCTCCATTCGAACATTGCCCTAGCGCTAACCGAACGAGGGATTGGGAAAATGGAACTTCAGGGAAGAACTGCTTTGGTCACCGGCGCCGGTTCCGGCATCGGAAAGGCCACCGCGCTGAAGCTTGCTGCAGAAGGCGCCAGGGTTGCCGTTTTGAGCCGCACCGGCCGCGAGGCCAAACAAACGCGCGACGAAATCCGCACCGCAGGCGGGCAGGCGATCTCGCTGACGGCCGACACCAGCGACGAAGGCTTGATGCGCGATGCAATTGACACGCTTCTGGCCAGGTTCGGCGGCATCGACGTCGTCGTTGCCAATGCCGGCATCAATGGCGTCTGGGCGCCGATCGACGACCTGAAACCGGAGGAGTGGGACAAGACCATTGCCGTCAACCTGCGCGGTACCTACCTCACCCTGCATCTCACTGTCCCGCATATGAAATTGAACGGCGGCTCCATCATCGTCGTCTCCTCGATCAACGGAACGCGGACCTTCACGACGCCCGGCGCGACCGCCTATACCGTCACGAAGGCCGGCCAAGTGGCGATGGTGCAGCAGCTGGCATTGGAACTCGGCAAGCACGGAATCCGCGTCAATGCCGTCTGCCCGGGCGCCATCGACACCAATATCAGCGACAATACCAGGAGCCGCCACCGCGAGGAGACGGAAATCCCGGTCGTCTGGCCTAAGGGCGAAATTCCGATCAGCGGCGGCGCGGCAGGCCAGAGCGCCGATGTCGCCGAAGCCATCCTCTTTCTTGCGACAGAGCGCTCGCGTCACATTACCGGCACACCGATCTGGATCGATGGCGGCCAAGGGCTGCTGCGCTAGGCTCAGGCGCCGAGCCCGGCAGTTTCGAGCGTGTAAAGCTCCTGCGACCGCTTGACACCGCGCAGCGCGTAACGGCCGATGCAGGCGAGGCCGCCGCGGTGAGCTTCAGCAATAGCCGCTGCAAAATCCGATGACATCAGTACGTTGAGATCGACCGACCGGCATATCGACGCAATGCGGCTGACCTCGTTGACCGCCGGACCAATGACCGTGAAGTCCAGCCGTTCCTGGCTGCCGATATTGCCGTAGAAGACATCGCCGATATGCAGGCCGAGATAGACGTCGGTCGTCGGCCTGCCATCGGCGGCGCGCTGTTGATTGAGCGTTGAAAGCTTCTTGCGCAACAGAGCCTCGGCGCGCAATGCCGCGTGGCATGCTTCGGATTGGTCCTCATCCTTGAAAATCGCAAGAACACCGTCGCCGATGAGCTTCAAGACGTCGCCACCTGCCTCGTGGATCGCGGAAATCACCACTTCGCTATATGCGTTGAGCAGCGGCAGAATCTCTTCCGGCGGCGCGCTGTCCGATATCTTGGTGTAATTCAGAAGATCCGAAAACCAAAGCGCCGCCGAAATCCGCTCCGACTTGCCGCGCGTGATCTTGCCCTCCAGCACCTGCTTTGCTGCATCCTCGCCCAGGTAGACCTCGGCGATGGTCCGCGCGATGCGACCGAGGGCGATGCATTTTATTGCCAGCGCCAGGACCGGCACCAGCTTGCGCAGGATGGCGAGGTCGTCGTCGCAAAAGCCTTGCGGATGCCGGGTCGTAAAATGCGAAAAAAAGCAATCCATCTCGCCGATCGTACCAGCCTTGGCGAAGCGATGTACCATGGCGACGAAATCGGTGTGGCCAGCTTTGACCATTTCGTCGAGCATGACGAAATCGGTCGGGTCGCCGAAGCCGATGCGGCGGCGCACCTCGCTCTCTTTGCCGGACCAGAGGTAGTAGAAGGCCGAACGCTGCCAGTTATCCCGCGCACTGCCTTCGCCGGTCGGACCATATTCGAACTCGGTCTCGATTTCCTCCTGGCTGTCCCACCGGAAGGCGCGGCCCTCGTGCACCGGGTGCAGTGTATCCATGAGCGCCAGGCCGCGATCAAGCGGCAGGCCGAACTCGCGGCAGGAATTGCAAAAGCCGGTCAGCAGCTCGGCTTCGGAGGCCCCTTTCAGCCCCTGTTCCGTCAGCCATGCGGCCACCGTTCCGACGTCGCTGTGATCCATGCCATTCACCTTCATCTGTGTCGAAGCTGTAACTATATTTCATCGCTGAAGGAAAGAAAAACCAGCTCTTGGCCCTCGCCGGCTCAATGGACAGTGCCGCGATCTCCACAGCATGGCCGAACCGACGCGAAGGCAGCACCGCTCGAATATCGAACCCTCTCGGTCGCCGCAGCAAATCCGCTTGTCGGGTTTGAGGCAGAGGTAGCCGCTTGCCGCACAAGGCGGCCGCGTTTTGAAAAATGCCAGAGCCCGGCGCATTTGCCGTTACCGGGCTCTGGCACGCATCGCCGTTTATGTTTACGAAGAACGTCATATCGCTTTGGAGAGGAGCCAGTCAGTGTCGCAAGATATCCTCTATGAGATCCGTGACGACCGCTTCCGCAGCCTGATTGCAGGGAGCGCCAGGCTGGAGGAGCTTTATGCCGGCTGCCGCTGGGCGGAAGGCCCTGTCTGGTTTTCCGATCTCAATTGCCTGATCTGGAGCGATATCCCGAACGAGCGCATGCTGCGCTGGGTACCTGATGGCGGCGTCTCGGTCTTCCGCTCGCCATCGAACTACGTCAACGGCAACACCCGTGATCGTCAGGGGCGCCTGATCTCCTGCGAACACGGCGGCCGTCGCGTCACGCGTACCGAGCCCGACGGCAAGATCACCGTTCTGGCCGACAGCTATCAGGGCAAGCGTCTCAACTCGCCAAACGACGTCGTCGTGGCGTCTGACGGCTCGATCTGGTTCACGGACCCGAGCTACGGCATCAAATCGGACTATGAGGGCCACAAGTCGGAGCCCGAACAGGAGACGCGAAACGTCTACCGCATCGACGCGCAGAGCGGCGTCGTCGAAGCGGTGGTTACCGACTTCATCCAGCCGAACGGCCTTGCTTTCACTTCCGACGAAAAGCAGCTTTACATTGCCGATTCCGGCTCTGCCGATCATGAGGTGCCGCGCCACATCCGCGCCTTCGACGTCATCGACGGCAAGAAGCTCGCCAACAGCCGTTATTTCTGCTCGATCGACAACGGCATACCGGATGGCTTCCGCTTCGACATCAGCGGAAATCTCTGGAGCAGCGCCGCCGATGGCGTCCATTGCTTCGCCCCGGACGGTACCTTGCTCGGCAAGATCAAGGTACCGCAGACCGTCTCCAACGTCACCTTTGGCGGCCAGAAGAAAAACCGCCTCTTTATCACCGCAACGCAATCGCTCTATTCGATCTACACGACGACGAATGGTGCACAATATCCATAAGCGGCTTTGCCGGCCGCGCCAATCAGACATGTTTTAAGAGGAGTCCGGGATGCGGTCCGTCGTCTCGTTCAATGAATCCTGGAGTTTCCACGAAGGCTTCGGCCAGCAGCTTCTCGATACTTTCGACGGCACGACGAGCGTCAGCCTGCCGCACACCGCCGTCGAGCTGCCTTTCAACTATTTCGACGAGACTATCTATCAGCGCGCCTTTACCTATCAGAAAATCCTGCGCTGGCTGCCGGAATTCGAGGGCCGCGAAGTCTCGATCGTCTTCGATGGCGTCATGGCCGACAGTGTCGTCTATCTGAACGGTGAAGAGATCGTCGCTCACAAGGACGGCTACACCCCTTTCGAGGCCCGCCTCACCGGCAAGCTTGTCAAGGGCGACAACCTTATCACCGTGAAGATTGACGGGAGCGAGAATCCCGCAATCCCCCCCTTCGGGGGCCGTATCGACTACCTCACTTATGCCGGCATCTATCGCGATGCCTGGCTTAAGGTCACCGGCGCGGTTTCTGTCCGCAACCTCAAGATCGAAACCGAAAACGTACTCTCCGAGGCCAAATCCGTTCGTGTTCGCTGCGATCTCGCCAACCCGCAAAATGCCGCGTTTCTTGGCACCGTTACGGCCCAGCTCAAGGACACATCCGGCACCGTCATCGCCACCGCGAGCGGCGACACGACGGGCGAAGACGTGACGCTTTCCTTCGAAAGCCTGGCGGACATTTCACTTTGGGACATTTCCAGCCCCGTGCGCTATGAAATAACTGTCGACCTGAAAACCAGCCACGGCTCGGATCGGCTGTCGTCGCATTTCGGCTTCCGCACCGCCGAGTTCACGCCGGATGGTTTTCTGCTCAACGGCAAGCCGCTGAAACTGCGCGGCCTGAACCGCCACCAGGCATTTCCTTATGTCGGCTACGCGGCCGGGCGCTCGGCGCAGGAGCGTGATGCCGACATCATGAAATCTGTGCTGAAGTGCAATATCGTCCGCACCTCGCACTATCCGCAGTCGAAATGGTTCCTTGATCAGTGCGACCGCATCGGCCTTTTGGTTTTCGAGGAGATCCCCGGCTGGCAGCATATCGGTGACGTGGAATGGCAGCAGGAGTCGATCCGCAACGTCCGCCGCATGATCGAACGCGACTGGAACCACCCGTCGATCGTCATATGGGGCGTGCGCATCAACGAATCGCAGGACTGCCACGACTTCTACGTCGAGACCAATCGGCTCGCTCGCGAACTCGACCCGACCCGCAAGACCGGCGGCGTGCGCTACATCACCGAAAGCGAGTTGCTCGAAGACGTCTATACTATGAACGATTTCATCCTCGGAAACGAGGAACTGCCCGGCGCCAATCGCCCGCGCACGGCTCTTCGCAGCCAGCAGGAAACCACCGGTCTCGATCGAAAGGTGCCCTACCTCATCACCGAGTTCAATGGTCACATGCATCCGACCAAGATCTACGATCAGGAAGCGCGCCAGGCAGAGCATGTGCGTCGTCACCTTGAGGTGCTAGATGCCGCCTACGGCGATCCGGAAATCGCCGGCGCGATCGGCTGGTGCATGTTCGACTACAATACCCACAAGGATTTCGGCTCCGGGGACCGGATCTGCTATCACGGCGTGCTCGACATGTTCCGCGAGCCGAAATTCGCCGCCTATGCCTATTCCAGCCAGTGCGATCCGTCTGACGAGATCGTCATCAAGCCGGTGACCTTCTGGGCGCGCGGGGAGCGCAACATCGGCGGCGTTCTGCCTCTGATCATTCTTACGAACTGCGATGAGATCGAGCTGAACTACGGCTCGATCACCAAGCGTATCGGTCCGGATCGTGAAAATTTCCCGCACCTACCCCACCCGCCCGTCGTGCTGGACCATCGGCATTTCACGGCGGACGAGCTTGGCACATGGGGTTTTGAATGGCTCGACGGCGAGTTTACGGGTTATATCGACAGCCAGCCCGTAGCCAGATTGCGGCTTGCTGCCGATCCTGTGCCGACGACGCTCGACGTTGTGGCCGACAGCGGATCGCTGAAAGCCCGCGAGCGCGACACGACGCGCGTCGTCATTCGCGCGCTCGACCAATACGGCCAGCGGCTTCCCTTTCTGCATGACAGCGTGACGCTGCGCGTCGATGGTCCAGCCAAGATCGTCGGCCCCTCCACTATTCCGCTGCAGGGCGGCACGGCCGGTTTCTGGCTGGAAGCAACGGGGCTCACCGGCAATATCACGGTCGAGGCTGCCTCGTCCCGCTTTGCACTCGTCACCCTCAATGTAACGGCTGTCTGACGGACGTTATGCGATCCGCAGCTGGCTCTCCGGATCGAAAAACACCGCCTTGTCGAGATTGAAGGCAAGGCGCGTGCTCTGGCCAGGCTGAATACCGGCATCGGCGCGCAGCCGCGCGATGACCGATTTGCCGCCGAGCTTCGTCACCGCGAAAGTGTCCGAGCCCGCGGGCTCGACGACCTCGATCGCACAATCGCCTTCCGCCAGCCACTTTGCCTTGCGATCGGCGCCATCCGGGTCGGTCAGCGCTTCCGGGCGAATTCCGAAGATCACGTTTCTGCCGGCATAGGAGGCCAGGCTGTTATTTGCGGCCGGAACAGGCAGCTTCAATGCTTCGGCGTTCGGCCGGTCGAGTGAAACCTGCAGGCCGCCGGCGCTGTTTTCCAGCCTGGCATTGAGAAGATTCATTGCCGGCGATCCCATGAAGTCGGCCACGAAAATGTTGGAGGGGCTATTGTAGATTTCCGAAGGGGTGCCGAATTGCTGCAGGACGCCATCCTTCAGTACGGCGATCTTGGTTGCCAGCGTCATCGCCTCGATCTGGTCGTGCGTGACATAGACGATCGTCGTTTTCATTCGCTGATGCAGGCGCTTGATCTCCGTGCGCATATCGACGCGCAGCTTTGCATCGAGGTTGGACAACGGTTCGTCGAAGAGGAAGACCTGCGGGTTGCGCACGAGCGCGCGCCCCATCGCGACGCGCTGCCTTTGGCCGCCTGAGAGCTGGCTGGGCTTGCGGTCGAGCAGATGGCCGATCTGCAGCATGTCGGCCACTTCCTTGACAGCCTTTGCCCGCGCGTCCTTCGGCACACCGCGAATCTCCATGCCGAAGGATATGTTTCCAGCCACCGTCATGTTCGGATAGAGCGCATAGGACTGGAACACCATGGCAATGTCGCGCTTGGAGGGATGAAGATCATTGATGGTCCGGCCATCGATGCGGATATCGCCTTCGGTGATCGTCTCCAGGCCGGCGATGGTGTTGAGCAAGGTCGACTTGCCGCAACCGGAGGGACCGACCAGCACGAGAAAGCCGCCTTTTTCGAGCTCCAGATCGATGCCCTTGAGGATGTCGACGGCGCCGAAGCGTTTTTTAAGACCGGATATTTCAAGGAAAGCCATGGATTACCCTTTGACGGCGCCCGCCATCAGACCGCGTACGAAATAGCGGCCGGCGAGAATATAGACGATGAGTGTGGGCACGGCGGCGATCATGGCGGCGGC
>NZ_SMBJ01000008.1:0-378199 GCF_004342325.1 Rhizobium azibense | reverse complement strand
CAGGCAAAGCCTTCCTTGGAAAGGTCCTCCTTGAGCACGTTGAGCGCCGCAGCCTCACCGCCCGACGTCCACCAGTGCAGCATCTGCACTTCCTTTGCGTCGTCGGCCCGCGCAACTGCGGTCCCACCAGCAAATGCCAGCGCGATCACAGCGGTAGATGTCAAAAACCTGCGCATTAAAACCTCCCAGTGCATGTTTGGAAGGTGCAGGACCCATTCCCGCACCGATCACCCGCCCTCCTCGGGCGTAGTCTCGTTGCTGGCCTAGGCCAGCGTTTCCCGTTTCGGCATCCACCAGCTCGTGCGGGCGCCGATGTGCATATTGAGCGTCTTCGTCTCGGTGTAGTCTTCCACCGCGTGGCGGCCCAGTTCACGGCCGAGGCCCGACTGCTTGTAACCTCCAAAGGGAAGCTCCGAAGCGCCATCCATGAAGGTGTTCATCCACACCGTCCCTGCCCGCACCTTGCGGCCGATCGTCAGGCAGGTGTCGAAATCGCGGCTCCATACGCCGGCGGAAAGACCGTAGTCGATGGAGTTTGCGATCTCGATTGCCTCGGCCGTCGTTTCGAAGGCCAGCACGGAAAGGACGGGACCAAAGACTTCCTCACGCGCGACAGTCATATCAGGCGTAACCGCCTCGAGGATGGTCGGGGCCATGAACTGGCCCATTCCGAAATCGACAGCTTCGCCGCCATGAACTACCTTCGCTCCGCTGCTCTTTGCACCGGCCACGTAGGCGTTGATCTTTTCGAGGTGCTGCTGCGTGATGATCGCGCCGACCTGCGTGCTTGAATCGAGCGGGTCGCCCACCTTGACGTCCTTGGCCAGTTCGGCGACGCGCTTCACCACGTCGGAGGCGATGCTCTTGTGCAGGATCAGTCGGGAGCCTGCGTTGCAGCATTCGCCGGCGTTGAAGTACGCGCCGAAGACAGCGGCGTCGATGAAGGCGTCGAGATCGGCATCGGGAAATACGATCTGCGGGTTCTTGCCGCCTAGCTCGAGCGAGACTTTCTTCAGCGTCTGCGCCGCGTTCGACATCGTCAGCTTTCCAACACCGGTCGAACCGGTGAAGGAAACCATGTCGACTTGCGGATGCGTCGTCATGATCGCGCCGACCTCCGGGCCTGTGCCGGTGACGATGTTGACCACGCCGTCCGGAAGACCGGCTGCCTGCAGGATTTCGCCCAGCACGAGCGTCGATCCCGAGGTCAGCTCGGAAGGCTTGACCACCGTCGTGCAGCCGGCGGCCAGAGCAAACGGCAGCTTCTGGCCGACGATCAGGAACGGGAAATTCCACGGCGTGATGATCGAGACGACGCCGATCGCTTCGCGAAGGACGACGCCAAGAGTGCCGTCTCCGAGCGTGTTGTAGCTCTCGCCATGCAGGTCACGGGCGAGCGCGGCGGCGTAGCGCCAGATGTCGACGGCACCGCCGATCTCGCCGCGGACCTGCGAGATCGGCTTTCCAGCTTCGATGGCGTCGAGATAGGCGAGCTCCTCCGAGCGTGCGGCGATCAGATCGGCAGCCTTGAGAAGAACAGCCGAGCGCTCGGATGCAGTCATGTGCGGCCAGGGGCCATGATCGAAGGCCCTGCGCGCAGCGGCGATCGCGCGTTCGGCATCAGCCTTCGTTCCCCTCGGGTAGCGGCTGACGACGACGCCGTGGCTCGGTGCGAGGCGTTCCAACGGCTGGCAGCCGCCGGCCTCCCACTTGCCGTCGATCAGCATCATGAAGTCGCGGGCGTTGTGGTCGGCGAGTGCCTTGGGGGTAACCAGAACAGTCATTACCATTCTCCTTTGAACTGTACGGGACGCTTCTCCGTGAAGGCCGCGACACCCTCCTTGAGATCGCCGGTTTTCGCGACGAGGATCGAGCCGAGCGCCTCGACGGCGGTTCCGTTGTCCTCGCCATTGGCCGAGGCGATCATGAGTTTGACGACTTCGAGCGCCACCGGGCCGCGTGCAGCGATGCGAGCCGCGTAGACCTTGGCTGCCTCGACGGCGTTGCCCGTGGTGGTGACCGCATCGACGATGCCGAGAGCGCGCGCTTCATCGGCGGTGAAGATCTCGCCGCCAAGGGCCATGCGGCGCACGACCTGGGCGCCGAAGCGCTTGACCAGACGCTGGGTGCCAGACCAGCCCGGAACCATGCCCAGGCCGGTCTCGGGAAGTCCGATCTTGATCTGCTGTTCGGCGATGCGAATATCCGCGACGCCTGCAAGTTCAAGACCACCGCCAAGCGAATGACCGTTGAGAGCGGCGACAAGCGGCACGCGCAGCGTTGCAAGCCGTTCGAAGATGCGGTGGCCGTGGCGGACCCATGCATGACCAAACTCTTCCGGTCGCATGCCGCCCCAGGCCTTGATGTCGCCGCCCGCGGAGAACCCCTTGCCTTCGCCGGTCAGGATGGCGACACGGACCTGGGCGTTGGCTTCAGCCTCGTCAGCAGCCTCAGACAGCGCCTTGAGCATGTCGAGGTCGAGAGCGTTCAGCTTCTCCGGCCGCGATACCGTCATCGTCGCGACATGACCTTCGATTTCGACCTTCACCGTTCCGCTAGCCATTGTAGGTGCCCTCCAAAACGCGGGCGCTCTTCTTGGGAAGCGAGAGCCCAATGTTGGCTTCGGCAAAGAGATTTGCGTCCATGACCTTGAGATCGTCGGATAAGATCAGCGGGAACTCGGACTGGCCAAGGATGTGTTCCTGAAGATCGACGCCCGGCGCGATTTCGGTCAGCACCATACCCTTCGGCGTCAGTTTCATGATGCACCGCTCGGTGACATAGGTGATGTCCTGACCCTGCTCGACCGCGCGCTTGCCCGAAAAGGTCACGTGCTCGACCTCGTTGACGAGCTTCTTGAGCTTGCCTTCCTTTTCGATCACGAGCCTGCCGTCGGCGATGGCGAGTTTTGCGCCGGCATTGAACATTCCTGAGAAGACGATCTTCCTGGCACGTGCCGTAATGTCGACGAAGCCGCCCACGCCCGCTGTAACGTGCGGACGGAAGGACAGCTTCGACACGTTGACCGAGCCGTCCCGGCCAATCTCGAGGAAGGACAGGAGCGAGGCGTCGAAACCTGCCCCCTGAAAATAGGTGAACTGGTACGGCGACGGCATGTAGGCATCGGCGTTCGATGCGCAGCCAAACGCGAAGTCGAGCAGCGGAACGCCTCCGACCGCACCCTGCTCGATGACCCAGGTTACTGCGCCGTGAAGCCCCTCCTCCATCAGAATGCGGGGCACGTTCGCCGAGATGCCGAAGCCAAGGTTGACGCAGCTGCCGGCCTGCAGCTCCTGCGCGACGCGGCGGGCGATGACCTTCTGGATGTTGAATTCCGGCACCCGGAAGGTGTCGAGCGGGCGGAAGATCTCCCCCGAGATCGCCGGGTCATAAACGGTCTGGGTCGTCTGCTTCTGGTCGGGATCGACGACGACGTAGTCCACGAGCATGCCGGGGACGCGGACGTCATGGGGCTTCATCGAGCCTTCCTTCGTGAGGCGCTTCACCTGCGCGATGACGATGCCACCGTTGTTGCGGGCCGCGAGCGCCTGGTCGAGACCACCGAGATAGGCGCCCTCGTGCTCATAGGTAAGGTTGCCGCGCTCGTCAGCGGTCGTCGCCCGGATAATGGCGACCTGCGGAACGATCGACGGGAAGAACAGATAGTCGTCGCCTTCGAAGGACACGCGCTTGACCACCGGCTCCCCGGCCCCCAGTTCGTTCATGGCGCAGCCCTGCCGGCTTGGATCGACGAACGTCTCCAGGCCCACCTTTGTGAGCACGCCCGGACGCTTGGCCGCCGCCTCGCGGTGGATGTCGAACATGATGCCCGACGGAATGTTGTAGGCCGGAATCTCGTTGTTCGTGATCATCTGCCAGATGAGAGGTGGTTCGGAGCTCGACGGGCCCGACGGATAGGACCCGCCGATGATCTTCTTGAGAAGCCCGTTCTTCGCGATGTAGTCGACGCCCTTGATGCCGCTCATGTCGCCGGCGGCGATCGGATGTAGCGTCGTCAGGTCACGCGGATGGCCGGTCTTATCGAAGCGTTCGCCGATCGCCTTCAACATCAGGTCGGGGCAGCCGAGGCCGCTCGACGACGATACGGTGACGATGGCGCCGTCCGGGATGAGAGCTGCGGCTTGCGCCGGGGTGACGTGCTTGCTCATGTTCTTTTGAGTCCTGTTTCAACTTTCACGGCCGCACCCGTCGCAACCGCCCTCTTGACGGCAAGTGCGGTCGCCAGCGACCAGATCCCGTCCTCGGCCGTGGCCGAAGGCGAGCCCTCATTCATTGCGGCATGGAACGTCCGGACGACGCCCTCGTAAATGTTGGAACCATCCACCGGCAGGTTCTTGTCTCCGTCGGCTGTGCGCAGCACGACGGTTCCGACCGGGCGCTGGGTCATGACGTTGCGTCCGACGAGCGAGCCTTCGGTGCCATGCACTTCCAGGCCGGTCTCGACGAACTTGGTGGTAAATCCGTCGTGGAACTGCGCGATGACGCCGTCCTCGAAGCGGATCACGCCCATCACGGCGTCCTCCAGACCTTCGCGCGTCATTCCGCCCGATTGCGCGAAGGCGACGACTTCCGTCGGATTGCGCCCGAGCACGTAACGCAACGCGTCCACGTCGTGGACAGTGAGGTCGAGGATCGCACCTCCACCTGCGGAGGGATTGTCAAGACGCCAGCCGTGCAGGTGCATCGGCAGATAGCCGGCGTGGAAGACACGTGCCGAAAGGGGGCGTCCGATCTTGCCGGCAGCGACTGCCTCGCGAATAGCCGTGTGCGCGGCCGAATTGCGCAGATGATGGTTGGTCGCGAGGACCACGCCGGCGCTTGCGGCTGCATCGGCCATCGCTTTCGCATCCTGGACGGACATCGCCAGCGGCTTTTCGCACAATATATGCTTGCCCGCCCGCGCCGCCGCGACCGCCTGATCGCGATGTAGCTCGTTGGTCGTGGAGATGTAGACGGCGTCTATGTCGGCGTTGGAAAGGAGATCGTTCAGGTCGGTCGTGGAGTTTTCGATGCCATTCTCCGCGGCGTACTTGCGTGCGCGCTCGAAGTGCGAACTCATGACCGACAATATCTTGCCATCTGCCGCGCGGATCGCATCGATGACCCACTCTCGCGCGATCGTACTCGCCCCGATCAGTCCCCAACCTACAGTCATGCCTGCTTCCTCCCGAGGGTGGAGCCGTTGCCAGTACCGCAGCTTTCGCGGACCACCAGTCGGACGGACGATACGATCGTCTCCGCCTCGGCCTTGCCGGCGCTGATCTGTTTGAGCAGCAGTTGCGCCGCCCGACGTCCCATTCCCTGCGGGTCGACGGAAATCGTCGTGAGAGCCGGAACGGCGGTCTTTGCCTCGATGACGTCGTCAAAGCCGACGACCGCGAATTCTTTGCCCGGCTCGATACCCTTGGCCCGAAGGCCGTCGCAGGCGCCGAACGCAACGGCGTCGTTGAAGCAAACGGCGGCGGTAGGCTTGCTGCCGATTGACAGGGCCCGCCCGATCGCCTCGGCGCCGCCTGCCCGCGAGGGAGCGGAATCGACGACCAGATCCTCGTCATGTCCAAGCAGGCACGAGCGAGCGGCGGCGCGATACCCTTCGAGGCGCTCGTGGAAAACGGCGGTGTCGCGGAAGCCGCCGAGGAACGCGATCCGGCTGTGGCCAAGCGACACCAGATGCTGCACGGCTGCGAAGACGCCCTGACGGTTGTCTGATGCGATGGAAGAAACCTTCGCTCCCGGCACGTTTCGGACCGCGACCACGACGGGGATGCCAGAAGCTACGAGCGGCTTCAGGTCCGAGGCTTCCGTGCCGCGCGCCGGCGACAGGATCAGACCGGAGATGCCGTGCTCGCGCATGGATGCGATGACTTCCCGCTGACGGTCGAGGTTCTCGCTCGTGTTGGAGAGGAATTGGACGAAGCCGGCGGACTGAACGACCATGTCGACACCGACGGCCAGTTCGGCAAAGAAGCTGTTGGTGAGGTCGTTGACGACGACGCCAATGATCTTCGAGTTTGAACCCGACTGCCTGAGATTGGCTGCGCCGCGATTGTAGACGTAGCCGAGATCTCGCATCACCGAATTGACCTTGGCGCGCGTTGCGTCGTTGACCAGCGAAGACCCCTGCAACACCAGGGAAACGGTCGACTTCGAAACGCCGGCGGCCTTGGCGATGTCGATGACGGTAACCCGCCCTTTTGTCATGAGATCCTCCTATGGCATGCGCCATGAGAGTGTTTCTAATTGGAACGTTCCAATTGAGCAAGGGAGATTGTCGCCGAAAGACGACGTCAATCCGACTTTCATCGATAAGCGATTGTATTGAAAGTTAAATTTTTTTGATTGAGCCGCTTCGATTGCGCGGGATTCCGCTTGGAATTTTTGGAACGATCTAATTTTATGGCGACAGTTATCGCGATGGCATTCATAACTCGACAAGTAGAGACCTACCTCGCCAATGGCCTTCGGCGCGATCCCGCATGTGTCTTTTCGAAGGCGATCGGTCGCCGGAAAATACGCCCGGCGCCAAATGGTCCCGTGTCAACCGTGAGGCGTGCTTACCAGGATGGCCGCCGCTTCGTTCGCTTTTGCAACCGCCGCCTCGATCGACGACCTCCCGGCGATCTGCGCGGCGAAGACTCCGATGAACTCGTCGCCGGCGCCATGCGTGCTCACAAGCTTGACCTTGACGGCCGGTATTGCCTTTTCGTCTCCGTCGCGTTCGACGAACGCGACCCCGTCCCCGCCGGCTGTCACGACGGCCACGGGATACCGTTCCGCTAGAATCCGCGCGGCCGCGAGCGCATTGTCGAGAGATTCGACGCTTGGGACTGAAGCGAGCGCTTCTGCCTCGCCGGCATTGACGACAACGACGTCAACAAGGGCGGTCAACTCACTCGACGGGGCGCGGGCGGGAGCTGCGTTCAGAACCACGGTTCCACCCGCCCTCTTCATTGCCGCCGCAGCCGCCAGGTTGGCCTCGTCAGGCACCTCGTTCTGAAGCACGAGCACCGACCCGGCCTGAAAAACCGCCGATGCGCCCTCGACGTCTTCGGCGCCCAATTGAAGATTGGTTCCGGAGACGAACACCGCCCCGTAGTCGCCTTCGGAGTCGAAAATCGCAACGCTCATGCCGGATGCAGCGCCGGGAAGAGCTCTCACGAAACGGCGATCGACCTTGTGATCGTCCAGGTTTTTCGTCAAGGCCCGGCCAAACTCGTCGTCGGCAACCGCTCCGATCATGACCGTCGAAACCCCGTGCTTTGCCGCCGACACCGCCTGATTGCCGCCTTTGCCGCCGCACTTGGTGTACCAGGCCGAACCCGCGACCGTTTCACCCTTTCGCGGACGGTGCGGCCCCTTCACGATGATATCGTAGTGGAGACTGCCGAACACGACGACGGCGGGAGAATTCAATGTCATAGAAACTTGTCTTTCCGTTTGGACGTGACCGCGGCCATCGTCTTCGAAAGGTTCTTTTCCGCGGCTCGATAGTCGCGCTGGGCGACCGCGACGAATACGGCGTCCAGAATATTGAGCTGGGCAATCCGGGCCGCGGCGTTTTCGCCCATCAGCGGCGACCCCTGCGCCGTCGAACAGAGCACCACGTCGGACTGCTGGGCCAGCGGTGAAGCGTTGTAGTTGGTAATGGCGATCGTGCGCGCGCCGTTCTTGCGGGCAAGCTGGATCGCTTCGATGACTGCGACGGTGTTGCCGGAATGCGAAAAGCCGATTGCGACGTCGCCTTCGCCTAGAAGGGAAGCCGACATCAGCATCATATGGGAATCGTCGTAGACCTGCGACCGGACGCCGATCCTCAGGAACTTGTGCGACGTGTCCCGGGCGATCTGTGCCGATCCCCCCACTCCATAGAAATCTCGGTTGCGCGCGCCGTGGATCAGATCTGCGGCTCTGTCGAAGGCCTCCACGTTCATAATGGAGAGCGTCTCCTCCAGTGCGTGGATCGAAGTCCGGAAGACCTTCTGGATGATCTCCTGCGATGTATCTTCGATTGACAGTTCCTGATGCATCTCCGCCGTCGGCAGCCGATTGTACTGGGTGACCGCGCTGCGGAATTCGCGATAGCCCGCAAACCCAAGCTTCTTGGTGATCTTGACGACCATTGCCTCGGAGACGCCGGCCTCGGCTGCGATTTCCTTGAGCGACGTCTCGTCGTCGAAGGTCCGCAATGCGAAGACGGTCTCGACGACGCGCGCTTCCAACGGTGTCAGAAGCGGCATCATCATGCGTATGCGTGGGCCGACGGCCTTCAGATCAGTTTCCAGGTTCATCCACGTCCCCTCGTCAGGCGATCGATCATCATCGCAACCAGAATTATAAGGCCAGTTGCCAGCAGTTGATAGAAAGCCTGGACGTTCATCAAGGTCAAACCGTTGCGCATGGCGCCGAGTATGATCGCACCGAGGATCGTGCCTATAACGCTGCCCTTGCCTCCCATGAGAGAAGCTCCGCCGATCGCCGCTGCCGCAATTGCGTCAAGCTCCCAGAGATTGCCGAGGATCGGTTCGGCTGCACCGAGGCGTCCGATAAGGATCAGCGACGCAAGCGCTGCAAGCGTGCCCGAGATGACGTAGGCGGTCACTTTGGTAAGCGCGATTGGAACGCCCGCAACGTAGGAGGCCTCCTCGTTCCCACCGACGGCAAGAAGGTATTCGCCAATCGGCGTCTTCTTGAGCAGCACCCATGCAAGTACCGCGACCACCGCAACGATGGCCACCGAGTTCGGAATACCCGCGACCGAGCCGTTGAAGATGCTGCGGAAGCCTTGCGGGATGCCGAGTACGGGATTGCCGCCGGTATAGATGAGGGCGATCGCCCGATACGTGCTGAGCGTCCCAAGAGTGACGATGAAGGGCTGCAGTCCGACATAGGCGACAAGGAAACCGTTCACGAGACCACACACAACACCGATTGCGAGACCCGCTGCAATGGCGATGGGGATGGGAAAGCCTGCAACCATCAGTGACGCGCTGATGACGGCGGCGATCGCAGCGGTCGGTCCGACCGAGAGATCGATGCCGCCTGAGATGATGACGAGTGTCATACCCAGTGCAAGGCAGGCGTTGATGCTCGACTGCTGCAAAATGTTGATCAGGTTTCGCTCGGAGATGAAGCCGGGGACAAGGACCGCGAAAACCGCCATGATGAGAATCAGGCCGATCAGCGTGCCTGCGTCTCGGACGGAGAACGAAGACAAGAGCCTGGAGGAACGCGCAGGCGCCCCGGTGGTGATATCAGACATGGGAATGCTCCTGCTCGCAGGAATGGGCGTCGGGGCCGGCCTCACCGATAGCGTGAGCGACGATGCTCTGCTCTGAGAGTTGGTCGCGGTCGAGTTGAGCCGCGATCTTTCCGTTGCGCATCACGACGACGCGGTCAGATACACGCATGACTTCCGGAAGCTCCGAGGAGACGACGATGATCGACCTTCCTTCGGAAGCGAGCTGCTCGATGAGATGATAGATTTCCGCCTTAGCGCCGACGTCGATACCGCGCGTCGGCTCGTCGAAGAGGAGGATTTCGGAGCCGGCAGCAAGCCAGCGCGCAATGATCGCCTTCTGCTGATTGCCGCCCGAAAAGAGCTTGATTGGGCGATCGATCTGGAAAGGCCGCAGGTTGACCTGCTTGAGGAGGTCGTTGGCGGTCCTGTTGACCTGGGAGTGCTGGATCACTCCTGCGCGGGAGAATTTTCCAAGCGACGGCAATGCCATGTTGGTGGCGACCGGTCGAACTGGGATGATACCCTCCCTTTTGCGCTCTTCGGGAAGAAGGCCGATGCCGGCGGCGATCGCCGAGCGCGGATTGGTGAGCTTGAGGATGTTGCCGTCGAATTTTACGGTACCGGACGCGATCGGGTCGACGCCTGCGAGAAGACGAAGCAACTCCGTACGCCCCGACCCCACAAGGCCGGCAATGCCGAGAACCTCGCCCCTGCGCACGTCAAAGGAGATGTCCTTTACGTGGGTGGTTGCCGAAGACAGACCGCGGACTTCGAGGCGGATATTGCTTGCCGCGTGCGAGTGATGTGCCTCGTGCATCAGTTCGCGACCGACCATCATCGCGATGACGTCCTTTTCGGGCGTCCTCTTGAGATCCACGACGCCGACGACCGCACCGTCGCGCATGACCGTGCCGCGATGGCAGATCCGGAACACTTCGTCCATCTTGTGCGAGACATAGATGATCGAGACGCCTGAGGCGGCGAGCTTTTCGATGACCGCCGCCAGGCTGGCGAACTCAGCCGGCGTCAAGCTGGACGTCGGTTCGTCCATTGCGACGATCTTCGAATTGTCGAGAAGTGCGCGCGCGATCTCTACGATCTGACGCTGGGCGACCTTGAGATTCTTGATGGGCTGCGATGGATCGATAGACGGATCAATCATGGCAAGCGCTTCGCCCGCCCGCCGCTCCTGTTCCCGCTGGTTTACAAGCAAACCGCCCGCCCTCTTGATCGGGTGCCCGAGAAACATGTTCTGGGCGACCGTGAGGTGCGGAACCTGCTGGAGTTCCTGGTGGATCATTGCGATGCCGGCCGCCCGTGCGCTCTCTGGACGCTTGAATTGGGTCATCCGACCGTCCACGTGGATCTCGCCACTCGTCGGTCGAAAAACTCCTGAAAGGATGCGCAGAAGTGTCGACTTACCTGCGCCGTTTTCTCCGAGCAATGCGTGGATCTCGCCCGGCATGATCTCGAAGGAGACGTGCGACAGCGCCTTGACGCTCGGGAATTCCTTCGTGATGCCTTCGAATTTCAATCGTGCTGTCGATGCCATCTCACTACACTCGATGAAAGCGAGCCGGCCATTTCGACCGGCTCGTGTTTCGGTCACTGCGCGCTTGCGGCGTCCTTCAGCAGGACTTCGCGCACCTTGGCTTCATCACCCTGATAGTTGGCGAAGTTGTCCTTCGTGATCAGTGCCTGTGGTGTGGCGATGACACGTGGCAGCTGCTGGCCGGCAACCAGGCGCAGAGCGGTTTCCATCGCAACCTCGCCGGTCAGAACCGGGAAGCTATCGACCGTCCCGGTGAGTTCGCCTGCCTTGATCGACGCATAGGCGTCGGAAATCCCGTCGGTACCGAACACTGCGACCTTGCCAAGCAGGTTTGCCGCCTTGACTGCTTCCACCACGCCGAGCGCCATGCCGTCGTTGTTGCAGTAGAAGCCGATCAGATCGGGGTGCTGCTGCAGGATGTTCGTAGCCGCATCGTAGGACTGCTGGCGATCCCAGTTTCCGGGAACGCTTGCCACGACCTGAAACTTGCCGTTCTCGCCAATCGTCGATTTGAAGCCGTCTGTCCTTTGCACAGCGGCATAGACGCCGGCCTGGCCCTCGATAACAGCGACCTTTCCGCCTTCCTGGCGGTTCTTTTTGAACCATTTGGCGACGCGAACTCCGTTGTCGCGCTGCACGTTGCCGACATAATGTTCGGCCTGGGGAATGACCGCATCGTTAACGTTGACCACCGGAATATTGGCGGCCTTGGCCTGCTCCATCACTGGCTGGAGGTTCGCATCGGTCTGAGGCGAGAGGAGGAGCACTTTGAAGCCCTGTGTCACCATGCCTTCCGCGATCGTGAGCTGACCCAACTGATCGCCCTCGCTCTGTGCCGCCTGATAGGCGACGGTAACGCCAGCCTTGTCGGCGAACTTCTTGTAACCCTCGCCGAGAGAACGCCAGTATTCGTTGGTCAGCGTCTTTGAAACGCCGCCCGCCTTGGTGCCTTCCGATGGCTTGGGAAGCGCACCGAACTTCATTTCGAGCTGCGACCAGTCGATGCGGTTCTTTTCGGTGTCGGAGTCCAGTGGAGCGAGCTCCTGCGCAAAGCCGGCATGAGCCCAAAGAGCAGCTGCAAAGCCTGCGGCGATAGCTGACGTCAAAAGTCTCTTCATCGGTTCCTCCCGAATGGGTCGTTGGAAAAATGGCCAAAGGCCGGATTAGTGCGCCGAGGCGCCCAGCATGGTTTCCTGAAGAATTGCCTGGGCAGAAACGGCGTCTTGTCGGTCAATCGCGCCTGCAAGGCGGTTGTCCTGCTCGAGGCGATCGACGACGTCGAGCATCCGCTTGACCGTCTTGATGTTGACCTCGCATTCGTGAACCGGATCAAGGCCGGTCATGTCTGGGAACGTGTCGAAATAGATTGCGCCATCGTATCCGTCGCGGCGGATTTGGCGGAGAAGTTCGATCGTCTGGATCGAGTGGACCGCACCGACCATCAGGCCATCGTCACGCTTTGCATACCCGTCGTTGAGATGAACACCGAGCACGCGGCTGTGGCGGGCGATCATTGCGGCGGCAAAGGCCGGCTGCTCGTCGGCATAAAGGACGTGGGCGAAGTCAAGCGTGACGCCAAGGTTGGCGCAGCCCGCTTCCTTTATGGCGAGCAGTGTCGTCGCACAATCTGGCAGAAGGCTGTAAGAGCGAGGTTCGTTTGGCTTGTATTCGATGCTGACAAGGCATTCCGGGTCATGCTCGCAGACTTCACGGATTCCATCGATTTCGTGTTGCCACAGGCGGTCGTAGTCCGCCTGGAAGGCGTAGTCGAACCCGTCCTGACCAAGCCAGATTGTCATCAGGTTGGAGCCCGCGTCACGAGCCGCGTCAATCCCCGCCTTCGTCAGGTCGATCGCCTCGCGGCGAACCTTTTCGTCGGGATTTGTGAATGCTCCGATCTTGAAGGCGGGGTTCGTGTAGTAGCGCATAGCGAACCCGTTGATAGCCAATCCCATATCCTGAAGTTTGGCAGCGAGTCCGGACGGCTTCTCGCCGACGTGGTCGGGATAATTGAGATCGAGGTCGGTCAGGCCGTCGACCTTGGCGGCACGCGCGGCCATCTGCAAAACCGACGGCTTCCGGTTCAATTCCGGCCATTCCGCCTGAGGATTTGACGCAAAGGAATTGAGACGTGTGGCAAAGCGTAAGGTGGACAATATCTCGGCCCTATTTGAACTTCGTCTGCCACAACATCACAAATAAATATCCTTTTGTAAAGTAAAATAGTTCTTGCAGTACATCAGAACCTCCCGCGCCGCTCTAGCGAGCAGATTGAAACATCCAAATCTAGAAAGAAAACAAATCTTTATAAATCAACGAGTTGTGCGACTTATGCCGTTGGGATCCGCAATTGAGAAAAGCACGAAAAAACGCACTCGTCTCGCCAAGGGACGGCCAAAACTTCACAGCGTTTCTTCTTCTGGTGAAATCATCCAGACGGAACGTTCGGCAGAGTTGCGGATGAGACCGGGGCCATTCGACTACGTTTGCGATATTCCCTTGTGCCCCGACAGGAGACGCGAATTATCGACTTCTAGCCATCAAAAGTCTCTTGCCCGAGCTTGGCTGAATTCATCGCCTCGCGATGCCAAGCTGCGAGACGATATGCGGCTTGAACTCAAATGCTTGCCGTCACCGCCCGATGAAGTCGCAGGCTGAGCGCGGCTGCCGAAGAAGTCCTTTCTCGTGATCAACGAAAGCACTTCAAATCCGCACAGTTTAAACGACAGCAGTGGAATGCGTGGGGCCTACACACCGGCGCCTCTGGTCAAACTCGCCGGCTATCGCGCGAGACATCGAAGGTTCACGCCCTCGAGCCTGCAAAAGGTTTCTTTGCCCCGCATGGCAAGACGGCGAGGTGCCGTCGAAGGAGAATGGAACGCACTGGCGGGTTATTTCGTCGTGTCACCGCAAGCGCCTCTAACGGGAGCTGTCGCACCGGCGCAGTTCTTTTGTGCAGGATCTTGACCTTCCCATGATTGGAAGCTCCATATCGAAGCGGTCAGAAGATTTGGAGACCATGATGTACGAATTCGAAATTCAGAATATGACCTGCGGCCATTGTGCAAGCACCGTGGAAAAGGCGATCAAGACTGCCGATCCGGAAGCCTCGACCGTCATCGACCTTGCTTCGAAGACCGCGAAGGTCGCGACAAGGCTGGATCCATCGGCTATCAACGCCGCCATCGAAACAGCCGGCTACCCTTCCAGCTTCACGCGGATCTGATTGTTGAGGCCGCCGGAACGGCGCTTTCCAACCAATTTCAAGCTCCCGATAGAAGAGCGTGGCGCCTGAAAACCTTCGTGCGAAGCTCCACCGACCTTTACCAGCCGTCGACAGGCATGCGTTGCCGGCCGGGAACATTCGCTCATGCAGGACGTTGGCCAGACTTAAAAAAGGGACGGTCACGCATGCACGCGGTAATTGTTGGCGCAGGCATTGCCGGACTGGCGGCGGCGCAGGGCCTGCGTCTCATCGGCTCGGATGTCGACGTCTATGAACAGTCGGTGAGGCTCGAGCCGCTCGGAGCCGGCCTCAGCCTCAGCGCGAACGCGCTTCGTGCCCTTCGTGCGCTTCAACTCTACGATGGGGTGGTTGCCAAGGCTAAGCCGATGCGGAGGCTCGACCTCCTGGACCAGTGGGGGAAGGTGCTGCAAACCACCGACTTGCAGCAGGTCAGCCGCCGCTACGGACATCTCGCGATGGCGGTGCTCCATCGTGGCGATCTCCATCAGGCGCTTCTTTCGAAGCTTCCTGAGGGGACGATCCGGACGGGCATGAAGTGTGTCGGTGCGCGCGAGGCTGGCGATCGGGTGGTGCTCGACTTTGCAAATGGCGATGCGGTCGAGGCTGATTTCGTCCTCGCCTGTGACGGCATCCACTCTGTGGTGCGCAAGGCGCTGTTTGCGCAGTCACATGAAAGTTTTGCCCGCTACACGTGCTGGCGGGCGATCTCGCCGGGCCTGCCTCGCGGAGTGGATCGCGCCCAGCTTACCGAGACTTGGGGAGCGGGGAAGCGGTTTGGCCTCGCCGCCATCCCAGGCGACAGAATCTACTGGTTTGCCTGCCGCGGCGCCGAGATTACAGATGATCCCGCATTGGCCGGGATCGAACTTGACGATTTGAAAGCCATCTTTGCAGATTTTCACGAGCCGATCCCGGAAGTGCTCGGGCGCACACCTCCGACCTCGCTGATCCGGACAGACATCCTCGACCTCGATCCGATGCGTTCGTTCACACGAGGCAAGATCGTGCTGCTTGGGGATGCGGCCCACGCGGTGACCCCGGACCTCGGCCAGGGAGCCGGTCTCGCCATCGAGGATGCCGCCGTCCTTTGCGCTTTGATGGCGCGTCTTCCAATTGAAAAGGCGTTGCGTGAATACGATGCCCGCCGCGTCGGCCGTGCGCGCCTGATAACGATCAAATCCCGTCTCTACGCGCGTGTGGCGCAATGGCACAATCCGCTCGTCGTCCCACTGCGCAACTTCTTTGTGAGTAACATCCCGCAGCACTTCATGGACCGGCAGCTCGATGCGATCCTCGACATAGCCTTCGATCCGATCCGTACAGCAGCCTAGCGGTCTCCTCGTCCGACGTCGTCGATGGATGCGGAAAGACATGCTGGAAAAAGGACTTGACCTTCCCATCATCGGAAGGATTACCTATGTGTGCAGTTCAACAAGGGTCCCCTCCCATGACTGCCATATCCAAGATTGAAAAGTCGACAGCATTGCCGATTCCGACCGAGTTCATGATCGAGGGCATGACGTGCGTTTCATGCGGCGCCAGAGTGGAACGGGCGATCAAGGCCGTTCCGGGTGTCGTCGGGGCGTCTGTGAACCTCGCGACCGAACGTGCGAGCGTGACGTTCAAGGACAGAACGGACGCCGCTGCCGTTCTGCAAGCCATCGAAGGCGCAGGCTACCATGCCAGGACCGAGACGCTGGAGGTGCTTGTCGACGGCATGACGTGCGCCTCGTGCGTCTCCCGCGTCGAGCGTGCTTTGAAGGCGTTACCAGGGGTGGTCGACGCATCCGTCAATCTCGCGACCGAGAAGGCGACCGTCCGCTACGCTGCTGGTGCGGCGTCCATACGCGCATTGAAGGACGCCATCCGCGCGGCTGGATACCAGCCGAAAACCGAAAGCCGAGCCGAGAACGCCAACGGGGACGACCGCCGCGACGTAGAAATACACAAGCTCGCGCTTCGCCTTGGCGTCTCCGTCATTCTCACCCTGCCGCTGTTCCTGATCGAAATGGGCTCCCACTTCATACCGGGCGTCCACGCGTTCGTGATGGAGACTTTCGGGATGGGGGGGAGCCTCTACCTGCAGTTCATGATGGCGACCGTCGTCCTGTTCGGGCCTGGGTTGGTCTTCTTCCAGAAGGGCCTACCCAATCTCCTGCGGCTGGCTCCCGACATGAACTCGCTCGTGGTGCTCGGAACCTCGGCGGCCTGGACATACTCCGTCGTGGCGACATTCGCCCCCGCCGCGCTGCCTGCCGGAACCGTCAACGTATATTACGAGGCAGCGGCCGTCATCGTGACCCTGATACTGCTTGGCCGGTACCTGGAAGCCCGCGCGAAGGGCAAGACGAGCCAGGCCATCAAGCGCCTCCTCGGCCTGCAGGCCAAGACCGCCTTCGTGGAGCGATCCGGGAGGTTCGTGGAGACCGAGATCGACGACGTCGTGGTTGGAGACGTGATCCGCATCCGTCCCGGCGAAAAGGTGCCGGTCGACGGCACTGTTGTTTCCGGGGAGTCCTACGTCGACGAGGCCATGATCACCGGCGAGCCCCTTCCTCGCTCGAAATCGATTGGAAGCGAGGTAGTGGGCGGCACGATCAACAAGACGGGTTCGTTCACATTCCGCGCGACGAAAGTCGGCGCCGACACCGTTCTCGCCCAGATCGTCCGCATGGTCGAGGCAGCGCAGGGTTCGAAGCTGCCGATCCAGGCTCTGGTGGACAGGGTGACCAGGTGGTTCGTCCCCGCCGTCATTGTTGTCGCGCTGCTGACCTTCGGCGCGTGGATGATCCTTGGCCCCTCACCGGCGCTGAGCTTTGCCCTCGTCAACGCCGTCGCCGTCCTGATCATCGCCTGCCCGTGCGCGATGGGCCTCGCCACGCCGACGTCGATCATGGTCGGTACGGGCCGCGGGGCCGAACTAGGGATCCTGTTCCGCAAGGGCGAAGCGCTGCAGAGCCTGCGTGAGGTCCGCATCGTCGCTCTGGACAAGACCGGGACGCTGACGAAGGGCAAGCCGGAACTCACCGATTTCCAGGTTGCTGATGGCTTCCTGCGCGAGGACGTCCTCGGCTGGGTGGCAAGCATCGAGGCGCTGTCAGAACATCCGATCGCCGAAGCCATCGTCAAGGCCGCCGACAGCGAAGGGCTGGCGCTCGCCGATGTGAAGGGTTTCGAGGCGTCCCCAGGCTACGGTGTGAAAGGATCCGTCGCAGGTCGATCATTGCTCGTGGGTGCGGATCGGGCGCTGGTGCGCGAGGGCATTTCCGTAGAAGGCTTTGCCCTCGTCGACGAGGAACTTTCCCGCAAGGGCAGATCGCCGCTCTATGTTGCTGTGGACGGTCGGCTCGCGGCGATCGTCGCCGTTTCGGATCCCATCAAGGAAACGACGCCCGGAGCGATTAGGGCCCTGCACGCCTTCGGGCTCGAAGTGGCGATGATCACTGGAGACAACCGTCGCACCGCGGAGGCCGTCGCCGCTGAGCTCGGCATTGACCGCGTGGTCGCGCAGGTGCGCCCGGAAGGCAAGGTGGAGGCCGTCAAACGCCTCCGCGAGCATGGCAAGGTCGCCTTTGTCGGCGACGGCATCAACGACGCCCCGGCCCTCACGGAAGCCGACGTTGGGCTTGCCGTCGGCACCGGCACCGACGTCGCCGTCGAGAGCGCCGACGTCGTCCTGATGTCGGGAGACCTTACCGCGGTCGTCACGGCAATCGGGCTCAGCCGCGCAACAATCCGAAACATCAAGCAGAACCTGTTCTGGGCGTTCGTCTACAACGCCGGCCTCGTGCCGGTCGCGGCCGGCCTTCTCTACCCGGTCAACGGCACGCTGCTTTCGCCGGTCTTCGCCGCTGGCGCGATGGCCATGTCGAGCGTGTTCGTCCTCGCCAACGCCCTTCGCCTTCGCCGAACCCAACCTTGAAACCAGATGTGGGCGTCGATGCCATCGGCGCGACTTCCGTATCGACAGGAGCACAGAATGAACATTGGAGATGCAGCCAAAGCCAGTGGCGTATCGGCCAAGATGATCCGGTACTACGAGCAGATAAAGCTGATCTCGCCGGCACATCGCACGGAATCCAGCTATCGCACCTACGGCGACAACGACATCCACACCTTGCGGTTCATACGCAGGGCGCGCGACCTCGGCTTTTCGGTAGAACAGATGAAAACGCTGCTGGCTTTGTGGCGCGACAGGTCGAGAGCGAGCGCCGACGTGAAGAGCATTGCCCGAGAACACATCGAGGAACTCGAGCGGAAGGCGGCGGCGATCCACGCTATGACGGCCACGCTCAAGCACCTGGTCAAGCACTGCCAGGGCAACGACCGGCCCGACTGCCCGATCATCGAGGAGTTTGCCAATCCGGACGATGATGCGCCGCCGCCCGCGATCAACGCCCGCTTCGGCCTCCACGGGCTAAAGACGGACCTCGGCGGACGATAGCCCACCAACCATTCACATGTCCCGGCCCGGGCCGTCCTTGTTGAAGGTTTACGCGAATGCTTGAACAGGGCGAGCAATCGCCGGCCGAGCGGTCCTCATTCCATCCTGAACCTGGCGTGGCAGGTCGTGCAGGTCTGGATCATGAGGTGGAAGACGTGTTCCGCAGGCATCGCCGACAGCTCCTGCTCGTTACGGATGTGGGTGCCGAGCGGCCCGCCGCCCATTGCCTCTCCAGGCTTCATGCGCATGCTGGCCGGCATCGGTCCGGGGTTTTGCTCCGCCGCGACGTCCAGTGCGGCCGCGTAGCCGCGCAGGTCGTTCGCGATGCGGTCGAACCGGTCGCGCTCCTCGGGGATGTTCGGCCTTGCCTTCGACTGCGGGTCGGCGTCCTCGGACGCGAAGTGTCCGGAAAGGATGCCCCCGGACCTGTCGCGGATGGTGTCGGCCGCCAACCTGAACTCGACGGCCTTGTAGCTTTCGGGATCCTTGAACATGCCGGAGATGGTCTTTGCCGCTGCGGCCATGGCTTTCATGTCCGCCTGCCGGCGGCCCACGACATCTTCCGCGGCCGGTGACGGGATTGCCGTCATCAGGACGGCTCCCACGACGGAGGGCAGTCCGAACTTGTTCCAGGACTTAGGCTGCCTCATCGACCCGCCGTCAGTATCAAATGCCACGTTGCTTGCAACGGATATCCGTTGGAAACCGATATCCCTTCTCATCTGGGCAGGAAGAGGGCGAACGCCCTCCTCGATCACGCAGCCATCTTGCGGCAGCTCTCTGCACAGCGGCGGCAGGCGTCGACGCAGCCCTGCATGTCGCCAATCCGCTCGCAGTCGTCGGCGCACTGGGCGCAGATTTCGGCGCATTCCGGGCACACGTGCTTGTGGTGCTCCGAGCCGATCAGCATGAAATGCGCAGAGGTCCGGCAGATCTCAGCACAAGCCATCATCAACTTGAAGTGCGCGGGTTTCGTGTGCTCCCCGCCCAGTTCCAGGCAATGGCCCATGGCCATCGACAGGCATTCGCCGTAGCAGGCCAGGCAGTTGTCGATGCAGGCCTTCATTTCAGTCGACATGTGATGCATGGCGCAATCTCCTACTTGGCTTCCTTGTCCACCCACTTGGACATCTCTTCGATCTCCTTTTTCTGGGCTTCGATGATCTTCTGGGCCATCTGCTTGGCCTCTTCGTTGTCGCCGTACTTGAGCTCAACCTCCGACATGCTGATCGCGCCCATGTGATGGGCGATCATGCCGCACACGAAGGAGACGTCGGCGTCCTTCTTCATCATCCCCTGCATCATGTTCATGTTCATGTCCTTCATCCCGTCCATGGACGCCTTCCGGTAATCGGTCATCTCGCCCATCTGCGTGCCGCCCGACGACATGTCCGTCTTCGACATGTCCATGCTGTGGGACCTGCATTTTTCCGGGTAGGCCATCGTGCTCTGGGCCCGGGCCGTGGCGGAGAAAGCTAGAGAAGCCGCGGCTGCCGCGGCGCACAGGGAAAGGCTTGTGAACGTCTTCATGTTTCTATCTCCGAAATCAGGTTGTGGTTGCTCGGTTCAGCCTGCCGGTGATCGGGGCGGTGGATCGATCGCGCGGATCAGCAGCAGCGGCCGATATGCGCACGACATTCGTTCATGCCGCTCCGATCGGAAGCGCGGAGCCGCAACCGCGGTGAGCTCCGTGAGGATCGGACAACAGTGCATCGCCGAACAGCACGCAGTCTGCGGCCCGCACGCATGCCCGCCTTGGTGACTATGCTCTGCAGCGACGGTGCAGTACTGGCTCTGAAAGCTGGTCGCCTGGGCCAGGCCAAAGGAATTCACCGCCAACAGTAAGGCGGTGACGAACACCTGTGCACAGCGGTATATGCTCCCAGACCTCATTTGGCTGATTTTCCCTTCCACCGAAGAAGCGTACGGCAGCAAAAATGTTCCAGGTCCCCGATTGATCTGTGGCAGCCCGGCGTTTTGGCAACGGTCGATGAGGAAGCGTTAACTGCGACCGGCTAGTCTGCGCCTCTTGCTTGGAGAGGATCGATGAACGGTGGCTATTCGCTGGCCCAGATAGGACTTCACTGGCTGGTGGCCCTCCTGGTGCCGGTCCAGTACCTGACGGGCGGCAGCATCGAGAGAACCCATCACGCCGCCCATATGGGCCTGACGCCGTCGTACTGGGACGTCGTCCAGCACCACCTTCACAACTACGCGGGAATGGCCATCGGCGCGCTGATGGGCACGCGGCTGGTTCTTCGTCTCCTCCAGCCTCCCGAGATCACCGCGCGCGCAACATGGTCCAAGCGGGCCGCCACTGCTCTTCATGGCGCTTTCTACGCCGCGATCATCGGACAGGCCTGCATGGGATTCGTCGCAAGCTACTTCTGGTTCGCGATCGCGCCGTACCACGTCGTCGGGTCGAGGATCATCCTTGCGATGGCCGCGCTACATCTCGCCGCGGCGGCCTGGCACACGCTCATCCTTCGCGACGACACAGTCGACCGGATGGTGTTCCCGCGCCGGAAAAGCTCAGCTGAAAATCTGTAAGGCGGCCGATGTCAGAACGACGTGGCGGTCAGTCTTGGCGACGAACGCCAGGATCGTGAACGAGACTGCCCCGAAAGAACTGGCGCCTCGATCAACCCAGCCAAGCTGCCGCTCACGAAACCGGAGCAGAGCAGAGCGCAGCCCACAGATCGTGCTTCCAGTCTGCTCCCGGCCGCGCCGATACGTCGATCGCATAGTCGGCGGAATTGATCCGCACCATGGCGGGAGAAACGCAGCGAACGCTCGCCTCGTGTCTTCCTCCGTCCCGATAAAGCACCGTCCCGCCACTGTCGAATTCGGACAGCGTGATGACGACGTCGAAATCGAAGGCCCGGTCGCGGGCGGGCCTGCCCTCGGCAAGACTGAGGCTGACCGACCGGCTGCCGCCGAACGAAGCGGTGTGGAAGACGGCAGGTCCGGACGCTGAGATCGATGCGGACTGCGCGCAAAGGATCAGAGACAGAAGGATTCGGCGCATCTCCCCCTCCCGTGGTCAATGCACCTCGAGCTTATCATATCCTCGGAGACTCCGCGACTATTTGCGGTGTCTCGGAGGCTTTCACCTTGCCCCCGCTACGGCCGCATGAACGCCTGCATCTCCTCGGTCGTGACCTTGCCATCGTTGTTCGCGTCCACGCTGTCGAAGATCCGCTTGTGGATCGCCGTCACCTCCTCGAAGGAAAGCGCGCCGTCTCCGTCGGCGTCGGCGACCGCGAACATGATCTTCATCACATGCCCGCGCATGGCCATCATCGGCATGCCGCCCATCATGCCGGACGGCATCATCATGTTCCGCCCCATCCCGCCAGGCATCATGCCGGATCCGCCGGGCATGGTTTTCTGGCCCTCTTCCGTCATTCCGTCGTCCGCATCGGACGGGGGAGCTGCCTGGGCTGATGTGCCAGGATGATGCGGGTCACCACCGTTTGTCTGCGCGTGCGCCAGACCAGCTCCGCCGACAGCAGTCAGCGCGGCCAGCGTGGCCGCTTGTAGAAATCTTGTCGTCGTCATGTCCATTCTCCTTTTGCGTGATCCACTTTTCACCTGCCTCCTCCATCCTGCGCAGGACAGGCATTCGCACATCGTGCTCCAACCGGCGTCGGCGCCTAGTCCAACGACGAACGGCGCAGGCGCAGGGAATTGCCGATGACGCTGACGGAGGACAGCGCCATGGCGGCCGCCGCGATGATCGGCGAGAGCAGCAGCCCAAGTGCCGGATAGAGTACGCCGGCCGCCACCGGCACCCCGGCTGCATTGTAGATGAAGGCGAAAAACAGGTTCTGGCGGATGTTGCTCATCGTCGCGTGGCTGAGCTTGCGCGCCCTGGCAATGCCCTGCAAGTCGCCCTTGAGCAGCGTCACGCCGGCGCTCTCGATCGCGACGTCCGTTCCTGTGCCCATGGCGATGCCGACGTCGGCGGCGGCAAGCGCCGGGGCGTCATTGACCCCGTCGCCGGCCATCGCGACGATGCGTCCTTCGCTTCGAAGCCTGGCGACCACCTTTCCCTTGTCCTCCGGCAGGATCTCCGCCTCGACCTCGTCGATGCCGAGCCTCCGTGCCACCGTCTCCGCCGTCGTCCTGTTGTCGCCGGTCAGCATGACCACGCGGATATTCTCCTTCTTGAGCAAGCGCAGCGCCTCCGGCGTCGTCGCCTTGATCGGATCGGCGATGGCGAATAGTCCACCCACTTTGCCGTCGACGGCGACAAAGATCACCGTCGCGCCCTCACCGCGAAGCGCCTCGGCGTCGGCGATGAGAGCGGCAAGGTCGACGCCTGCCTCGGCCATGATCCGATGGCTGCCGATAATCAGTTTCCTCCCATCGACAGTACCGGTCACGCCCTTGCCGACGGGGCTGTCGAACCCGCGGGCCTCGCTCAGGGCAAGGTTCCTCTCCTGCGCTGCGGCCACAATGGCCGCGGCCAGGGGATGTTCGCTGCCTCGCTCGAGTGTGGCGGCCAGCCTCAGGAGTTCTGGTTCGTCAAAACCTTGGACGGCCTTCAATGCGGTCACCTTCGGCCTGCCTTCCGTCAGCGTGCCCGTCTTGTCGACGACCAGCGTGTCGATCTTCTCGAAGCGTTCCAACGCCTCGGCATTCTTGATAAGAACGCCCATTCTGGCACCGCGTCCTACGCCCACCATGATCGACATCGGCGTCGCCAGTCCGAGAGCGCAGGGGCAGGCGATGATCAGCACGGCGACGGAGGCGACGAGGCCGTGGGCAAAGCGCGGCTCCGGCCCCCAGATGCCCCAGGCGAAGAAAGCGGCGACCGCGATGAGGATAACGGTAGGGACGAACCAGCCGGACACCTGGTCGGCGAGCCGCTGGATCGGCGCGCGGGAACGCTGGGCCTCGGCGACCATGCGGACGATTTGCGAGAGCATCGTGTCGCGCCCCACCTTACCGGCCCGCATGACGAAGCCGCCACCCTGGTTCATCGTGCCGCCGATCACCTTCGCGCCCACCTCCTTGGTCACCGGCATGGATTCGCCGGTGATCATGGATTCGTCCACGGAGCTGCGCCCCTCCAACAACTCCCCGTCGACGGGAACCTTCTCGCCCGGCCGCACGCGCAGGCGGTCGCCGACCGCGACCGCGTCCAGTCCGACATCCTCGTCCGAACCGTCTTCCCGGATGCGGCGGGCCGTCTTCGGCGCAAGGTCAAGCAGCGCCCGGATGGCGCCGCCGGTCTGCTCCCGCGCCCTGAGCTCCAGCACCTGCCCCAGCAGCACCAGGACGGTGATGACGGAGGCCGCCTCGAAATAGATTGCGACCGAACCGTCGGCGGCGCGGAAGGTGGCAGGAAAGATGTCCGGCGCCGCCGTGGCGGCAACGCTATAGATCCAGGCGACGCCCGTGCCCATGGCGATCAGCGTGAACATGTTGAGGCTGCGGTTGGCGAGCGAGGCCCAGGCCCGCTCGAAGAACGGCCATCCGGCCCATAGAACCACGGGTGTCGCGAGCACGAGCTGGATCCAGTTCGAGAGCTGCGCACCGAGCACCATGTGCAGGTTCGTCAGATGGCCGCCCATCTCGAGCGCGAGAACGGGCAGTGACAAGGCCAGTCCTATCCAGAACCGCCGGGTCATATCGACAAGTTCGGCACTTGGTCCGGTCTGCCTCGTGGTGACCTCCGGCTCGAGCGTCATGCCGCATATCGGACAGGTGCCGGGGCCGATCTGCCGGATCTGCGGATGCATCGGGCAGGTGTAGATCACGCCCTCCCGAGCCTCCTCCCCTGGGGCCGCTTGCGTGGCCGGCCGCCCCTCTTGGTGATGGTGATGGCCGCCATGGGCATGGCCTTCATGGACGTTGTGGTCAGTCATGGACAGCTCCTCCGCGATGGCTTCCAGCGGCATCCGCTCCTCGGCCGAACCTTGGAAGGAAGCGGGGGACCGCACTGGCGTAGGCGTCCCACGCAGCTCCGAATTCCGCCCGCGCGGCCTCCTCCTCCTCCCGTTTCGCAAGGCGCACGTAGACCCACACCAGAACCGGGAACATGACAAGTGTCACCACGGTCGGCCACTGTAGCAGGAATCCTATCATGATGATGACGAAGGCGTCGTATTGCGGGTGCCGGATCTGCGCGTACGCTCCCGTGGTTGCCAGACGGCGGTCACGCTGGGCGGCGTAGAGGACATGCCAGCTTGACGCGAGCAGCCAGAAGCCGGCGACAATCAGGATGTTGCTCAGGAGATGGAACGGCCCGAAATGCGGGTTGACGCGCCAGCCGAACATCATTTCCAGCAGGTGGCCGGCGTCGTGGGACCAGAAGTCGACCCCTGGAAACCGACGGCCGAGCCAGCCGGACAGCAGATAGATGGTCAGTGGGAAGCCGTACATCTCCGTGAAGAACGCCACGACGAAGGCGCAAAACGCTCCGAGCGATCGCCAGTCGCGCTTGGTCTTGAGCCTGGTGAAGCTCGCGGCGAAGGCGATGAACACCACTGAATTGATGATCACGAGGCTCCAGAGTCCATAGGCGGGGGTGTCAGACATCTTCTTTCTCCGTCGGCTTGTGCAGCGTCATGCGCGCATCTTGGTCCGAATGATCATGACCGGAGTGGGCGCCGTGTCCGTGATGCATGAACAGATGCATGAGGGGACAGGCCAGGATGAGAAGCCAGGGCAGGACGCCGAGGACGTGTACGCGGTGCTCGTAGGCGATGAGCCCTGTCGCGACGACGGCGAAGGCGACGAAGACGGTTCGGCTGTACGTGCTCCAGGCCGACGGAGATGAATGGTTCTGATGCATGAGGTTGCCTCGGTTCCTTAAAGTTGGAGAAAGGGCTTTGCGGCTTCGAGAACGCATCAGCCGATGCCGTGATAGGTCACATAGGCCATCATGCCGGTCGCCATGTGATAGAGGTGGTGGCAGTGCAGCGGCCAGCGGCCGGGATTGTCGGCGTCGAAGGCCAGGACGACGCTCGCCATCGGCGGCAGCATGACGGTGTCTCGCACCGCGCCGACGACCGGCGCTCCGTTGATGCCGACCACCTGGAAATGATGTCCGTGCAGGTGCATCGGATGCGCCATCATCGACATGTTCCGGATCGTTACCTCGATCCGCTGGCCACGCTTCACGATGAGACCGTCCGCGCCGTCGACGCCCCAGGTGTAGGCGGCCATGTCGCCCGTCAGCGAGAGTTCGAAGCGTTGGTCGACCGGCCTGGCGGCCAGGGGCCTGACAGGGCGCAGCCGCTGCTCGAGGTCAAGCCCCAGGACCGGCCCTTCCGCTTCGCCTGCAACAGGAATCCTGCGGACGTCCGCCGCAGCGGTGGCCAGGACGATTCCGGTGCGTTGAAACGCCCCCTCGCGGAGGGCAAGGACGGGAAAGGCGCCACCTTCCTTCGGCAGGTTCAGGCGGATGTCAAGACGCTGGCCCATGGCGACGGGGAAGGTCGTCCCGGCGACAGCCTCCACGTTCTGCCCGTCGACGGCGACCAGCTCTGCGGAAAGGCGGCCGGTGTCGATGGTGAAAGCGGTCGCCGTCGCGCCGTTGATGATGCGCAGGCGGACGCGGCCGCCCTTGTCGACCCTGACGATTTCGGGATCGTCGAGCGCGCGGTCGTTGGCGAGATAGGCGTCGTAGTCGATATCGTTGATGTCCATGGCCGCCATTCCCGGCATCGCCATGCCCGTCATGCCGTTGCCGGGCATCATGTGCTGCATGCCGGCCATGCCATTCATCGAACCGTGATCCATCGGCATGACGCCGGGCGCGGCATTCCCCTTCAGCTTCGCCAGCAGTTCCTCCGCTGACAGGAAAGAGAAGTCGTGCAGCAGGACGATGACGTCCTGCTCGTCCCGCTTCAGGTCGTCGGCGGTCCGCACGATCAGCGGGGCGGCCAGCAGGTTCTGCTCCTGAAGCGTGTGGGCGTGCATCCAGTGCGTACCGCCGGCGCCGACCGGAAAGGTGTAGCGGCGGGTTTCGGACGGCCGCAGCAGTGCCGCCGGATTGGCCGGCACACCGTCGGCCGCCCAGGGCGGCGTCAGACCATGCCAGTGGATCAGCGTCGGCTCGTCGATGGCGCTCGACAGAGCGACGTCGAATTCGCTTCCCGCGTCCAGCGCCAGACCCGGTCTGCCGTCCATCTGGACGAGGCCGAAGACTCGGGCGGATCTGCCCTTGACGTCGATGGTCCTGTAGCCGACCGACAAGGCGCGCGGCGCAGACGCTTTGGGGGTAGCGGGCTGAGCAAAGGCGCGCATGGGGGTTAGGATGGTCGATGTGCCGAGCAAGGCTGCGCCAACCATCAGATCGTTGAGAAATTCACGGCGTTTCATTGCAGTTGGTCCTGATTTCCGGGTCGGCTTTCCCGACCATTGGTCGTGGGCGCCCGGAGGGAGCCCGTCGAAGCAACCGGATGCCGCGACGAGGCGGCCTCCGGCATCCTCAGACCGGAAGACGAGGAGGACCGAGCGTCGGCGGAAGCGCCAGACCGCTGCCGATCTGGTCGCCCCATGCGAAGCGAAGGGACGAAGCCGTGGTTGCGGGGGCTTGTGTCCTGACCATGCCGGTCAGGACGATGCAGAAGCCGCACTGGACTGTGCAGCAGCCTTTGTGGTCAGGAGTGTGAAGGCCGCCTAGAAGTGAAGCGTGGGCGTCCTTTGTCACGACAGAGGAATGCTCGAACCCTGAGTGTCCGTGGGCCGGACGTTCATGGCACTGCATCGCCTGCGCCGCGGGCGCGAAGAGAAGCGCGAATGCGACCAGGAAGGTCAGCACTGCGTTCACTAATGCGAACCTGCGGCTGTCGGCGGCGGCCATATGCGCGGCTCCGTTCCCCTGCTCAGCCGAAGCGCCGGCTGATGAAGTTGAAGATCGCAGCGATCAATGCTCCTGTATAGCCGCCGAAGATGACGCTTTGAAGGAGGCCAAGGGCCAGGCTTCGAGGATCGAAGCCGGTCAGACCGAGATAGAACTGCAGCCATGGTGTATGCAGGCCCCATTCGGGAGCGACGAGGCCAAGCAGCATGCATAGCAGGAACGAAATTGCAGCGAAGGCGGCGATCGTGGCGCCTAGTACCGGAACGGAGACATGCGCCGGACCCGCCGAAGATCTTTCGGAATGAGCATGCAGGATTGTGTTCGCCATCGAACGATCCTCGCCTGGCTGTTTGTGCCGCCACGTTGACAATTCAACAGTGAACTCGCCAGCTGCGTCCTTCTTTGACGCAAATCAAGAATGCGGAAATTTCACACAGCCTGGCACTCCCCGGCGCCATTTCGTTTCCTTGGTGTTCGGTCATCCACCGAACCCCGCGTGTGTAGCAGATGCATCATGCCCGCAGCCGGCCCAGACCGGTCATGCTACTTGTCAATTCTTGCAGCATGACGTCTACCGAGAACCGATAGGTTTCGGATCTTCGCGATGCGAATAGCCGCAGACAGTTCAAATTCCTGACCCGTCGAGTTCCTGCTCGTCATTGCCCTCCCAGGCGGAGGGCAATGACAACCGATCGAGATTGGCTGAAGGCATTGGCATCCAGCACTTCAGTTCCGTCTCTGCATATTCGATAATCCGGCCGGGCGCGGAATCCGAAGACCGCCAGGCATCTCCGCCGAACTGATCGCCATTCGACCAATAGGCGAGGTCAACGGTACCTGGCCCCTGTTCGGACGCACGGATCGTAACGAGGATGCGACTCCCGTCCCTCGGTGCGCTTCGCATATGCCGCCAGCGGTTCGGTTCGCCCATCTTTTCACTCCTGCCGTACTGCGCAATCGAATGTCGCGCGGAGAGTGGCAACGGTCAACCGTCAAGCCACGCTGCGAGGCCATCCAAAGTCTGCAGGCCATATTCGACCGCCCCGAAGCCGATGACGAACTGACGCCGCTCGCGGGTGGGATGGAGTTGGCGCATGGTCAGCACCGTCTTGCCGTCGGCCTGCTCATCGAAGGTCACCGTAACTCGGAAGCGGTCAGGGTCCTCAGGGTCAGGGGTGCCATAGTCCATGACGATCCGCTCATTCGGCACGATCTCCAGAAAGCGCATGAGGTTCGGGAAGCGCTGCTCCTTGCCTTCGAACACTCCCACCATGTCGAACCGCCAGACCCCACCCTCACGGATATCGGCCTCGTGACTTTCGATCTTCAGGCCTGCCGGACCGTACCATTCGACGAGCGCTTTCGGGTCCATCCAAGCTGCAAAAACCTTGTCGCGCGGGTGATTCAGCAACTTGACCAGCACGATTTCGCGATCGAGCGACCAGGTCTGAAACGGATCTGCCATGTCTCAAACATCCTCTTGCGTCTTGTCCAGGTACACTTCCAGGCGATCCAGCCTCTGGGTCCAGCGGAGGCGCTCTGACGCCATCCAGTCCGCCGCCTCGTCGAAGCGCGCCTGGACCAAACGGCACCAGCGGCTGCGCCCGCGCTTCTCGCTTGCTATCAGCCCGCAGTCTTCCAGCACCTTGAGATGCTGAGCGAAGGAGGGCAGCGTCATGTCGAAAGGCTCAGCCAGCACCCTGACAGGCACCTCGCCCGCAGCCAGCCGCGATACCACCGCGCGGCGGGTTGGGTCGCTGAGAGCGTGAAAGGCGAGATCGAGAGGAGTCGAGTGGTAGGGCATCGTGGCTTGTTAAGACACCTCGGGCCCAGGGTCAATAATAGAAAGGCACTTGCCTTACTATTTTGCTTTGATACAAAGGCAAGTGCCTTAGTGTCTGGCTCGGCAGATCGGGGCGCCAGGCTGCAACCACTCGTAAGGAGAACAACAGTGGTAGTTCGTGTCGATCTCATGATCTCGCTCGATGGTTTCGCAACAACCACGGATCAGACTCCGGAAGTCCCGTTCGGCGAGGACTGGCCGCGTCTCGTCGGTGCATATGCCGCAACCCGAACGTTCCGTGAGCGTGTGCTCAAGGATACCAGCGGGGCCGGGACCATGGGCGTCGATGACAGTTACGCCAAGGAGTACTTCGAAAACGTGGGTGCCGAGATAATGGGCGCTGGCATGTTCGGGCTTCACAACTTTCCAGACGATCCGAACTGGCGTGGCTGGTGGGGCGATGAGCCACCGTTCCGGGTTCCGGTCTTCGTCCTCACCCACAAGCCAAGGCCCTCCATAGTGATGGCCGGTGGGACGACTTTTCATTTCCTTGGCACCACGCCTGCTGATGCGTTGCAGCGAGCAGTTGATGTCGCGGGCGGCAAGGATGTGCGGGTTGGGGGTGGTCCTACCGTCGTTCGCGACTTCCTCAAGGCAGGACTTGTCGATCGCCTCCACGTCGCCATCACTCCGATTTTACTCGGACGTGGCATCCGCCTCTGGGACGATATGCGTGGCCTCGAAATCGGCTATACAGTTAAGGCAGAAGCGGCACCTAGCGGCACCATCCATCTTGCCTTCAAGCGCTAGCCACTCGCTGTGGCCTGGCGCATGGACTGTCCACAGACGGTCCATGATATCTCCTATTGGCGACGCTTCCCTGCCCTGACGCTCGTCGCCTTCGGCCGCCCATAGCGCTCATCCGCAGGAGGCGGGGCTTGAGGCTCCGCCAAGCTTCGGTCTCACTTTGCTCTTCGATTGGATCCCGGCCACTCGGGCCGATCGTTGCGCCTTCGGTCCCAAGGCGAAATGCCATACCTGTCAATGGCTGTTGTAGAGCGGCGGCGACGCGTCTTCGGCGGCCAGATCGGGATAGAGTCTGAGCCTGATGCGTTCCAGCTCCGCCACGTTCCGCCGCTCCCGCTCCATCACCTCGCTCGTCACATTGCGCCATGGAGATCCGGCCGGCTGGTCCCATACCGTTCCGCCGGATGCAATGAACTCGCAGAACCTCCTGCCCGATCTGATGCGGCTGGTGATCTCTATGTAGTGGTTGAGACGGTGATCCACGGAAGCCTCTCAAGCTCGTCCATGCCAAACGCTCGCTCTTAAAGATGACGAGATGATGACGCCTTGGAAAACGCTATTCATCGATCAGCAACAGACCTCGCTTTCTGTCGCCGTCCATGGTGTCCATCGCAGAAAAAAGGCGCTCGCGCTCGATCAGCCAGGGCTTGAAGTTCTCGTTCACATCGAGAACGAACACCATGTCCTCGGCTTCCAGATAGCCGCCGATTGGCGAATGGTGGCCGACGCCGGCGCCAAAAATCCTCTCACGGCTGAAATTGATGATATAGCGGCGGTCGGCATCGTTGGCTCGCCTCATATGATCATGAAACGCCTCGCTCGTAAGGTCGCGAAGGACCGAAACGCTTCTTGTAGTCTGTGCCTTTGCGACTTCGGCGAGCTCATCAAGTGTCAGGCCCATGATGCAGATGCCTGTCCAGCATTTTCCGGTGCCGTCGAGGACTTCAGCTTCCGTTGTCTCCTCCTCGCCGATCGATCGGAGCACGTTCGCCACGCTTGCCGGACCACAACGCGAACCGTTCGATTGCCATGTGACTGTCGACTTGAAAGCGGCGGCGACCGGGAGTCCCCAGGCGCGGTTGATCAGATCCGGCGCCTGGGTGACCGAGGCCCGGATCTGATCAGGCGAAACAGTCGACGGGCTGATGAGGTAAAGTGCGGCTGCGGCCGACAGGCCGAGGCCGGCAATCAAACTGAAGATCCATCCGCGCTTCATTGCCGAACCTCGACATGGATGAGCACCAGACGATACTTCGAAGCAGCAGCAACAGCAACGCGATGCCACAGTCGGGCAAGGCGTGGCTTTCCAAATTCGCTGAAACTTGCCGAACGTACTTCAATTTGGGCCCGCGGTAGCCTAACATCAGGCTGTGACTCCAGTTCCCTCGGGAAGACCTCCCAACCTTGGCCCGCTCCGGCGGGCTTCTTCTTGCCTCGGCTGTCCGGCTCGCAACGGCAGTTCACAGTTGTCTCGCACTCCGGCAGCCGCCATGGTTTACGCGGGCGTGAAAGGCCCTAGATCACGAAAACGGCGGCGGTTCTTGCGGCCACTCTTCGGTGGGGAGATGCGAGCATGGATGCGGGGACAGTCCACCTGAGTTTCAATGCCGGATCATCGAGAGTGATGATCTTCGATGCCGGCACAGGCGCCTCCCGGCCGATCGGCAAGGGAACGATCGACTTCGAAGACAGCGCGCTCGTCCTTCGTCATTCGCTAGGCGACGACAGCTTCGAGCGCCCTTTTTCGGGCGACGGTGGCGAGCGGCTTGCCGAGGTCATGAAAGGCACGCCGGATCACCTGCTGGCTCGACTGCCATCACCTTTTTTTGCTTCCGCATCGCCGGCGAGATCGGCCGCGCGTCGGTGGCGTTCGGCGGCCTGGACGCGAGCGTTTTTTGCGCATCGGTGAAACCTGCCCGAGACCGGGCGCTGCGTCGCCTCCCACCTCTTTTGGATGGATCTTCATCTCGACGACGGCAGGAACAGTGCCAACATGACGGTCACCAGCGCGCCGGCCAGCAGGATCGCCACGCTCACTCCGCACGGACGGGGAGCAGATTATCGCCGGGGAGGCGCTCGCTATTCTCCGTGCGCTGATCCAGATCAAGAAACGACCCGGCCCAAGCCGATAGAGTTGAACCTGACCACGTTTCGAACAGGTGAAATCCATGGAACAGCACGCCTCGAACACTGCCCCTTCCACGCTTTCCGGCCCCGACGTCGACTTGCTCGACCGCTACTGGCGGGCCGCCAACTATCTCTCCGTCGGCCAGATCTACCTCCTGGACAACCCGCTTTTGCGCCAACCGCTGAAGCCCGAGCATATCAAGCCGCGCCTGCTTGGCCACTGGGGCACGACGTCGGGACTGAACTTCATCTATGCGCACCTCAACCGGATGATCCGAGCCCGCGACCTCGACATCATCTACATGTGCGGACCCGGTCATGGCGGGCCGGGCATGGTCGCAAACACCTATCTCGAAGGCACCTATAGCGAGATCTATCCGGATGTTTCCGAGGATGCGGACGGCATGCGCAAGCTCTTCCGTCAGTTCTCCTTTCCCGGCGGTATTCCAAGCCATGCAGCACCAGAAACGCCCGGCTCGATCCATGAAGGCGGCGAGCTCGGCTATGCCCTCGTCCACGCCTATGGCGCCGCATTCGACAATCCCGAGTTGATCGTCGCCTGTGTCGTTGGCGACGGCGAAGCCGAGACCGGCCCGCTTGCCGCCAGCTGGCATTCGAACAAGTTCCTGAACCCTGCCCGCGACGGCGCGGTGCTGCCGATCCTGCATCTCAACGGCTACAAGATCGCCAATCCCGCGATTCTCGCCCGCGCCAGCAACGAGGACCTCCGCGATCTCTTTCGGGGATATGGTTACCAGCCCTTCTTCGTCGAGGGACACGAGCCGGCCGACATGCACGGCAAGATGGCGGCCGCCTTCGACGCCGTGTTCGACCAGATCAGGGACATCCAGGCGACCGCGCGCGCAGGCAGCACGGGCCTGCCGCGCTGGCCGATGATCGTGCTGCGCAGCCCGAAAGGCTGGACGGGGCCGAAGGAAGTCGACGGCAAGAAGGTCGAGGGCTTCTGGCGCGCCCATCAGGTGCCGGTCTCAAACTGCCGCGGCGACGACGGCCACCGGAAGATCCTCGAGGACTGGATGCGCAGTTACGAGCCGGAAAAGCTGTTCGACGCGGACGGACGCCTGAAGGACGACCTGAAGGCGCTGGCGCCCGAGGGCAACCGCCGGATGGGGGCCAATCCGCATGCCAATGGCGGCCTGCAGCGCAAGGAGCTCTCTGTCCCCGATATCCACGACTACGAGATCAGTATCGAGGACCGCGGCAGCCAGGCCGTGCAGTCGACCGAGATTTTCGGTCAGTACCTGCGCGATGTGCTGAAGCTCAACGCCAAGAACGCGAATTTCCGCATCTTCGGCCCCGACGAAACGGAATCGAACCGCCTCGGCAGCGTCTTCGAGGCGACGGACCGCGTCTGGATGGAGAACATCGAGCCCTATGACCTGCATCTTTCCCGCGACGGCCGCGTCATGGAGGTCTTGAGCGAGCATCTTTGCCAGGGCTGGCTGGAAGGCTACCTCCTGACCGGCCGGCATGGCCTGTTCTCGTGCTACGAAGCTTTCATCCACATCATCGACTCGATGTTCAACCAGCACGCCAAATGGCTGAAGGTCACCCGCGAACTTGAGTGGCGAAAGCCGATATCCTCCCTCAACTACCTGCTCACCTCGCATGTCTGGCGGCAGGATCACAACGGCTTTTCCCATCAAGATCCGGGCTTCGTCGATCTCGTCGCCAACAAGAAGGCCGATACTGTCCGCATCTACCTGCCGCCGGATGCCAACACACTGCTCTGGGTCGGCGACCATTGCCTGAAGACGTACGACCGCGTCAACGTCATCGTCGCTGGCAAGCAGCCGGAGCCGCAATATCTGCCGATGGATGAGGCGATCGAGCACTGCAAGGCCGGCATCGGCATCTGGAAATGGGCCAGCAACGAGGACAACACGATCGCACCCGACGTGGTCATGGCCTGCGCCGGCGACGTTCCGACGATGGAAACGCTTGCCGCCGTCAGCCTCCTTCGCGACTTGATCCCAGATCTGAAAATGCGCGTCGTCAATGTCGTCGACCTTCTGGCGCTGCAGGCCAAGGAGCAGCATCCGCACGGGCTGGGGCACGACGAGTTCGACCGCATCTTCACAAGGGACAAACCGGTAATCTTCGCCTATCACGGCTATCCCTATCTCATCCACCGGCTCACCTACAAACGCACGAACCACGAAAACATCCACGTGCGCGGCTTCATCGAGGAAGGAACGACGACGACGCCGTTCGACATGACGGTACTGAACGAGCTCGACCGCTTCCATCTCGCCATCGAGGCCATCGAGCGCGTGCCCGGATTGAAGGAAAAGGTGCCGGATGTTCTCGACCGGCTGCATGGAAAACTCGCCGAACACCACGCCTACGTCCGGGAGTATGGCGAGGACATGCCCGAGGTCAGAAACTGGAAGTGGCCGGCCTCATGAGGCGGGCGGCGGACCCTGCAATTTGGAGCTCGGCCGAACGGCAAGGCACGCCGGCCCACACAAAGACCGTGCCGCAGATTGCCGTCCGCATTTTTCCGCCTATCCTTGATGCATCATAGAGGAGGATTACGTCATGCCCTTCATCCACACCCCCGATGCGTCCGCCAGCGACAAGACCGCGTCCATGTACGCGTCCGCCGAATCGAACTACGGCTATCTGCCAAACATGTACCGCGCCTTCGGGCACCGGCCCGAGGTGATGGAGAACTGGGGTGCCCTGCTATCGAGCATCCGCAGTCACATGAGCCCCAGGCGCTACGAACTGGTGACGCTGGCGGCGGCAAAGGAGCTCAAATCCTCGTATTGCATGCTGGCGCACGGTTCTGTGCTGTTGCGCGAGGGCTTTACCAATGACGGGCTGGCTGCCGTTGCCAACGACACGGAAAAGGCGCCGATTGATGCCGTCGAGCGCGCCGTCATGGCCTTTGCCGCCAAAGTGGTGCGCGACGCGACCTCGGTGACGCAGCAGGATGTCGACGGATTGAAAAAGCACCAGCTCACCGACGCAGAGATCTTCGACATCACCGCGGCGGCGGCGGCCCGCTGCTTCTTCTCGAAGATGCTGGATGCGCTGGGTGCGGCACCGGACCACGTCTATGCAGAACGGCTCGACCCCAGTCTGCGCAAGGCTCTCACCGTGGGCCGCCCGGTCACGGGGCTCGCCTGACGAAACCTTAAATCGCGCTATCGCTTTATCCCACTCATCTGGCTGGAGCCAGCGAGTGATCTTTCCCAGCTTCCTTGCCCGATAAGGGAAGGACGAAAATGGCATCAGGGAAACCCAAGGAAAAGGACAGCTGGCATTGGTGCGGTAAGGGTTGGCCCACGGCGCTTTCGAAGCTCGCCAGCTGACTTGACGAGGTCCAGGTCGTGCCCCGGAACGCCGGGGCTATTCCGCCTTCATCGCTTCGATCAGTGCCCTGAACCCTGCCGGCATGTGGCGGCGGCTGGGGTAGTAGAGGTAGAGCGGCTCTTCCGGCTGGCACCAGTCGTCGAGCACCTGAATGAGTTCGCCGGCCGCAATCATCTTCTCCACGCGGTCTTCCCAGACATAGGCGAGCGCCACACCGCCAAGGGCCGCCTGGGTCATCAGCTCGTGGTCGTCGAGCGAAAGCGGTCCTGCCGGGTGGAAGGTCACCGCCTGCCCGTCTTTCTCGAAAACCCATGGGTAACGTGCACCGGAGGGAAACATGTTCTGGATGCAGAGATGACGCTTCAGGTCGTGCGGTGTCACCGGCTTCGGCCGCCGCTCGAAATAAGCGCGCGAGCCGACGACCACCAAGCGCAGCCGCGCCTTGATGCGCAAGGCGATCATGCCCTCCGTCACCCGCTCCCCAAACCTTATCCCGCCGTCGAAACCCTCCTCGACAATATCGACCAGGCGGTCCGTGGCACTGATTTCGAGCTGCAGGTTCGGGTTCTTTTCGAGCAGCGGGCCTATCACCCGGCCGATCACGAAAGGCGCGATCGAATTCGGAACGTTGATCCTGACCTTGCCGAAGGGCGTGTCGCGAAAGCGATTGAGCGCATCGAGCGCTGCGGTGATCTCACCGAAGGCCGGATCGAGATGCGACTTGAGCAGTTCGCCCGCCTCCGTCAGCGAGACGCTGCGCGTCGTGCGGTTCAAAAGCCGCAGGCCGATCCTGTCCTCGAGGTTTTGAACCGCATGGCTAACGGCGGAGGCCGTCACGCCCCTCTCCTCGCCCGCCTTTCTGAAGCTCCGGTGCCGCGCAACGGCGGCAAAAGTTGCGAGTTCGGAAAGCTGGGTGGCGTGCATTGCTGAATGTCACTCATCATAGTTTCGATAATAACGAATCTTATACAGTAGCGCGTTTTCGGTCAAACTCCTCCCGTCGGCACAAAGATGCAGGCACGAAGGATCTGAGAGCTTGAAAGGAACGTGTCATGAAAGTCTGGTTCATCACTGGTGCATCCCGCGGCTTCGGCGCGCTGATGACGAAGGAAGCACTTGCAGCCGGCGATGCGGTCGTCGCCACAGCCCGAAATCCAAAGAACGTCACCGACACATTCGGCGACCACCCGAACCTTGTCGCCGCCGCCCTTGACGTCACCAATGAGGGACAAGCGGAGGAGGCCGCGGCAAAAGCCGTCGAACGCTTCGGCCGCATCGACGTACTCGCTAACAATGCGGGTTACGGCCTGCTCGGCGCCGTGGAGGAAGCAACCGCCGAGGAAGTCGAAAGACTTTACGCCACCAACGTCTTCGGCCTCCTGAAGGTCACCCGCGCCGTCCTGCCCTATATGCGCCGGCAGCGTTCGGGACACATCCTGAACTTTTCGTCGATCGGCGGTTATTTCGGCTATCCAGGCTGGGGCGTTTATGGTTCGACCAAGTTCGCCGTCGAAGGCCTGTCGGAGTCCCTGGCCGCCGAACTCGAACCCTTCGGTATCAAGGTGACGATCGTCGAGCCCGGCTTCTTCCGCACCGATTTCCTCGCCGACAACTCGCTGGCGATAAGCCCGGCCTCGATTTCGGACTATATCGACACGCCGGCTGGCAAGATGCGCGATTTCGCAGCCGATGCAAACCATGCCCAGCCGGGCGATCCGACAAGGTTGGCAGCCGGCATAATCACTCTTGCGAACGCGGCAAACCCGCCGCTGCGCATGCCCTTCGGCAGCGATACTGTCGCAAAGATCGAGGAGCAGAACGCGAGCGTTTCCAAGGAACTTGCCGAATGGCGCGAACTCGCCGTCTCGACGGATTTTCAAGCAGACGCGGCCGCTTGACCGGACTGTGCCAGTAATTCGCTCCGCCTGCGGAAAAGCCGAGGCGGAGCGAAATCGTGTCTTATTGAAGCGTGCGCGTATGGATCTGCTTTGCAACGGCATCCGGTGCAGATGCGGCGAGCTCAGCGTCGAGGCCCGTTGCGACGACGGACACGCGGAACTTACCGTCGAGATTGCGGTCAAAGATGGCGCCGACGACGATGTCGGCGTCGTCCTGGACTTCGTCGCGGATGCGGCTTGCGGCCTCGTCCACTTCGAAGAGCGTCATGTCCGAACCGCCGGAAATCGAGATCAGCACTCCCTTGGCGCCCTTCATCGAGATGTCGTCGAGCAAGGGATTGGCGATCGCCGCTTCGGCTGCCTTCAGCGCACGCTCGTCGCCGGATGACTCACCCGTTCCCATCATCGCCCGTCCCATGCCGCGCATCACCGATTTGACGTCGGCGAAGTCGAGATTGATCAGGCCTTCCTTGACGATCAGGTCGGTGATGCAGCCGACACCGGCAAAGAGCACGCGGTCGGCGGTCATGAAGGCGTCGGCGAAGGTGGTCTTCGCATCGGCGATGCGGAAAAGATTCTGGTTCGGAATAACGATCACGGTGTCGGCTGCCTGTCGCAGCGCTTCGATGCCGATATCTGCCGTCCTCAGACGCCGGTTGCCTTCGAAGGTGAAGGGCTTGGTGACGACGCCGACCGTCAGGATGCCGGCGGAGCGTGCCGCATGCGCGATCACCGGCGCAGCACCCGTGCCCGTGCCGCCACCCATGCCGGCGGTGACGAAGCACATATGCGAGCCTGCAAGGTGATCCATGATCTCGTCGATCGATTCTTCGGCCGCTGCACGGCCGACTTCCGGCAGAGATCCGGCACCGAGCCCTTCTGTCACGTGTGCGCCGAGCTGGATGCGGCGCGACGCCTTGGAGGTCGCCAGCACCTGGGCATCCGTATTGGCGGCGATGAAATCGACACCTTCCAGATTCTCGGAAATCATATTGTTGATCGCATTGCCGCCGCCGCCGCCAACGCCGATCACCGTGATCCGCGGCCGCAATCCCGAAATCCCGCTCTTGGCGTCCGTCATCATATTCTCCTTTGATGCCATCTCTCGTCCCGCCCTCGTTGCGGCAAACCGAATCGAGTGTCAGGCTAAGCGAGCAACAAGGCAGAGGCAGGGCGAAAGAACAAGCCGTATGCGTTGTGAAAGACCCCATGGAACTTTTTTCCTGGTGGCATAGTTGTTTTGATTCATGCATAATTCGACGGGAGGAGAACTGCTGAGATGCCCTTGTCAGCCGCAAGCCAGACTATCGCCTCGCCGCGCGAGCATATTCTGACAGTCCAGGAAGCGCTGGAGCCGCTCTTTCTGGCTCTGGAGCAGGAAGTTGAGGTGAAAATCATCGCCGCTGCTATCCGCGCCGGATGGTCGGCAGAGGATGCCGTAACCGCGATCGATGAGCTCCGCCGCAATGAGCTTGTTGCGGACGTCACCTCCCATTAAGAGGCGTCAAATAGCGGTTCAGTAAGCGATAATTTCGCTCGCCATCGCGCGAGCGCGTCCTAAGTCTTGCGCGACAGCAATGATCGCGGAGCCCACCCAATGCCTTTTACGACCATCTGTATCTATGGCGCCGGCGCGCTTGGCGGTGCCATGGCGGTGAAACTTGCAGCCGGACTCGGCACCAGAGCGAGGATTTCCGTGGTGGCGCGAGGCGCCCATCTCGACGCTATGAAGAAGAACGGCCTTGATCTTTTCGAAGCCGGCTCCGAAACGCCGATCAATGCCCACATCACCGCAACGGATGATCCATCGGCGCTTCCACCACAGGATCTGATCGTTACGGGTCTTAAGGGCCACCAGCTTGGCGCGGCAGCCGAAGGCATCGCGAACCTGCTGAAGGACAGCACGCGGGTCGTCATGATCTTGAACGGCATTCCGTGGTGGTATTTTCACCGCGACAGGCAAAGCCCGTATGCCGAGCTTCAGTTGGAGGAACTCGACCCGGGAGGCCGGCTCTGGCGCCTGATCGGTCCGCAACGCGTGATCGGCTGCGTTGCCTATCAGGGCGCGGAAGTGATCAATCCCGGTCAGGTGAAACTCTCGAACAATGGCCGCTTCATCCTGGGCGAGCCCTCCGGCGAACCATCCGCCGACCTCGAAGCGATCGCTGCGCTTCTCTCCCGCGCCGGCCTCAGTATTACGGCCACGCAAGCCATCCGCGACGAAATCTGGAACAAGCTCACCGGCAACGCCGCCTTCAATCCGATCAGCGCCCTGACGCGAGCCCTGATGACCGACATCATGGCCAATCCGCCGCTTGCCGAAACCGTCGGCAAGGTGATGACCGAAGTGCGTACCGTCGGCCGCGCGCTTGGTGCCCGCTTTGACACCACCATCGAAGAGCGGCTCGAGCAATCCCGGCACGTAGGCGCAGTGCGCACCTCCATGCTGCAGGATCTTTTGGCCGGAAAGCCGCTCGAAATCGCGCCCCTGACCGGCGTGATCGTCACGCTGGGACGGCTTGTGTCGGTGCCGACACCGGTGTGCGAAACGGTACTTGCGCTGGTCTCGCAGCTCGATCGCGAAAACCAGCGATAGACTGTGCGGCTCCCGCCGGAGCGTTCCAATATCCATTACCCGTGAGCGACAATGGACTTCCTATCCGCATCGGCGCCACCTTTTGTGTCATCATGCAAAGGTGAGCGCTGCGTCTGATGTTTCCGCCCTTTTTATTTGGCCACAAGACCGGAGTGCGCCAGACGCGCGAACGTCCCAGGGCGCAAATCCTGGCGATCTTCGGCCTCGTGCTGGCCTGGTCGAACTCTACATCGTCATCGTAGACCTCTGGCAGTTGTCTTGAGCTCAGATGCCCGAAGCGCTGACCTCCCGCTGTTTCAGAGCGGGAGCGTCCGGCGCTTCACACCCACGCGCAGCCCAACTCTTCCTTAACCGGCGTCCCCTACATTAGCGGCAAGAGACATCTCAATCCGCAAAGACCGATGCCGAAACCGAACTTCCGCTTTACCCATTATGATCTTCACGAACAGCGCGCCGGAACCGTCATCGAGGTGACGCTGAAAGCGGTGAACAATGTGCGGCTCATGACGGCGCCGAACTACCAGCGATTCACCGAGGTTCTCGATTTCAAGTATATCGGCGGAGTTGCCAAGAAATCACCCATCAGGCTCGCCATTCCCGAAAGCGGAAACTGGCACCTGGTCGTGGACATGGAAGGCCATCACGGGCTTTCCGAATCCGCAGTGAAGGTGATCGCCGCGCCGGCGGGCCAGAAGCAGGCGTCATAGAAGTCACCGGCGGCAATTAGCGCGGATTGCGCTCTTTTCTGAGCTTTGCCCAATATTCCAGCCGCTTGCGGATATCGCGCTCGAAGCCGCGCTCCGGCGGATCGTAGAAGGTCTGGCGCCCCATCTTCTGCGGAAAATAATCCTGGCCCGAAAAGGCGTCGGGCTCGTCGTGGTCGTAGCGATAGCCCTCGCTGTAACCTTCGCCCTTCATCAGCTTGGTCGGCGCGTTCAGGATATGCTTCGGCGGCAGCAGCGAGCCGTTTGCTTTTGCCGCCTGCGTGGCGGCCTTGAATGCCGTGTAGACGGCATTGGATTTCGGGGCGGTCGCCAGATAGACGCAGGCCTGCGCGAGCGCCAATTCACCTTCCGGTGACCCAAGGTAATCATAGGCGTCCTTGGCGGCGTTGCAGATGACCAGCGCCTGTGGATCGGCAAGTCCGATATCCTCTACCGCCATGCGCACCAGCCGTCGCCCGAGATAGAGCGGGTCCTCGCCGGCATCGAACATGCGAGCGAGATAGTAGAGCGCTGCATCCGGATCGGAGCCGCGCACGGACTTATGCAGCGCGGAAATGAGGTTGTAGTGGCCGTCCTGTGCCTTGTCGTAGACCGGAGCACGGCGCTGCACGATGCGCGTCAGTGCTTCGGTGTCGAACGTCTCACCGTCGCGGACGGCGCGCCAGACCTCCTCGGCAAGCGTGAGTACCGCACGGCCGTCGCCGTCTGCCATGCGCAAGAGGCTGGCGCGTGCGTCCGCCGTCAGCGGCAGCACCTTGCCTTCGGCCGTCTCGGCGCGCTTCAGCAGTTCTTCCAGGCTTTCTTCATCATGGGATTTGAAGGTCAGCACGCGAGCGCGAGACAAGAGAGCAGCGTTGAGCTCGAAGGACGGGTTCTCTGTGGTGGCACCAACAAGGATGATCGTGCCGTCTTCCATGACCGGCAGGAAACTATCCTGCTGGGCGCGATTGAAGCGATGAATTTCGTCGACGAAAAGCAGCGTCTGCCGGCCGTCCATGCGGCGCAGGCGCGCGGCGTCGAAAACCTTCTTGAGGTCGGCGACGCCGGAAAAGATCGCCGAGATCTGTTCGAAGGCGAGGCCTGCTTCACCCGAAAGCAGCCGGGCAACTGTCGTCTTGCCGGTGCCGGGCGGCCCCCAGAAGATCATGGACCCAAGCGAACCGCTCGCGATCATCCGGCGCAACACGCCGTCTTCGCCCGTCAGATGTTCCTGGCCGGTGACTTCGCCAATCGTCTGCGGCCGGAGCCGATCGGCAAGAGGCCGCCTGTTGGCGACCTCCTCAGGAACACGCGGTGCGAAGAGATCGTCACTCATCGGAAGAACTGCCTTATCCGCTGGCCGTCGCGCTCGATCTCGACGCGCCAGAACCCCGGGTCGGCGTCGGCCATCTGTTCCAGCTCCTCAGTTGTTTGTACCGGTACGCCATTGATCGAAACGATGATATCCTTCGGCTCGAAACCGAGACGCGCTGCAGGTGAGCCATCCTGCACATCGGCAACGACGACGCCGGTCGATTCCGTGGGCATGCGCAGATCGTCGGCAACGCGCGGCGACAAGTTCTCGACGACAGTTCCGGTGAAGGGCGTGCGCCCGCCAATGGTACGCTGGTCGCGCGGCGAGGTTTCCGGCGCCCGGTCGAGCTTCAGCGCCACCTGCTGCTCGCCGCCATTCTCGGCCACGGTCAGGTTCACGGAGCTGCCGAGACCTGCCGTGGTCAGGCGATAGAGAAGTGCGTCGGGATGCTCGACCGGAACGCCGTTCACCGCCGTGACGATCTCGCCGGCTTTCAGACCCGCCTTGGATGCAGGACCGCCATCCGTCACTTTCACGATCAGTGCGCCGCGTGCCTTGTCGAGACCAAGCGCCTCGGCAACCTCGGAGGTGACCGCGTCAAAGGTGGCGCCGACATAGGGGCGTTCGAACGACTTCACGCCAGCGTCGGCCGATGCCAGAAACACCTTTACCAGGTTGGCGGGGATAGCGAAACCGATTCCGTTCGAGCCGCCGCCGCGCGAGAAGATCGCCGTATTGATGCCGATCAGTTCACCCTTCATGTTCATCAGCGCACCACCCGAATTGCCGGGATTGATCGACGCGTCGGTCTGGATGAAGAAGCCGAACTCGTTTTTGACTACCTGATTGCGCGCCAGCGCTGAAACGATCCCGCTCGTCACCGTCTGGCCGACGCCGAAGGGATTGCCGATCGCAAGCACGAGATCGCCGACCTCGACGGCATCCGAGTTGCCGATCGTCAGCGTAGAAAAACTCGCCTTGGCGTCGATCTTCAGCACCGCAAGATCGAGCCGATCGTCACGCAGCACGACCTTGCACGGGAACTCGCGGCCGTCCGACAGCGCCACCTTGATGTCGTCCGCGCCCTCGATGACGTGGTTATTCGTCACCACTGTGCCGTTTGCTTCAACGATGACGCCGGAGCCGAGCGAGGATTGCTTCTCGGTGCGATTCGGCATTTGCTGGCCAAAGAACTGCTCGAAGAAAGGGTCGCCTGCGAAAGGAGATTGGCGCTGGATGAACTTCTCTGCATAGACGTTCACCACGGCGCCTGATGTCTGCTTGACAAGCGGCGCGAAGGAAAGCTGCAGCTCCGCCCGGCTTTGCGGCACAATCTTCGCGTCCTGCGCATCTGCGCCGAACGGCAAAGCGACGACCAGCGCAAAGAGCGAAATGGAAGCGCGTTTCAACAGGCCTTGCATCGGATTCCCTTCTGAATTCGTATTGAGAAAGTGTTGTAGCGCTGGACGTTAGAAAGGAAAGAGGGCGGAAGCATGAAGGAATAAGGCAGGTTTGAAAGCACGTGAGGAACTTGCGGCATGGAACTGATATCAAAAGCGAAAACATGGGCGAAGTCACTGAGGCGTGACATTTCCGCATTGTGGCTTGCCGCCCGCGATCCACGCGTTCCGTGGCTTGCAAAAGCGACCGCCGCAGCAGTGGCGGCCTATGCGCTTTCTCCTATCGATCTGATCCCGGATTTCGTGCCCGTCCTCGGCTATCTCGACGACCTCGTCATCGTGCCGCTCGGCATCTGGCTGGCCGTCAAGCTCGTCCCGCCAAAAATCATGGCCGAACTCCGCAAGGAGGCCGCATTGCGCGCCAACCATCCGGCCACTAGCAGAGCGGGGCTCCTTTTCGTCCTTGCCGTCTGGATTTTCTGCTTCATCTTTCTGGTACTGGCGTTCCTTTGAGGCGCCACCTCCCCGAAAGCAGGACAATTTGCATGAGACGTTCCCTCATCCTTGCCATACTTGCCTTGTCCGCGGCATGTCTGAGCTCTGGCGTCGCCCCTGCCGCGAGCTTCGACTGCGATGCAAAGGAGCTGAAGCCGGACGAAAAGGTAATCTGCGGCAACCGCGAGCTCAATGACGCCGACGTGAAGATGACGACGACGTTCGATCTCCTTTCCGGCCTGCTCGCCATGGGCTCGCGCGGCACGCTGCAGGACGAGCAAACGGCCTGGCTGAAGAAGCGGCAGGAATGCGGGGCTGATGCCGCCTGCATCAAGGCCGCCTATGACGAGCGGATAAAACAGCTCGGCGAGACCTACAAGAACGTCAACCGGCCGCTATAGCCGCGCCTGCTCAGCGTTCTTTAAGGCACAGAGACGGACGAGACGGCGCCCCAATTCCGCAAGGCGCGTCTCCTGATTGAGCCTTGCAGTTCCTCAGCGGCCGCCCAGGTCGCGCACCGCGCCGCGGTCCGCGCTCGTGGCGAAAGCCGCATAGGCTTTCAGCGCCGTCGTGACATTGCGCTTGCGATGTTCGGCCGGATGCCAGCCCTGCTCTTCCTGTTCGGAACGGCGGGTCGCAAGTTCGGCATCGCTGATGCGCAGGCTGATCGTGCGGTTCGGGATGTCGATATCGATCATGTCACCGGGGCGCACCAAGCCGATCGTGCCGCCGTTCGCCGCTTCCGGCGAAACGTGGCCGATCGAGAGGCCGGAGGTGCCACCGGAGAAGCGGCCGTCGGTGATCAGCGCGCACGCCTTGCCGAGGCCCTTCGACTTCAAATAGCTCGTCGGATAGAGCATTTCCTGCATGCCGGGGCCGCCCTTCGGCCCTTCGTAGCGGATGACGACGACGTCGCCCGCGACGACCTCGTTGCTGAGGATTGCTTTGACCGCAGCATCCTGGCTTTCGTAGACCTTGGCCGGACCGGAGAATTTCAGGATCGATTCATCCACGCCCGCCGTCTTCACGATGCAGCCGTCGAGCGCGAGGTTCCCCTTGAGGACAGCCAGGCCACCATCCTTTGAGAACGGATGCTCGACCGAGCGTATGACACCCTTTTCCCGGTCGGTATCGAGCTCTTCCCAGCGCGCGCTCTGGCTGAAGGCGACCTGCGTCGGAATGCCGCCGGGGGCCGCGAGGTAGAAGTCGCGAACCGTTTCGCTGCTGGTGCGGGTGATATCCCAGCGGTCGATAGCGTCACCCAGGGTCTCGGCATGAACGGTCGGGCAGTCGCGGTTCAGCAGACCGCCCTTGTCCAGTTCCCCGAGGATCGACATGATGCCGCCGGCGCGGTGGACGTCTTCCATGTGCACGTCGGCCTTGGCCGGCGCCACCTTGGAAAGGCACGGCACGCGGCGCGACAGCGCGTCGATGTCGGCGAGCGTGAAATCGACCTCGCCTTCATGGGCGGCAGCCAGGATGTGCAAAACGGTATTGGTCGAGCCGCCCATGGCGATATCGAGTGCCATGGCGTTTTCAAAGGCCTGCTTGGAAGCGATCGTGCGCGGCAGCGCCTTGACGTCGTCCTGCTCGTAGTAGCGGCGGGCAAGATCGACGATCAGGTGCCCAGCCTCGACGAAGAGGCGCTTGCGGTCGGCATGAGTTGCAAGCGTCGAGCCGTTGCCCGGCAGTGACAGGCCGAGCGCTTCGGTCAGGCAGTTCATGGAATTGGCCGTGAACATTCCCGAGCACGAGCCGCAGGTCGGACAGGCCGAGCGCTCGATCGTCTGTACATCCTCGTCGCTGATTTTGTCGTCAGCGGCGGCAACCATGGCATCGACCAGATCGAGCGCATGCTTCTTGCCCTGCAGCACGACCTTGCCGGCTTCCATCGGGCCGCCGGAAACGAAGACCGACGGGATGTTGAGGCGCAGAGACGCCATCAGCATGCCGGGGGTGATCTTGTCGCAGTTCGAGATGCAGACCATGGCGTCGGCGCAATGGGCGTTGACCATGTATTCGACACTGTCGGCGATCAGTTCGCGCGACGGCAGCGAATAGAGCATGCCGTCATGGCCCATGGCGATGCCGTCGTCGACGGCGATCGTGTTGAATTCCTTGGCAACGCCACCGGCCGCTTCGATCTCGCGGGCGACCAGCTGGCCGAGATCCTTCAGATGCACGTGGCCCGGCACGAACTGGGTGAAGGAATTCACCACCGCGATGATCGGCTTGCCGAAATCCGAGTCCTTCATGCCCGTTGCGCGCCAAAGGCCGCGCGCGCCCGCCATGTTGCGGCCGTGAGTCGTGGTTCTGGAACGGTAAGCTGGCATCGGTTTCTTCCTTGATCTGCGGAAATTGCGCGGACGATGCGGAACGGCAAGAAAGCTTGCAGGCCGGGCAGCCGCTGCATTTTGGAATTGTCCTAATCCAATCGGCCGGGGCTGTCACTACCGGCAACTGCAAATCCGGTACGCCGCCCATTTGCGCGCATCGGACATATACGGTGGATCGTAGGCTTTTGTTACAGGCTATTCCATCACACCCGAACACAAAAAATTGGCTTCCCGAAAGCAATCTTCAAGGCCTACACAGTCATCCAAAGACGCTGCTGATGCGTTTACCGAGATAACGGGCCGTTCCCGGCCCAGGAGGATTTCGAAATGCCGGCTTATCATCCGCCAAAGATCCCCTCCACGGAGGTCACGCCGCGCCAGGTCTATCTCCGCCGCCGCGAGTTGCTTGGGGCTGCAACGCTCGGCGCCATGGCGCTCTATGGGGCAGGCAAGGCGAGCGCTGCGGCACTTTCCGTCATTGAGAGCAAGTACAAGGTCGATGAAAAGACCACGCCGCTGAAGGATGTGACGACCTATAACAACTTCTACGAATTCGGCCTCGACAAGGCTGATCCCTCAGCCCTGTCCGGCGACTTCAAGCCTCTGCCCTGGACCGTCAAGGTCGACGGCATGGTCGGCAAACCGGGCACCTTCGATATCGAGGCACTGATCAAGGAGTTTCCGATCGAGGAGCGCGTCTACCGCATGCGCTGTGTCGAAGCCTGGTCGATGGTGATCCCATGGAACGGCTTCCCGCTGGCAGCCCTGCTCGACAAGGTGGAGCCGCTGGGCAGCGCCAGATACGTCGCCTTCGAAACCGTCGTCCGGCCGGAGGAGATGCCGGGCCAGAAAGGCCTCTTCCAGTCACTCGAATGGCCTTATGTCGAGGGCCTGCGCCTCGACGAGGCCCGTCACCCGCTGACGCTGCTTGCCGTCGGGCTCTATGGAGAAACGCTACCGAACCAGAACGGTGCGCCGATCCGCCTTGTCGTGCCGTGGAAGTACGGCTTCAAGGGCATCAAGTCGATCGTGAAGATCACGCTCACCGACCAGCAGCCGAAGAACACCTGGCAGGTCACCAATCCGCAGGAATACGGCTTCTACGCCAACGTCAATCCGGCGGTCGATCATCCTCGCTGGAGCCAGGCAAGCGAACGGCGCATCGGCGAAAGCGGCTTCTTCGGCGCCAGCCGCCATCCGACGCTGCCCTTCAATGGTTACGCCAATGAGGTCGCAAGCCTCTATTCCGGTATGGACCTGAAGGCGAATTTCTGATGACGGATTTTTCCCTTAGGCTTGCGAAACGCTGGCAGCCGGCATCCGTGTGGCTGCTCTACGTGGCGGGGCTTCTGCCTGCTGCCTGGTATTTCTACCTCGGCGCCACCGACGGCCTCGGCGCAGATCCGGTGAAGACCTTCGAACTGCTCCTCGGCATATGGGCGATCCGCTTCCTGATCCTGACGCTCGCCGTCAGCCCTGCCCGCGAACTCTTCGGCTGGAATTATCTGCGCTACCGCCGTTCCCTCGGCCTTCTATGTTTCTACTATGTGGCGATGCATTTCACCGTCTACATGGTGCTCGACCAGGCATTGATCATCCAAGCTGTCATCGATGATGTCGTGAAACGGCCTTTCATCATGTTCGGCATGGCGGGGCTGACGCTGCTCATTCCACTTGCGCTCTCATCCAACAATTTCTCGATCCGCCGCCTCGGGCCGAACTGGGTCCGCCTGCACCGCCTCGTCTACATCGTGGCAGCCTGCGGCGCACTGCACTTCGCCCTCTCGACCAAGGTCCTCGGCCTCGAGCAATACATCTATGTCGGCCTGCTGATCCTGCTGATCCTCTACCGCTCCTGGCGACCGATCGCCCGCAGCAGGAAACGCGGGCAAGGACGGCAAGCCGGCCGGGCGGCGGCGACCGCAGCTTGAGCCTGCAGCATCAGCCTATCACGGTCCCTTGATGAAGCAGCATTTGCCATCCGGTTTCCGAGTGCTTCCAAATTGAGCTGCGCAAAACATGTCGCTCAAATCCATCCCCTCTTGTGCGGCGAGTTCGATAGGTCAACAAAGCCGCGTCCGAAGATATGATGGTGAGCGAATAATCGTAGGCCAGCAATTCGCCAGGATCTTCGCTGTCGCTTTCCCGCACGAGAAGATCGATGATCTCCTTACGGCGATAGATCGCTCCGGAACTGCCGAACTCTAAAAAGTCCTCGGAAAGCAGCTTTTCTAGTGCTGTTCTTGAGCGGCGGATGTCGGGGCGGTGAAGCGCCTCTTCGAGAATCCGGATCTCGCTCAGCAGTTCGGCAATCTTTCCATGACCCCTATCCCCGCGTTGAAATCGCCAGCTTCAGATAGCGTCATCAGCCTCCAAACACGACCAGAGGCTACAAACAAGAACAGCCGGGCTTATCAGCCCGGCTGTTCTGCTTCCGGTGAACCGGACAATATCAGGCAGCGACAGCCTGCTCTTCGGCGGCGGTGCGTGCCTTGTCGGCTGCGCCCTTGGCGAAGGTGTCGCGGTCAACGAACTCGATGACGGCGAGTGCGGCGTTGTCGCCCTGGCGGAAGCCGGCCTTCATGATACGCAGGTAGCCGCCGTTGCGGGTTGCATAGCGCGAAGCGATCGTGTCGAACAGCTTCGAAACGACTGCGGCGTCCTTGATCTGCGAGATCGCCTGACGGCGAGCGTGCAGGTCGCCCCGCTTGCCCAGGGTAACGAGCTTCTCAACGATCGGACGGATTTCCTTTGCCTTGGGCAGGGTCGTCACGATCTGCTCATGCGTGATGAGCGAAGCCGCCATGTTGGCGAACATCGCCTTGCGGTGGCTTGCGGTTCTATTCAGCTTGCGGCCGGCTTTACCGTGGCGCATTGCTATTCTCCTTCACATGCAGGCATCTCGCCCGCCGTTTGATGGTTAGTACTGGTCTTCGTACCGCTTGGCGAGATCTTCGATGTTCTCAGGCGGCCATGCGGGCACTTCCATGCCGAGATGCAGGCCCATAGAAGCGAGAACTTCCTTGATTTCGTTCAGCGACTTGCGACCAAAATTCGGCGTGCGGAGCATTTCTGCTTCGGTCTTCTGAATGAGGTCGCCGATGTAGACGATGTTGTCGTTCTTCAGGCAGTTTGCCGAGCGGACCGACAGTTCGAGTTCGTCTACCTTCTTGAGGAGTGCCGGGTTGAAAGCGAGTTCGGTAACTGCTTCTTCTTCGGCTTCCTTCTGCGGCTCGTCGAAGTTGACGAAGACGCCAAGCTGGTCCTGGAGGATGCGCGCCGCAAAAGCGACGGCGTCTTCGCCGGAAACGGAACCATCGGTTTCGATGGTCATCGTCAGCTTGTCGTAGTCGAGAACCTGTCCTTCGCGGGTGTTTTCAACCTTGTAGGACACCTTCTTGACCGGCGAATAAAGGCTGTCGACCGGGATCAGGCCGATCGGAGCATCTTCCGCACGATTGCGTTCGGCCGGAACGTAGCCCTTGCCGTTGTTGACGGTGAACTCCATGCGGATTTCGGCGCCCTCGTCGAGCGTGCAGATGACATGCTCGGGGTTGAGGATCTCGATATCGCCGACCGTCTGGATGTCGCCAGCCGTTACAACGCCAGGGCCCTGCTTGCGCACGACCATGCGTTTTGCGTCATCGCCATCCATCTTGATGGCGATTTCCTTGATGTTGAGCACGATATCCGTCACGTCTTCGCGGACGCCCGGAATCGAGGAGAATTCGTGCAGCACGCCGTCGATCTGCACGGCCGTCACCGCGGCGCCGCGCAGCGAGGAGAGCAGAACGCGACGAAGCGCGTTGCCGAGGGTCAGGCCGAAACCGCGCTCCAGCGGCTCTGCAACGAGCGTCGCCTTGATGCGCGAGTTCGAAGAGAACTCGACCTTGTTCGGCTTGATCAATTCCTGCCAGTTCTTCTGAATCATAGTTTTGCCTTCCGTTCGTTGCCACCATCCAATCGTGGCAACCGAGCTTGAGAAGCACCGGGAGCGTCGACAAGACGCTCACCGGTGTTGTGAGTGGCGATGATCAGACGCGGCGCTTCTTGCGCGGGCGGCAGCCATTGTGCGGGATCGGCGTCACGTCGCGGATGGACGTGATCATGAAACCGGCAGCCTGGAGCGCGCGCAGAGCGGATTCACGGCCAGAACCTGGACCGCAAACTTCGACTTCCAGCGACTTCATGCCATGTTCCTGCGCCTTCTTGGCAGCATCTTCAGCAGCGATCTGGGCCGCGAACGGGGTCGACTTGCGCGAACCCTTGAAGCCCTTGGCACCGGCGGACGACCAGGCGATGGCATTGCCCTGCGCGTCAGTGATGGTGATCATCGTGTTGTTGAAGGTCGAGTTGACGTGAGCCACACCCGACGAAATGTTTTTACGTTCGCGACGGCGAACGCGGACGGCTTCCTTGGCCATTGTATCCCTTTCTTGGATATCCTCACCGCCGTAATGCCAGCGGCTACACCGGAACGGCGCCCTAAAGCTCCGCCCCAAACTCAAAAGAGGCCGGCGCAGACCGCCAGCCTCCAACTCCCGGTTTCCCGGAAATTACTTCTTCTTACCAGCGATCGCCTTTGCCGGACCCTTGCGGGTGCGGGCATTTGTGTGCGTGCGCTGACCGCGAACCGGCAGGCCGCGGCGATGACGCAGGCCGCGGTAGCAGCCCAGGTCCATCAGACGCTTGATGTTCATCGAGGTTTCGCGACGAAGATCACCTTCGACCTGATAGTCGCGATCGATCGTTTCGCGGATCTGAAGAACTTCAGCGTCCGTGAGCTGGTGCACGCGGCGATCAGCCGGGATTCCGACCTTCTCGACGATTTCCTGTGCGAATTTCGAACCGATCCCGTGAATGTAGGTCAGCGCGATAACGACGCGCTTCGCAGTCGGGATGTTGACGCCAGCGATACGTGCCACGCCTATTCTCCTTGAGTTCCAGTTGCCATCAGGCAAGAGGGCTTCGATTATGCCGCCCTCCGAAGGGCCGCTCGTTCAAATTTGGGTTCGTAACATGTCAAAACGACCGAACCCGGACTTCCTTTGGGAAATCCGCGCCGATCGCATCGAATATCGCGAGTTGGCGCGGTGTTTAGCGGAATCAGCGCTGAAAGGCAACCGGTCCCGCCAAGTTTATTTTCAAAGCCTTAAAGCTTCGAAAGGATGGTTTCGATCTCGCCGGTGACGTGATCTATGTCGGCCATGCCGTCCACGCTCTTGAGCTTGCCCTTGGCGTAGTAATAGCCGATCAACGGAGAAGTTTCCTTGTAATAGACCTGAAGCCGCGCCGTCATCGTCTCCGGGTTGTCGTCCGGCCGGCGCTTGAAATGCGTCGAACCGCACTTGTCGCACACACCCTCGCGTTCCGGAGCCTTGTCGGTGTCGTGGTAGACGCTGCCGCATTGTGCGCATGAATAGCGCCCCGCAACACGGCGAATGAGTTCGTCGTCATTGACCTTCAGCTCGATCACGACGGAAAGGTCGAGGCCCTTTGCGCGAAGCATCGTTTCCGTCGCATCCGCCTGGACGAGCGTCCGGGGAAAACCGTCGAGGATGAAGCCGTTTGCACAGTCGGGCTGATCGATGCGCTCGGAGACGATGGCGTTGACGACTTCGTCGGGGACAAGCTTGCCTGCCTTCATCAAGGCATCGGCCCGATTGCCGACCTCGGTTCCAGCGTGAACGGCTGCACGAAGCATGTCACCCGTGGAAAGCTGCGGAATGCCGTACTTCTCCACGACCCGCTGGGCCTGGGTACCCTTGCCCGCACCCGGCGGCCCCAAAAGTATGAGTCTCATCGCCCCCTCTTTCCTCCACGCAACTTCGATTTCTTGATCAGGCCTTCGTACTGCTGTGCAATCAGATGACCCTGGATCTGAGCCACCGTATCAAGAGTTACGCTAACCACGATCAAAAGCGAAGTACCACCAAGGGCTAATGGGATGCCCGTTTGCGACACGAGGATCTCAGGCAGGATGCAGACGAAGACGAGATAGATCGCACCGATGACCGTGATGCGGGTCAGGACGAAATCGATATATTCGGCGGTGCGCTCGCCTGGACGGATGCCGGGGATAAAGCCGCCATGCTTCTTCAGATTGTCGGCCGTGTCCTTCGGATTGAAGACGATGGCCGTGTAGAAGAAGGCGAAGAAGGCGATCAGCGCCGCATAGAGCAGCATATAGAGCGGCTGGCCGTGGCCGAGCGCCGCAACGATCGCCGTCGCCCAGGACGGCAGCGACGTCGTGTTTGCAAAGCCCGCCACGGTCGCAGGCAGAAGCAGCAGCGACGAGGCGAAGATTGCCGGGATGACGCCCGAGGTGTTCAGCTTCAGCGGCAGGTGCGACGTATCGCCCTGAAACATGCGGTTGCCGACCTGACGCTTCGGATACTGGATCAGCAGCCGGCGCTGGGCGCGCTCGACGAAGACGATGACGGCGATAACGGCCATCGCGATCACGATGACGGCGAGAATCAGCGACGTCGAAAGCGCACCGGTGCGGCCGAGTTCGAGCGTGCCGGCAAGTGCGCTCGGAAGACCGGCAGCGATGCCTGCGAAAATGATCAGCGAAATGCCGTTGCCGATACCGCGCGAGGTGATCTGCTCGCCGAGCCACATCAGGAACATCGTGCCGCCGAGCAGCGTGATGACGGTGGAAATACGGAAGAACCAGCCCGGATCGACCACGAGGCCGCTGCCGCTTTCAAGGCCGACCGCAATGCCATAGGCCTGCAGCGCGCCGAGCAGCACGGTGCCGTATCGGGTGTACTGGTTGATGATCTTGCGGCCCTGCTCGCCTTCCTTCTTCAGGTTCTCGAGCGCCGGCACGACCGAAGTCATCAGCTGTACGATGATCGAAGCGGAGATATAGGGCATGATGCCGAGCGCGAAGATCGCCATGCGCTCGACGGCGCCACCCGAAAACATGTTGAAGAGGCCGAGAATGCCGCCCGCCTGGCCGCGAAAGGCCTGGGCATAGGCTTCGGGATTGAGGCCCGGAAGCGGAATGTGCGTTCCAAGACGATAGACGAGGAGAGCTGCAAGCGTGAACCACAGTCGCTTCTTGAGATCCTCGGCTTTGGCGAAGGTCGAAAAACTTAGATTGGAAGCCAATTGTTCCGCTGCAGACGCCATGCGATTCTCCGCGCTACCAATTCGGGCGCTTCGTGCGAGTGCCGGACCCGGAATCAGTATTCAAATTATTCACAATCGGGCTACGGACGGATTGCTGGCGCAACCAATGCCTCACCCTTGATTTCGTCAAAACCGGCATGCTGCGGAGGTGCAACGATGCAGATTCTTGTGAGGCCCACATATGGGAGCAAAATCGCCCGGTGTGAAGCCACCCCGGGCGACATATCATAAGATTATTATTCTGCCGCTGCGGCAGAAAGAAGCGTGATCGAAGCACCGGCCTTTTCGATCTTCTCGATGGCGGGCTTGGAAGCGCCTGCGACTTCGAGCTTGATCTTTGCCTTCAGTTCGCCGTCGGCGAGAACGCGAACGCCGTCCTTGGCACGGCGGATCACACCGGCGGCCTTGAGGGCTGCGGCATCGACAGTCGCCTTGGCGTCGAGCTTGCCGGCGTCGATCGCAGCCTGGATGCGTGCGAGAGAGACGACGACGAAGTCCGCCTTGAAGATGTTCGTGAAGCCGCGCTTCGGCAGACGGCGGTAGATTGGCATCTGACCGCCTTCAAAACCGTTGATGGCGACGCCGGAACGGGACTTCTGACCCTTCACACCGCGACCACCGGTCTTGCCCGAGCCCGAACCGATACCGCGGCCGAGGCGCTTGCGGCTGTGGGTCGAACCTTCGTTATCTCTGATTTCATTGAGTTTCATGATGATAACCTCCGTCTCACTTCTCGTCGACGACGCGAACGAGATGCTGGACAGCACGGATCATGCCGCGAACGGAAGGCGTATCTTCCAGGGTGCGGGTCCGGTGCATCTTGTTGAGGCCGAGGCCGATCAGCGTCTGGCGCTGTACAGCCGGCCGGCGAATCGGGCTGCCGATCTGCTCGACGGTAACCGTCTTCGCTTCGGTCTTCTTGGTAGCCTTAGCCATGGGTCAGACTCCTCTTATTCTTCAGAGGCGTTGCCGGAGGCGGCACGGCGAGCCTGAAGCGTAGCATACTTGATGCCGCGCTGAGCTGCGATGTCCTTCGGGTGAACCTGGTGCTTCAGGGCGTCGAAGGTTGCGCGAACCATGTTGTACGGGTTCGAGGAACCGGTCGACTTGGCGACAACGTCGTGAACGCCGAGCGTTTCGAAAACGGCGCGCATCGGACCGCCGGCGATGATGCCGGTACCGACCTTGGCCGAGCGCAGCAGAACCTTGCCGGCGCCATGGCGGCCATGGACGTCGTGATGCAGAGTGCGGCCTTCACGCAGGGGAACGAAGATCAGCTCGCGCTTGGCGGCTTCCGTAGCCTTGCGGATCGCTTCGGGTACTTCGCGTGCCTTACCGTGACCGAAGCCTACGCGGCCTTTCTGGTCACCGACGACGACGAGAGCGGCGAAACCGAAACGGCGGCCACCCTTAACAACCTTGGCGACGCGGTTGATCGCGACAAGCTTGTCGACGAATTCGCTGTCGCGCTCTTCGCGGCTCTGGCGATCTTCGCGAGAACCCCTTCTTTCCTGTGCCATTGTCCTCTTCCTTTTTCTTTTCCGGGTGCAATCGGCAAATAAACGAGGACCGCATCAGTCTCCCGTAAGGAAGCGTTTGCGGCCCGGTGAAAATCCGGCCGCCGTCAAAAGACGCGCGGCCGGAAACCTCTTTAGAAGGTCAGACCGCCTTCGCGGGCCGCTTCGGCAAGTGCCTTGATGCGGCCGTGATAGATGAAGGCGCCACGGTCGAATACGACCTCCTTGACGCCTGCCTTGGAGGCGCGCTCTGCGACAAGCTTGCCGACGAGGGCAGCTGCCGCGGTATCGGCACCGGTCTTCAGAGAACCGCGCAGATCCTTATCGAGCGTGGAGGCAGCCGCAAGCGTCTTGCCGGCCACATCATCGATGATCTGTGCGTAGATGTTCTTCGAGGAGCGATGAACCGACAGGCGCGGACGGCCATTGGCCACCGCCTTGAGTTGACGGCGCACGCGGTTGGCACGACGTGCAAGTGCTTCTTTCCTGCTAGCCATTTCGCGTGATCCTTACTTCTTCTTGCCTTCTTTGCGGACGATGCGCTCGTCAGCATACTTCACGCCCTTGCCCTTGTAGGGCTCGGGACCGCGATATTCGCGGATTTCGGCGGCGACCTGGCCGACCTGCTGCTTGTTGATGCCGGTGACGACGATTTCCGTCGGCTTCGGAACAGCGATCGAGATCCCGACCGGCGGCTCATAGACCACGTCGTGGCTGAAACCGAGAGCCAGCTGCAGGTTCTTACCCTGCATGGACGCACGATAACCAACGCCGTTGATTTCGAGCTTGCGCTCGTAACCGTCCTTGACGCCCTTGAAGATGTTCTCGATCATCGTGCGGGACATGCCCCACTTTGCGCGAGCATCCTTGGTCTGGTTGAGCGGCGTGACCACGACCGCGTTATCTTCGAGCTTTACGCCGACTTCGTCGTTTGCGACGAAGAACAGCTCGCCCTTCGGGCCCTTTGCAGTAACCTTCTGGCCATCGACCGTAGCCGTGATCCCAGCAGGTACCTGAACGGGCTTCTTACCGATACGAGACATTTTTAAATCCTGTCTGTTCGCAATGGAGGTTTCTGCCCTGTCTTAGAAGACAGAGCAAAGAACCTCGCCACCAACGTTCTGTTCGCGAGCCTGGTGATCGGCCATCACGCCCTTCGGGGTCGAAAGGATGGTGATGCCGAGACCGTTCGCGACCTGCGGAATGGACTTGACCGAGACATAAACCCGGCGGCCCGGCTTGGACACACGGCCGATCTCGCGGATCACCGATGTGCCTTCGTAGTACTTCAGCTCGATGCTGAGTTCCGACTTGCCATTGCCGAAATCGACAACGGAATAGCCACGGATGTAGCCTTCGGACTGCAGGACATCGAGAACGCGTGCACGGAGCTTGGACGCAGGCGTCGAAACCGACGACTTGCGGCGGGAAGCGCCGTTGCGGATGCGAGTGAGCATATCGCCCAACGGATCAGTCATTGTCATCTAACCTGCTCCTTACCAGCTCGACTTGACGATGCCCGGCACCTTGCCGAGATTGCCCAGTTCACGCAGCGCGATACGCGACATGCGCAGTTTGCGGTAGTACGCGCGCGGGCGGCCCGATACTTCGCAACGGTTGCGAATGCGGGTCTTCGATCCATCGCGCGGCAGGGATGCCAGCTTGATCGAGGCCTTGAACCGCTCTTCGATCGGAAGAGACTGGTTCATGATGATCGCCTTCAGGGCTGCGCGCTTGGCAGCCTGATTTGCGACCGCAGTACGGCGGCGCTTGTTCTTTTCAACTGCGCTTGTCTTCGCCATGTCAGGTTCCTTTTCTACGCTCGTCGTTACGGTTACTGACGGAACGGGAAGTTGAACTCTGTCAGCAGAGCCCGTGCTTCGTCGTCCTTCGTTGCCGTCGTGCAAACGATGATGTCCATGCCCCACATCTGATCAACCTTGTCGTAGTTGATCTCAGGGAACACAATGTGCTCCTTGATGCCCATGGCGAAGTTGCCACGGCCGTCAAAGCTCTTCGGGTTCAGGCCGCGGAAGTCGCGAACGCGCGGAAGCGCGATGTTCACGAGACGGTCCAGGAACTCGTACATGCGGGCGCCGCGCAGGGTGACCTTGGCGCCGATTGGCATCTGCTCGCGGACCTTGAAGCCAGCGATCGAGTTGCGTGCACGGGTGATCACCGGCTTCTGGCCGGCGATCGCTGCCAGGTCGGCTGCAGCAATGGTCGGCTTCTTCGAATCAGCCGTTGCTTCGCCAACACCCATGTTGATCACGATCTTGTCGAGCCTCGGGATCTGCATCTCGTTGGCATAGGAGAACTTCTCCTGCATCGCCTTGCGGATGCGCTCGACATATTCCTTCTTGAGCCGCGGCTCATACTTTGCCTCAGCCATCGATCACATCTCCAGAACGCTTGGCCACACGGACCTTCTTGCCGTCAACGACCTTGAAACCGACGCGGGTCGGCTTGCCGTCCTTGTCGACGATTGCAATGTTGGACAGGTGAACCGAGGCTTCCTTGCTGATGATGCCGGCTTCCTGCGTCTGCGTCTGGCGCTGATGGCGCTTGACGACGTTGACGCCTCGCACGACCGCGCGATCTTCCTTCGGCAGAACCTGGAGGACTTCGCCGGTGCGGCCCTTGTCCTTGCCTGCGAGCATGACGACCTTGTCGCCTTTACGAATCTTCTGCATCGTTCCCGCTCCTTACAGTACTTCGGGAGCCAGCGAGATGATCTTCATGTGGTTCTTGGCGCGAAGTTCGCGCGGAACCGGTCCGAAGATACGGGTGCCGATCGGCTCTTTCTTGTTGTCGATGAGGACTGCTGCATTCGTGTCGAAGCGGATGATGCTGCCATCCACGCGACGGATTTCCTTGGCGGTACGAACTACCACCGCCTTCATCACGTCACCCTTCTTCACGCGGCCGCGCGGGATCGCTTCCTTGATCGAAACGACGATGACGTCGCCGATCGAGGCATACTTGCGCTTCGAGCCGCCCAGCACCTTGATGCACATGACACGACGTGCGCCGGAATTATCCGCGACGTCGAGGTTTGTTTGCATCTGAATCATATCAGGTCGCCTTCTTGTTTTACCGGAATGGTTGGGCTTGCGCCCCCTACCCCGGCTCATGAAAATTGTCAGCCCGCCGAACCCGCCTCAAGGGCGGGTACAGACACGGCAATAGCTTGAATAGCGCGGGAAAAATCGTGCCAAGGTGGTTTCCCGACGGGACCTTCCATGCGCTCAAAGCAAAAGAACGCCCGGCATTCGAGCGTTCTGACGCTGCTTCATACAGAAATTTCGGCGAGACGCAAGGCCTCGCGCAAAATTCTGTTACTTGCCCTGGGCGGAAATCACCGTCCAGCGCTTGTCCTTGGAAATCGGCGCGCATTCCTCGATGGATACGGTATCGCCGATCTTGTACTGGTTGTTTTCGTCGTGGGCCTTGTACTTCTTGGAACGACGAACGGTCTTCTGAAGCAGCGGGTGAGCGAAACGGCGCTCAACGCGAACTACGACAGTCTTCTCGTTCTTGTCGCCAACGACAACGCCCTGCAGAATGCGCTTCGGCATGTTGTTCTTCCTTTACGCCTTTGCTTCTGCCGCCTTCTGGCGGGCAATGGTTTTCACGCGGGCGATGTCCTTGCGGACTTCGTTGATGCGCGAGGACTTTTCGAGCTGGCCGGTTGCCTTCTGGAAGCGCAGGTTGAACTGCTCCTTCTTGAGGTTGGCGAGCTTGTCCTTGAGTTGATCGGCCGTGAGGCCGCGGACTTCTTCGGCTTTCATCTGCCTCTCCTTACTCTGCAATGCGCTGAACGAAGCGCGTCTTGACCGAGAGCTTGGCCGAGCCGAGACGAAGCGCCTCGCGGGCGATCTCTTCGGTGACGCCGTCGATCTCGAACATCATTCGGCCAGGCTTGACCTTGCATGCCCAATATTCGACGGAGCCCTTACCCTTACCCATGCGGACTTCGGTCGGCTTTGCGGTTACCGGAACGTCCGGGAACACGCGGATCCATACACGGCCGGCGCGCTTCATGTAACGCGTGATCGCGCGGCGGGCCGCTTCGATTTCACGTGCATTGACGCGGTTGGGCTCCTGAGCCTTCAGGCCGAATTCACCGAAGGCGAGGTCGGAACCACCCTTGGCGACGCCCTTGATGCGGCCCTTGAATTGCTTGCGGTACTTGGTACGCTTTGGCTGCAACATTTTCTTATTCTCCGAACTTATCTGCCACCAACGCTATCAAGCGTTGTCGCGGCGACGATCGCGATCACGGCTTGCCGGACCCTGAGCGTCACCCTCGAGTGCGCGGCGCTCGGAGGCCAGCGGATCGTGCTCAAGGATTTCGCCCTTGAAGATCCAGACCTTGATGCCGCAGATGCCGAATGCGGTTTCGGCTTCAGCCGTACCGTAGTCGATGTCCGCACGCAGGGTGTGCAGCGGAACGCGGCCTTCGCGGTACCATTCGGTACGAGCGATTTCCGCGCCGCCGAGACGGCCTGCGCAGGTGATCCTGATGCCTTCGGCGCCAAGACGCATTGCAGACTGAACTGCGCGCTTCATGGCGCGGCGGAAAGCCACGCGGCGCTCCAGCTGCTGGGCGATCGACTGGGCGACGAGCGTCGCGTCGACTTCCGGCTTGCGCACTTCGACGATGTTGAGGTGCGTTTCGGAGTTCGTCATGTCCGACAGCTTCTTGCGGAGCTTGTCGATGTCTGCACCCTTCTTGCCGATGATCAGACCCGGGCGAGCCGAGTGGATCGTGACGCGGCACTTCTTGTGCGGACGCTCGATGACGACCTTTGCAATACCAGCCTGCTTCAGTTCGCTCATGACGAACTTGCGCATCTTCAGGTCTTCGTGCAGGAGCTGGCCGTACTCGGCATTGTCCGCGAACCAGCGGCTATCCCAGGTGCGGTTGATGCCAAGACGGAAACCGATTGGATTGATTTTCTGACCCATTATGCGGCCTCCTCTTGTGCCTGCACTTCGCGGACGACGATCGTCAGGTGGGCGAACGGCTTCTCGATGCGAGATGCACGGCCGCGGCCACGAGCGTGGAAACGCTTCATGACGATCGACTTGCCGACATAGGCTTCTGCTACGACCAGCGCGTCGACGTCGAGATCGTGGTTGTTCTCGGCGTTGGCGATCGCAGATTCGAGCGTCTTCTTGACGGCGCCTGCGATGCGCTTGCGAGAGAACTCCAGCTCGGCGAGTGCGCGGTCAACCTTCTTGCCGCGGATGGCCGCAGCAACCAGATTGAGCTTCTGTGGGCTGACGCGGAGCGTGCGGGCGACTGCTTGCGCCTCGTTGTCCTTCAGCCGGCGTTCGGCTTTTGCCTTGCCCATCGTTACTTCCTCTTTGCCTTCTTGTCCGCACCGTGACCGTAATAGGTCCGGGTCGGAGAGAATTCACCGAATTTGTGACCGACCATGTCTTCATTGACGCTGACCGGAACATGCTTGCTGCCGTTGTAGACGCCGAAGGTGAGACCGACGAACTGCGGCAGGATCGTGGAGCGACGGCTCCAGATCTTGATTACTTCTGCACGTCCGCCTTCACGAACCTTCTCAGCCTTCTTGAGAAGATAGCCGTCAACGAACGGACCTTTCCATACTGAACGAGCCATTGGAGACTTCCTCTCTTACTTCTTACGCTGATGACGCGAGCGCATGATCATCTTGTCGGTCGACTTGTTCGACCGGGTACGCTTGCCCTTGGTCGGCTTGCCCCACGGGGTAACCGGATGACGGCCACCCGAGGTGCGGCCTTCACCACCACCGTGCGGATGGTCGACAGGGTTCATGACGACGCCGCGGTTATGCGGCTTCTTGCCACGCCAGCGCGAACGGCCGGCCTTGCCATCATTGATGTTGCCGTGGTCCGGGTTGGAAACCGCACCGATCGTCGCCAGGCAGGTGCCGTGGACGAGGCGCTGTTCACCCGAGTTCAGGCGAAGGATCGCCATGCCCTGGTCGCGGCCGACGAGCTGTGCGTAACCGCCTGCCGAACGTGCGATCTGACCGCCCTTGCCCGGCTTCATTTCCACGTTGTGGATGATGGAGCCGACCGGGATGAACTGAAGCGGCATGGTGTTGCCCGGCTTCACGTCGACGGCCTTGTCGGAAGCGACGACCTTGTCGCCGGCAGCGAGGCGCTGCGGAGCGAGGATGTAGGCCTGTTCGCCGTCCGTGTAGGTTACGAGCGCGATATATGCCGTACGGTTCGGGTCATATTCGATGCGCTGAACCGTGCCCTCGACGTCAAACTTGCGGCGCTTGAAGTCGACGAGACGATAGGTGCGCTTATGACCGCCGCCCTGGAAACGGACCGTGATGCGGCCGGCGTTGTTGCGGCCACCCTTGGAGGTCAGGCCTTCCGTCAGCACCTTGACCGGCTTGCCCTTCCACAGGCCAGAACGGTCAACGATGACGAGCTGGCGCTGGCTCGGGGTCGTAGGATTGAATGTTTTCAATGCCATTTTCTTATTCCTCAGAGACCGGTGGAGACGTCGATCGTCTGGCCCTCAGCCAGCGTCACGACAGCCTTCTTCACGTCCTTCTGCTTGCCGACAAAACCGCGGAAACGCTTGGTCTTGCCCTTGCGGAGCAGAGTGTTGACGGCCGTGACCTTGACGCCGAAGAGCGCCTCGACTGCAGCCTTGATTTCCGGCTTCGTGGCCGCCTTGGCGACGTTGAAAACAACCTGGTTGTTTTCCGATACCAGCGTGGACTTTTCGGTGATCGCCGGCGAGACGATCACATCGTAGTGGCGAAGATCGGTCACTTGAAACGCTCCTCTAGAGCTTCAACGGCAGCCTTGGAAAGCACGAGCTTGCCGCGGCGCACGATGTCGTAAACGTTGATGCCCTGGATCGGCAGAACATCGATGTTCGGGATGTTCTTTGCTGCAAGCTTGAAGTTGCCGTCAAGCTCAGCGCCGCCGATGAAGAGCGCATTGGTCAGGCCCAGCGTCTCAAAAACGGATGCGAGAGCCTTGGTCTTTGCTTCAGCAGCGACCAGATTGTCGATGACGATCACGTCCTCGGACTTGAACTTGGCCGACAGTGCGTGACGCAGACCCAGCGCGCGAACCTTCTTCGGAAGGTCGTGCTCGTGGCTGCGGGCGACCGGACCGTGAGCCTTACCACCGCCGCGGAACTGCGGGGCGCGAGCCGAATGGTGACGAGCGCGGCCCGTACCCTTCTGCTTGTACATCTTGGCGCCGGTGCGCGAAACGTCCGCGCGGCCCTTTGCCTGGTGGGTGCCCTGCTGCTTCTTGGCAAGCTGCCAGCGGATGACGCGGGCAAGAATGTCTTCGCGGGGCTCGAGGCCGAAAATCGCGTCAGAGAGAGAAACCTTCCCTGCGTCTTTTCCCTCGAGGGTCTTGACGTTGAATTCCATTGGTCCGGCTCCTTACTTCGCTGCCGACTTGACGGCATCGCGCACGATGATCCAGGCACCCTTGGAACCGGGTACTGCACCCTTGATCAGGATCAGACCGCGATCTTCATCGGTCGAAACCACTTCCAGGTTCTGAGTCGTTACGCGCGTCTGGCCCATGTGACCAGCCATCTTCTTGTTCTTGAACACCTTGCCCGGATCCTGGCGCGAACCCGTCGAACCATGCGAACGGTGCGAAACCGACACGCCGTGCGTGGCGCGCAGACCGCCGAAGCCGTGGCGCTTCATGGCGCCGGCAAAACCCTTACCGATGGTCGTACCCGTCACGTCGACGAGCTGACCTGCAGCGAAGTGACCAGCCTTGAGCTCGGTGCCGACCTCGAGCAGATTGTCTTCCGAAACGCGGAATTCTGCGAGCTTGGCCTTCGGCTCGACGTTGGCGACAGCAAAGTTGCCGCGCATCGCCTTGGACGTGTTCTTAACCTTCGCCTGGCCAGCACCGAGCTGAACTGCGGTATAGCCATTCTTTTCTACAGTGCGCGTGGAAACGACCTGGCAGCCTTCCATACGCAATACTGTTACCGGGACATGCTCGCCGGCGTCGTTGTAGACGCGGGTCATTCCCACCTTCTGTGCAATCACACCTGAACGCATCGGTTCAATCCTTCCAAATCCGCTCGAGCCAGGCTCAGAGCTTGATCTCAACATCGACACCGGCGGCCAGATCGAGCTTCATCAGCGCGTCCACCGTCTGCGGGGTCGGGTCTACGATGTCGAGGAGGCGCTTATGCGTGCGCATCTCGAACTGCTCGCGGCTCTTCTTGTCGATGTGCGGGGACCGGTTGACCGTAAACTTCTCGATGCGGGTCGGAAGCGGAACGGGGCCCCGGACACTAGCTCCGGTGCGCTTCGCCGTCGACACAATCTCGCGCGTGGAAGCATCGAGAATTCGGTGATCGAACGCCTTCAGGCGAATGCGGATATTTTGGCCGTTCATTCGACGTTATCCTTGTGTTTGTTCTTCGCGTGCCAACAAAACGGCACGGGCTGTTCTACTTTTTCCTAAGGCGGACCACCGGTTTCAAAGATCGAAGGGGACACCGAAACGATGTCCCTTTCCAGTCTCCAGGCCTTAAGGCCCACCTTATCTGTTCATTGCCTGCCTCGAAGCCGAAGCAGAAGCAAATCGCGCTCGCGCGCCATTTGCTACATTTTTATGTCATAAGCAAGCGGCCCTGGGCCGCTTGCTTAAAAGATTACTCTACGATCGATGCAACGATACCGGCGCCGACGGTGCGGCCGCCTTCGCGGATGGCGAAGCGCAGCTTTTCTTCCATGGCGATCGGCACGATCAGCTCGACGTCAACCGTGACGTTGTCACCCGGCATCACCATTTCCGTGCCTTCCGGCAGCGTCACGATGCCCGTCACGTCCGTCGTGCGGAAGTAGAACTGCGGACGGTAGTTGGTGAAGAACGGCGTATGACGGCCGCCTTCTTCCTTCGTCAGGATGTAGGCTTCAGCCTTGAACTTCTTGTGCGGCTTCACCGAACCCGGCTTGCACAGGATCTGGCCACGCTCGACGCCGTCGCGGTTCACGCCGCGGATCAGTGCGCCGATGTTGTCGCCGGCCTGGCCCTGGTCGAGCAGCTTGCGGAACATTTCAACGCCGGTCACCGTCGTCTTCGAGGTCGGGCGGATGCCGACGATCTCGACTTCTTCGCCAACCTTGACGATACCGCGCTCGACGCGGCCGGTCACGACCGTACCGCGGCCCGAGATCGAGAACACGTCTTCGATCGGCATCAGGAACGGCTGGTCGATCGGACGCTCAGGCGTCGGGATGTAGGCGTCCACCTGAGCCATCAGCTCGCGGATCGCGTCTTCGCCAATCTTCTTGTCGGAATCTTCAAGAGCAGCCAGCGCCGAACCCTTGACGACCGGAATGTCGTCGCCCGGGAAGTCGTAGGACGACAGCAGTTCGCGCACTTCCAGCTCGACGAGTTCGAGAAGCTCGGCGTCGTCAACCTGGTCGACCTTGTTCAGGAACACCACGATTGCCGGAACGCCCACCTGGCGGGCGAGCAGGATGTGTTCGCGGGTCTGCGGCATCGGGCCGTCGGCAGCCGAGCAGACCAGGATCGCGCCGTCCATCTGTGCGGCACCGGTGATCATGTTCTTGACGTAGTCGGCGTGGCCGGGGCAGTCAACGTGCGCGTAGTGACGGTTGGCCGTCTCGTACTCGACGTGCGCCGTCGAAATCGTGATGCCGCGGGCCTTTTCTTCCGGCGCAGCGTCGATCTGGTCATACGCCTTGAACTCGCCGAAATACTTCGTGATCGCCGCCGTCAGAGACGTCTTGCCGTGGTCAACGTGGCCGATCGTGCCGATGTTAACGTGCGGCTTGTTGCGCTCAAACTTACTCTTTGCCATTTTCGGCTCTCCATTCTGCTAGTCCCCGAAGGGATCTAATTCTTGTTATCGGTCAATTGGTATTCCGGTCACTTCTGACCGGAATACTTTGCCTGGATTTCGGTTGCGACGTTCGACGGAACCGGCGCGTAGTGATCGAAGGTCATCGTGTACTGAGCGCGGCCCTGCGACATGGAGCGCAGGTTGTCGACGTACTTGAACATGTTCGCCAGAGGAACGTTCGCGTTGATGACGACAGCGATACCGCGGCTCTCCTGGCCCTGGATCTGCCCACGGCGAGAGTTCAGGTCGCCGATGACGTCGCCGACATAGTCTTCCGGCGTCACGACTTCGACCTTCATCATCGGCTCGAGCAGCTGAGCGCCAGCCTTCTTTGCCGCCTCGCGGAAGCAAGCGCGCGAGGCGATTTCGAATGCCAGGACCGACGAGTCGACATCGTGGAAGGCACCGTCGACCAGCGTCGCCTTGACGCCGAGCATCGGGAAGCCTGCGAGCGGGCCGGAGGTCAGAACGCTCTCGATGCCCTTCTGGACGCCCGGGATGTATTCCTTCGGAACAGCACCGCCGACGATCTTGGACTCGAACTTGAAGTCGTCGCCTTCCGGGTTCGGTTCGAAGATGATCTTGACGCGCGCGAACTGGCCGGTACCACCGGACTGCTTCTTGTGCGTGTAGTCTTCCTCGTGCGTCTTCGTGATGGTTTCGCGGTAGGCAACCTGCGGCGCGCCGACGGTTGCTTCAACCTTGAACTCGCGACGCATGCGGTCAACGATGATGTCGAGGTGAAGTTCACCCATGCCGGCGATGATCGTCTGGCCTGACTCCTGGTCCGTCTTCACACGGAAGGACGGGTCTTCGGCAGCCAGGCGGTTGAGCGCAAGGCCCATCTTTTCCTGGTCGCCCTTGGTCTTGGGCTCGATGGCGATCTGGATGACCGGCTCGGGGAATTCCATGCGCTCGAGGATAACCGGCTTCAGCGGATCACACAGCGTATCGCCAGTGGTGGTCTCCTTGAGGCCTGCGAGAGCAACGATATCGCCTGCGAAGGCTTCTTCGATGTCTTCACGCGAGTTGGAGTGCATCTGAAGCATGCGGCCGACGCGCTCGCGCTTGTCCTTGACCGTGTTCATGACCGACGCGCCCTTTTCGAGCTTGCCGGAATAGATGCGGGCGAAGGTGAGCGAACCGACGAAGGGGTCGTTCATGATCTTGAAGGCAAGCATGGAGAGCGGCTCGGCGTCATCGGGATGACGCTCGATCTCAGCTTCCGTCTTTACGTCGATACCCTTGATCGCCGGGATGTCGAGCGGCGACGGCAGGTAGTCGACGACGGCATCGAGCAGCGGCTGAACGCCCTTGTTCTTGAAGGCGGTACCGCAGAACATCGGATGGAACTTGACGTCGATGGTGCCGCGGCGAACGAGCGCGCGGATCTGATCGTTGTCCGGCATGTTGCCTTCGAGATAGGCCTCCATTGCGGCTTCGTCGATCTCGACAACCGTCTCGATCAGCTTTTCGCGATATTCTTCAGCCTTGGCCTTCATGTCTTCCGGGATTTCGACGACGTCCCACTGAGCGCCGAGCGATTCGTCGCGCCAGATGAGCGCGTTCATCTCGATCAGGTCGACAACGCCCTTGAACTCGGTTTCTGCGCCGATCGGCAGCTGCATGACGACCGCCGTCGCCCCAAGACGGGTCTTGATCATCTCGACGGAGCGGTAGAAGTCCGCACCGGTCTTGTCCATCTTGTTGCAGAAGATCATGCGCGGAACGTGATACTTCTCGGCCTGGCGCCAGACGGTTTCTGTCTGCGGCTCGACACCGGCGTTGGCATCGAGAAGCGCGATGGCGCCGTCGAGAACGCGCAGCGAACGCTCGACTTCGATCGTGAAGTCGACGTGTCCGGGGGTGTCAATGATGTTGAAGCGGCGCATCTTGCCGTCACGGCCCTTCCAGAAGGTCGTGGTCGCAGCGGAGGTGATCGTGATGCCACGCTCCTGCTCCTGCTCCATCCAGTCCATGGTGGCTGCGCCGTCGTGGACTTCGCCGATCTTGTGCGACTTACCGGTGTAATAAAGAATACGTTCGGTCGTCGTGGTCTTGCCGGCGTCGATGTGCGCCATGATACCGAAATTGCGGTAGTCTTCGATTTTATATTCGCGAGCCATTGTGGACTGCCTTTCGATACCGTTCGGAATTACCAGCGATAGTGCGAGAACGCACGGTTGGCATCGGCCATCTTGTGCGTGTCTTCGCGCTTCTTGACGGCACTGCCGCGGTTGTTGGATGCATCGAGAAGCTCGCCCGAAAGGCGGTCAACCATGGTCGTTTCGTTGCGCTTGCGGGCAGCAGCGATCAGCCAGCGAATGGCGAGAGCCTGGCGGCGCTCCGGACGGACGTCGACCGGGACCTGGTAGGTCGCACCACCAACGCGGCGCGAGCGGACTTCAACGTGCGGGGCGATGTTATCGAGCGCAGCGTGGAAGACCGCGATCGGCTCCTGCTTGGACTTGCCCTGCACGACGTCGAATGCGCCGTATACGATGTTTTCAGCAACGGACTTCTTGCCGTCGAGCATGATGGCATTCATGAACTTCGTGACAACCAGATCGCCGAACTTCGGGTCCGGGTTGATCTCGCGCTTTTCTGCTCTGTGACGTCGGGACATACTTCTCGTCTCTTCAACTGTTAAGGCGCTTTACCACGCGGAGAACCTCGCGCAGCGCCGGAAAACAAAAACCGAATTACTTCGGACGCTTCGCACCGTACTTCGAACGGCGCTGCTTGCGGTTCTTGACACCCTGGGTATCGAGAACGCCGCGGATGATGTGGTAACGGACACCCGGAAGGTCCTTCACGCGGCCGCCACGGATCATGACGACGGAGTGTTCCTGAAGGTTGTGACCTTCGCCGGGAATGTAACCAATGACTTCGAAGCCGTTGGTGAGGCGGATCTTGGCAACCTTACGCAGAGCCGAGTTCGGCTTCTTCGGCGTCGTCGTGTAGACGCGGGTGCAAACGCCGCGCTTCTGCGGGTTTTCCTGCAAGGCAGGAACCTTGTTACGCTTTACACTTGCCTGGCGAGGCTTGCGGATCAGCTGGTTTACGGTAGGCATTCAACCATCCCTTACGTTTATCTCTCAAACCCTTGCGGGGGTAACTCGCGCCGTCTCCGGCAAGATCACACGGCTGTCGTCAATGCGCAAAATGTGGCCCGATCCGCTTGCGCAGATGGACCACTGAAGGCAGAGGACGCAAAAAAGACATGCGTCGTGCGTGCAGGCATCATATCTTCAACGTGCGTTTCGAACCTTGTTTGAGGAGAACTCCAGGACGAGACGTCCCGGACAGCCATGCCTCACATGGGTTCCGATGGCGCGGGTACTACTGGTTTCCCGCTGGTTCGTCAAGGCCGGTTAACAAATAATCTTGGGCGGATCGGCTTGAAACCCTTGCTCCGTGCGCTCTTTGAAGGCTTTTAGACGCAACCGATACCGCATGCCAAGTTGAACTTGGGCATCGCTGCAAAAACGGATAAGGAATCAGCGCTCGCGGGCCCCGCGCCTGTCAAATGCGGATTCGAGTTTCGAATCGCTAAATATCCAAAGGACCGATGAATGATCGAGAAGCCCGACAACGACAACAATTCCGTAGGCCCGATGATCTTCATCATTATCGGCAAGGGCTACGAGTCCGATGGCGCCGAGGGTGTCGACCTGCACGTGATGTTGAAGGCCGCCGATGACGACAGCGCCGTGCGCGAGGCGCTGAACGCCCTTGCGGAAGAGGGCTTCATCGAGGCCGACCTCGACCAGATCGGCATGCTGACCGACGTTCCCGAAGAAGAGCCGCATGCCTCGGCTTACCAAGGCGCGCTCGAAGGCGAAGTCGCCATCATCCGCTTCAACTGAAGACATGGCGAGGCCGGATGCGCTAAAGGTGCTGATCTATGCCACCTGGCGCGGCCGGCTCCTTGTTTTCGACGAACCGGATTTTCCGGACATCGAACTGCAGGTTCCGGGCGGGACGGTCGAACCCGGCGAGGGCCTTGAGCAAGCTGCAGCCCGCGACTTCGCCGAAGAGACAGGTCTTGCGCTGCCCAATACTCTTCGCCCGCTTGCAATCGATGATTACCGCTTTATCAAGAACGGAGCCGCCATCTGCCACCGGCGGCATTACTTTCACGTCGATCTGGAAGGTCCCTACCCCGACACCTGGCTTCATCACGAGATGACGCCGTTCGACGGTGACTGTCCGATCCTGTTCCGCTTTTTCTGGATTGATGTCGCAGCAGCGAAGGCCAAGCTCGGTTATGGAATGCACAATTGCCTCGTCCTGCTTGCCTAACCGGTGCAAGCTGGGAAATTGATCGCTGAGCGTTCATCGCGCTTTGGCAACGTGCTGAAAGTGCCCCCAACGAAACGCTGATCGGTATTTCAACTTAACAAAAGCGTCCTGCCGGTGAACACGAACGGCTTCGACGTCGGCCATGCGGCGGCCAGGGCGGCATCGAGCGATCCCAGGTGATTTTTCCTCATTGGAAAGCCGCATGAGGTTTTTGAGCCCTGTGAACGACTTCCGCAGGATAGGTGGAGGCGGCTGCAAGAAAAATGGAGATCGCTGCCCCTGGCCGCGCGATCAAACAAAAAAACCGCCCGGATCGCTCCGGGCGGTTCTCAGTTCTGAGGCAGGCTGCCTACTATTCGGCAGCCGAAGCGTTTTCGCCGGCCATGTCCTGGAGCATCGGAGTTGCGGCATCCGCGCCCGTGCCCTTGCGGCGTTCTTCGAGGATCATCTCATCGCGCGACGTCGCGATGCGGCGGATTGCCGTCATGGTGCCGCCGGTACCGGCCGGGATGAGCCGTCCGACGATGACGTTTTCCTTGAGACCCTGCAGGCCGTCGGTCTTGCCCGCGATAGCAGCTTCCGTCAGCACCTTCGTCGTTTCCTGGAAGGACGCGGCGGAGATGAAGGACGGGGTCTGCAGCGACGCCTTGGTGATGCCCAGTAGAACCGGCTCGCCATAGGCAGGCTTCTTGCCCTGCTCGATCAGGCCGTCATTGACGTCCTCGAGCTCGATACGGTCGACGTTGTCGCCGACGATATAGGTCGAGTCGCCCGCATCGGTGATTTCCACCTTCTGCAGCATCTGACGGACAATCACTTCGATGTGCTTGTCGTTGATGACAACGCCCTGCAAGCGGTAGACTTCCTGGATTTCGTTGACGAGGTAGGAAGCCAGCGCCTCCACGCCCTTGATCGCCAGGATGTCGTGCGGTGCCGGGTTGCCGTCGAGGATGTAGTCGCCTTTTTCGATATAGTCGCCTTCCTGAAGGTGGAAGGGCTTGCCCTTCGGGATCAGGTATTCGACAGGCTCGACACCGTCTTCCGCCGGCTCGATGATGACGCGGCGCTTGTTCTTGTAGTCACGGCCGAGGCGGATCGTACCATCGATCTCAGCGATGATGGCATGATCCTTCGGGCGGCGGGCTTCGAAGAGTTCGGCAACGCGCGGCAGACCGCCGGTGATGTCCTTGGTCTTGGCGCTTTCCAGCGGCGAACGGGCAAGTACGTCACCCTGCGAGACCTTCTGGCCCGGCTCGACCGAAAGGATCGCGTCGACCGAAAGCAGGAAGCGGGCATCGCCGCCGCGAGACAGCTTGGCGACGTTGCCGCTTGCGTCCTTGATGACGATTGCCGGCTTGAGGTCCGAACCACGTGGGGTCGAACGCCAGTCGATGACCTGACGCTTGGTGATACCCGTTGATTCGTCGGTCGCTTCGAGCACGGAGAGACCGTCGACAACGTCTTCGAACTGAACCGTACCGGCCAGTTCCGTCATTATCGGACGGGTGTAGGGATCCCACTCGGCAAGACGCTGGCCGCGCTTCACCTTGTCGCCCTCGTCCACATAAAGCTTCGAACCGTATGCAACGCGCTGCGAGGAACGCTCGACGCCACGCTCGTCCAGGATCTGGACGGTCATATTGCGACCCATGGCAACGAGGATGCCTTCGGAGTTCCGCAGAAGGTTGCGGTTCTTGATCTGAACCGTACCTTCATAGGAAGCTTCCAGGAACGACTGGTCGACCACGGTTGCCGTACCGCCAAGGTGGAAGGTACGCATGGTGAGCTGTGTGCCTGGCTCGCCGATCGACTGAGCCGCGATGACGCCGACTGCTTCGCCCATGTTGACCGGCGTACCGCGAGCAAGATCGCGGCCGTAGCAGACCGAGCAGACGCCGGTCTGGATCTCGCAGGTCAGTGCCGAACGGATGCGGATCGACTGGATACCGGCCTTTTCGATCTCGACGACGTCTGGCTCGAGGATCATCTTGCCGGCATCGACGATGCGCTCGCCGGTGACCGGGTGATCGATGTTGTCGAGTGCCGTACGGCCGAGGATACGTGCGCCGAGCGAGGCAACGACCTGACCGGCATCGACGATGGCGGTCATGGTGAGGCCCTTGTCGGTGCCGCAATCCACGGAGTTGACGATGCAATCCTGCGCGACGTCGACGAGGCGGCGGGTCAGGTAGCCCGAGTTCGCCGTCTTCAAGGCGGTGTCTGCCAGACCCTTACGGGCGCCGTGCGTCGAGTTGAAGTACTCGTTGACGGTCAAACCTTCCTTGAAGTTCGAGATGATCGGAGTCTCGATGATTTCGCCCGACGGCTTGGCCATCAGGCCGCGCATGCCGCCCAGCTGACGCATCTGGTTCGGAGAACCGCGGGCGCCCGAGTGGCTCATCATGTAGATCGAGTTCATAGGCTTCTGGCGGCCGGTCTTTTCGTCGAACTCGACAGCCTTGATGCGGGCCATCATCTCTTCGGCGACCTTCTCGGTGGCCTTGCCCCAGGCATCGACGACCTTGTTGTACTTTTCGCCCTGTGTGATGAGGCCGTCGTTATACTGCTGCTCGTATTCCTTCACGAGTGCTTCGGTATCGCCGACGATCTTCACCTTGGTATCCGGGATCACCATGTCGTCCTTGCCGAAGGAGATGCCGGCGCGGCAGGCATGCGAGAAGCCGAGCTGCATGATACGGTCGCAGAAAATGACCGTGTCCTTCTGGCCGCAATGACGGTAGACCGTATCGATCATCTTGGAGATGTTCTTCTTGGTCATTTCCTGGTTGCAGATGTCGAAGGGAACCTTGCCGTTTTTCGGAAGCAGTTCGCCGATGAGCAGGCGGCCCGGGGTCGTTTCATAGATCTTGGAGTACGGCTTGCCGTCCTCGCTGATCGACTTGAAGCGGCCGCGGATCTTGGTGTGCAGCGTGACGACCTTGCTTTCGAGTGCATGATGCAGCTCGCCGAGGTCGGAGAAGGCCATGCCTTCGCCCGGCTCGTTCTGGTTCATGATCGAGAGATAGTAGAGGCCGAGAACCATGTCCTGCGACGGAACGATGATCGGTGCGCCGTTTGCCGGGTGCAGGATGTTGTTCGTCGACATCATCAGGACGCGGGCTTCAAGCTGGGCTTCGAGAGACAGCGGCACGTGGACGGCCATCTGGTCACCGTCGAAGTCGGCGTTGAAGGCCGTGCAAACGAGCGGATGCAGCTGAATCGCCTTGCCTTCGACCAGGGTTGGTTCGAAGGCCTGGATGCCTAGGCGGTGCAGCGTCGGTGCGCGGTTCAAGAGAACCGGATGCTCGCGGATGACCTCGTCGAGGATATCCCAGACTTCCGGCTTTTCCTTCTCGACCAGCTTCTTTGCCTGCTTGACCGTCGAGGAATAACCCTTGGCGTCGAGGCGGGCGTAGATGAACGGCTTGAAGAGTTCGAGCGCCATCTTCTTCGGCAGGCCGCACTGGTGCAGCTTCAGCTCCGGGCCGGTCACGATGACCGAACGGCCGGAATAGTCGACGCGCTTGCCGAGCAGGTTCTGGCGGAAGCGGCCCTGCTTGCCCTTGAGCATGTCGGAGAGCGACTTCAGCGGGCGCTTGTTGGCACCCGTGATGACGCGGCCGCGGCGGCCGTTGTCGAACAGCGCATCGACGGATTCCTGCAGCATGCGCTTTTCGTTGCGGATAATGATACCCGGCGCACGAAGCTCGATGAGGCGCTTCAGACGATTGTTGCGGTTGATGACGCGGCGATAGAGATCGTTGAGGTCCGACGTCGCGAAGCGGCCACCATCGAGCGGAACCAGCGGACGCAGATCCGGCGGGATCACCGGAACGACCTTCATGATCATCCATTCCGGACGGTTGCCGGATTCCATGAAGTTCTCGACGATCTTCAGCCGCTTCATCAGCTTCTTCTGCTTGAGATCCGACGTGGTGTCGGCAAGCTCGGAACGCAGATCGCCGGCGATCTTCTCGAGGTTCATCGATGCCAGCATCTCGTAGATGGCTTCAGCGCCGATCATCGCCGTGAACTGGTCTTCGCCATATTCGTCGACGGCCAGCATGTACTCTTCTTCAGAGAGAAGCTGATGCTCCTTAAGAGCCGTCAGGCCCGGCTCGGTGACGATGTAGTTTTCGAAATACAAGACGCGCTCGACATCCTTCAGCGTCATGTCGAGCAAAGTGGAAATGCGGCTCGGCAGCGACTTCAGGAACCAGATGTGGGCAACGGGTGCTGCAAGCTCGATATGGCCCATGCGTTCGCGGCGAACGCGCGACAGTGTAACTTCGACGCCGCACTTTTCGCAGATGATGCCCTTGTATTTCATGCGCTTGTACTTGCCGCAAAGGCACTCGTAATCCTTGATCGGCCCGAAGATGCGCGCGCAGAAGAGACCATCGCGTTCCGGCTTGAACGTGCGGTAGTTGATGGTTTCCGGCTTCTTGATCTCACCGTAGGACCAGGAAAGGATCTTCTCCGGAGAGGCAATCGAAATCCGGATGGAGTCGAAATTCTGTGCAGGCACCTGCGGATTGAAAAGATTCATGACCTCTTGGTTCATGCCTGTCTCCTTCATGGGCGAAAGCGCCCTTAGCTTGCGATGGTCGGCGGCAAATCCCGGGAGCCGCGCCAACGCTCAAAACGACAATAACCGCACAATGCGGCGGAAACGTCCCTGCCCGGCCGCCTCATTACGGGGCCATGGCGGGAACGGCGTGCGCCCTCTTAAGGCGCACACCCCTATCAAGTGGTTACTCGGCTGCGTCCGGCAACTGGCTCGCCTGCTGCAGATCCTCGACCTTCGAGTTCTCCAGTTCGACGGAAAGGCCGAGCGAGCGCATCTCCTTGACGAGGACGTTGAAGCTTTCTGGAATACCCGCTTCGAACGTATCGTCGCCCCGGACGATGGCCTCGTAGACCTTGGTGCGGCCGGCAACGTCGTCCGACTTCACCGTCAGCATTTCCTGCAGCGTGTAGGCTGCGCCGTATGCTTCCAGAGCCCAGACCTCCATTTCGCCGAAGCGCTGGCCGCCGAACTGGGCCTTGCCGCCCAGCGGCTGCTGGGTCACGAGCGAGTAAGGACCGATCGAACGGGCGTGGATCTTGTCGTCGACCAGATGGTTGAGCTTCAGCATGTAGATGTAGCCCACGGTCACCTGACGGTCGAACTGCTCGCCGGTACGGCCGTCATACAGCGTCGACTGACCGGAGTCCTTGAGACCCGCCAGACGCAGCATGTCGTTGACATCGCCTTCATGGGCGCCGTCGAAGACGGGCGTTGCGATCGAAACGCCGCGCTTCCACTGGTCGGCAAGACGCAGAACCGAGTCATCGTCGAAGTCCTTGACCTGCTCGGCCTTCGGACCGTCGCCGACAACGTCGCCGATCGTCTTGCGCAGCGGTTCGATATTGCCGTTCGCCTTGTAGGCTTCGATCAGGTCACCGATCTGCTTGCCCATGCCGGCGCAAGCCCAGCCGAGGTGCGTCTCGAGGATCTGGCCGACGTTCATGCGCGAAGGCACGCCGAGCGGGTTCAGAACGACGTCGACATGCGTGCCGTCTTCGAGGAACGGCATGTCTTCGACCGGAACGATGCGCGACACAACACCCTTGTTGCCGTGACGGCCGGCCATCTTGTCGCCCGGCTGGATTTTGCGCTTCACTGCGACGAAGACCTTGACCATCTTCATGACGCCCGGAGGCATTTCGTCGCCGCGCTGGACCTTTTCGACCTTGTCCATGAAGCGCTGCTCAAGGCGCGACTTCGATTCGTCGTACTGGCCGCGGAGTGCTTCGAGTTCGCTCTGGACCTTCTCGTCCTCGACTGCGAACATCCACCACTGCGAGCGGGGGTATTCGGAGACGACGGCGTTCGATAGCTCTGTGCCCTTCTTGAAGCCCTTCGGGCCGGCGATGGACATCTGGCCGCGGAGCATCTCGATCAGACGGCCGTAGACGTTACGGTCGAGAATCGCCTGCTCGTCGTCACGGTCCTTGGCAAGACGCTCGATCTCTTCGCGCTCGATTGCCATCGCGCGCTCGTCCTTTTCAACGCCGTGGCGATTGAAAACTCGCACTTCGACGATCGTGCCGTAAGTGCCTGGTGGCATGCGCATCGACGTATCGCGGACATCGGACGCCTTTTCGCCGAAGATGGCGCGCAGGAGCTTTTCTTCCGGCGTCATCGGGCTTTCGCCCTTCGGCGTGATCTTGCCGACAAGGATATCACCCGGCTGAACTTCGGCGCCGATGTAGACGATGCCTGCTTCGTCGAGGTTCTTCAGCGCTTCTTCCGAAACATTCGGGATATCGCGCGTGATTTCTTCGGGACCAAGCTTCGTGTCGCGCGCCATCACTTCGAATTCTTCGATGTGGATGGAGGTGAACACGTCGTCGGCAACGATACGCTCGGAGAGCAGGATCGAATCTTCGTAGTTATAGCCGTTCCACGGCATGAACGCGACGAGTGCGTTGCGGCCGAGAGCCAGGTCGCCGAGATCGGTCGACGGACCGTCCGCGAGAATGTCGCCGCGGTTGACAACGTCACCGACGGTGACCAGCGGACGCTGGTTGACGCAAGTGTTCTGGTTCGAACGCTGGAACTTCTGCAGCCGGTAGATATCGACACCGGACTTGCCGGCCTCGAGGTCTTCCGTTGCGCGGATAACGATACGCGTGGCGTCGACCTGGTCGACGACGCCACCGCGGCGCGCACCGATAGCTGCACCGGAGTCGCGAGCAACGACGGGCTCCATGCCGGTGCCGACGAACGGAGCTTCGGCACGCAGCAACGGAACAGCCTGACGCTGCATGTTCGAGCCCATGAGGGCGCGGTTCGCGTCGTCGTTTTCAAGGAACGGGATAAGAGCGGCTGCAACCGAAACGACCTGCTTCGGCGAGACGTCCATCAGGTTCATGCTGTCGCGCGGAGCGAGCATGACCTCGCCGGCGTGACGGCATACGACGAATTCGTCGACGAACGAACCATCCTTGTCGAGCTCGGCGTTGGCCTGTGCGACGTAGTACTTCGCCTCTTCCATGGCCGACAGATAAAGAACATCGTTCGTCACCTTGCCGTCGACGATGCGGCGATACGGGCTTTCGATGAAGCCGTACTTGTTGACGCGCGCAAAGGTCGCCAGCGAGTTGATGAGACCGATGTTCGGGCCTTCCGGCGTTTCGATCGGGCAAATACGACCGTAGTGGGTCGGATGAACGTCGCGGACTTCAAAGCCGGCGCGCTCACGGGTCAGACCGCCCGGGCCAAGTGCCGAGAGACGACGCTTGTGGGTGATTTCCGACAGCGGGTTGACCTGGTCCATGAACTGCGAGAGCTGCGAGGAGCCGAAGAATTCGCGAACGGCGGCAGCTGCCGGCTTCGCGTTGATCAGATCCTGCGGCATGACCGTGTCGATTTCGATCGAGGACATGCGCTCCTTGATCGCGCGCTCCATGCGCAAAAGGCCCAGACGGTACTGGTTCTCCATCAGCTCGCCGACCGAACGGACGCGGCGGTTGCCAAGGTTGTCGATATCGTCGATCTCGCCCTTGCCGTCACGCAGCTCGACGAGCATCTTGACCACGGCCAGGATGTCGTCCTTGCGCAGGACGCGGACAGTGTCTTCCACGTCGAGGTCGAGACGCATGTTCATCTTTACGCGGCCGACGGCGGAGAGATCGTAACGCTCCGCATCGAAGAACAGCGAGTTGAACATGGCTTCGGCCGATTCCATGGTCGGCGGTTCACCCGGACGCATGACACGGTAGATGTCGAACAGCGCATCCTGGCGGTTCTCGTTCTTGTCGGCGTTGAGCGTGTTGCGGATGTAGGCGCCGACATTGATGTGGTCGATGCCGAGAACCGGGATTTCGTCAAAACCGTTGGCGAGGATGACCGGCAAGGTCTTCTCGTCGATTTCGTCCCCGGCCTCGAGATAGATCTCACCCGTCGAGTAGTTGACGATGTCCTCTGCAAGGTAGTTGCCGTAGAGGTCGTCGTCCGTCGCCTTCAGAGCCTTGAGCCCCTTGTCGGAAAGCTGGCGGAGCAGACGCGGGGTCAGCTTCTTGCCCGCTTCGACCACGACTTCGCCGGTGTCGGCGTCGACCATCTCGGTGATTGCCTTGGCGCCCTTCAGCGCCTCGGGCTGGAAGGGAATGCGCCAGCCTTCGCCGTCGCGCTTGTAGAGCGACTTGGTGTAGAAAGTGTCGAGGATTTCCTCGCCATCCATGCCGAGGGCCATCAGCAGCGACGACACCGGAATCTTGCGGCGGCGGTCGATACGGGCGTAGACGATGTCCTTGGCGTCGAACTCGATGTCGAGCCAGGAGCCGCGATACGGGATAACGCGGGCGGCGAAGAGCAACTTGCCGGAAGAATGGCTCTTGCCCTTGTCGTGGTCGAAGAAGACGCCCGGCGACCGGTGCATCTGGGACACGATCACGCGCTCGGTACCGTTCACGATGAACGTGCCATTGTTCGTCATGAGCGGCATGTCGCCCATGTAGACGGACTGTTCCTTGATGTCCTTGATCGACTTGGCGCCGGTATCCTCGTCGATATCGAACACGATCAGGCGGAGGGTAACTTTCAGCGGCGCCGCATAGGTCAGGTCGCGCTGGCGGCATTCGTCGACGTCGAACTTGGGCGGTTCGAACTCGTAGGACACGAATTCCAGCATCGAAGCGCCGGAGAAATCCGTGATCGGGAAAACTGATTTGAAGACGGCCTGAAGGCCTTCGTCAGGGCGGCCGCCCTTGGGCTCTTCAACCATCAGGAATTGGTCGTAGGACGCCTTTTGAACCTCGATGAGGTTCGGCATTTCTGCGACTTCGGGGATCTTACCAAAAAACTTGCGTACGCGCCTACGACCGTTGAACGAAAGGGTCTGAGCCATCGTCGCTCCTTCAAAATTGCATCCGGGCCTGCAACGGACGGGAATCGCTGGCCAGGCGATCCCGTCGATCAATGGATAATCCAATCTCGTCCCACTTCCCGAAGCCACATGGCCGGATTGCCCTGCGCTTCGGTTCGAGACCATGCTCTTGAAGAACCCATTACCCAAAAGCCGTTTTCACGCGGCTTTTGGGTAATTCGTTCACAAAAACGGCAAATGGGAGACGGTGAAGACCGCCTCCCAGATGCAGTTCAAGATTACTTGACGTCGGCCTTTGCGCCAGCGTCTTCAAGCTTCTTCTTGATGTCAGCGGCTTCAGCCTTGGAAACGGCTTCCTTGACAGCCTTCGGAGCGGCTTCAACGAGGTCCTTGGCTTCCTTGAGGCCGAGGCCGGTGATGGCGCGGACTTCCTTGATGACATTGATCTTGTTGGCGCCGGCATCCGTGAGGATGACGTCGAACTCAGTCTTTTCTTCTTCAGCAGCGGCAGCAGCGCCACCAGCACCACCAGCAGCGGCAGCAACAGCTACCGGAGCAGCAGCGGAAACGCCCCACTTTTCTTCGAGAAGCTTGGACAGTTCTGCAGCTTCCAGAACGGTCAGCGAGGAGAGGTCGTCTACGATCTTTGCGAGATCAGCCATTTTATCAGTTCCTTTTGTTCGGTTCGAACCGGTTTTCTATAAACAGCGAAAAACCGCCTTAAGCGGCTTCGTCCTTCTTGGCGTAAGCCGAAAACACGCGGGCAAGCTGGCTTGCCGGTGCTGCAACAACGCCTGCGATGCGGGTAGCCGGTGTCTGGATCATGCCCAGCAGCTTCGCGCGCAGTTCGTCCAACGACGGCAGGGTCGCAAGCGACTTGACTGCATCGGCGTTGAGCGTGGTTGTTCCCATGGCGCCGCCGAGCACAACGATCTTGTCGTTGCCCTTGGCGAAATCCACGACGACTTTCGGAGCGGTGATCGGATCGGCGCTGTATGCAATCAGCGTCTGACCGGTGAAGAGATTGGAAATCCCTTCCGCCTCCGTACCCTGAAGGGCGATCTTGGCCAGGCGGTTCTTCGCGACTCTGACGGTGCCGCCAGCAGCGCGCATCTTGGAACGAAAGTCGTTCATCTGCGCGACTGTAGCACCAGCATAGTGGGCCACGACAACCGAGCCCGAAGCCTTGAAGACTTCGTTCAGTTCCGTGACGAATTCGCGTTTTTCCGCTCTTTCCACTGCCTATCTCCAGTTGGCGGGACCGTGAAACGGACCCACCGGGTTGCCTTTGCCTCCCGGGATCAGAAGTGATCCCAAGCGGCGCTTGAGGATCCTGCCCCCTCGCGCTTCGCGCCAAAAAGGCCGAAGGCACAAGGCATCCAAGGCTCGAACCAAATCCATGAAGCTGAGCTTCATCGAAATTCGGGTCTTACCCGTCTCATGCAGGCCAAAGTGATTAAGGGAAAACCACCTGCAATCTCGGACAGGATTCCGGATTTCTCCGGAATATTCCGGCCCCCTTTCGAGGCCGGAATTCTTGCCACCGGGCAAAGCCCGATGAAATTCGTTAAGCGGCCGTGACCGACGACGGATCGATCTTGACGCCCGGGCCCATGGTCGAAGAGATCGCTACGCGCTTGACGTAGTTGCCCTTTGCGCCAGCCGGCTTCGCCTTGATGACGGCATCAGCGAAGGCACGGATGTTTTCTTCCAGCGCCTTTGCGTCGAAGGATGCCTTGCCGATGCCGGCGTGAACGATGCCAGCCTTCTCGACCCGGAACTCTACGGCGCCGCCCTTGGAGGCCTTGATCGCCCCGGCAACGTCCATGGTGACCGTTCCGACCTTCGGGTTCGGCATCATGCCGCGCGGGCCGAGTACCTTACCGAGACGGCCGACGAGCGGCATCATGTCCGGGGTCGCGATGACACGATCGAAATCGATCTTGCCGCCCTGGACGATTTCGACCAGCTCTTCTGCGCCGACGATGTCAGCACCGGCCGCCTTGGCTTCGTCAGCCTTGGCGCCGCGAGCGAAAACGGCGACGCGAACGTCACGGCCCGTACCGTTCGGCAGGTTGACCACGCCGCGAACCATCTGGTCTGCGTGACGCGGATCGACGCCGAGGTTCATGGCGACTTCGATGGTTTCATCGAACTTGGCGACAGCCCGGTCCTTGACCATGCCGATCGCAAGGTTCAGTGCATAGAGCTTCGTGGGATCAACACCTTCGTTGATCTTCTTGGTGCGCTTGCCAGCCATGGTCTTAACCTACCACTTCCAGGCCCATGGCGCGGGCAGAGCCCTCGATCATCGCCATTGCACCTTCGATATCTGCTGCGTTCAGGTCCTTCATCTTCGCTTCGGCAATCGCCTTGACCTGAGCCTTGGTCAGCTTGCCTGCGACGGAGCCCTTGCCGGGCGTCTTCGAACCGGACTGGATCTTCGCTTCCTTCTTGAGGAAGTAGCTGACGGGCGGCTGCTTCATCACGAAGGTAAAGGACTTGTCCTGGTAGTAGGTGATGACAACCGGGATCGGCATACCCTTTTCCATTTCCTGCGTGGCGGCATTGAACGCCTTGCAGAATTCCATGATATTGATGCCACGCTGACCAAGCGCCGGGCCGATCGGCGGGGACGGGTTTGCCGATCCTGCCTTGACCTGGAGCTTGAGCTGGCCTGCAACTTTCTTAGCCATAACTCTCTGCCTTTCATTGATGACCGGTTGCCCGGCCAGTGATGCCGGATTTCTCCGGCGGCTGCGGTTGCGTGGTGCGGATTTTAAGGCCCGGCTAAGACCCCTCACCTTCCACGCGGTTGGCGGCTACCGCCGCGCGGGAACCGGTCAGTAACCGACCGGCTTCCATCTCGAGAATCAGACCTTTTCGACCTGACCGTATTCCAGCTCGACCGGCGTGGCCCGACCGAAGATCGACACCTCCACCTTCAGGCGCGAACGCTCTTCGTCCACATCCTGAACCGTGCCGTTGAACGATGCGAACGGGCCATCCGAAACGCGGACCTGCTCGCCGATTTCGAAGGTCACCGAAGCCTTCGGCCGCTCGACACCTTCCTGGACCTGGCCGAGTATGCGCTCGGCTTCGGAATCGGGAATCGGAACGGGCTTGTTGTCGGAGCCGAGGAAGCCTGTGACCTTCGGCGTGTTCTTGATCAGGTGGTAGGCCTCGTCCGTCAGGTTCGCTCGAACCATGACATAGCCCGGAAAGAACTTGCGCTCGCTGTCGACCTTGCGGCCGCGGCGCACTTCAACCACCTTCTCGGTCGGCACGAGGATCTTTTCGAAGAGATGCTCGAGCCCCTTCTGCCTGGCCTTCTCCTCGATGGATTCAGCCACCTTCTTCTCAAAATTCGAATACGCGTGGACGATATACCAACGTGCCGCCATCTTATATCTCCACCCGATCAGTTGCCGGTGTTGAGCACGTAGCTCAAAGCCCAGCCAATCAGCTGGTCAGCAGCAAAGAAAAACAGCGCGGCAAAGACGACCATCACCAGAACCATGATCGTCGAGATCATGGTCTCGCGGCGAGACGGCCAGGTAACCTTGGACGTTTCGGTGCGAACCTGCTGCAGGAACGCAAACGGATTGGATTTGGATGCCATCGACTGCCCACGCAATTACGGCGCGTAAAGCTGAACATATCAGCCCCACGCACCGCGTGTCTGTTGAACCCTACATAAACACCGATTCCCAAATGCACAAGAGGAAAACCGACGTCTAGCGAAATTAGCCATAGTGCCCTCCCCGACGGACCGCTGCGAGAACGTCCGCGCTTCCTTCGAAGAAGATGGCAGGGGCAGAGGGGCTCGAACCCCCGACCTGCGGTTTTGGAGACCGCCGCTCTACCAGCTGAGCTATACCCCTTTACGCTTTACATTCAGCCCTTTGACCATGGAGGTCGAAGCGCTTCCTGAAAGCATGGCGCTCCCTTTAAGACGGTGGCACGGGATATGCAAGTGCGATTTTCGATTTTTCCCAATCCGCCGTCACCCCGGCATGGGCAGCGGTCAGAGCTTCACATACTTGCGCCAGTCGTGCTCTTCCTTGAAGCCAAGGACTTCGCGGATCTTGCGGTTGGAAAGCAGGCCCTCATGCTCGCCGATCTCGCGGGTGAAGGGCACGTTCGGAAAGAAGCGCTTGGCGAGTTCCTTCGATGGAATATTGGCGGTTACGGTGTCGTTCACTGCATTGAAGACCTGGAAACCCAATCCGCTCTTTTCGATACACAGGTGGACGACCTGCCCGAGATCGCGCGCGTCGATATAGTTCCACGCGTTGCGCCGACGCGTCTCCGGATTGGCGATGAAGCCGGGAAACCTGTCGTATTCATGCGGCTCGATGACATTTCCGATGCGCAGGGCATAGATATCGGCACCGGACCGCTCGGCGAAAGCGCGCGCCGTCTTTTCGTTCAGCACCTTCGACAGGCCATAGCTGTCCATTGGATCGACGTCGTAGTCTTCCTCCAGCGGAAACTGATGGAAATCCTTCTTCCCCTCCGCAAAGCAGACGCCATAGGTGGTCTCGCTGGAGGCAAGGATGATCTTCCTGACGCCGAGCTTCACCGACGCCTCGAGGACATTGTAGGTGCCCATCGTGTTGATCCGGAACGTCTCGTTGTCGGTCTTGATCAGAATGCGCGGTATCGCAGCGAAATGCACGACAGCGTCGAAGCCCTGGACGCCGCTTCCCGTCTCCAGGTCGGGAAGATCGCGGTGCATGGACAGCGCGTTGAAGACCTCGCCGCTGTCGGTGATGTCGGCAACCAGGTTGGTGACGCCGGGGCTGTCGAGCGGCACCAGATCGACGTTGTGAACCTCATAGCCGGCATTCACCAGCCACGGCACGACATGACGTCCGGCCTTGCCCGAACCGCCCGTAAAAAGTATGCGCTTCTTCATGAAATCTCCTCCGCATCATGAAATAGAAGGAATAGATAAAGGCTCCGCAACAGGGGGCAAGGTTAAGGCGTGGTGATCGAGAACCAACGATCAAATTTCGCCTGAGCAGCCTCAACGTCCATGATTCATGCCACTTCTCCTGCCCGCGCGCACGAATCTTGACGTCGTCGGCCACCTGCATACATGCACAATTCCAGCGGGCTCTTGAAGAACTTGCCGAGCCGAACAGGGGTATCGGCGCTGTTCTACGTCCGAACGTCAACAGCAATTCAACGCAAAAGCCCCGCCGTTTCCAGCGGGGCTTCCTCAATTCAGGCCGATCCCGGAATTTACTCTACGATCGATGCAACGATACCGGCGCCGACGGTGCGGCCGCCTTCGCGGATGGCGAAGCGCAGCTTTTCTTCCATGGCGATCGGCACGATCAGCTCGACGTCAACCGTGACGTTGTCACCCGGCATCACCATTTCCGTGCCTTCCGGCAGCGTCACGATGCCCGTCACGTCCGTCGTGCGGAAGTAGAACTGCGGACGGTAGTTGGTGAAGAACGGCGTATGACGGCCGCCTTCTTCCTTCGTCAGGATGTAGGCTTCAGCCTTGAACTTCTTGTGCGGCTTCACCGAACCCGGCTTGCACAGGATCTGGCCACGCTCGACGCCGTCGCGGTTCACGCCGCGGATCAGTGCGCCGATGTTGTCGCCGGCCTGGCCCTGGTCGAGCAGCTTGCGGAACATTTCAACGCCGGTCACCGTCGTCTTCGAGGTCGGGCGGATGCCGACGATCTCGACTTCTTCGCCAACCTTGACGATACCGCGCTCGACGCGGCCGGTCACGACCGTACCGCGGCCCGAGATCGAGAACACGTCTTCGATCGGCATCAGGAACGGCTGGTCGATCGGACGCTCAGGCGTCGGGATGTAGGCGTCCACCTGAGCCATCAGCTCGCGGATCGCGTCTTCGCCAATCTTCTTGTCGGAATCTTCAAGAGCAGCCAGCGCCGAACCCTTGACGACCGGAATGTCGTCGCCCGGGAAGTCGTAGGACGACAGCAGTTCGCGCACTTCCAGCTCGACGAGTTCGAGAAGCTCGGCGTCGTCAACCTGGTCGACCTTGTTCAGGAACACCACGATTGCCGGAACGCCCACCTGGCGGGCGAGCAGGATGTGTTCGCGGGTCTGCGGCATCGGGCCGTCGGCAGCCGAGCAGACCAGGATCGCGCCGTCCATCTGTGCGGCACCGGTGATCATGTTCTTGACGTAGTCGGCGTGGCCGGGGCAGTCAACGTGCGCGTAGTGACGGTTGGCCGTCTCGTACTCGACGTGCGCCGTCGAAATCGTGATGCCGCGGGCCTTTTCTTCCGGCGCAGCGTCGATCTGGTCATACGCCTTGAACTCGCCGAAATACTTCGTGATCGCCGCCGTCAGAGACGTCTTGCCGTGGTCAACGTGGCCGATCGTGCCGATGTTAACGTGCGGCTTGTTGCGCTCAAACTTACTCTTTGCCATTTGAATGCTTCCTGTGAACGAAATGGGTGACCCCGGCGAGCCGGTTTAGTGCCGCCGTTTAAGGCTTTCGGCGGGATTGCGCAAGACCTAATTGCGAACGCCATTCTTGGCTTGCAAGCGCATATGGGAGACAATTCGCGCCGAGCAAGACGATTCGCCAGGAACCCGGCGAAAATCGTTGAAACCAAGGGAAAATCGCGGCCGGGCAGCGGTATCCATGCGTGATCCCGCAGGCACGTCGTTCAAGCTGACGCGATCCCAAAACTCCCAAACGAGCAAAAGCGCTTCAAGCTTTGGCGGCTGGTCGCACGGCCTGGCGTGAGCCTAATTCGGGATCTTGTTATAAAACGACTCTGGATCATAGACACAGGCATAGTCGAGGACACAGAGGTTACCACCGGCATCCCGCAAACTGGTCGTCGAACGCTTGTCGCCCAGCCTGCAGCGCGCCGGCGGATAGCGGAAACTGCGACCGCCGATACCTATTCGGACAAATACCGTTTTGTTTTGCCGGATAAACTGGGCGAGCTCGCCACAGCTGTGATCGCGGGCCCTGATTTCCACGGCCTCGGCGGCAAGGGCTGCCGAGGGAAGCAAAAATGCAGCGGCCAAGATCAAGTTTCGCATGATGCCTCTCATGGAGCCCAGTTAAGCAGCAGTATCCGGGTCGTTCAAACGGAAATTTTGCCCCTGAAGGCACGCCAAAAACCGCGCGGAACGCGCGCCTTGGCGAAGAACCGAAAGGCTTGGAGCGGGTAGCGGGAATCGAACCCGCGTATTCAGCTTGGAAGGCTGCTGCTCTACCATTGAGCTATACCCGCGGGGTGGTCCGATCCAAGTGACGAATGGTGGAGAGAGTTGGATTTGAACCAACGTAGGCTGAGCCAACGGATTTACAGTCCGTCCCCTTTAACCACTCGGGCATCTCTCCAGTTCTTCGTCTGGATCGTAACCAAGCTCGAAGACCCAGGAGCATTGCCGCCCCTCGATCTGCGCCGCGTATATGACCGGAGCATTTGCCCATGTCAACATGAGGACAATAGAAAAAACACGAAAAATTTCGTCGGCCGTTGAAAGCCGCCGCCGGCAAAGAAACCCTATGCGCCGGCAAGCACCGCCGTTATAAAGCTGCATGAGCAAAGACAACAAATCCGGCGGCAAGCCCGCAACCGACAAGTCCCCCAAGGATACGCACTACGCCACTTTGCGGCGTGCCCACCGCGATGCCAAGCGCGAGCGCGGCGAAATTCCGACGCCGCATCCGCAAAAGCGTAAACGCGGCGGCCAGGATTGGAAGGCGCCCGCACTCGCCGCCGACCAGGTCTATCTCTACGGCCTGCATACAGTGCGCGCCGCAATCGAAAATCCCGAGCGGAAAAACGTCAAGCTGACGGTGACGCAGAACGCGCTCGCCCGCCTCGAAATCGATGCCGGTCACCTTGCCATTCCGATCGAGATCGTCTCGCCGCAGGATATCGACAAGGTGCTCGGCCCCGATGCGATCCATCAGGGCGTGATGCTGGAGACCCGCCCGCTGCCCGTCCGTCGACTTCAGGCGCTGAAGGACAGCCCCCTGCTTTTGGTGCTCGACCAGGTCACCGATCCGCACAATGTCGGCGCTATCATGCGCTCGGCCGTCGCCTTCAATGCAGGCGCCGTTATCACCACGCAAAGACACAGCCCGACCGAATCGGGCGTGCTTGCGAAATCGGCTTCCGGCGCGCTCGAACTCATTCCCTATATACAGATCACCAATCTTGCAGACGCGCTCGGTGAATTGCACCGGCTCGGCTTCTTCTCGATCGGCCTGGATTCTGAAGGACCGGAGCCGATCGAGGGCACGTTCTCGGGCGAGAAGGTTGCGCTCGTCCTCGGTTCCGAAGGCAAGGGCCTCAGGCAGAAGACGCGCGAGACCGTCAGCGCGCTTGCGCGGCTCGACATGCCGGGGGAGATCAAATCACTGAACGTCTCGAACGCGGCTGCGATCGCGATGTATGCCGCCCGCCTTCATCTGAAGAAATGAGCCGGCGTCTCAAAATGAACGAATCGCGGGCCTAAGGCTCGCCGGAGCGCAGCTTCAAGGAGCGCGCGCAACAGCAAGAGAGAAGGAAAATACCCGGCATGGCAATCCGGCCCCTCCTGTTCGGCATCCTGTTCATCGCAGTCTTCGTCGCCATCATTCTCAGTATCATATGGGTCGATCCCATCCAGCCGACGCGCCAGCCGGATCCTCTGGCGCCTGTGACGCCCGCACCCACACCGACACCACCGGCGCAATAGCCGCCGGTTGGCACCGGCGGCTATTGCGTTTGCTGATCGTCGACCGCCTCCGCCAGCCCGATCCTCGCTATCCCGATGCTGCCGCCCTTTTTGAGGGCGACCCACACGAAGGTTGCATCAACAAGCCCTCCGGCGATCACAGATCGATGCTGAAATACAAGTGTTGCGGCCGGTGGTGATGCCCCCAGTATTGGCGTTCCCTCCACCTGCGTTCGGCACGCCAGGGCCGATAGTGGCGCTCATAGGCATACGGATGATGGCGCCCGTAACGGCGCTCATGTCGCCACGAATGGCGCCAATGGCGGCGATGATCACGGTAGTGCACCTTCACGACGTCGCTCTTGTCGACGGAAGCAACAGGTGCATATGCGGGAGTGGCAACCACGGGTTCAACGGCAACGGCGAGCGATCCGAGCGACAGAAGGGCTGCAATGGCGAAACGGGCAATTCTCATGGCTCATCTCCTTGATGAAGGTGAGCCAAATCTGCGCTTCCTGCCCTGAACTCCTCCTGAATCGCTACTTCAGCTTTTGTTCATGAAATGGAGACGGATCGGGTCTATAATCGATCACGAAATCGCGCCCAGGCCGGATTTTTTCTTTACAGAGCCGAAGAATCTGCTAGTTGGCACGCATTGCCCTTGTAGCTCAGTTGGTAGAGCACCTGATTTGTAATCAGGGGGTCGCGGGTTCGAACCCTGCCGGGGGCACCATTGCTTCGCCATACGCGCCCCATCCCCGTCCCCACGTCCCGGTTGCAATCGTCTGTCGAAGCCTGGTGCCTTGCTCTGCGTCAGTTGCTGCCGTCGTTCGAGCGTGACTTTCGCGCCTCGCTATTGGTCGAGGATGCCGTTTTTCCGTCGGCCTGCTGGCCGAAATAGGTGCCGCCGAGATGGCCGCCGGCGCTGGTGTTTTCGACCTGGCGTTCGGCCCGCTTCACTAGCTTTTTGACGTCTGTCTTGCTCATCTTGCCGCTCCATTGGCTGGTGGTGACCTGGACACAACGACACGCGGCCAAGAGAGTTCCGTCTTCCCGGGGACCCGGCGCAACGGACCGCGGCGTTGCTTTGATTGGCTGTTTCCTTGACAAATCGACCCGGCGCACGTGAAAGTACCTCGCTCGTCGACGCTACGACAATTATGGATTGCGATATCGAATGCCTAAAAAGCCGAAACTCGAATACTCCGAATTTGCCGGTGAATTCACCGAGGACGGCGTTACCGTGCTCGTCGATATCTTCCGGACAGCCGGCTCCAACGAGGACTGGTCGATGGAAGTCGTGACGCAGGAGGAAGACCTCATCCGCTGGGACGAACCGTTTGCGACCGACCGCGAGGCGTTTGACGAGTTCCTGGCAACAATCGCCCGTGACGGCATTCGCTCGTTTCTGGACGATACCGAGCAATCCGTGCACTGACCGGCCTGAATTCGCTATCCACCGATTGACCGGGCGTCTTCGCGCTCTTGCCAAACTTATGATATGGTCGTCACGGGAGTGAGGTGATGCGACGGTATAATCTCCGGCATGAAGCCGATGATCGCTGGCTTGTTGTTGATGGAATGACAATGCAGCTAGCCGCCTTGGACGGTATCCCGATCTGCGGCATGCAGTGGGCGGAGGCCTGCGACATGGTCGATCTTATGAATACCCTCGACAGCATCGAACGCGCAGCCGATCGCTACGCGGCTTCCGCCGGAGCCCCTGACGGGCGCCTTTCAGCCTCCTGAAATCCGCAGCCGCAGCTGGCAGGGGCCCCTCCAGGTCTTGTTGCTGCCGCAAGGGAACAAATCCGCCGTCCACCGGTTCGAATCGTCAAGGAGGATCGAAGCATGGTTGCGGATTATCTTTGGCTCTTCGCTATCGCCGGCGGCACCTTCCTTCTCGGTTGCGCGATCGCTTACGGAATGCTCACAAACCGCAAGCTCTCGCGCAGCGAGCAGGACGCGCAGGACCGCCAGGTGAGGAAACTCTACGACAAGCCGCCGCATGAGGCATCTCGATGAGTCGGCGGTATGCTTGGGCGGTCGCCATCGCGCTGGCGATTGCCGCCGTTCTTGCCGCCGAGAGCGCCGGCTATTTCGAGACGGCCCAGACGCCCGGCCGGCCATCCCCCCATGCAATCAACCAGTCACAGTAGCAGCCAGTCACAGCAGGAGATCGACATGCAAGGTCAGGACAACAGGTTTGATTCCGGCACGGATGATGCACGCTGCTCGGACACTGCGGCCGCTGCCGAGCGTCGGGAGGAGGCCAAGTTGCAGGCCGCGCGCGGGCTTGCCTGCGGGATGGGCCATCACGAGGGTTCGCTGGATATCGAGCCGCAGCAGGTCAACCGAGCGCGCGAGCGCCCCATTGGAGAAATCGGGCCAGACGAAAGCGAACAACGGGCCGCCCTGAAGGAGCAGGCCGGCGTGAACGGCGATCTCTACATCGTCGAACCGGACCTGGAAGAGCGGGATCAGCGCGAAGCAGCGCCGGGGGCGCGAGAGCAGAAATAGCGACAGCCGTCGCCTCTTCGCCAGGCCCCGCGGAGGCGGCAGAGTTGCTTGCGTGCAAAAAACCTTGTCGCATAAGCCCTTTATCCTTTAGCTAGGCGAAAATCATAAAGGGCATCACATGGGCCGTTCGTTTCAGACGCTTTGTTTCCTCGCTTCCTCGGCAACCGAGGCGCTTGCTGCGCGCGAAGAGTTGATTCGGCTCTACGGGGAGGTTCCCGCCGAACAAGCCGATGTCATCGTGGCGCTCGGAGGCGACGGATTCATGCTGCAGACGCTGCACAGCACGATGAATTCCGGCAAGCTCGTCTATGGCATGAACCGCGGTTCCGTCGGTTTCCTGATGAACGACTATCGCACCGAGAAACTGCAGGACCGCATCTGCGCGGCCGTCGAGAATGCCTTCCATCCCCTGCAGATGACGACGGCCAACGCCGACGGCACCAATTCCACGGCACTCGCGATCAACGAAGTCTCGCTCTTCCGTCAGTCCTACCAGGCCGCCAAGCTGCGCGTCGAGGTCGACGGGCATGTGCGTCTTGCGGAACTGATCTGCGACGGCCTCATGGTGGCAACCCCGGCGGGCTCCACCGCATACAATCTTTCCGCCCACGGCCCGATCCTGCCGCTGGAAGCACCGCTGCTTGCCATGACGCCGGTCAGCGCCTTCCGCCCCCGGCGCTGGCGCGGCGCGCTGCTGCCGAACAAGGTGACGGTCGACATCCATATTCTCGAGGCCGAAAAGCGGCCTGTGAATGCAGTTGCCGACAATGCCGAGGTCAAGTCCGTGCTGCATATCCGCATCGCCCAGTCGGAGCACATGACGGCGCGCATCCTTTCCGATCCGGACCGCTCATGGTCGGATCGCATTCTTGCCGAACAGTTCGAGGATTGAGGCCATGCAGCTTCGGCTCGCTTTTCTTGCCGCAGCGCTCGTCACCGGCCACCCAGGCCTTGCGAGGCCGGCCGACACGATCCTTCCGCCCGCCGTGATCTTTGCAACCAGCACCGGCTATTGGGAGGAAAGCCGCGCCGATATCGCGATCGAGCGTGCGCCGGGCGCAGCAAGCGATCCGGAAAAAGCGGAGCCTCAACCGCGCCGCGGCTATTACAAGCTCTTTTCCGTCCGCCAGCCGGACAAGACGTCGAAAATCTACCTGCAGCAAATCGCGCAGGCAGACGGCGGCCCGGAAATCGTCTCCAGCGTCGAGCTGCAAGAATTCACGCAGCTCAAACCCTATGTCACCGATATCCGGCCGGAAAGTTCCACGGGCATGAGCAAGCAGCCGGGCCTCTTCGCCACGGTCTATCTGAAGACCGATCCGAATGCCGAATCCGAGGGCTGGACCGTGCTGATCGACGAGTTCGGCGAGATCACCGTCGAGAAGGCGACGAACTGACTGCTTGAACCGGCCTGCCCGTACAAACCGTTCGAACGCACTCGCGCAGCCAGCGATGCGCCGGATCGAGGTCCGTCCGGGGGTGCCACAACAGCGAGATCGTAATGTCCGGCGGCGAAACCGGCAGAGGGAAAGAGAACAGCCCGTCACGCAGGTTTCCCGTGTAGCGTTCGGGGACGCTGGCGATCAGATCCGAGGCACGCGCCAGGGCCAGAGCTTCCGAAAAGCCGCCGACGACCGTTACGATCTCCCGTTTCAGACCCAATGGCTCAAGCGCATCATCGATCAGGCCCCTGTCGAGCCCGCGCCGCGAAACGAGAATATGCCGCCCGGCAGCGTAACGGGCAGGCGTGACCGCGACTTCGCACAACGGATGCCCCATGCGGACAACGCCGACGAAGCGGTCTCGAAACAGCGCTTGCGCGCGCACCTCCGGCCCCATGGCTTGTCCCACGACGCCCGTTTCCAGGTCAACGCTGCCATCGCGCAGCGCCGCGCTGTCCCGGTCCGGCTTTGGTACGAAACGCAACTGCACGCCTTTTGCCTGTTGGCCGACGCGCGCAATGAGATCGGGCCCGAAATTCTCGACAAAGCCATCCTGGTTTCTGAGGGTGAATGTCCGCACAAGCCGTGTCAGGTCGAGTGTCTCTGCGGGGCGAAGGACGTCTTCGGCGTCCTGCACGAGCTGGCAGACGCGCTCGCGAAGCTCGAGCGCCCGCGGCGTCGCAACAAGGCCGCGCCCGGCCCGGACCAGCAGCGGATCGCCGGTCGCCTTGCGCACTCTCGCCAGCGCTCGGCTCATCGCGGACGGGCTTAGCCGCAGCCTTTTGGCGGCGCGGGCGACGCTGCCTTCCGCCAGAAGCACATCAAGGGTGATAAGCAGATTGAGATCGGGATGCGACATATGGGCGACCATAGCACGGCCGGCGCAATTTGACATGGCGTCAAACGCACGAATGGAATGCATATGATGCGCCTACCGCCCCATCATGCCGCGGGCTACCTCTACCCAAACCACAAATTTGGAGTAGCTCTTCATGATAACGGTCCGATTTGCCCCTGCCGCTTTCCCTATCGCCATCGTGATCGCTCCGTTCGCGCGCTGGATCGTCAACAGCGCAGCGGCCTGAGGGAAGCGGCGATGACCTCCTGCACAAATGACGCCACCGAGGATGGGGCAATCCCGGCAAGTTCGGTTCGATGGGCGCTTGCCGCCCTTTGCCTATCCATGCTGCTATCTTCGCTCGGCACGAGCGTTGCCAATGTCGCCTTGCCGACATTGGCCAAGGTGTTCGCCGCACCATTCCAACAGGTGCAGTGGGTTGTGCTCTCCTACCTCCTGGCGATCACGATCCTGATCGTCGGCGTTGGACGGCTGGGCGACATTGCCGGGCGCCGGCGGGTTCTCTTGGCAGGGCTGCTCGTGTTTGCCGCCGCCTCGGCGCTCTGCGGGCTTGCGCCCTCGCTCTGGTGGCTGGTTGCTGCCCGGGCCGCGCAGGGCCTCGGCGCAGCCATCCTGATGGCGCTGACCATGACCTTCGTCTTCGAGACGGTCCAAAGGGAAAGAACGGGCCGCGCCATCGGGCTCCTCGGAGCGATGTCGGCAATCGGAACCGCGCTCGGTCCGTCCCTTGGCGGCATTGTCATTGCCTGGTTCGGCTGGCGGGCGATCTTTCTCGCCAACATCCCGCTTGGTCTGCTGGCCTACTTTCTTGCCCACCGGTTCCTGCCCGTCGACGGCGATTCGCCGAAAACCGATCGCCTTGGATTCGACGCTCTGGGCACGCTGCTGCTTGCCGGCACGCTCGCTGCCTATGCGCTCGCCACGACGGCAGGGCGCGGCGATTTCGGCACGCTGAATGCGACGCTCCTGATGGCTGCACTTACGGGCATCGTCCTCTTCTTTCTCACTGAGGCGAAGGCGGCATCGCCTTTGATCCGCTTGACAGCATTCCGCGATTCAAAGTTCAGCGCCAGCCTCGCCATGAATGCCCTCGTCTCGACGATAATGATGGCGACCTTGGTGGTGAGCCCGTTCTATCTCTCCCGCGTGCTCGGGCTCGACGCGGCGCTTGTTGGCATGGTCATGTCGATTGGCCCGCTTGTCTCGGCGCTGTCCGGCGCCCCGGCTGGCCGTGTTGTCGACCGTTTGGGCGCGCCGGTCGTGGTCATCGCCGGACTGATCGAGATGACCGTCGGTGCAGTTGCCCTATCCGTGCTTCCGGCAATGTTCGGCATTGCGGGCTACATTGCCGCCATTGCCGTCCTGACCCCGGGTTATCAGCTGTTCCAGGCAGCCAACAACACCGCCGTCATGATGGACATCCCCGCCGATCGGCGGGGCGTCGTTTCCGGCCTTCTCAGCCTGTCGCGCAATCTCGGGCTCATCACCGGCGCTTCCGTCATGGGCGCCGTCTTCGCCTTTGGCGCGATGACGGCCGATATCACGACGGCACCTCCCGAAGCCGTTGCCACAGGCATGCAGTTCACCTTCGCCGTCGCGGCGGCTCTAAGCGCCACCGCGATCGCCATCGCCGCCCTTGCCACGCGTCCGTCGAGCTAAGAGGCCCGAACCCGTACCGCCGCCTTTCGACCCCTGTCCCACCGCCGTTTGGGGCGGGCTAATGGTCAAATGCTTGCCTGCACGCTGTGCAGGTTGGCATAGACGCCTTCCTGCGCCATGAGGTCGTTATGGGTGCCCTGTTCGATGATGCCATCGCCGGTAAGCACGAGGATGCGGTCGGCATGGCGGACAGTGGACAGGCGGTGGGCGATGACCAGGGTGGTGCGGCCCTTCGCCAGACTGAGCAGCGCCTTTTGGACCGCCCGCTCGCTTTCGTTGTCGAGCGCGCTGGTTGCCTCGTCGAAGATCAGGATCGCCGGATCCTTGAGAAAGGCGCGCGCTATCGTAAGGCGCTGCCGCTGGCCACCCGAAAGCTTGACACCGCGTTGACCGATATCGGTCGCGTAGCCATTGGGCAGAGCCGCGATGAAGTCGTGAGCGTTGGCGGCACGAGCGGCGGCCTCCACCTCGGCATCGGTCGCGTCGGGCCGGCCGTAGCGCAGATTTTCCGCCACGGTGCCGGCAAAGAGATAGACGTCCTGCTGCACTACCCCGACATGTCGCCGCAGTGACGCCAGCGTCACGTCGCGAATGTCGGTGCCGTCGATGCGGATCGCTCCGGCCAGCACATCGTAGAAGCGCGGTATGAGCGCGCAAAGCGTGCTCTTACCCACCCCTGAAGGGCCAACCAGGGCCACGAACTCGCCAGGGGCAATGGTGAACGAGAGCCGCTCGAGCACCTTTGGACCATCGGCCTCGTAGCCGAAGTCGACGTCGGAAAAACTGATCTCGCCCGCTGGAGCCGGCATCGGGCGGGCGGCAGGGCGGTCGAAGACGTCGGGTGCGATCTCCAGGATCTCCATGGCCCGAACGAAGCCGGTGTAGCCCTCCTGCCAAAGGCGGACGAAATTGGCGAGCCGCTGCATCGGATCGACCAGCACCGCCACGCAGAGCAGAAAGGTGAGGATGTCCGCCACCGACAGCTCCGACGTCAGGATGCGCAGCCCCCCGATCACGATGACAAGTATCGTGATGAGCTGTGCAAAGGTCTCGATACCCACCGAAAACCAGGCCTCGCTGCGGTATCCGTCGGCGCGGCCCTTCAGGAACCGAAGGTTCAGCTTGGCAAAGCGCTCCTGCTCCAGCGCCTCGTTGGCGAAGGACTGGACGACCCGAATGCCCGCCAGGGCGTCCTCCACGCGTTCATTGACGGCGGCGATCTGCCGCTTGCTCGCTTCGAGCGCGCGGTTCATGCGCCGGTTGAAATGCAACGCATAGGTCGCCGCCACCGGCGTGAGCAGCAGGATGAGGCTGGCCAGAGGCGGATCGATGAAAAACAGCACCAGCATGGCGCCGCCATATTTGAGTGCGGCGATGGAGAGGTCCTCCGGGCCGTGGTGGAAAAGCTCGCCCAGCCACAGGGAATCGTTCGTGATGCGGCTCATCAACTGCCCCGTGCGCTGGCGGTCGTAGAAGCTGAACGAGAGTTTCTGGCAGTGTTCGAAGAGCTCCTGGCGGACGGCGGCCTCGATACGGGCGCCCATCACGTGCCCCTGATAGTCGACGAAGAAGATGGCAACGGTTTGGATCGCCAGGATGGCAAGCATGAAGGCGCCGACGGCAAGGATCTGCTCGTAAGCCTCCGGCATGTTGGGCAGAGCCAGAAGGCGGCTTGTGACGAAGTTGGCGCAGAGCGGCAGCGCCACCGCGGTGCCGGCGACGACGATCGCGCAGAGCAGATCCGCCAGCAGCAAAGGCAGGTGCGGGCGATAGTAGGAGAGGAACTTGCGCATGCGCAAGCAGCGCCTGTCGCGGTCGGCCTTGCTTGGAGAGTCGCGGAAGAATTTCAGAAAGCGGTTATGGCGCGGCGGGCTTTTCCTCGCGCGGGAAAACAGAATGTGCATGAAGCAGAATGTCCTTGTGGGCGATGTTTCCTTTCTGGTTGGACAGGTTCGCTTTCATGTCAGTCTCCCCGGGGATCGGACCAATTGGAGCCCAAGCATCGCGGACAACCGAAACCGGATCAACCCCGCCGCGTAAAGAGATCGGCCGGTGTTGTCCCCATGCAACAGCCCGAGGTCGCAGACTGCTGCTCGGCTGTCGCTGTCTGCAAAGTCACTGTCTGCGCGGCCCGGCATGAGGACGCGAGCGTCTGGTCGCATCGAACAACGACGGGGAAGGACTGCCATTAGAGGCTGAAACGGTTTATCGAGACAAGCGCTCGGATCGAACTGAACGCAATTGCGTCCGACTGCCGGAAATTGCGCGCCACATCATGGCAGGCATCCGACGAAGTTCGGCAATCTGCCGTCTGATCGAAGCAGGCCGGGTTGCCGAAGAGACCCCTGGCTCCGGCGCTCGGCCTTTTTTGTCGAAAGGGATTTCCGCGATTAGAAGAACTCGTCCAGCACCACATAGTAGGCGACTTTCGCGTCATCGATGCCGGAAAGCCCATAACAATCGAGGAAATGTTGAACCCATGTTTGACCGACGTTGTATCGGATGCTGCGCAGTGCCAACGCAATATCCTGGTATCGATCGGCAACCCCCAGACGGCCGCAATCGACATATCCACTGAATTGGCCCTCATGCGTCATGAAGTTCGGCAAGCAGGCGTCGCCATGGGCAACGACGGGATCCGTCACGTCAGGCTGGTTGGCTTCAAGGTAGGCGAAAAGGCTCGCAGCGGTTGCGTTTAGCCGCTCCTCGTCAAAATCACTCTCGTCTACGGCGCCTGCTTCCATCCGCGCCTTGGCAAGCCTCAAACGAACCGTCAGCCTGTGGTCGAAAGGGCAGTTTGCAGGGTCGAGTTCGTGCAATCGACGTAAAGCGGCCGCCAGGATCTCGATGCGCTGCCCATCAGGGGTCGACCTGGACGAAGCCAGGTCTTTTCCGTCAAGCGCGCTCAGCAGCAGCCAGTTTCTGCCCTCATGGCTTTCCAGGGCGACGACGCTGGGGCACGCCAGCCCTTGCTCGGCAAGCCACAGCAGACGCTCCGCCTCCAACGGCAATTCCGCAAAGGGACCCGCAATTTCGCCTTTCAGGAAAAACTGCGTCCTGCCACCTTCAGCGAGCCTGAACACGGCTGCAGACGAACATCCCAGATCGACCTGCCTCCACTCGTGTCGAGATAGCAGCGCCCTTAAATCGGGAGGTAAGGCAAGGTTATCCATCGGCACGTCATCTTGGTGATTGTCTGCCATTGGCTTTGCGCCTACAGGCCAGGCCGCTTGCGACCACATGCTGCAAGCGGATTTGGCACTAAGCCGGACGAAAGGCGTTTAATCCAGACACTGACCGTCCCTGACCGTTTCCCTTCGTTGTCAATCAACGTCCTCGAGCACTGCGTCCGGCTTGCCGCTGATGCGGTGCGCAAGCGCTGCTTCCATGAACTCGTTGAGGTCGCCATCGAGCACGTCGCCAGGTGCCGTGCTCGAAACGCCGGTGCGCAGGTCCTTGACCAGCTGATAGGGCTGCAGCACGTAGGAGCGGATCTGATGGCCCCAGCCGATCTCCGTCTTGGATGCCGCTTCGGCGCTTGCTGCCTCTTCGCGCTTCTTCAGTTCCGCTTCATACATGCGCGCGCGCAGCATGTCCCAGGCCTTGGCGCGGTTCTTGTGCTGCGAGCGCTCCTGCTGGCAGGCAACGACGATGCCGGTCGGAATATGCGTGATGCGCACTGCCGAGTCGGTGGTGTTCACGTGCTGTCCGCCCGCGCCCGACGAGCGGTAGGTGTCGATGCGGCAGTCGCTTTCGTTGATTTCGATGTTGATCGAGTCATCGACCACCGGATAGACCCAGATCGACGAAAAGGACGTGTGGCGGCGCGCATTGCTGTCATAGGGCGAAATGCGTACGAGCCGGTGCACGCCCGACTCCGTCTTCAGCCAGCCATAGGCATTGTGGCCCTTGACCAGCAGCGTCGCCGACTTGATCCCCGCCTCTTCGCCGTCATGGACTTCGAGAAGCTCGACCTTGAAGCGCTGGCGTTCCGCCCAGCGCGTGTACATGCGAAGCAGCATGTTCGCCCAGTCCTGGCTTTCGGTGCCGCCGGCACCCGAATGCACTTCGAGATAGGTGTCGTTGGCGTCGGCCTCGCCTGAAAGCATGGCTTCCACCTGGCGGCGCGCGGCCTCGGCCTTCAGGCTCTTCAGCGCGTCCTCGGCCTCCTTGACGATGCTTTCATCGCCCTCTTCCTCACCCATCTCGATGAGTTCGACATGGTCGTTCAGCTGCTGTTCGAGCTGCTTCACGCCGTTGATGCCGTCATCGAGCTGCTGGCGTTCGCGCATCAGCTTCTGAGCTTCGGCAGCATCGTTCCAGAGATTCGGGTCTTCTGCCTTGTTGTTTAACCAGTCCAGCCGTCTTATCGCCTGGTCCCAGTCAAAGATGCCTCCTCAGCAGGGTGATAGCCTGCTTGGTTTCATCGACTACGTTTTCGATTTCCGCTCGCATTTTCCTGCTTCTTTGCGTTGGTCTTGAGTTGGTCCGTCAAATAGTTGCGGCGGCCGCGGATGTAAAGAGCCGCGGCCGCCGCATCGGTGCTGGGATTGTTCAGTAGAGGCCGCCTGCGCCAGACTGCACGGCCTGGTTCGCCTGCGGCGAGGTCTTCAGGATCTCCTCCGGCGCCATCGTGCTGTCCATGCCGATGACGGACAAGCTGTCGGCCGGGCCGGTGCCGGGCTTGAAGGCCTCGATGATGGTGTTCGGATCGCCCTCCATCGCCGCCATGCCGGTCTTGCGGTCGATCGGGATCAGGTTCATGCCCTGCGGGATGACGAATTTCGATTCCGGCATGTCCTTGACGGCTGCCTGCATGAATTCGTTGAAGATGGGAGCCGAGAGGCCGCCGCCCGTACCGCCGCGGCCAAGCGGCGCCGGATTGTCGAAGCCCATGTAGAGGCCGGCCACGAGGTCGGGCGTGAAGCCGACGAACCAGGCATCCTTCTCGTCGTTGGTGGTGCCGGTCTTGCCAGCCACGTCGCGCCCGCCGAGGTCGATCTTGCCGGCCGCAGTGCCACGGGCGATGACGCCCTGCATCATCGAGGTGATCTGATAGGCCGTCATCGGGTCGAGAACCTGTTCCCGGTTGTCGACGATGTTCGGCTCTTCCTGATTCTGCCAGTCGCCGGCATTGCAGCTGTCGCAGAGACGTTCCTCATGTCTGAAGATCGTCTTGCCGTAGCGGTCCTGGATGCGATCGATCAGCGTCGGCTTGATCTGCTTGCCGCCGTTGGCGATCACCGAATAGGCCGAAACCATACGCAACACGGTGGTCTCGCCGGAGCCGAGCGACATGGCAAGCAATGCCGGCATCTTGTCGTAGATGCCGAAGCGCTCGGCATATTCGGCAACGATGTTCATGCCGAGGTCATTGGCAAGGCGCACGGTCATCAGGTTGCGCGAGTGCTCGATGCCGGAGCGCAGCGTCGACGGACCATTGAATTCGCCGCCGTAGTTTTCCGGCCTCCAGACCTGGCCGCCGGAGACGACCTCAATCGGCGCGTCCATGATCACCGAGGCGGGCGTATAACCATTGTCCATGGCCGCAGCATAGACGAACGGCTTGAACGAGGAGCCGGGCTGGCGCATCGCCTGCGTCGCGCGGTTGAATTCCGACTGCCCATAGGAGAAGCCGCCTGCCATCGCAAGGACGCGGCCGGTCTTGGGGTCCATGGCAACGAGGCCGCCCTGAACCTTCGGCGGTTGGCGCAGACGGTAAGACGTCGAGCCTTCGCCTCCCAACCGCTCGACATAGACGACGTCGCCCGGCGAAAGCACGCCTTCGGGCGATTTGGCCGTCTTGCGCTCGCCGGTCGAGGAGCGGTAGGCCCACTGCATGTTCTTCGCCTCGATCGTGCCATGCTCGCGCTCGGCGGCAGCCTTTCCGGCGCCGTCCCTGCGGGGCTGGAGGCCGATGTCGACGCTTTCGGTGGAAACGGCAAGCACGACGGCGAGGCGCCATTCGGGCACGTCGGAAAGCGCTGGAATTTCCGCGAGCGCCTTGCCCCAATCGGCGGTAGTGTCGATCGCCTTCAGCGCTCCATGGAAGCCGCGGCGTTCGTCGTAGGTCGTCAGGCCGTCCTGCAGCGCCTTGCGGGCGGCGAGCTGCATCTGCGGATCGAGCGAGGTGCGGACCGAAAGGCCGCCTTCGTAGAGCGCCTTTTCTCCATATTGGCCGATGAGCTGGCGGCGAACGGCTTCGGCGAAATAATCAGAAGCAAAGAGCGAGGGGCCGGTGCTGCGGGCCGTCACGCCGAGCTGCTGCTTCTTGGCTTCCGCCCCGTCGCTCGGGCTCACATAGCCGTTTTCGACCATGCGGTCGATGACCCAGTTGCGGCGCTCCACCGCGGCATCTGGATGGCGGAAGGGATGATAGTTCGCGGGGCCCTTCGGCAGCGAGGCGAGATAGGCGGCTTCGGCAACGGTGAGTTCGGTGACCGACTTGTTGAAGTAGGTGAGCGCCGCCCCGGCGATGCCGTAGGAGTTCAGGCCGAAGAAGATCTCGTTCAGATAGAGCTCGAGGATCTTGTCCTTGCTGTAGGCCTGCTCGATGCGGAAGGAGAGGATGGCTTCCTTGATCTTGCGGTCGATCGTCTGGTCGGATGTCAAAAGGAAGTTCTTGGCCACCTGCTGCGTGATCGTCGAGGCGCCCACGGGACGGCGGCCGGAGCCGAAATTCTGCAGGTTGACGACGATGGCGCGCGCAAGCCCGCTGAGATCGACGCCGGGATGGTTGTAGAAATTCTTGTCTTCGGCCGAAAGGAAGGCGGCCTTGACCCGATCCGGGATCGCCTGGATCGGCAGGAAAAGACGCTTTTCCTTGGCGTATTCGGCCATCAACGCGCCGTTTCCGGCATGAACGCGGGTGGTGACCGGCGGCGCATAGCTGTTCAGGACGGCGTAATCGGGGAGATCCTTCGCGACGTTTGCCAGGTAGACGGCAACGACGGCAGCAGCGCCCAGAAACAGGACGCAAGCAATTCCGAAGAAATATCCAAGGAGTCTGATCATATTGAGCTACCGGTATTCCAAATTTCAATCGGTGCAGGCACTATATTTGCATGGAAGCGGGCGATTTGCACATCGCGCGGGCATACTCCATGAGCGCCATCGCGACAAGCCGTCCAGCCTGGCTAGTCGAAAACATAGCGGCGAGTAACGGCCTGAATGTGAGCAAAATAGGGCTCCCCTGCCCCATTCACATGCTCCGCTTTGCTTTCGCCGCGGGTGTCACATCTCAGCCACGGCCTCAGCCGCCATTGGCAACCACGGAAGAGCGATAGCGCTTGACGGCATCGGTCAACAGCTCGGCGATCTTCACCCTCCATTTCTCGTCGAGCAGCAGCTTTTCGTCTTCCGCGTTGGAGAGGAAGCCGAGTTCGAGCAGAATCGAGGGCACATCGGGCGCCCGCAGAACCTGGAAGCCTGCATGCCGATGCGGATTGTTGATCGTACTGATCTGATCCTTGAACGAACCGAGCACGCTTTCGGCCAGCGAGATCGAGAAGGCCTGAGTCTCGCGGCGCGTCAGGTCGAGCAGGATATCGGCCACTTCCGGTGGTTCGGCGGCGGTTTCCTTGCCGGCGATCTGATCGGAAAGATTTTCGCGCTCGGCAAGATCGGCGGCGAGCTTGTCGGAGGCCCTGTCGGAGATCGTATATACCGTCGCGCCGCGGATATCCTTTTGCTTCAGCGTATCGGCGTGCAGCGAGATGAAGAGGCCGGCATGGTTCTGCCTGGCGATCTGCACGCGCTCGGCAAGCGACAGGAATTCATCCTCGCTGCGGGTGAGGAAGGCCTTGATGCCATGCTCGCGGTTCAGCCGGTCGGCCAGCGCCTTGGCGAAGGCAAGCGTCACCTGCTTTTCCTCGGTCTTGGTATCGACGCCGATCGCGCCGGTATCGATGCCTCCATGGCCGGCATCGACGGCGATGATGAAGTCGCCAGGCTGTGCCGCCTGCGGCGCCGGTATTGGACCCGACTGCGGACGGTCTGCCGGATCGCTCCAGGACTGCGCCTTGACGAGGGCCGCGAACTCCTCCTTGCCGGTCATCTCGGCATCGAGCACGAGGCGGTAACCCCTGCCATCCTCGTCGGCCTGCACCTTGGCCGTGGCCAGCTTCACCGGCTTGACGGCGCTCAGCACGATGCGGGCGCTGCCTTCGTCCATCGTGCCGTAGCGGATGTCCTTGAAAAGCCCCCTCGCCGCCAGATCTTTGGCGTGGAAACCGAACGCGGTCGCCGGCAGATCGACGACGATGCGCTCGGGATTGGCGATATAGTGGACCGAAAAACTCGGCTGCCGGTCGAAATCGATGACGACGCGGGTACGGGCGTCGTCGCCGATGATGCGTGCGCCATAGGCAAGCAGCGCCTCTGGCTTCTTCGGACCGGCGGCAAGCGCGACCATGGCATGAAGCGAAACCGCCGCTGCTGCGAGCATGCCTACGAATTTCGTCTTCCGCTTGCCGGATTCCCCCGCTGCGGACCGCACCCTCTTAAACACTCGACCGCCACACCCTATCTGTCATTGCGATGGATCCTTGCAGCCTCATGCACGCACCGCCCGCTTGAACGATTGTCCGCCGCCGCCGAATCAGGACCGCCAATTCCCCGATTGTCTATGCATTTCCAAATCCATCAATATTATGGCGCATTTGGCTTTTCCCTTGCTATTGTGACAGAGAAACCATACAACGATTTTCAGGTTAGAAAGTGTTGACGGGATAGAGTCGCCGCGCGGCTGCCAACCCCACGAGGACCTGGCGCCACAACCGGCAATCGTCCGCCGTCTTACGCGCTTCTCTCCATGGTAAACTGGATCCTGAATTTTCCGGCGTATGCGGAAACTTCATCGGTGGATAGCCACCAAACGCTCCGAGGAGCAAACTCATCGGACCCCCAGGGGTCTTAAGTATTGTCGATCTCGCTTGGTCATAATGGTTTCGCAGCAGGTTTTATCCAAAGTCTACAGGCCCCGGGAGAATGAATTCCCCGCTGTCGCCTGGCTGCTGCTGTCCCGCCCGAACCAATCGCGACTTTCATTATCCGGCGCACCCACGCTCGACCGCATGCCCCCTGTTATCAATACGGGCGGGAATGGGTGTCTGCGGCTGCGCCGAGGAGCACACCTTACATGGCAGACAAAATGCTTATCGACGCGTCTCACGAGGAAGAGACACGTGTCGTTGTCGTTCGCGGAAACCGTATAGAAGAATTTGACTTCGAGTCGCAGCACAAGAAGCAGATACGCGGCAACATCTATCTCGCAAAAGTAACGAGGGTCGAACCCTCGCTTCAGGCCGCTTTCGTCGATTACGGCGGCAACCGGCACGGCTTCCTGGCCTTTGCCGAAATCCATCCCGACTATTACCAGATCCCGCTGGCCGACCGTCAGGCCCTGCTTCGCGCCGAGGCCGAGGAGCACCGCCGAGACGACGACGTCGAGCATGTCGAAACCGCACCCGTGAGCGACCCGTCGACCCAGGAGCAGCCCGACACCGGCATCTTGCCGGCAAAAGAGCCGGCCGCCGAAGAGGCTTCCGAAGACGCCGCTCCGGCTGAAGCAAGCGCTCCGGCCGCAGAAGAGGCTCCGGCCAAGAAGGCCAAGCCGCGTCGCAGCCGCAAGAAGGTCGTCGAAACCACGCCGACCGAAGACGCCGTCCCGACCGATGTCGAAGCACCTTCCGCCTCCGTCGTCGACAATGATGACGAGGGGCCTGTCGGCGGCAGCATAGCTGCTGCTGTGGAGACCGACTCGATCTCCGAAGACGTCGATTCCCGCCGCCGCGGCAATGACGACGACGACGATGACGATCATGAGGAGGAAGTGATCGAATCGGTCGGCGCCGAAGATGCGATGGAAGAGGTTCCCGACCGCGTGCAGCGCAAGCCGCGCAAGCAGTATCGCATTCAGGAAGTCATCAAGCGTCGCCAGATCCTGCTTGTGCAGGTTGCCAAGGAAGAGCGCGGCAACAAGGGCGCGGCGCTCACCACCTATCTCTCGCTCGCAGGCCGCTACTCGGTCCTGATGCCGAACACGGCTCGCGGCGGCGGCATTTCCCGCAAGATCACCAATCCGCAGGACCGCAAGCGTCTCAAGGAAATCGCCCGAATGCTCGAAGTCCCGCAGGGCATGGGCGTCATCCTGCGCACGGCTGGCGCCAACCGCACCAAGGTCGAGGTCAAGCGCGACTTCGAATATCTGATGCGCCTGTGGGAAAACGTCCGCACGCTGACGCTCGCATCCACGGCCCCCTGCCTCGTCTACGAGGAAGGCTCGCTCATCAAGCGCTCGATCCGCGACCTCTACAACAAGGACATCAGCGAAATCATCGTTTCCGGCGAGGAAGGCTATCGTGAGGCGAAAGACTTCATGAAGATGCTGATGCCGAGCCACGCCAAGGTCGTTCAGCCTTACCGCGACATCCATCCGATCTTCTCGCGCTCCGGCATCGAGGCGCAACTCGACCGCATGCTGCAGCCGCAGGTGACGCTGAAGTCCGGCGGCTACCTGATCATGAACCAGACGGAAGCGCTCGTTTCGATCGACGTCAACTCCGGCCGCTCGACCCGTGAACATTCGATCGAGGACACCGCACTTCAGACGAATCTCGAAGCGGCCGATGAGGTCGCCCGCCAGCTTCGCCTGCGTGACCTTGCCGGTCTCATCGTCATCGACTTCATCGACATGGAAGAAAAGCGCAACAACCGCGCCGTCGAGAAGAAACTGAAGGAATGCCTGAAGAACGACCGTGCCCGCATCCAGGTCGGCCGCATCTCGCATTTCGGCCTGCTTGAAATGTCGCGCCAGCGCATCCGCGCTTCCGTGCTCGAATCCACGACTCAGGTCTGCTCGCATTGCGGCGGTACCGGCCATGTGCGCTCGCAGTCCTCCGTCGCCCTGCATGTGCTGCGCGGCATCGAGGAATACCTGCTGAAGAACACGACGCACGACATCACCGTGCGCACCACGCCCGAAATCGCGCTCTACCTGCTCAACCACAAGCGCCAGTCGATCATCGATTATGAAACCCGATTCGGCGTCGCGATTGTCGTCGATGCCGATAGCGCAGTCGGTTCGCAGCATTTTGCGATCGATCGCGGCGAGCCGGTCGAAAATCCGGTCAAGATCGAAACCCTCTTCAACTTCGCAGCCATTCCCGATGATGACGACGAAGATATCGTCATCGAGACGGAGGAGGAAGAAGACGAGGATGTGGATGAAAAGCCCCCAGCCGCCGAGCGTGCGCCCCAGCAGCGCGCCGAAGGTGACGGCGAAGGCAGCCGCAAGCGCAAGCGCCGCCGCCGCCGGCGTGGACGCAATGGTGCTGGTGAGCAAATCGCCGCTCAGGATACCGTTTCCGGCGAAACCGGTCACGAGGATGAAGGCGACGAAGAAGGTAGCGAGGGCGATGATACAGCCGCAGCAACCTTCGAAACGGGGGCTGAAAGCGAAGAATCCCAGCGCCGCAAACGCCGGCGCCGCGGCAAGCGTGGCGGGCGCCGCAACCGCGAGGAAGGCGAAGAAGTGAGCGCCGGCGCTGAAGCCGACAATGAAAATGCCGCTGATGCCGGGGATGGCACCGAGGCTGAAACGCAGGCCGAAATCGTCGAGGCGTTCTCCGAAGAAGCCGGCGATGGCCAGCCGGCGATGGCAGCCGTCGAAACCGGCGCGTTTGTCGCCGCAGCCAAGCCCGTCAAGGGCCGCAGCCGCCGCAAGGCGGCCCCCTCTCCCGTCGAGGAACCGGTTGTCGAAGCCGTACCTGCGGAAGCGGAAGCCGAAACGGTCGAAGCCTCCGCCGATCTCGCCACGCCGGCAGACGACGAAGCCAAGCCGGTCCGCGCCAATCGCGAATCGAACATCTCCTCTTCGTCGATCCCGACCGTCAAATCCACGCGCAGCGAGCCTGCCGAGGCCGACAATGACGGAAAGCCGAAAAAAGCCGGCTGGTGGCAACGCCGCGGCTTCTTCTGAGAAGCCGATACAAAACCTTGAAGGTAAAATCCGGCTGCGCAACGCGGCCGGATTTTTTTATCTGCTCATCTGCATGTACGGGAAAGGCAAGCAAGACGCTCTGGCGGCATCCGTCAGTCTCTTGAAGCTGCACCCCCTGGTCGACAGCCACGCCGCGCGTGAGCAACACATGCTGGCGGGCTTCTTTTAAGCATTTTCTTATTTACATTGGGGATCGATGCAAAATCAGATTGCCCCTGTCACATTTCCTTCATAAACAGTTTCTGATCAGTGGGGAGGATGTGGGACGTGATTCAATCTGTTTGGCCATATAGGCTGCTGGCATTTGCAGTATTTGCATCGGCCTATCCACTTTCATTCGTGCTGCCACAGCAAATGGGCTGGGAGAACGGTTCGTTCGAAAACCTGCAAGTTGTCGCCTACGCTTTCGGCTTCGTACAAGCAGGCATCTTGGCCTCACGGACGAGCGGAGCCTGGAGGGCATTATGGATTGCCCTTATGCCGGTCTGGTTCATTCTCGTCGCGCGTGAATTGAGCTGGGCTGCCGTCTTCCATGAGCCGACGCATTTTTCAGCGAACGGTCCCATGTATCAGGCCAGCAAGTTGCTTTGGTACAACGGTGCGGTGACGCCGATCGTGGCTGCGCTGCTGCTATTTTCGCTCATAACGGTGATCAGAGGTCGGGTTTGGAGGCTCCTGCCGGCTGTTCAGGGCAACAACCAGTTGCCAGTTCTCGAATGCGGGATGACGGTTGTGAGCGTTATTCTCATGACTGCCGCGGAGCATCACATGGGCATGTCGCTGGATGCGGTCGTGGGTAACGGGCAGATCTTCGAAGAAGCCGTTGAGCTTGCGGCAAGCCTGTTTCTCCTGACTGCACAACAGCGAGTTCGGATGGGCGGCGGACTGCGCCCGGCTACCCTGTTGTCAACACCAGCTTGGCATTGACGGCCCAGCTCGCCTGACCTCTCGACGCCCTGGCTGTCCCTCGTCGGAGCGTTCTAAAATCGTGCCCTTGGCCATCGGCCAAAGGCCTGGATCCTAGTGGCAATGGCTTCTCCTCGAGACCGTGATTTGCGAATAATTTGATTCAAGTCCTTTCAAAAATCCTTTCGAAATCCTCGACAAGCCTCGGAAATCAGACTCTATTTCAGCCAGGCGGCAATGCGCTCCACCGCCTCGGCGATCTCGGCCTCTGAGCCCGCATAGGACATGCGCATCGTCCGGTTGCCCTCCAGTGGATCGAAGTCGAAACCGGGTGTGGCAGCGACATCGATTTCCGCCAGCATGCGTTTGGCAAAGGCCATGCTGTCATTGGTGAAACGGGTGACGTCGACATAGGCATAGAAGGCGCCATCCATGGGCGAAGCGATCGAGAGCCCGATCTCTGGGAGACGCCGCATCAGGAACTCGCGGTTCCTGGCATAGCTTGCCCTGTAGACGTCGAGCTGCGCCGTCGCGTTGAGCGCTGCCGTCGCCGCGATCTGGGAAAGCTCCGGGGGCGAGATGTAGAGGCTTTGGGCCACCCGCTCGATCGGCCGGATCAGACGCTCAGGCAGCACCATCCAGCCAATGCGCCAGCCGGTCATGCAATAGTATTTCGAAAACGAGTTGATGACGATCGCTTCGCCGGTCAGTTCCAGCGCGCTCGTCTCTTCGCCCGCGAATGTCAGTCCGTGGTAGATTTCGTCGGATATGAAGGCGATCGAGTTGGCGGCGCAATAATCGGCGAGCGCCTTCAGCGCCTGCCTGCCCGTCACCGTGCCCGTCGGATTGGCCGGGCTTGCGAGCAGTACGCCTTTCAGCCTGACGCCGTCCTGCTGCGCCGCCTCCAGGCTTTGAGGCGTCAGTGTGAAATGCGTCTCGGCCGTCACCGGCACTTCGACAACCTTCAAGCCGAGTGCGCCGAGGATGTTGCGGTAGGCCGGATAACCGGGCCTGGCAATCGCCACGGCATCGCCGGCATCGAAGAGCGAAAGAAAGGCAAGGTTGAAACCCGCAGACGAACCCGTGGTGACGGCGATCTGCAGCGGGTCGATGTCAAGCCCGTGCCGGCCGCGATAGTGCGCAGCGATTCCTTGCTTCAGACGTGCGGTGCCGAGGGCGTCTGTATAGCCGACCCTGCCCTTGGCGAGCGCTTCTCGTGCTGCATCGAGTGCTTCCTGCGGCGCCGGATGGGACGGCTGGCCGACCGCCATCGAAATGACCGGATGACCGCTGGCGCGCCGTCTGGTCGCCTCGGCGAGCACGTCCATGGCGTGGAAGGGTTCGACTTCGCTGCGTCTCGATATGGAAAACAAGCTGGATATCTCCGGAAGTTTCACTTGCGGCCAGACAATTGCCGCAATAATCGGGTCATCACAATCCCGCGATTGCGTCGCGCCTGCGAAAAATCCTGTTTGAGGACGGAACCATGCGCCGTAATTTGGTGCTTTGCAGTTCTACCTGTTAACACGGCAATGATAAGATGCAGCAAATTTCGCGCCCCATCTGCCGTAGACGAGGATAACATGACCTTCTTCCCGAAAGCCTTCGCCGTTTTTGCGCTCGCAGCGAGCGTTGCGCTGCCCGTTCCGGCAGCAGCCCTCGACGACGCGCAGAAGAAGGAGTTCGGCGAGTTCATCAAGGAATACCTGATTGAGAACCCCGAAATCATGATCGACGTCCAGAATGCCCTGCAGAAGAAGCAGGAAGAGGCTCGCCTGGTGAAAGCCAACAGGGCGATCGAAGACAACCAGAAGGAAATCTTCGACGCGAAATACGACGCGGCCATCGGCAATCCCAAGGGCGACGTCACGATCGTCGAGTTCTTCGACTACAATTGCAGTTATTGCCGCCAGGCTCTTTCCGACATGCAGACCATGCTCGAAAAAGACAAGAATGTCCGTTTCGTGCTGAAGGAACTTCCGATCCTCGGGCCGGAATCGGCTGCCGCCCACAAGGTCTCGGACGCCTTGCGAAAGCTTGCACCCGAAAAATACGGCGAGTTCCACGTCGCCCTGCTCGGCAGCGGTGGACGCGCTGACGAGGAGAAGGCTCTCGCCGTTGCGGAATCGCTCGGCATCAGCAAGGAGCAGATCCTCGCGGAGATGAAGAAGAGCCCAAGCGAGGAGAGCGTTCAAAAGACCTACCAGCTTGCGCAGAACCTCGGCATCACCGGCACGCCGTCTTATGTTATCGGCAACGAGCTGGTGCAGGGTGCGGTCGGCTTCGACAACCTCGAGGCCAAGGTCAAGAACATGCGCACCTGCGGCAAGACGAGCTGCTGAGGCCGCGCCCATCAATTCGCCAAAATCCAAATGTTTCAGCCATGTGGACAAATATGGCACGATTCCGGCTGCCTCCCCCAAAGGGCTTTCAATCAAGGCATGGGGAGTCTATAGGTGGCCCTCGTGCTTTTGACGGAACATTCGATGACGCAGACCATTTTCGTCCTGAACGGACCTAACCTGAATTTGCTGGGCACCAGAGAGCCCGGCATATACGGCGCAAAGACGCTCACGGATATCGAGACGGATTGCAAGGTGGCAGGCGGCGAGCTCGGGTTGGAGATCGACTTCCGCCAGAGCAATCATGAAGGCGTCCTCATCGACTGGCTCCACGAGGCAAACGGCAAGGCGGCGGGCGTCATGCTCAATGCCGGGGCTTTTACGCACACCTCGCTCGCACTGCACGATGCAATCCGTGCTATTTCCATTCCGGTGGTGGAACTCCATATCACCAACGTTCATGCTCGCGAAGACTTTCGCCACAAGTCGCTGATTGCACCCGCTGTGAAGGGCGTCATCTGCGGTTTTGGTCCCCATAGCTATATCCTGGCGCTCCACGCGCTGAAGAACCTCACGGCATAAGAAGAAGACAGGGCACACTCATGGCTGAGACGAAAAAAAGTATCGATCAGGCGCTGATCCGCGATCTCGCAAATATCCTAAACGACACGGACCTGACGGAGATCGAGGTCGAGCAGGACGATCTGCGTATCCGCGTTTCGCGCGCCGGCAATACGCATTATGTCCAGGCGCCGATCGGTGTTCCTGCCTATGCTCAAGCCGCTTCTTCCGCATCCGCACCGCAGCCTGCTCCCGCTGCTGCGGCCGCTGCAGTGCGCAACCCGGCCAACACCGTCAACGCGCCGATGGTCGGCACCGTCTACATGGCCCCGGCTCCCGGCGCCCGTGCCTTCATCGAAGTCGGCGCGACGGTCAAGGAAGGCCAAACGCTTCTCATCATCGAAGCAATGAAGACGATGAACCAGATCCCATCTCCGAAGTCCGGCACGATCACGGAGATCCTGGTCGAGGATGGTCAGCCCGTCGAATACGGCCAACTCCTCGTCGTCATCGAATAAGGCGGGCGTCATGGTCTCCAAAATCCTCATAGCCAATCGCGGGGAAATCGCGCTGCGCGTGCTGCGCGCCTGCAAAGAGCTCGGCATCCCCTGCGTCGTGGTTCACTCCACCGCTGATGCCGATGCCATGCACGTGCGCCTTGCCGACGAGAGCGTCTGCATCGGCCCGCCGCCCTCGCGCGATAGCTATCTGAACATCCATCAGATCGTTGCCGCCTGCGAAATCACCGGCGCGGATGCCGTGCATCCGGGCTATGGCTTCCTTTCGGAAAATGCCAAGTTCGCCGACATCCTCGATGCCCACGACATCACCTTCATCGGTCCGACGGCGGACCATATCCGCATCATGGGCGACAAGATCACCGCCAAGACGACCGCGCTGGAACTCGGCATTCCGGTTGTTCCAGGTTCGGACGGCGAAGTGAAGACCGAGGAAGATGCGATCAAGACGGCCGCCCTGATCGGCTATCCGGTGCTCATCAAGGCAACGGCAGGCGGCGGCGGCCGCGGCATGAAGGTCGCAAAATCCGAAGCCGACCTGGTCGAGGCCTGGTCTACGGCACGCGCGGAAGCGGCGGCGGCCTTCGGCAACGACGCCGTCTACATGGAAAAATATCTCGGCAAGCCGCGCCACATCGAAATCCAGGTGTTTGGCGACGGTGAAGGCAATGCGATCCACCTTGGCGAACGTGACTGCTCGCTGCAGCGCCGTCACCAGAAGGTCTGGGAAGAGGCAAACTCTCCGGCGCTCAACGTCGAGCAGCGCATGAAGATCGGCCAGATCTGCGCCGAGGCCATGAAAAAGCTGAAGTATCGCGGCGCCGGAACGATTGAGTTCCTCTACGAAAACGGCGAATTCTATTTCATCGAAATGAACACCCGTCTGCAGGTGGAGCATCCGATCACCGAAGCGATCACCGGCATCGATCTCGTTCACGAACAGATCCGCGTCGCCTCCGGCCGAGGCCTGTCCGTCACGCAGGAAGAGGTCACCTTCGAGGGTCACGCCATCGAATGCCGCATCAATGCCGAGGACCCGCGCACCTTCGTGCCTTCGCCCGGCACGATCACGCATTTCCATGCGCCGGGCGGCCTTGGTGTGCGCATCGACAGCGGCGCCTATCAGGGCTACAAGATCCCGCCCTACTATGATAGCCTCATCGGCAAGCTCATCGTGCATGGACGCACCCGAGTAGAATGCATGATGCGTCTGCGCCGTGCTCTTGACGAATTTGTCGTCGACGGTATCAAGACGACGCTACCACTGTTCCAGGATCTTGTGTCCAATCAGGATATCGCCAACGGCGACTATGATATCCACTGGCTGGAACACTACCTGGCCAACCATCCGGCATAACGGAAATGGCAGGTTCGCGCAGGAAGTCCCCAGGCATAACCCCGGAGATTCTTCTGCGCGCCTATTCCATCGGCCTCTTTCCGATGGCCGAATCCGCCGACGATCCGGAAATCTTCTGGGTCGAGCCGGAGCTTCGCGGCGTACTGCCTCTCGACAGCTTCCACGTCTCGAAAAGCCTTGCGAAGACGATCCGCAGGCATCCCTTCGAGATCCGCTTTGATCATGATTTCGACGCCGTGATCGCGGCCTGCGCCGAGGCGACTTCAGACCGGCCGAGCACCTGGATCAACCATACGATCAGATCGCTCTATTCGACACTCCACCGCATGGGCCATGCCCATTCCGTCGAAGCCTGGCACGACGATCAACTGGTCGGCGGCCTCTATGGCGTCTCGCTCGGCTCGGCCTTCTTCGGCGAGAGCATGTTCTCGCGCCGCACCGACGCCTCGAAGATCTGTCTTGTTCATCTGGTCGCGCGTCTGCGCGACAGGCAGTTCACCCTGCTCGACACGCAATTCACTACCGAGCACCTGAAGACTTTCGGCGCCATCGACGTGCCCAAGGACGAATATGCGGTAATGCTCGCCGCGGCGATGGATTCACCGCAACTGAAGTTCTGAGGGCTGCGGCCCAAGTCTTACCGCCCTCGCCCCTTAGTAAAGGTCGCTTTTGTCTTTTGAGGCGCTTGGCAAATGTCGGCGCTGCCACCCCTCCTCATCTGGAGGCGCAAGCCGGCACGGTGTAGCCCCGAAGGACGAGGATGGCCACGATGTCGCTATTCTACTTCGCCGCCCCTTCGGGCGCCGGCACCTCGGACTGCGCCTTGCAGTCCTTCAGCCAAACGTCGTAAATCGGGTGTTCCACAGCGTTGAGGCCGGGGCTGTCTGCGAACATCCAGCCGGTGAAGATGCGACGGATCTTTCGGTCGAGGGTGATCTCGTCGACTTCGACGAAACCGTCGATCTTCTGGGCTTCTGCCTGGTCGCGCGAATAGCAGGCCTTCGGCGTGACCTGAAGTGCGCCGAACTGCACGGTTTCGTTGACATAGACATCGAAGGTGGTGATGCGGCCGGTGATTTTGTCGAGGCCGGAGAAGACGGCAACGGGATTGTCGATGCGTGCGGCAGACGCCGCCTGCGGCAAGAAGGAAGTACCAAGCGCCAGGCCAAACCCGGCAGCACGCAGGACATGATTGCGCGTGAAAAGCTTCATATCTACCCGTCTCCAGCGCATTTCAGATCGTGGTCGCAGGTCCTGCGACCAATCTGCGGGTAAAGGTCAATTGTGGCCAAAAGCGGGGCCGGACGGCCCCCCGGCAACGCGATATCAGTTGCCGGGCGTCCAGGCGTCGTAATCGCCGGTCACCCGCGGACGTTCGCCGGCAACGGCAAGCGAGCCCGGCGGGCGATAAGCCTGCGCGGAGCCGGTGAGGTTTTGACGGTGCGCCTTCTGCCATTCCTTGGCGACGTAGCTTTCCTTCGAGGGCGGAACATCGGTGCGGTGGTGCATCCAGCCGTGCCAGCCGGGGGGGATGGCGGAGGCTTCGGCATATCCCTTGTAGATCACCCAGCGCTTCGGCAGTCCGTAGGAGGACATCCCGCCTTCATAATAGACGTTGCCGAATTCATCCTCACCGACGCGCTTGCCGAAACGCCAGGTCGCAAAACGCGTGCCCAGCGTCTGGCCGTTCCACCAGGTGAAGATTTGCAAAAGTAGATTCTTCATGTCTTTTCCTTGTGCCTGCCGAAGGCGAGCGGACTGGAATTCGTTCCTTCGCTTATGCCGCCGGATTGGTGGATTGTCCAGCGATTCCGATCGGGCGAGACCCTATTTCAGGACCATCTTGAAGCGCAAATGCAACGGGCAATGACTGAGCCGCTCGTAGAAACCATGCGCATCCCGGCCTCCGGCGTTTATGCTTTGCAAAGGCGAAATTGATGCGTCCTTTCGCCTTGGCGAGGCAGAATTCTGTGCAGCAATTCCTTTGCCGCACATGTCGCCACGTGCCTGCAGCGCTTCGATGATCATGGAGGAGACGCCGCAAACCTTAACCGTCGCAGCGATGAACTTTTAAAGTAAGACCACCTCGGCGCGATGATCGGCTCGGTAAGGCGCGGATCGGGCAGCGCGGCAATCCTTCACAACGCCCTTTGATGCGGAATGCGTCCGCCGCGACCGCATCGCCATGAGCGCCGAATGGCCTCGGCAGCAAAGATCGCGATGCGCGCCGGGCCATCATTGCCGGCTCAATGGGTTTCGAGCCGCTTTTCGAGGATCAGCGTCGCAATCCCGGATTGGCCCGGTCCGTCGTTTTCCTGGCGGCCAGCATCGGTAAAACCATGTGCGTGATAAAAGGCGATTGCCTTCTCGTTCCTCGGCTCGACCTCGAGACGCATGATCTCTGCATCCGGAAAGCAGGTCTCGAGCTCGGCGAAGATTTCGCGCCCGATGCCCTGGCGATGCAGCGATGGCCGCACGTAGAGCAGGTGCAGCATGACCGTCTTCGTCATCTCGTCCGACATGGCGGCATAGCCTATGCCGCCGAGGGTCTTGCCGTTATCGACGACGAGGAATTCCGCGTTCTTCCTCGCCAGCCGCGCCTGGAGCGCTGCCGGGGAAAACAGATGCGCGATCAGCTCGCTCACCTTCGCCTCGCCGTAGAGATCGGCATAGGCGCAACGAAACGCCTCGGCCAGCAGGGCGCGGACCGTGTCGAGGTCCCGCTCGCTTGCCGTGCGCACGAAATACACGGCCCTTACTCCTCGATTTCTAGCTTGGCCTTGACGAGCGCCTGGACGGCCTGCGGATTGGCCTTGCCGCCGGTTGCCTTCATCACCTGGCCGACGAACCATCCGGCAAGCGTCGGCTTTGCCTGAACCTTGGCAACCTGATCCGGGTTGGCGGCGATGATGTCGTCGACGGCCTTTTCGATGGCGCCGGTATCGGTCACCTGCTTCATGCCGCGGGTTTCGACGATCTCAACCGGATCGCCGCCTTCGTTGAGAACGATCTCGAAGAGGTCCTTGGCAATCTTGCCGGAGATGGTTTCGGCCTTGATGAGATCGATGATCGCGCCCAGCTGGCCCGGTGAAACCGGCGTCTCCTCGATGTCCTTGCCGGTCCTGTTCAAGGCGCCGAGCAGGTCGTTGATCACCCAGTTTGCAGCCGTCTTGCCGTCGCGGCCTTCGGCCACGGCCTCGAAGTAATCGGCTATCGCCTTTTCGGAGACCAGCACCGAAGCATCGTAGACCGAAAGGCCGAGTTCGCGCACAAAGCGCTCCTTCTTGTCGTCCGGCAGCTCCGGCAGGTGGGCTTCAAGATCCTTGATGAAGCTCTCGTCGAATTCGAGCGGTAGCAGGTCCGGGTCGGGGAAGTAGCGATAATCATGTGCTTCTTCCTTGGAACGCATGGAGCGCGTTTCACCCTTGTTCGCGTCGAAAAGGCGAGTTTCCTGATCGATCGTACCGCCGTCCTCCAGGATGCCGATCTGGCGGCGGGCTTCATATTCGATCGCCTGGCCGATGAAGCGGATGGAGTTGACATTCTTGATCTCGCAGCGCGTGCCGAAGGGCTCGCCGGGGCGGCGGACGGAGACGTTGACGTCGGCGCGCATCGAGCCCTCGTCCATATTGCCGTCACAGGTCCCGAGATACCGCACGATCGAGCGCAGCTTTGTCATGTATGCCTTCGCCTCGTCCGACGAGCGCATATCGGGCTTCGAGACGATTTCCATGAGCGCGACGCCGGAACGGTTGAGGTCGACATATGACATCGTCGCATGCTGGTCGTGCATCGACTTGCCGGCATCCTGTTCCAGATGCAGGCGCTCGATGCCGATCTCGATATCCTCGAACTGGCCCTGGCGGTCAGGACCAAGCGAAATGACGATCGTGCCCTCGCCGACGATCGGATCCTTGTACTGCGAGATCTGATAGCCCTGCGGCAGGTCGGGATAGAAATAGTTCTTGCGGTCGAAGACCGAACGCTTGTTGATCTGAGCCTTCAGACCAAGGCCGGTGCGCACCGCCTGCTTGACGCATTCCTCGTTTATGACCGGCAGCATGCCGGGCATGGCAGCATCGACCAGCGAGACGTTCGAATTCTGCGGCTTGCCGAATTGCGTCGAGGCGCCCGAGAAGAGCTTCGCATTCGACAGCACCTGCGCATGGACTTCCATGCCGATGATGACTTCCCAATCGCCGGTGGCGCCGGGAATGAAGCGTTTCGGATCAGGCGTACGAACGTCGACAATGGTCATTTGATGCTCTTTGGAGGCTGTTCTTTTCAACTGGTGAGGTAAAGGAAATGGTCTGCCGGTGCAAGGCTTTCGGCACGTCAAGTCAGAAGCTGGAGCCGGGCCCGTAGGCTCCGTCGCCCCCGGTTTCAAGGTCCTTTGCCAGTCCGAGCGATGGTACGTCGCGGTCGAGCTTCGGATTATAGGCGATCGAAAGCCAGTGGATGGCGTAACCGTGCTTCTGGAAAAAACTGATCGCCTCGGTATTTCCCGAATGCGTCTGCATTGCAGCTTTGGCAAAACCCTGCTCGGCAATGTCCTTTTCGATCGCTTCCAGAAGCGCAGAGCCTAGGCCCTGGCAAGTATAGGCCGGATCGATCCAGAAATCGGATATCGTCTCGTCCAGGTGTTCGCGCGCCGCCCAGCCGGCAACCAAACCGTTGAGCTCGATCACGGTGATCGTCAGCCACGTGCCTTGCGTAAAATTGACGAAGGCACTGCGCGCCGCATCCAGCAGCGCGTCCGACTCGCCCATTGCCCTCATCGCCTTTTGCCAGGCTCTGAGGCCGATCTCACTCAAAAGGTCCGCTTCGCCCTCGCGAGCATTGCGAATGTGGATCAATGGCACCTCCGCTCTACACTTTCACTAGAGCACCGAATCGGCGGTTTTTCCAATGATTTGCTCGCTCGCGCAATCGTTACCAGCCGGTTTTCAACCCCCCCGGCGCCTGCTTGACCTCCTGTTCGAGGCGAGCTACCAAATCCTTATGTTGAGCCATTCTCAGACCCGGTAAGGGCCCTGCCTGCAAGCCTGCTTGCGTGCATGGGCCAGAAAAAGAACGAAGCCCCGACGCTCGCCCCGAACGCCGGATCGTTTTTTTATGCGCTTTTTCGGCGCCAAGACCGGATCAACATTCAAATGGATATTTCCCGCACGGAGCAACGCATCCTGCACCTATTGGCCCAGGGCGGCCGCATCGAAATCACACGCGACGAAAAGAAAAGGATCGAAAAGCTGCAGCTCTATACCCGCGAAGGCTGGGTATTTTCAGGCCTTGACCTGATCACCTTCCGCAAACTCAAACAGAAGAAGGCGATCAAATCTTCGAGCGGTAAACCCTACCGCATCACGGAGCGGGGCTTGGTGCTGGTAAGAGCCGAGCAGAACAATCGATAGTTTTTCACATCGCCCTGGCCGCGCGTTCTGATCGGCGCGCGCCCCTCCGCGATGTCAGAGATGCGCCGAAAGCTCGGCCTTCATCGCCGACCACTCTTCAGCCACGGTACCGGCTGGGCGCCTCTTACCCGCCCGGCGGTACCAGTAATCGGCATTCCAGTCGTCGCCTTCGATGCGATGGCAAAGGGCATGACCCCAGTCGAAGGGCCATTCCCCCTCGTGGGCCTGGCAGATTTCGTGCACGGCCCGCCATTCGCCGCCCATGTGGAAATCGCCGCCTGCGAGACGATCGAATGCCTGGATCAACGGCGCGAGATCTGTCTTGTCCATGAAGCCCTCCGGCACCGCTATTGACAACTGAGCACCGGTTCAAGATGCATCTTATCGAGAACGGTACCAAGGCTCAAATCCAGTTGAGCGCCCCGCCACTTGAAAGCCCGACCGCTCCTAACGGATCGCGGCGCGGGGCTCATCTTCGCCGCCAAATTCCATGCAGCGAATGTGCCGTCATCTTGCAGATGACGAACCGTTACCACCACTTCGCCGGCGCGAACTTGCCGGCGGCCTGTTCGATGACATGCGCAGTCTTGAAGAGGGTCTCTTCGTCGAAGGGCCTGCCGATGAGTTGGAGGCCGAGCGGCAGGCCTTTGTGATCGAGGCCGGCGGGCACGGCGATGCCCGGGAGACCCGCCATGTTGACCGTCACGGTGAAGATATCGTTCAAGTACATCTTGACCGGGTCTGAGGCGAGGTTCTCGTCGGCAATGCCGAAGGCCGAAGACGGGGTGGCGGGCGTCAGAATGGCATCGACGCCGGCGTCGAAGGCGAACTCGAAATCGCGCTTGATCAGCGTGCGGACCTTCTGGGCACGCAGGTAATAGGCGTCGTAGTAGCCGGCCGACAGCACGTAGGTGCCGATCATGATGCGGCGCTTGACTTCCTTGCCGAAGCCCGCGGCACGGGTCTTCTCGTACATGTCGACGATATCCTTGCCGTCGACGCGCAAGCCGTAGCGCACGCCGTCGTAGCGGGCAAGATTCGAGGAGGCTTCGGCCGGAGCAACGATGTAATAGGCCGGCAGCGCGTATTTGGTATGCGGCAGCGAGATGGTGACGATCTCGGCGCCGGCGTCCTTCAGCCAGGCGATGCCCTGCTGCCAAAGCGTCTCGATTTCTTCCGGCATGCCCTCGACGCGGTATTCGTTCGGAATGCCGATCTTCATGCCCTTCAGCGACTTGCCGAGCGAGGCTTCGTAGTCCGGCACCGGCAGGTCGACGGAGGTCGTATCCTGGGCATCGACACTTGCCATCGACTTCAAGAGGATCGCGGCATCGCGCACGTCGCGGGAAATCGGGCCGGCCTGATCGAGCGAGGACGCGAAGGCGACCGTGCCCCAGCGCGAGCAGCGGCCATAGGTCGGCTTGATGCCGACGGTGCCGGTGAAGGCGGCCGGCTGGCGTATCGAACCGCCGGTATCGGTGGCAGTGGCGCCGGCGCAAAGATGGGCCGCAACCGCCGCCGCCGAGCCGCCTGAAGAGCCGCCCGGAACGAGCTGCTGGTTGGAGCCCTTCGCGCGCCATGGATTGATGACCGGGCCGTAGTGCGAGGTTTCGTTGGAGGAGCCCATGGCGAACTCGTCCATGTTCAGCTTGCCGAGCATGACGGCGCCGTCGTTCCAAAGGTTCTGGGTGACGGTCGATTCGTAGCGCGGCTCGAAGCCGTCGAGGATGTGGCTGCAGGCCTGGGTGTGGACGCCAACTGTCGCAAAGAGGTCCTTGATGCCGAGGGGGATACCCTCGAGATCGCCGGCCCGGCCTGCGGCGATGCGCTCGTCGGAGTTCTTCGCCATGACCCGGGCGAGATCGGGCGTGACTTTGATATAGGCATTCAGCCGGTCATTGGCCGCATCGATAGCCGAGATGTAGGCTTCCGTCAGTTCGGTCGCGGTGATTTCCTTAGCGCGCAGCTTCTCGCGGGATTCGGCAATGGTCAGGCTGGTGAGTTCGCTCATCGTGTTCGCTCGGATTTTTGAATGCAACGGGGTCGGAAAAAGCGATCGCTTATTCGACGACTTTCGGCACCAGGAAGAAATTGTGGTCGCTGACCGGCGCATTGGCGACGATGTCCTCGGCCTTGCTGCCGTCGGTGACCTCGTCCTTCCGCTTTTTCATCGCCATCGGCGTGACGGAGGTCATCGGCTCGATGCCTTCGACATTCACCTCGGAAAGCTGCTCGACGAAACCGAGGATGCCATTCAGCTCGTCGACCATGCGATTTGCCTCTTCTTCTGAAACGGCAATGCGGGCAAGGTGCGCAACGCGCTTAACGGTGGCAAGATCGACGGACATGGCATTCTCCGAATGGGAAATTTCCCACCCGCTATAAAGGCCCTGTCCGCCCAGTGCAACGGCGTTTTGCTTAGATGGACAGCGTCTCGCCAAGCTTCGGCGTCCTGACCTGCGTCTTCGAGCCTTCCATGCCGGCGACGAATTTTTCCGGCGTCTGGTCGATGATCGGGAAGGTGGCGTAGTGGCAGGGGATTGCCGTCTTGAAGTTGAAGTAACGCCGGCAGGAGAGCGCTGCAACGGCGCCGCCCATGGTGAAGCGGTCACCGATCGGCACGATGCCGACATCCGGCTGGTGCAGCTCGTTGAGGAGTGCCATGTCGGAGAAGATGTCGGTATCGCCCATATGGAGCAGGCTCGCCTCGTCGTCGAAATGCAGCATCAGGCCATTGGGGTTGCCGAGCGAATGGGAAACGCCGTCCTCGGTGATCTGGGCGGAGGAGTGCAGCGCATTGGTGAAGGTGGCGGTGAAACTTCCAAGCGAAACCGTGCCGCCCGTGTTGCCCATCTCGATCCTCTCGACGCCCTTGGAGCCGAGCCAGGCGGCCAGATCTGCATTGGCGAGCACAACGGCACCGGTCTCGCTTGCAAGCGAAATGGTATCGCCGACATGGTCGCCATGGCCGTGCGTCAGGAGGATATGTGTGATGCCGCTCGCAACCTGCTTAATGTCCTGACCTGCAAAGGACGGGTTGTGGGTGAGGAACGGGTCGATCAGTATCCTTGCCGCTTTCGTCTCGATGCGGAAGGCGGAATGGCCGAGCCAGGTGATCTTCATGGAATCGCTCCTCAATAGGTGATGCAAAAGCAGAATTGGATGCTAAGGACATATCCGGTATGACCGCAAAGAAAAGCGGCCAGCGCTTCAATTTCTTTTGACGGGACGAACGACGATGACGGTGCTGACGATCGAGGAACTGGCGGCTGTCTTGCGGTCCGGACAGGCGATCGCCGGGCTTGACCTCGGCACAAAGACGATTGGCCTTGCGATGTCAGATCTCGGGCGGCGCTTTGCTACGCCGCGGCCTGTCATCAAACGGCAGAAGTTCACGATTGACGCCGAATTGCTGCTTGCTTTTGCCGCGAAGGAAAAAGCAGCCGGTTTCGTCATAGGGCTGCCGATGAACATGGATGGCTCGGCCGGTGCGCGCGTTCAGGCGACGAGAGCCTTCGTGCGCAACATGGAGCAAAAGACGAACCTGCCCTTTGTCTACTGGGACGAGCGGCTTTCGACGGTCGCAGCGCAACGGGCGCTGATCGAGATGGATGTGTCGCGTGCCAAACGTGCCGGGCGGATCGATTCAGCCGCCGCCAGCTTCATCCTTCAGGGAGCCCTGGACAGGCTCTCGCTGCTCGCCAGATCGGACGATCTGGAGGCCTGACGCGCCCTCCACCATGCAACGAGCTTCCTGCGCTTGCGAAAACCAATGATTGCGAAGACGACAAGGCTGTCGACAGCGATCGCGCGGGCGACAAGCGGCGGGATGGTTTCCGGCGGTACGCCGAGCGCATTGCCGTAAATCTGGAAGGTCAGGTCATGAACCTGGCGCGTCAGCATGAAAATGCCGAAATTCATGTCGTAGTAAGAAAGCCAGTACCAGCCGCCCAAAAAGGCGATCGGTCCCAGCCAGAAGACCAGGAACCACCTCATGAGGACTCCCCTTCCTGTCGGCTCAAAGACGCCTCCAGGGTGACTGCCCGTGTCGACAACGCCATGAGGCTCAGAACCAGTGCGGGCACGGCGATATCCATCGCAAGCACCGCGAAAAATATCATCGCGGCAAAGAGCAGAATGGCGTTGGCAGCTTTGGTTCCCATGATTCCGACAACTGAGATTTGAACTGCCGATACCCTGTCCCGTTACCCCGCAGCGTGCAATGTAAACCATTCGTTAAGGTTAACACCCAAGTCGCCGCCTGTGGATGACGCGAAGCCGCGTCAGCCGTAAACGCCGCGAACGATGCGCTTCAACGCGGTTGCGGCTTTTTCCCAATCCTTGGCGGACTTCAGCGCCAGGCCCGCACACTGGCCGCCTGCCGAGGCCGAGAGGACGAGGTGCTGGATCGCGGCAATGAGAATTGCGTTGACGGCGGCGGCATCGACGCCCTTCGGCGGCGAAAGCGAGCCCTTCATGCGCTCCAGCCATTGCGACAGCGCCTTCGAGCGGGATTCGGCAAGCCGCCTCACCTGCTCCGTATTCTCAGATACCTCCCAGGCGACGATGCGGCGCATCAGAGGATCGTCGCGAAGCGCCTCGAGGAAAAGCAACGCCAGGCGCTCCATGAGGTCGCCGTAGGTGAGCAGAAACATGCCGCCGGTATCTTCGGGAATGCGATCCCTGACCCAGGTGCCGAGATCGGAGCCGATCGCTTCGACAAGGCCGTTCAGGCCACCATAATAGCGATAGATCAGCTGCTTGTCGCATCCGGCCCGGCGGGCAACCGCGTTAATGCCGAAATTCTGGAACCCTTCTTCGGACAGCAGCGCCTTGGCCGCCCTGAGGATCGCCTTTTCGGTCGCACCGCGGTCGCGGACGCGCTTTTCGGCTTCGCTTGCAGCCTGCGGAAGAGCTTCAAGAACCGCGGGTTCATTCAACATGTCGGATCGCCCAGCCTGTCACTATGCGGTGAGTAGCGAAGCCTTTGCTTGCCGACAATGGGGCAGCCTCGGAAAGCCTGGGGATATCGTTTGAAATGGACGAATGTGTCACCGGCCCAAAAAAACATATGGGCCCGTTGCGCGGAAGATGCGTCGCATCCGCAGGATCATCGACCCTGCCACCTGGCATTGGAGATCGTCAACGCCTGCTGGTCACTATCCAAGCGCAAGCAAGGGCTGTAGGTGATCTTGCGCTATCCTGCCGGCGGATAGAGCAGATCCACGATGTAGGTCGCGTCGAAGCGGGAATCGAGCATGCCGTATGTCGCGCGCCAGCCGCCTGCGAGGCGGGTTTCGATGAAGGCGTCGGCGATGCGACCGGCGCCGAGGCGGTAGAGCTCGGCAGCAGCCGCGGCGAGCGCAAGCTGTTCGACCAGAAGGCGGGCTGCGCCCTCGTCCCGTTCGCAAAGCGCCATTGCGGCGCGAAGGACGTCAATCGTCTTCTTGCCGGCCGGACCAAGATCGCGGGCAAGGCCGGTGAACACCGTTTCGAACAGATCCTTGCCGCGCGTCAACACGCGCAGCACATCGAGCGCCATCACGTTGCCTGAGCCTTCCCAGATGGCGTTGACCGGGGCTTCACGGTAGTGGCGGGCGATGGGGCGCTCCTCGATGTAGCCGCTTCCGCCGATGCATTCCATCGCCTCATAGATCAGCGCCGGCGCGATCTTGCAGCACCAGTATTTCGCAACCGGCGTCATGACGCGGGCGTAGGCAGCCTCTTCCGCATTGCCGCGGGCCTTGTCGAAAGCATCCGCGAGGCGGAAGGACAGCGCCGTTGCGGCCGCGACGTCGAGCGCCATATCGGCCAGCACGCGGGTCATGATCGGCTGGTTGACGAGCATCTTGCCGAAGACGCTGCGGCCGCGGGTATGGTGGACGGCCTCGGCAAGCGAGGCGCGCATGATGCCCGACGAGGCAAGCGCGCAGTCAAGCCGCGTCAACGTCACCATGTCGAGGATCGTGCGGATGCCTGCATCCGGGCCGCCAAGCAGGAAGCCGAAGGTGTCGCTGAACTCGACTTCGGAGGAGGCGTTCGAGCGGTTGCCGACCTTGTCCTTGAGCCGCTGGAACCGCAGGCCGTTGGCCGAACCGTCTTCCAGCAGACGCGGAACGAGGAAGCAGCCCATGCCTTCCTTCGTCTGCGCCAGCATGATGAAGGCATCGCTCATCGGCGCAGACATGAACCATTTGTGCCCCGACAGTCGGTAAATGCCTTCGCTGACCTTTTCGGCCGTGCTCTTGTTGGAGCGGACGTCGGTGCCGCCCTGCTTCTCGGTCATGCCCATGCCGATTGTCACGGCAGACTTCTGCATGGCGGGCTTGTTAGACGAATCATATTTGCGCGAGAGGATCTTCGGCGCCCAGTCCTTCTGCACGGCAGGCGAAGCCGACAGTGCTGCCACCGAAGCACTCGTCATCGTCAGCGGGCAAAGGTGGCCGGATTCGAGCTGGGCAGTCAGGTAAAAGCGGGCCGCGCGGATCTTGTGCGCCTGATCCTTGGCGTCGGCATCGGCCTGTGGATCCCAGACGGAGGAATGCAAGCCGACGGACATTGAGCGGCGCATCAGTGCATGCCATGCCGGGTGAAACTCGATGACATCCAGACGCTCGCCGCGCGGGCCATGGGTGCGAAGCTGTGGCGTGCCCTGGTTTGCCATGCGCGCCAGCTCCTGCGCCTCCGGCGAGGTCACGTAACGGCCCATGTTTTCCAGATCCTCGCGCGTGCCGCGCGGCAGCGCCGCAGTCAGGTCGACGATCAGCGGATCGGACCGGTAGGCATTGATGCCGGACCAGAGACTAGGCTGGTTCAGCTCGGCGAGTTTTTCTTCAGCGGATGTCATGAGTCGCTTCTATTGCAAGAGGCAGGCAAAGGGAAAGCGGAAGTTCGAGCTTTCCCGCTTCTGCTTTTACGGATTTACGACAAATTGCGTGGGGACGTAAGCCTTTGTCCGCAGCACGTGCTTGCCCCTTACCGCGCCACTCATTATAGAGCGCGTGACACAGCAAGAGGCAGGTTCATGGTCTTCTTTCCCCACCGCCACCTCATCGGCATAAAAGGCCTCACGGAGCAGGATATCACCTACCTGCTCGACAAGGCGGATGAGGCCGTCAAGATCAGCCGGCAGCGCGAGAAGAAGACATCGACCCTTCGCGGCCTGACGCAGATCAACCTCTTCTTCGAAGCATCCACGCGCACGCAAGCCTCCTTCGAACTCGCCGGAAAGCGCCTCGGCGCCGACGTCATGAACATGTCGGTCGGCAATTCCTCGGTGAAAAAGGGCGAAACGCTGATCGATACGGCGATGACGCTGAACGCGATGCGGCCGGACGTGCTGGTGATCCGCCATTCGAGCGCCGGTGCCGCTGCACTCCTGGCGCAAAAAGTCTCCTGCTCGGTGGTCAATGCCGGCGACGGCCAGCACGAGCATCCCACGCAAGCGCTGCTCGACGCGCTGACGATCCGCCGTGCCAAGGGCAGGTTGTCGCGCATCATCGTGGCGATCTGCGGCGACGTGCTCCATTCGCGGGTGGCGCGCTCAAACATCCTGCTTCTGAATGCCATGGGCGCGCGGGTCCGTGTCGTCGCACCAGCGACGCTGCTTCCGGCCGGCATTGCGGAGATGGGTGTCGAGGTCTTCCACTCGATGAAGGAAGGGCTCAAGGACGCCGACGTGGTGATGATGCTGCGCCTCCAGCGCGAGCGGATGTCCGGCGCCTTCGTGCCTTCCGTGCGCGAGTATTTCCATTTCTATGGGCTTGATGCGGAAACCCTCAAAGCTGCCAAGGCCGACGCCCTGGTGATGCATCCGGGACCTATGAACCGTGGGGTGGAAATTTCATCCGAAGTGGCGGATGGACCGCAAAGCGTGATTGCCGAACAGGTGGAAATGGGGGTCGCGGTGCGCATGGCGGTGATGGAGATTTTGCTCGTGTCTCAGAACCGGGGGCCGCGGGCATGACGAACTCGATCGTTCTCAAGAATGTTCGTATCATCGATCCTTCGAAAAATCTCGACGAGATCGGCACGATCATCGTCAAGGACGGCGTGATTGCCGCAGCCGGTAAGGATGCGCAGAACCAGGGGGCGCCGGAAGGTGCCGCGGTTCGCGATTGCAACGGCCTTGTCGCAACCCCGGGTCTGGTCGATGCATGCGTCAATATCGGCGAGCCGGGGGCCGAACATCGCGAGACGATCGCTTCGGCGAGCCGGGCGGCGGCCGCAGGAGGCGTCACCTCGATCATCATGATGCCAGACACCGATCCTGTCATCGACGACATCGCACTGGTCGAATTCGTCAAGAAAACGGCCAGGGACACGGCGCTCGTCAACATCTATCCGGCTGCAGCGATCACCAAGCACCTGGCCGGCGAGGAAATGACCGAGATCGGCTTGCTGATGCAAGCCGGCGCCGTCGCCTTCACAGATGGCCGTTCCAGCGTTCATGACACGCAGGTGCTGCGGCGAGTGATGACCTATGCGCGCGAATTCGGCGCCGTCATCTCCTGCGAGACCCGCGACAAATATCTCGGCGCCACCGGCGTCATGCATGAAGGCTTGCTTGCCAGCTGGCTCGGCCTCGGGGGCATTCCGAAGGAAGCCGAACTCATTCCTCTTGAACGAGACCTTCGCATCGCGCAACTGACCCGCGGCACGTATCACGCAGCGATGATCTCGGTACCGGAGTCGGTCGAGGCGATCGAACTTGCCAAGAGCCGCGGCGCCAAGGTGACCTGCGGCATCTCGATCAACAACCTGACGCTTAACGAAAACGACATCGGCGAGTACCGCACCTTCTTCAAGCTCTATCCGCCGCTGCGTTCCGAAGACGACCGCGTGGCGATGGTGGATGCGCTGGCGAGAGGGGCAATCGACATCATCGTTTCTTCGCATGATCCGCAGGATGTCGATACCAAACGGCTGCCTTTCGGCGAAGCGGCTGATGGTGCAGTGGGTCTTGAGACGATGCTTGCGGCGGGCTTGCGCCTTTACCATAGCGGCCAGGTGAGTCTGATGCGGCTGATCGATGCGATGTCGACGCGCCCTGCGCAGATCTTCGGCCTCGATGCCGGCACGCTGAAGCCCGGTGCCAAAGCCGATATCGCGCTGATCGATCTCGACGAGCCTTGGCTTGTCTCGGAAGACATGCTTCTCTCGCGCTCGAAGAATACGCCTTTCGAGGATGCGCGCTTCAGCGGACGGGCTGTCGCGACCTATGTCGCGGGTAAGCTTGTTTACGGAGTGGAATAAGGCGGGTGTTGCCCCCGCAGGCGTGGTGAAGGTGGCTGGCAGAGGCGTTTGGTCCTTCGCAAGGCGCTGTAGAGATGCTTTCCCCTTTGGGCGAGACGGTCTGCGGGTGGGGTAAGTCCATTGGACGAAAGGGATGGAGTTATATGATCTCTGACGTGTTGACCTGGCAGATCACACTGCCGCTGGCGTTTGCGGCGGCCGTTATCGGCTATCTGCTGGGCTCGATCCCCTTCGGTCTCATCCTGACGCAGGCGGCAGGGCTCGGCGATGTGCGCAGCATCGGCTCCGGCAATATCGGCGCGACAAATGTGCTGCGTACCGGCAACAAGAAGCTTGCGGCAGCGACCCTGTTGCTCGATGCGCTGAAGGCGTCGGCCGCAGCCTGGATCGTCGGTTATTTCCTTGGCGGGGAAGCGGGCATCATTGCCGGCTTCTTTGCCTTCATCGGCCACCTCTTCCCCGTCTGGATCGGCTTCAAGGGCGGCAAAGGCGTTGCCACCTATATCGGCACGCTGCTAGGGGTCGCGCCGGTCATGGTTCTGCTTTTCGGCGCCGTATGGCTCGCGGTTGCCTTTACGACCCGTTATTCCTCGCTGTCGGCGCTGGTTGCGATGCTTGTCGTCCCGGTTGCACTGTGGATATTGGGGGTCGAGAAAGTTGCAGCGGTCATGGCGGTGATGTCTGTCATCTCCTATTACAAGCATAAGGCCAACATTTCCCGCCTCATGAGTGGGACGGAGAGCAAGATCGGGGCAAAAGGGTAAGTTGGACGAAGCCGCCCTCCCGGTGCTGCGGGAGCTCTAAAATTCAGCAAACCCCTTGACCGGAGCGATTTCCCTGTCCATGTCGGAGTGCCGGTAATCTTCGAGCGGCAAGTATTACGCTCTTCTCCTCGCCGGGCGCGGTGGTTTTTTAGAGAATCATGATGAATGTTGTAGTGGTGGAATCGCCTGCCAAGGCCAAGACGATCAACAAGTATCTGGGCTCCGGATACACGGTGCTCGCCTCCTTCGGCCATGTGCGCGATCTGCCTGCCAAGGACGGCTCTGTTCTTCCTGACCAGGACTTCGAAATGCTCTGGGAGGTCGACAGCGCCTCGGCCAAGCGCATGAAGGACATCGCCGATGCGGTAAAGTCTTCCGATGGGCTCATCCTGGCAACCGACCCGGATCGCGAGGGTGAAGCAATCTCCTGGCACGTCCTCGACGTCCTGAACAAGAAGCGCGTGCTGAACGGCAAGTCGGTGAAGCGCGTCGTCTTCAACGCCATCACCAAAAAGGCGGTCCTGGATGCGATGGCCGAACCGCGGGACATCGACGTACCGCTGGTCGATGCCTATCTCGCACGACGCGCGCTCGATTACCTCGTTGGCTTCAATCTTTCGCCGGTACTCTGGCGCAAGTTGCCGGGTGCCCGTTCGGCCGGCCGCGTACAATCGGTCGCGCTGCGTCTCGTCTGCGACCGCGAAACCGAAATCGAGCGTTTCATTTCGGAAGAATACTGGAACATTTCGGCTCTTTTGAAGACGCCGCGCGGTGATGAATTCGAGGCCAAGCTGGTTGCAGCCGATGGCAAACGGCTGCAGGCGCGATCGATCGCCAACGGCGACGACGCCGGCAAGCTGAAAGCCCTGCTCGAGGGTGCAGCCTATGTCGTCGACAGCATCGAGGCAAAGCCCGTCAAGCGTAACCCGGGACCGCCGTTCACGACATCGACGCTGCAGCAGGCAGCCTCCTCCAAGCTTGGTTTTTCTGCATCGCGCACGATGCAGATCGCCCAGAGACTGTACGAAGGTGTTGATATCGGCGGCGAGACGGTCGGTCTCATCACCTATATGCGTACCGATGGCGTGCAGATGGCACCAGAAGCGATCGATGCGGCCCGGCGCGCCATCGTCGATCAGTTCGGCGAGCGCTACATGCCGGAAAAGGCCCGTTTCTATTCCACCAAGGCGAAGAACGCACAGGAAGCCCACGAAGCAATCCGTCCGACGGATTTCTACCGTTCGCCCGACCGTGTGCGGAAATTCCTCGATGCCGATCAGATCAAGCTCTACGACCTGATCTGGAAGCGCGGCATCGCGAGCCAGATGGCCTCTGCCGAAATCGAGCGCACGACGGCCGAAATCGCTGCTGACAACAATGGAAAGAAGGCCGGCCTGCGCGCCGTCGGATCCGTCATCCGGTTTGACGGCTTCATTGCCGCTTACACCGACCAGAAGGAAGACGGCGAACAGACCGACGAAGGCGACGAAGGCGGCCGCCTGCCGGAGATCAATGCGCGCGAAAACCTCGCAAAGCAGAAGATCAACTCGACGCAGCACTTCACCGAACCGCCGCCTCGCTATTCGGAAGCGACGCTGATCAAGAAGATGGAAGAGCTCGGCATCGGCCGTCCCTCCACCTACGCCGCGACCCTCGCGACGCTCCGCGACCGCGAATATGTGACGATCGACAAGCGCAAGCTGATCCCCCATTCCAAGGGACGCCTGGTGACGGCGTTCCTCGAAAGCTTCTTCACCAAATATGTCGAATACGATTTCACTGCCGACCTGGAAGAGAAGCTCGACCGGATCTCGGCAGGCGAGCTCAACTGGAAACAGGTGCTACGCGATTTCTGGAAGGATTTCTTCTCGCAGATCGAAGATACAAAGGAACTGCGCGTCACCAATGTGCTCGATTCGCTCAACGAACAGCTGGCGCCGCTCGTCTTCCCGAAGCGGGAGGACGGTAGCGATCCGCGCATCTGCCAGGTCTGCGGCACCGGAAACCTGTCGCTGAAGCTCGGCAAATACGGCGCCTTCGTCGGCTGCTCGAACTATCCCGAATGCAACTACACCCGTCAGCTCACCTCCGAAAACGGCGGAGAAGCCGAAGGTGGGGTCCAAAACGAACCGAAGAACCTCGGCATCGATCCGGTGACCGGCGAGGAACTGACGCTGCGCTCCGGTCGATTCGGCCCTTACATCCAGCGCGGCGACGGCAAGGATGCCAAGCGCGCTTCGCTCCCGAAGGGCTGGAAGCCGGAAGACATCGACTACGAGAAGGCCATGGCGCTGATCTCGCTGCCGCGCGACATCGGCAAGCATCCGGAAACCGGCAAGATGATCTCCTCCGGCATCGGGCGCTACGGGCCATTCCTGCTGCATGACGGCGGCTATGCCAATCTGGAAAGCGTCGAGGACGTGTTTTCGATCGGCCTCAACCGTGCCGTAACGCTGATCGCCGAGAAGGCGAACAAGGCTCCGGGCGGCCGTGGGCGTGGAACACCGGCCGCGCTCAAGGAGTTGGGCGACCATCCCGATGGTGGCGCAATCACCGTTCGTGACGGCAAGTATGGTCCCTATGTGAGCTGGGGCAAGGTGAATGCCACGCTGCCTAGGGGCAAGGATCCGCAGGCAATCACGGTCGAGGAAGCGCTGGCGCTGATCGCCGCCAAGGCCGGCAAGGCGCCGGCGGCCAAGGGCAGGGCAAAACCGAAGGCAAAGGCTGCCGCTTCACAAGGCAAGGCGACCAAAAGCGCCGCCAAGCCCAAGGCCAAAGCCGCTGCGAAAGCGAAAGCGCCCGCCAAAACGAAGAAGAGCTGAGAGTGAGCAGGATTCCGCGCGAAAGAACGAAGACCTTGGGCAAGCGCTCGGGCAAGCTCGGCCGCGCGAGCCGCGAAGCCGCTCCCGTCGAACCGCTGAACATCGTGCACGGCGCATTGCCGTCGCGCGAAGTCATTTTGCGCTTCATCGCCGAGCATCCGCAAAAGGCGTCCAAACGCGAGCTCGCCAAGGCCTTCGGCCTCAAGGGTGACAGCCGCGTCGAACTCAAGCACATGCTGCGAGGCCTCGAACAGGAAGGCATGCTGCAGAAGACACGGAAATCGCTGATCCGGCCGGGCGCACTACCGCCGGTAACCGTTCTCGACATCACGACACGCGACAAGGACGGCGAATTGATCGGCCGGCCGGCGGAGTGGCCTGAGGATCAGGGCGTTGCACCTGCCGTCGCGATCCGCCAGACGTCGCCTGCCGGACGCCAGGGCAAGGGCAAGACACCCGTTGCCGGAATGGGCGATCGCGTCGTGGCGAAGATCTTTCCGGCGGCTGACCGCGGCGGACCGGCCTATACCGCGCGCATCATCAAGATCATCGACAAGCGCCGCGGCGCGACCATGGGGGTCTTCCGCACCGCCCCCGGCGGCGCTGGACGGCTGCTGCCGATCGAACGACGCGGCGAAGAGATGCTGATCGATCCGGATTATACGGGCGATGCTAAGGACGGCGATCTCGTCGAAGTCGAGATCGCGCGCCTCGGACGCTTCGGCCTGCCGCGCGCAAAGGTGCTGTCGGTCGTCGGTTCCGTCGCCTCGGAAAAGGCGATCTCGATGATCGCGATCCACGCGCACGGCATTCCGCATGTCTTCCCGCAGCCGGTGATCGACGAAGCCTTGGCGGCCAGGCCCGCGACGATGTCGCATCGCGAGGATTGGCGCGACGTGCCGCTGATCACCATCGACCCGGCCGATGCGAAGGATCACGATGACGCGGTCTATGCCGAAGAGGACCCCTCCCCCGACAACCCCGGCGGCGTGATCATCACCGTGGCGATCGCCGATGTCTCCTATTATGTCAGGTCCAATTCAGCACTCGACCGCGAAGCGCTGAAGCGCGGCAATTCGGTCTATTTCCCCGATCGTGTCGTGCCGATGCTGCCGGAACGCATCTCCAACGATCTTTGCTCGCTGAAGGAAGGCGTCGACCGACCGGCACTTGCCGTGCGTATGGTCTTCTCGAAGGAAGGCCGTAAGGCCGGGCATACGTTCCACCGCATCATGATGAAAAGTGCGGCGAAGCTTTCCTACAGCAACGCGCAGGCAGCGATCGACGGCAAGCCCGACGACAAGACCGGGCCGATGCTGGAGCCGATCCTCAAGCCGCTGTGGCACGCCTACGAGGTGATTAAGCGCGGCCGTGAAAGGCGCCAGCCGCTCGAACTCGATATGCCCGAGCGCAAGATCCTGCTGAAACCGGACGGCACGGTGGACCGCGTCTTCGTGCCGCCGCGGCTCGACGCGCACAAGCTTATCGAAGAAATGATGATCCAGGCAAATGTCTGCGCGGCCGAAACGCTCGAGAAGAAGCGTCAGGTGCTGATCTATCGCGTCCACGACGGTCCGACGCTCGCCAAGCAGGAGATCCTGCGCCAATTTCTGGCAACGCTCGGCATCTCGCTTGCCAAAGGCGGCAATGTGCGTGCGAACAGCTTCAACGGCATCCTGGCAAAAGCCGAGAACACGCCGCATCAGACGATGGTCAACGAGATGGTTCTGCGCTCGCAGAGCCAAGCGATCTACAGCCCGGAAAATATCGGCCATTTCGGGCTGAACCTGATGAAATATGCGCACTTCACCTCGCCGATCCGACGCTATGCGGACCTGATCGTTCATCGTGCTCTGGTCGGCTCGCTCGGTCTTGGCGAAGGCGGTATCACACCGGAGGAAGAAGCCGCACTCGACGACATCGCCGCCGAAATCTCCACGTTCGAGCGCCGTGCAATGGCCGCCGAGCGCGAGACGGTCGACCGGCTGGTCGCTCATCATCTGAGCACGCGTGTCGGGGAAGAATTCAAGGGGCGCGTATCGGGTGTCACGAAATCGGGACTATTTGTCGCCCTCCCTGACTATGGAGCCGACGGCTTCGTACCTATATCCACGCTCGGCACGGACTACTTCATCTATGATGAGGCGCATCAGGCGCTGTCAGGTGAAAGGACCGGTCTGGGATACCGTCTTGGAGACGATGTCACCGTGAAGCTTGCCGAAGCGATCCCGCTTGCCGGCGCCCTTCGCTTCGAGATGATAAGCGAAGGCCGCAACATGCCGACGGCGGTGCGCTCGTTCCACAAGGCAGGCCGCCGCGACAACCGCCAGGCCCGCAAGGCGGCCGGGACAAGGCCGCCAAGGGGGCGGCGATAGAACATCCTTTCATGGGATGTTCTGCATTTGAAACAAGCAGCGTCCCTTCTCCGCCAGGCGGACGGCGGTGCTCCATGCGTGTAGGGACGCTCGAAAGGGAACGATCATGACAACTGCCTCGACCGAACAACCGGTCCGTCATGGGGACGCAGAAACGACGGAGCGTCCGCTCGGCCGCTCCATCATGCGCGGCATGCTCAACCGTTGTCCACATTGCGGCAGCGGCAGGCTTTTCAGAGCTTTTCTCAAGCCCGTCGACCATTGCGCCGCCTGCGGCGAGGCCATGCACCATCACCGCTCCGACGACCTTCCGCCCTATCTCGTCATCCTCGTTCTCGGCCACGTCGTGGTCGGTGGCTACATGATGACCGACATGATCTGGCCGCTGCCGCTCTGGCTGACGCTGGCGATCTGGGCTCCCGTCACAGTTGTCACCGCCCTCGTCGTGATCCAGCCGATCAAGGGCGGCGTGATCGGCCTGCAATGGGCGCTTCGCCTGCATGGTTTCGGCGGCCAGAACGATGATCACGACGACTACGATATCCCCGGCGGGCGCTCATCGTAAGCAGTCCTGCACCTTCACCGTCCAGACATAATTCGCGTGTAGTGGGCAACGCTCGCCGGCGCTGCAGGATTGCAGCACCAGTCCCTAGTGAACATGAGCTGGACTATTTGATCTATTGCCATCGGCACCGGACTTTCCGTAAAGCACAGCCCGTCACTTGGATTTGGCACGCGTGTGCCTTTCTATGTGCCACAAAACGGGCGATTCGTTTCAGTCATTCAAGGATGGATTCATGTCTCAGCCGAGAAACGGCACACCAGGCGATGTCGAGGAAATCCATTGGCCGTCGCTGGTTGCCGCCGTCTCGTCGATTTCCGCTGTCGGCATCGCGATCGGCCTTGGCCTTCCGCTTCTCAGCATCATCCTGGAAAAGCGCGGTATTCCCTCAACCCTCATCGGCCTGAATACGGCCATGGCGGGGATCGCCGCCATGGCTGCCGCCCCGATCACCACAAAACTCGCTCATCAATACGGAGTCGCCCCGACAATGCTCTGGGCCGTAGTGATTTCCGCGCTCAGCTCACTCGGATTTTACTACGCCGAAAATTTCTGGCTCTGGTTCCCATTGCGATTTGCATTCCACGGCGCGACGACGACCCTGTTCATCCTGTCGGAGTTCTGGATCAATGCCGCCTCCCCTCCGACGAAACGAGGCTTCGTGCTTGGCATCTACGCGACAGTGCTTTCGCTCGGTTTCGCGGCCGGCCCCCTCTTGTTTTCGATTCTCGGCAGCGACGGCATTTTGCCGTTTCTGGTTGGTGCAGCCGCGATCCTGCTTGCGGCCATTCCGATCTTTATCGCGCGACACGAAAGCCCTATCCTAGAGGAGAAGCCGGAGCTGCACTTCATGCGCTACGTCTTTTTGGTACCGACGGCAACGGCCGCAGTCTTCATTTTCGGTGCGGTCGAGGCGGGCGGCCTTTCACTGTTCCCGATCTACGCGATCCGCGCGAACTTCACCGAATCGCAGGCGGCATTGCTGCTGACGGTCATGGGCATCGGCAATGTGATCTTTCAAATCCCGGTCGGAATGCTCTCCGATAGGATTTCCGACAAGCGCCCGCTGCTTGCCGCAATGGCCTTCATGGGCCTAATCGGCTCGCTGATGCTTCCGCTGCTCTCCCACAGCTGGATCATGATGGCAGGAGTCCTGCTTTTCTGGGGCGGTTGCGTTGCCGGCCTTTATACCGTCGGCCTCAGCCACCTCGGTTCCAGGCTCAAAGGCTCCGATCTTGCAGCGGCTAATGCCGCCTTCGTCTTCTGCTATGCCGTGGGCACCGTGGCCGGCCCGCAGGCGATCGGGGTTGCTATCGACGTTGCCGGAAACAATGGTTTTGCATGGGCGATTGCCTGTTTCTTCGGGCTTTATGCCTTGCTGGCAGGCATAAGGCTGCTTTTCCTGCGAAAGCGGGCTTGACTTTTCGGGCCGGATTCGTAGTTTCGCGCCAGAATTTGCCGTGGAGCCCATCCGGCTTTCCACGGCTTTCATTTTCTTAAAGGCAGGACAACCATGGCCAAGGCTACCACAATCAAGATCAAGCTGCTGTCGACGGCCGACACCGGCTTCTTCTACGTCACGACGAAGAACAGCCGGACGATGACGGACAAGATGACGAAGACCAAGTATGACCCGGTCGCCAAGAAGCACGTCGAGTTCAAGGAAACCAAGATCAAGTAATTCTTGACCTCAGGTTGATGAAAGAGCGCGCGCTGTCCGGCTGCGCGCTTTTTTCATTCCTGGATTGTCTTTTTTGCCCACCAGTCCAAAATGAAAAACGCCGCCTTGCTCCGCAATGGCACAAGACGGCGTTTTCAGGCAAAGGGGGTCGGCCAGCAGGCAAGGCGGCACGAGGAACCGCGAAAAGTTGCGAGCTAGCCGACCGGACCCCACGACCCAGGAGATGCGGCGGACCTGAGCATCATGGGGTATTCCGACTCCTATAGAGGGAGTGCTTTTCTCTTATGAGCCAATTGTTTGCGCAGAAATGAAAGAAAATCAACAAATTCTTAATGATGAGAAATTCCTGCCTGCTCCTATGGTTAAAAGTCCAAATTTGGGGCAGGTGGAGCTCAGCCGAATGACTTAGGCGTTCAGGAAATGAACCAGATTTCCAAAGAAACCGATAGGCACATAGCAGTAACTTCACTGGACGCTGACGTTACGTGAGGTCGCACATTTCCGTTCGGAAAATAGCACCGCTTGCATAGTGGCCTGCCGCAATCCGTGTATTCTTCGACAGTGTGGCGTTGTTCTTTTAGCCGTGGCAAATGCAGACCAAGAACCTCACTGAAGGCAGTGATCCATTTCCAGGCCTTTTCCACAAAAGAAGCGCGTCCATTGCCAGGAGCACGATTACAAATTTGTAATATTCGACGTTTTCCGGTGGAAAACCATGTCCTGCGCCGGTTACGAGACAGTATTGCCGTCAGGCTGCAGCAGCAACAACCCGGTTCCGGCCAGTGTTTTTCGCTTCATAAAGGGCAAGATCGGCCTGCTTCATAAGCTGGTCCGGTGTGATGACCGAGGACAGGCGCGAAGAGATACCGAAGGAGGCGGTGACTTTCAGCTCCTGCCCCGCCGATTTCAACCCAAAAGGAATGCTTTCGACCGAGGCCCGCAGACGCTCGGCAACCGCTGCAGCCACCTCAGGTGACGTATCGGGCATCACCACGACGAACTCCTCCCCGCCATAGCGGCATGCAAGATCGGCGCCGCGGACGGTCGAGCGGATGCGGTTGGCAAATTCCTTGAGCACTTCGTCGCCGGCATCATGGCCGTGCGTGTCGTTCACCTGCTTGAAGCGGTCGATGTCGGTGATCAGCACGGACAGCGGTCGCCCCCGGGCCATCGAGCGGTTGAAGAGGACCTTGAGATGATTGTCGAGGTAACGGCGGTTGTTGAGGCCCGTGAGCGGATCAGTGACGGCAAGCTCGATGGTCTGCTTGACGCTGGCCCGCAGGCGGTCGTTGAAGCGCTTGCGGCGGATCTGCGTCAGCCCGCGGGCAACGAGTTCGTTCGGATCGACCGGGCGGACGATGTAGTCGTTGACGCCGAGATCGAGAGCCCGGATGACCATGTCGTCTGCGCCCTGCTCCGTTATGATCAGGATCGGCAGAAAGCGGGTACGCTCCAGCGAGCGGAACTGAGAGCAGAGCCGCAAGGGATCGTAATCGTCAAAATTGGCATTGACGATCACGAGCTCGAAGGCGTTCTCGGCAGCTTCGAACAGGGCTGCCTGCGGGTCGGAGATGGCCGTCACATCGGCGATCGGCTTCAGCGCCTTGATGATACGCTCCTGCGAATTGGCGCGGCCGTCGACCAGCAGAATCTGTCCGGCCTCTTCCGGGCGCCCTTCGCCGGCACGCAGCAGATCGTCGATTCCCATCGTCTCGGCCGTTTCGGCACGGATGCGCAGTTCATCGCTCAGCGTCTTCAGGCGCAGAAGGCTCTTGACGCGGGAGATGAGCTGCAGGTCGTTTACAGGCTTGGTCAAGAAATCATCGGCACCCGCCTTGAGGCCGCGCACGCGGTCAGCCGGCTGGTCCAGTGCCGTCACCATCACGACGGGAATATGCGAAGTCTTCGAACTCGCCTTCAGTCGCGCGCAGACCTCGAAGCCATCAAGCCCCGGCATCATCACATCGAGCAGGATGAGATCGACCTGGTTGCGCTCGCAGATCGCCAGTGCCTGATAGCCGTCCGCCGCCGTCAGCACGTCGAAATATTCCGCGAGAAGCCGCGCTTCGAGCAGCTTCACATTCGCCGGAACATCATCAACCACCAATATGCGCGCAGTCATAAACGTCTTTCAGATGCGCTAGGCATCACCGAGATAGGTCTTGATCGTTTCAATGAACTTCGGAACCGAGATAGGCTTGGAGACATAGGCTTCGCAGCCGCCCTGGCGGATACGCTCCTCGTCGCCCTTCATTGCAAAGGCCGTCACCGCAATCACCGGGATGACATGCAGCTCATCGTCTTCCTTCAGCCATTTGGTGACCTCCAGGCCGGAAACCTCCGGGAGCTGGATATCCATAAGGATCAGGTCTGGCTTATACTTTCGAGCAAGATCAAGCGCTTCCATGCCGTTTCGGGTCTGAATTGTCGAATAGCCGGACGCCTCGATCAGGTCGCGAAAGAGCTTCATGTTAAGCTCGTTATCTTCTACAATCATCACCTGTTTGGGCATGGCACGCGTGTCCCTACGTCTCGTCCCTGCAGCCGATCGCGCCGTGACATAAGCCTGCGCGCGCGAATCCAGGAAACCGATAGTGGCAAACTACCGGTATTTGGTTGAAGAAAAGGTAACTTACCCAGCGAAATGCAAAGCAACTTCAAGACTTCCAAACAATTAGCCGCAGACCCGCAGGAAACGGCGATTGCCGTTCTGAGCTGGCTGGCGAACGAACCCGACATGTTCTCGCGTTTCCTGGCACTGACCGGCGTGGAGCCTGCCCAGGTCCGCAACGCCGTCCACGATCCGGGCTTCCTCGCCGGACTGCTCGATTTCCTGATGAACCACGAGCCAACGGCGGTGGCGTTTTGCGAGGCGACCGGGACGAAGCCCGATACGCTCGCTGCCGTATGGCGGCATTTCTCCTCTCCCGGCCTCGATTCGGGAGAATACTGAGCGCAATGGAGACCGGAGCTTTCGATCTCTCGCATGTGCGGCTCGGCGACCCCGCTGATCGTCTGCGAGGTCGACGCCTTCGTGCTGCAGTCCATCGATCCCTTTCAGCGGTTCCTGCTCAGCGAAGGGCATGAGCTTTTGCCGCGATCCTTTCATCTTCATGGCAATATCGTTTCTAAAGATGGGGTTGCGCTCGATCTTATCCATGTCCGTCGGCCGGTCGAAATCTTCTTCGAACGGCAGGAGGAGTGGCGTTACCCCTTTTTCTGGCCGCAAAGGCGCCCGGCAGGTTCTCCGCCACTGTCGATATCGTTTTGCTGACCGCAATGCCGCCGGTCTATGCGGATCAACGGCTGCGGTTGGGCCGACCGCTTCAACCTCCCCTCCCCGCTGCTTGGCACCTGTCAGGCGAAAGGGCCGGTCGCTTTCATCGACGACATGGCGGTCAATCTTCATTCGGTGCGCGATCATGTTGCCATTGTTTTGTGCTGCAACCGATGCCGGTCTTTGATCGTCACCGTTTCGCGCCTGCGGCCATGGACGGCATTCGGCCGTATTCACGACTGGAACGAGGCTGCATCGCTGATCGGCCGACATTTCACTGAAGCTGATGCGGCTCGGAGCCTCGCTGCCGCAAATCGAGCCTCATGACCGGCCGCCCGTCCTTTCGCCGCGCCACCGGCTCGAAGCCCGCCGCATCGAAGATCGCGGTCGAGCCAATGCACAGCGTGACCGACTTCGACTGTCTCGAGTGGTCGATGGGACAGCCTTCGAGATAGCGCGCGCCGTTTTGCCGCGCGTGATCGATCGCGCCTTGCAGAAGGCGATGGCTGAGACCAATGCCACGCAGGGGCGGCGAGAGAAAGAAACAGCTCACAGCCCAGATAGACGGATCCAGCACATCACCCTCCTCCAGCGGCCGGGAAACTGTGCGCGGCGAGTTGAATTGGGCAACATCATGGCGCGGCCCCACCTGCACCCAGGCGACCGGCTGGCCATCCGCATATGCGAGAATTCCGGGTGGCGGACTGGCGGCGATGCGGTTTTTGATATGCTCTTTCCGCTCATCCGGCCGCATTTTGGTGCGCACTGCATGCGGCAACCTGAGTGCCACGCACCAGCAGTCACAGAAGCCGCCGCGCGGACCGAGAAGTCTCTCGAAATCTGTCCAGCGCTCCGGCGTCACCGGCTCAAAACGCAGATCGATATCCAAAGCCAAACCTCTCCCGTCTCTTGAGACTCGGAAGTTTAAGGCGTAGTCTGACAATGTTCAATCTTTGTTCTCACCACGATGACGCCCAACCCTGACAAGACACCCGGCTTCTGTCGCGACTGCCTTGCCGAGCAGAAGGGCCAGGCACGCCGCTGCACGGCCTGTGGCAGTCCGCGTGTCGTGCGGCACGAGGAACTTAATGATCTGACGCTCGCACATATCGATTGCGACGCGTTCTACGCGGCAGTGGAAAAGCGCGACAATCCTGAACTGGCCGACAAGCCGGTCATCATCGGCGGCGGCAAGCGCGGCGTCGTGTCCACCGCCTGCTACATCGCCCGCATCCATGGTGTTCGCTCCGCCATGCCGATGTACAAGGCGCTGGAGGCATGCCCGCAGGCGGTCGTCATCCGCCCCGATATGGAAAAATACGTCAAGGTCGGCCGCGAGGTCCGCACCATGATGCAGGCACTGACGCCGCTTGTGCAGCCGCTTTCAATCGACGAGGCATTTCTCGAACTCGGCGGCACCCAGCGCCTGCACAGCGACACGCCGGCGCAAACGCTCGCGAAATTCGCCCGCCGCGTGGAAAACGAGATCGGCATCACGGTTTCGGTCGGGCTGTCCTACTGCAAGTTCCTCGCCAAGGTGGCCTCAGACCTGCAAAAGCCGCGCGGCTTTTCCGTCATCGGCCGTGCAGAAGCCGTGGATTTTCTGGCGCCGCGACCGGTGACGACGATCTGGGGCGTTGGCAAGTCTTTCGCGGCAATGCTCGAAGCGGACGGCATCCGCACAATCGGGCAATTGCAGACGATGGAGGAAACGGACCTGATGCGCCGTTACGGCAGTATCGGCCAGAGGCTTGCGCGCCTTTCGCGCGGCATCGACGATCGCCAGGTTCACCTCAACGATCCGGCAAAGAGCGTTTCTTCCGAGACGACCTTCTTCGACGATATTTCACGTTATGACGAGTTGGTGCCGATCCTGCGCAGCCTCTCCGAGAAGGTTTCCTGGCGGCTTAAGAAGAGCGGCATTGCCGGCAATACGGTTGTCTTGAAGATGAAGACGGCGGACTTCAGGTCCCGCACCCGCAACCGTAGGCTGGAAGATCCGACGCAGCTTGCCGACAGGATTTTCCGGACCGGCATCGAGCTTCTGGAGAGGGAGACCGACGGCACGAAATTCCGCCTGATCGGCATCGGCGTCACCGACCTTTGCGATCCGGTGCGGGCCGACCCGCCGGACCTCATCGACAAGCAGTCCATGCGGCGCGCGGCGGCGGAAGGCGCGATGGACAAACTGCGCGAGAAGTTCGGCAAGAAGACCGTGGAGACCGGCTATACGTTCGGCAGCGGCAAACGCGACGGATAGTCCGGCAATGGCAAGAACGCGACTGTGCCGGCCAAAGATCACCGATGCGTGAGCGCCGATCCCACGACGGATGCTCAAGCCTTCCTTAAGGAATCGTGCCGTAATCTTACGGGCAAGTATTGCGTATTGGTTGGCTCACATGTTCTCGCGTTTTGTTTTCGGCCTCGGCTTTTTGTCGGCGACCGCGCTCGTGCATCACCCGGCGTTTGCGGTGGATGCCCGCACCTTGCAAATCTTTGTATCCAAGGACAAGCAGTCGCTTGTCGTCTATGACGGCACAGAGGTGATCGCGACCTCGAAAGTCTCCACCGGAAAGGTCGGTCACACGACACCGAACGGTATCTTTTCAATACTCGAAAAGAAGAAGTACCACGAGTCCAACCTCTACTCGGCAGCTCCGATGCCGTGGATGCAGCGGCTGACCTGGTCCGGCATCGCCCTTCATGAATCGAATTCCGTCCCGCGCTATCCGGCCTCTCACGGCTGCGTGCGCATGCCCGCAACCTTTGCCAAGCAGCTCTACAAGATGACGGATCTCAGCGTGCCGGTCATCATCAGCGATGCCGAAGTGGTGCCTGAGCCGATCGCGCATGCAAATCTCTTCCGTCCCGAGCAGCCGGAACCGCCACTGCTGCTTTCGGATGCGGAACTGCGCCCGGCGATCGGCCAGTACGGCGGAGAGCCGGTTCAGCTGGCGATGAACAGCGCCGCGCCGTCGCCTGTCGCGCAGGTCGCGGCACCGCAAAACACCGATCCGATCCGCATCCTCATTACCCGTCGAACCCAGCGCGAGACAGTGATCGACATCCAGACCCATCTCAACCAGCTGGGTTTTTCGACGGGTACAGCTGACGGTCTTGTCGGGCCGGCCACCATTCAGGCGATCAACACCTTCAAGTCGCTGCGGCCGGCGCAATTCAAAGATGACAGGGTGCTCGTCAGCGACACTCTCCTCAGGGAAGTTTACGCTGCGACCGGCAAAGGCGAGCCGCCGAACGGCGTCATCATGGTGCGGCAGGACTTCATGCCGGTCTTCGAGGCACCGGTTTCGATCGACAATGCACGACAGGCACTTGGCGCGCATTTCTTCGTGCTGCACGCCGTCGACGCCAAGGCCGGCAAGGCCGACTGGCTCGGCGTGACGCTCAAGAATGATCTCTCCAGGCAAGCAATGAAGCGGCTCGGGATCGTCGCCAACGAGAGTTCGATCGTAACCGGCACGCCGATCGCCAACGCGCTCGACCGCATCACGATACCCGCAGAAACACGCCGACGGATCGACGGCATGCTGGCGGCAGGCTCGACGCTGACGATTTCCGACACCGGCATCGGCCCAGAGACCGGCGCCGGCACGGATTTCATCACCATTACGCGCTAGAGCGCAAAGCCATCGATAGCAGGCGGCACGGACGTGGTGGCCGTCAGGCCTTTGCAGTCGGTTCCGGCGCTGCCTTCCAGTTGCGATCTCGTTGCAAACAATGCCATACTGGTTGCAGATAAAGCGTCTCGTTCGGAACGTTCGATCAACCAAGTGGTTGGCCGGATCGAAAACGGAAATGCTCACGAATGTACGTCCTGAAACACGGCATCAAGAAGAATCCTGAAAAACGGTGGGCGCTGCCGGACCGGATCTTTTTTGGCTATGGCGCCTGCCACATCCTCGCCGGTGTCTTCCTTCGGCGTCCGCCGCTCGAAGATTTCCATGCTGAGCGGATCATTCCGAACGAGGGTTTTGCAGGAGCTCATATGTATGTGACGAACGGCATCATCGCCTTCGATCATCACGGTTATTGCGGGCGCGAACGGCTTCTGGAACACCATCGGAAGGGGTGGGCATCTCATAACCCCGGGTGGGGTTACGCAATCGTGGGGGTCGATTTCGATCCGCTCAGCACGGTCGAGCTAAATCGGCGCAAGATGCTCGGCCCCGACCAGTATCTGCACGACCCGATCCCTCGGGCACGCAACTTCATTGACCGCCGAGACCACGCCCAGGATGCTGCCAAGGCGCTCAAGACAACCTTCGTCCAAAATTGAACGGAAGCGCGCGTATTTGAGTTAATATAGTTTCGATGATGTTCAGCATGAGCAAACGCCAGCCGTTCAATCTCGATGCCTACCTGGGCGACATAGAGACAAGGCCCTGCTTTATCTGCGGGCTGGTGGGCGGAGATCCTGCATTCTTCCATCATCGCATTTTCGAGGATGAGGAGACGATCATCTTTCTCAGCAAGTATCCAACGCTGCCCGGATACTGCATTGTTTCCCCAAGGAAACACCGCGAGGACTTGGCCGGGGATCTCTCCACCGAAGAATACCTTCGACTGCAACGGCATGTTCACCACTTGTCTCGGGCGCTGAAAAACACATTCGAGGCTGAAAGAATCTACGTTCTTTCACTCGGAAGCCGGCAAGCCAACAGCCATCTCCATTTCCATGTGGTTCCTCTGCCGTCAGGCCTACCCCTCGAAGAGCAGCAGTACCACGCGCTGATGGTCGAGCATGGCGTGCTGAAGATTCCCGCCGACGAGATGGCACGGCTCGCAGAGCAGATCGCAAAAGCCTTTCTTCAGGAACGGGGCGTTTTCTGATTCTGGTTCAGCGGCTGCCGGCCTTGCAGTTCATGACCTAGACAAGCTCGACATCGACAATGCCGGGGGCAGCGCGCAATGCGGCGGCGATTTCCGGTGTGATGCGGTATTTTTGCGGCAATTCGACCTCGACCTCGCGCTTGCCGTCCTCCTTGATGACGATGAAGGAAACGAGGCCGTCACCCTTGGCGTTCAGGTGCGCCGCAACGGAGCGCAAAGGACCGGAATCGCGGACATAAACGCGCAGCGACTTCTGCATTTGGAGCGACTTCTCCTCCAGAGACTGGATCGTCTGCAGGCGCAGACCGACGCCCTCCGGCCGCTCCTCGCCGGTGGCGGTTAGCACGAAGGACTTCCCGGGTTCCAGCACGTCGCGGTACTGGTTGAGCATTTCGGAGAACAGCACGGCTTCGAACTGGCCCGACGAATCCGAAAAGACGATGATGCCCATCTTGTTGCCGGTGCGCGTCTTGCGCTCCTGCTTCGAAATGACCGTTCCGGCAAGCCGGGCATTGGTTGCGCCCTGTTTCACGGCAGCGGAGAAATCCGCAAAGGTCTGCACCCGCATCTTCTGCAGGATGTTGTTGTAGCTGTCTAGCGGATGCGCCGTCAGGTAGAAGCCCAGCACCTGGAACTCCTTGAGCAGCCGCTCGGAAGCGAGCCAGGGCGAAAACGGCGGCAGCGCGATTTTCTCCGGCCCGGACGATAGCGCGCCGCCGAAGATATCCGACTGGCCGCTCAGCTTATTTTCCTGCGCGCGCTGGGCATAGCCCAAAATGCGATCAAGGCCGGCTGCGAGCTGAGCGCGATCCTGGCCGAAGCAGTCGAAGGCGCCGGCATAGATCAGGCTTTCCAGCACGCGCCGGTTGACCTGGCGCGGATCGATGCGCAGGCAGAAGTCTTCGATGCTCGCAAAAGACTTGTCGCCGCGCACGTCGACAATGTGATCGACGGCATTTTCGCCGACGCCCTTCAGCGCCGCCAATGCGTAGTAAATGCGGTTGTCGCCGGTTTCAAATTGTCGGAACGAGCTTTGAACCGAGGGTGGAATGACCTCGATGGCGAGGCGCTTGGCATCCTGCCGGAAATCGTTGACCTTATCGGTGTTCGACATATCGAGCGTCATCGACGCGGCCAGGAACTCGACCGGGTAATGCGCCTTCATATAGGCAGTCTGATATGAAACGATAGCGTAGGCGGCAGCGTGCGACTTGTTGAAGCCGTAGTTTGCGAACTTTGCCAGCAATTCGAAGATATTATCGGCTTGCGGCTTCGACACGCCGTTCTTGATGGCGCCGTCGACAAAGCGTTCACGCTGCTGGTCCATTTCCGCCTTGATCTTCTTGCCCATGGCGCGGCGCAGAAGATCGGCTTCGCCGAGCGAATAGCCGGACAGGACCTGGGCGATCTGCATCACCTGTTCCTGATAGACGATGACGCCCTGTGTCTCCTTGAGCAGGTGATCGATCTTCGGATGGATCGACTCGATCTCTTCGTCCCCATGCTTGCGGGCATTGTAGGTCGGGATGTTTTCCATCGGGCCCGGTCGATAAAGCGCGACGAGGGCGATGATGTCCTCGATGCAGTCCGGTTTCATGCCGATCAACGCCTTGCGCATGCCGGCACTTTCCACCTGGAACACGCCGACCGTCTCGCCGCGCGAGAGCATCTCGTAGGTTTTCTTGTCATCGAGCGGGATCGCGGCGAGGTCCACCTTGATACCGCGCTTGGCGACGAAATCGACCGCGACCTTCAGTACCGTCAGCGTTTTCAGGCCGAGGAAGTCGAATTTAACAAGGCCGGCCTGCTCGACCCACTTCATGTTGAACTGGGTAACCGGCATGTCGGAGCGCGGATCGCGATACATCGGAACCAGCTTCGAAAGCGGGCGGTCGCCGATGACGATGCCGGCGGCGTGCGTCGAGGCGTGGCGGTAGAGGCCCTCGATCTTCTGGGCGATATCGAGCAGGCGCGCCACCACGGGCTCCTTCGCCGCCTCCTCCTGAAGCTTCGGCTCCTCCTCGATCGCCTTGGAGAGCGGCGTCGGATTGGCCGGGTTGTTCGGTACCAGCTTACAGATCTTGTCGACCTGGCCATAAGGCATTTCCAGCACACGGCCAACGTCGCGCAGGGCAGCGCGCGCCTGCAGCGACCCGAAGGTGATGATCTGCGCCACCTGCGCGCGGCCGTACTTCTGCTGCACGTAGCGGATCACCTCTTCGCGACGATCCTGGCAGAAGTCGATATCGAAGTCGGGCATCGAGACGCGTTCGGGATTGAGGAAGCGTTCGAAGAGCAGCGAAAAGCGCAGCGGGTCGACGTCGGTGATCGTCAGCGCATAAGCAACCAGCGAGCCTGCACCGGAACCGCGGCCGGGGCCAACCGGGATATCATGCTGCTTTGCCCATTTGATGAAGTCCGCAACGATCAGGAAGTAGCCCGGAAACCGCATGCGCTCGATGACGCTGAGTTCGAATTCCAGCCGTTCACGGTAATCCTTCTCCTCATAGCCGGGCGACATGCCGAGTGTCGAAAGGCGCATGTCGAGCCCCTCCTCCGCCTGCCGGCGGAGCTCCAGCGCTTCGGCGCGTTCCGCCTCCTCGGGATCGTCGGTGGCACCGGTAAAGCGCGGCAGGATGGGTTTGCGGGTCTTCAGTACGAAGGAGCAGCGCCGGGCGATCTCCACCGTGTTTTGCAGCGCTTCGGGCAGATCGACAAAGAGCTTCGCCATCTCGGCGCGGCTCTTCAAATAGTGGTCCGGCGTCAGGCGGAAGCGGCTGTCGTCCGAGACGATGGCGTTATGGGCAACGGCCATCAGGGCATCGTGGGCATCATAGTCGTCACGCGTCGGGAAAAACGCCTCGTTCGTCGCCACCAGCGGAAGATCGTGCTCATATGCAAGCCCCACGACCCTCTGTTCATGGCGCTTGTCATAGGTTCCGTGGCGCTGCAATTCGACATATAGCCGGTCTGGAAAGAGGTGCTTCAGGGCAAGCAACCGGGTTTGCGCCTGTGCGGAATGCCCCTGCTTCAGTGCCATATCGACGGGACCGCCAAGCGCACCCGTCAGCGCGATCAACCCTTCGGTTCCCGCCTCTTCCAGCCAGTTGGCCCTGATATGGACAGCCTGGTTGTCGTCGCCGCCGAGATAAGCGCGGCTGACGAGATCGACGAGCCGCTCGTAGCCAGCCGCGGTCGCGGCGAGCACGACGATCGAAGGCAGCTTGGGCAGACCCTGCTGGCCGCCGCGCCTTTCTGTCTCCAGGTCGTCCAAATCGATCGACAGCTGGCAGCCGATGATCGGCTGCAACCCCTCCTCCATCGCCTTTTGCGAGAATTCGAGGGCGACGAACAGGTTGTTGGTGTCTGTGATGGCGATCGCCGGCTGGCTATCGCCGGTTGCCTTGTAAAGGATCTTCTTCAGCGGCAGCGCCCCTTCAAGGAGCGAATAGGCCGAGTGGACACGCAGATGCACGAAACCCGGCGTACCACCGACGAAGCCGCTCTCCGCATCCGCCATCTCATACCCTTCCAATCGCCCGAATGAATCGGTTTGCATTGTCGGTGTTGATGAAAGCGATGTCCAGAAGCAGCCCCTTGTGGGGACCGCAAGAATGCGATGCGGTCCCCTGAAAAATTACATTGCCATGAGGATCAATGAAAAGCTGGCAACGAACATCGCAATGGAGGTGAATGCTGCGATATCACGGATCATGTCAGTCATCTGGCTCTCCTTACTCGTTATGTTTCCAATTTGTTCCGCTATTGTTCCGTTGTCAACAGGAATCGTTTCCGCATGGTTAACGGCGGGACGGGACGAGAATTAACGTCATCGCCTCGTTTCTAAGCGGCATCGGCTGCCGACAATGCCGACGGTTCTCCTGCCGGCAAGTTCCAGTCGAACGAGCACCACGCGATCGGTGAAGCGGTCGGTCGAATTGCGGTCATTCGTCGCAAGTTCTCATTTTGTTCTTTACAGCCATACGTTTTTCAGAGAGCTTCAGCGCGGGAGGCCGAAAGCCATGAATCTTGCTGCATTGAACGACTTCATCGTCGAAGCGAAGGCCAATACCTATGTCGGCGGCGGGAAAAAATTGGGCGGCTGCCGCAGCGGATCGCACGACATCGGCTACGAGCGCGAAGACTGGCGCTATCTCGACAGCTATTTCGGCGGAACGGATTTTGCCGGTCAAGAAGTCGTTTGGCTGGGCGGCGAGCCGGTCTGGGTAATGAACTATTTCGGCCGCATCGTCGAGCCGGCCCTGATCGATGGGGACAAGGCAGGCGCCGTCATCAAAGCGGCGCTTTCGACTATGTATGCCGAATACGGGCGCTTCCTGGGCGGCATGGAATTCGAGCATCCCTTCGGCTTTTATGCCGACCACAGCATTGGCGATTGCGATCACTTCAGCGGACGGGAAATCATCATCGTTGAAGAGCGGAGAGCTTACGAGCTGGACTACCGAGGCGGCCTCGTCCGCTGCTGATCAGAACTCGACAACCCTACCGTCGCTGATCGTCACGCGACGGTCCATGCGGCCGGCGAGCTCGTGGTTATGAGTGGCGATCAGCGCTGCAAGTCCTGACTGGCGGACGAGCGCCTCCAGCGCATCGAACACGTAGCTTGCGGTCTCGGGATCGAGGTTCCCGGTCGGCTCGTCGGCCAGAAGCACGGTCGGCGCATTGGCAACTGCGCGCGCAATCGCGACCCGCTGCTGCTCGCCGCCCGAAAGCTCGCCGGGACGATGGCTGGCGCGATGGCCAATACGCATGTAGTCGAGCAGCTGCTTTGCACGTTCGCCGGCCTCCTTTCGCGGCAGTCCGGCGATCATCTGCGGCATCATGATGTTCTCGAGGGCCGTAAACTCCGGGAGCAGATGGTGGAACTGGTAGACGAAGCCAATCTCGCTGCGGCGGATTGCGGTGCGCTTGTCGTCGCTCAGCCCTTCGCAGACTTGACCATTGACAATGACTTCGCCGCCGTCTGGGTGCTCAAGGAGGCCCGCGACATGCAGCAGTGTCGACTTGCCGGTGCCCGAAGGAGCGACCAACGCGACGATCTCGCCGCTGTGAAGGGTAAAATCTGCCCCCTTCAGAATGGTGAGCACGGTATCGCCCTGGCCATAGTGACGCTCGACCCCCGAAAGCTTGAGAACGACGTTCCGTTTCATTGAAATCAGCATTCCTTATTCGTAGCGGAGCGCCTGCACCGGATCGAGCCGCGAGGCCCGCCAGGCGGGGAAAATGGTCGCGAGAAAAGACAGCGCCAGCGCCATGACGACGACAGAGACCGTCTCACCGAGACTCATCTCGGCCGGCAGCTGACTGAGGAAATAGAGTTGCGGATTGAAGAGCACGGTGCCCGTGACCCAGGAGAAGAACTGCCGGATCGATTCGATGTTGATGCAGACGACGACGCCGAGCAGCACGCCGGCAATAGTGCCGACGATGCCGATCGCAGCACCGGTCATGAAGAAGATGCGCATGATGGCGCCGGAGGTCGCTCCCATGGTGCGCAAGATGGCGATATCGCTGCCCTTGTCCTTCACCAGCATGATCAGGCCGGAAATGATGTTCAGCGCCGCGACCAGAACGATCAGCGTCAAGATCATGAACATCACATTGCGCTCCACCTGCAGGGCGGAGAAGAAGGTCTGGTTGCGCTGTCGCCAATCAGTGATGGCGATCTGACGGCCTGCCGCTTCCTCCACCTTTGGACGGAGATTGTCGATATCGTCGGGGTTGTTGGCGAAGAGCTCGATCGACTGAACGAGGCCCTCGGCATTGAAATAGAGCTGCGCCTCTTCAAGCGGCATATAGATGATCGCCGCGTCATATTCCGACATCCCGATCTCGAAGATGCCGGAGACCGTGTAGGATTTGACGCGCGGATTGATGCCCATCGGCGTCACATCGCCTTCCGGTGAAATGAGCGTGATGGTATCGCCGGCCTGCAGACCGAGCTGCTCCGCCATGCGCGAACCGACAAGAACGCCCTGCCCCGAAGCGAATCCGACAAGGTCTCCCGATTTGATGTTGTCGGAAACCGTCTTGAGCTTGGTCAGATCGTCGGCGCGGATGCCGCGCACCAGGGCACCGGTTCCAGCACCGGCCTGGCCCGACGCCAGCGTCTGGCCCTCGACCAACGGCAGCGCCATCCTGATGCCGGGCACCGCCGAAAACCTGTCGGTCAATGCCGCATAATCCGTGAAAGGTCCGTCAACCGGCTGCACGATCATATGGCCGTTGATGCCGAGGATGCGCGAGATCAGCTCGGTGCGGAAACCGTTCATGACCGCCATGACGATGATCAGCGTCGCGACGCCCAGCATGATGCCGACGAAGGAAAAGCCGGCGATGACCGAGATGAAGGCCTCCTTGCGGCGGGCGCGCAGATAACGCCACGCTACAAGCCGTTCGAAAGCGGAAAATGGCCTGACCGCCGGACCGAAGCCGGATTTCGAACCCCGCTGGTCCACCGCCGCATCTGCCATTTCGCCTCCGTTCGGCCTTACGCCAAGAGCTTGTTGATTGCCGCGTCGATCGTCATCGTTTCGCGGGCACCGGTCTTGCGGTCCTTGATTTCCACCTCGCCGTTCGCGACCGCGCGCGGGCCGGCGATGATCTGCATGGGTATGCCAATCAGGTCGGCGGTGGCGAATTTCGTGCCGGCGCGATCATCGGTATCGTCATAGAGAACGTCCTTGCCGGCCTTGGAAAGCGCCGCATAAATCTTCTCGCAAGCCGTGTCGCAAGCGGCATCGCCCGCCTTCATGTTGATCACGATCGCATCGAACGGCGCAACAGAAGCCGGCCAGATGATTCCGTTGTCGTCATGCGATGCTTCGATGATGGCGGGAACAAGGCGTGTCGGCCCGATACCGTAGGAGCCCATGTGGACAGTATGTTCCTTGCCATCTGGACCCTGCACCTTGGCGCCCATCGGCTCGGAATATTTTGTACCGAAATAAAAGATGTGGCCGACTTCGATGCCGCGCGCCGAAAGACGCTCGGTCTCCGGGATGGCTTTGAACGCTGCTTCGTCGTGCATCTCCGAGGTGGCTGCGTAAACAGAGGTCCACTTGTCGAAAATGGCATTCAGGCCGGCGGCATCGTCGAAATCGGTATCGGCCGGCGGGATATCGAAATTGACGAAATCCTTGTGGCTGTACACTTCGGATTCGCCGGTCTCAGCGAGAATGATGAATTCATGGCTGAGATCGCCCCCGATCGGACCGGTGTCGGCGCGCATGGGAATGGCACGCAGGCCCAGGCGGTCGAAGGTGCGCAGGTAGGCCGTGAACATCTTCTTGTAAGAGTGCTCGGCGCCTTCACGCGTCAGATCGAATGAATAGGCATCCTTCATCATGAACTCACGCGAGCGCATGGTGCCGAAACGCGGCCGGATCTCGTCGCGGAACTTCAGCTGGATATGATAGAGGTTCAGCGGCAGGTTCTTGTAGGACTTGACGTAGGAACGGAAGATATCCGTCACCATCTCCTCATTCGTCGGTCCATAGAGCATCGGCCGGTCCTGGCGGTCCTTGATACGCAGCATCTCCTTGCCATAGGCATCGTAGCGCCCGCTCTCCTGCCAGAGTTCGGCCGACTGCAGCGTCGGCATGGAAAGCTCGATCGCGCCGCTACGATTCTGCTCCTCGCGAATGATGGAGTTCACCTTGTCGAGAACGCGCTTGCCGAGCGGCAGCCAGGAATAAATGCCCTGCGACTGCTGGCGGATCATGCCGGCGCGCAGCATCAGTCGGTGGGAGACGATTTCCGCCTCCTTGGGGTTTTCCTTGAGGATGGGCATGAAATAGCGGGACAGACGCATGACGGATTCCAGAGCAGTTGGGATTCCGCTCTCATGCGGAATCGACGGCGATCGTTGATATCGGGAGCGTTCATAACCGCTTCGCGGCCGGAAAGAAACCCGCGTGGCGCGCGAGCCGCCTATCGTAGACGCAAGTTTGCGGCCGAAAAATGCCTATGCGAAAAAAAGCGGGCATTTCTAAAGGTTTGGATCAAAATCTTGTCAACAGGTATTTTTTTCTCAAGTGTAGCAAAAATGCAAAAAAAGCTGATGACAAAGCTTAATCTTTGAGCTAGCTTTAGCTCACAAAACAGGCAGGGAGATTAAATTCCTGTCGAATTCGCGGTCAAGTCTTGGGAGGATCAGATCTTAGGCGCGCTCGTCGCAGCCCCGGCAACGGTTACAGATCACGCGATACTTAAAACAAGGCTTTCAGCCTTGTTTTTTTTTGGTTTTTCCACTCCCCGCGCCCACAAAGACACCATTCGCCTTACCTTACGGCAAGCATCGTGCCGTTGCGTCAGTTCACCCGTGCCTTCCCACGAGGTCCGTCTGTAGCTCCGGAATTCTGCAAATTATTACATATGCTCAAAGATTGAGCAAAAGCTCCATTCCTATCGAAAGCTCGGGCCAATCTGCGGCAGGGCGTCGAAACCCCAGCCGAAATAGGTCGAGGAGACATACCAGGCGCCATAGACGACAGCGGAAACGAGGGTCGTCAGTGAGAAGATGAAGAGCGCCCGAAAACGCGTCGGCGCGCTCGGAACTGTGCCGAGAACCACGTCATTGTCCTCCGCCTGCGTGCGCAGGCCAATCGGCAGCACGGCGAAAAGCGTGATCCACCAGACGATGAAGTAGACGGCAAAGCCCTGTAGAAAAATCTGCAGCATTTCTGTGTCCCGAGACGCCGTTGCAAACATTAAAGCAGACGCACTTATAGAGCGGAATGGTGGTTAGCTCAAATCCCGTATACCGACGCATCCCGCAGTCGGGTCAGTCTGCCGCAGCCTGCCTCAGACCTGTTCCAGCTCGATCAGGGTGCCGAAGAAGTCCTTCGGATGCAGGAACAGCACCGGCTTGCCATGGGCGCCGGTCTTCGGTTCGCCGCTGCCAAGGACCCTCGCACCCGATCTTGCGAGTTGATCGCGCGCCGCAAGGATGTCCGACACCTCGTAGCAGATGTGATGCATGCCGCCGGAAGGGTTCTTTTCGAGGAAGGCGGCGATCGGCGAATTTTCGCCGAGGGGCTCCAGCAGTTCGACCTTGGTGTTTGGCAATTCGACAAAGACGACGGTGACGCCGTGTTCAGGTAAAGCCTGCGGCTGCGAGACCCTGGCACCCAGCGTGTCGCGGTAGCCTGCCGTTGCTGCGGCAAGCTCGGGGACTGCAATGGCGATGTGGTTGACGCGGCCGAGCATCGATCAGACCTTTGTGATGAACGCCGTGACTATCGGCTTTTTGCCCCAGGTCTGGTTCGCCGCAGCCCGGACTGCGCGGCGCACCGCTTCCTGCATCATGTCGAGGTCCTTGCGGCGGGCGCGCGGGATGCTCTCGATAGCGCCGACGACGGCGTCGAAGAGCGTGTCTTCCATCTCGTCGCCCTCGTCATCATACACCGGCAGACCGATGGCCACGAGATCGGGATCGCCGACGATGTCGTACCGGCTGTCGATGACGAGGCTGACCGCGACATGGCCGACATAGGACAGCTTCTTGCGCTCGCCAATACCCATCTCGTCGAAATCGCCGATGAGCATGCCGTCCTTGTAGATGCGTCCGTGCGGCGCCTCATCGATGACCTCGACCGGACCGGGCGCAAGCCGCAGAATATCGCCGTTGCGCACGCGCGGCACGATGCCGATGCCCGATTGTTCGGCCAGTTCCTTGTGGGCTGTCAGATGGGTCGCCTCGCCGTGCACGGGCACGACGATCTTCGGGCGGGTCAACTCGTACATCTTCTGCAGCTCGTTGCGTCGCGGATGACCGGACACGTGAACCAGCGCCTCGTTGTCTGTGATGACGTGCACACCCTGCTCGGTGAGACCGTTCTTGATATCCTGGATCGCCTTCTCGTTGCCTGGGATGGCGCGGGAGGAGAAGACGACAATGTCGCCGGCGGCGAGTGCGACGTTGCGCATCTCGTCGCGCGACAGTTTGGCAAGCGCCGCACGCGGCTCGCCCTGGCTCCCGGTCAGGATGACCACGACCTTGTCGCGCGGGATATAGCCATATTCGTCCTCGGAGATAAAGGGTTTGACGCCTTCCATCAGCCCTATCTCGCGCGAGACATCGACGACGCGCTTCAGCGAGCTTCCAAGCAGCAAGACTTCGCGGCCTGCAGCTTCAGCGGCCTCGGCAATGGTGCGGATACGGCCGACGTTCGAGGAGAAGCTGGTGACTGCCACGCGGCCTTCTGCATTCTCGATGATCCTGCTCAGGCTTTCCGAAACGTCCTTTTCGGACGGCGAAACGCCGTCGCGCAGCGCATTGGTGGAGTCACACATCAGCGCTAAGACGCCCTCGTCGCCAAGCTGGCGGAAGCGCATTTCGTCCGTCAGCGGTCCGAGCGACGGCTCGTGGTCGATCTTCCAGTCGCCGGTGTGGATCACATTGCCGAGCGGCGTGCGGATCATCAGCGACATCGGCTCGGGGATCGAGTGATTGACAGCCACCCCTTCGATACTGAAGGGCCCGGCATTGATCGTATCGCCTGCCTTGAAGATCGTCACCGGCACCTCGCCGATCGCATCCTTCTCGAAATTGCGCTTGGCTTCCAGCAGGCCCGCGGTGAAGGGCGAGCCGTAGACGGGAACATTCAGGCCCGGCCAGAGGTCGGCCAGTGCACCGTAGTGATCCTCGTGCGCATGCGTGATGATGATCGCCTTGAGGTTCTTGCGCTCTGCAGCGAGAAAGCGGATGTCGGGCAGCACCAGATCGACACCGGGAAGATCCGGACCGGGGAAGGTGACGCCGCAATCGACCATGATCCACTGGCGGCGATCGGCCGGGCCGTAGCCGTACAGCGCGAGATTCATGCCGATCTCGCCGACACCGCCCAGAGGCAGAAATACCAGTTCGTCCTGCTTAGCCATAAGCTCCACTATCCAAAAAATACATCCCCGGCGGCAATCTGCATCATCTTGCCCGTGCCGGTTTCGAGCATCAACAAGCCATTATCATCAATCCCGGCGAATTGTCCGGAAATCGAGCGGTCCGGCAGATTGACCGTGATCTTCTCGCCGATGCCGCAGGCGACATCCCGCCACCGGGCAGTGATCTCGCGAACGCCGCGCCCTTCGTTCCAAATGTCGAGCACCTCTGCCATCGAAGCAAAAAGATGGGCAAAGAGTTCCTCGGGGGCGGCGGTGCTTCCTTCCTGGCGCAGACAGGTCACCGGGTAGAGCGGATTGTCGGGCATGAGGGAGACGTTGATGCCGATCCCGATCACCAGAGCATGGCGTTCATCTGCAAGCTTTTCGCCCTCGACGAGGATACCGCAGGTCTTCCTGCGGCCGATCAGGATGTCGTTCGGCCACTTCACCTCGAGGGGTGCTGCGCCTGGCGGCAGAACCATGCGGATTGCCTGATGCACGGCAACGGCGATTGCCAGCGGAAGCGACGAAAGGCGCTCCATCGGCGCCGGATCGATCAGGAGAAGGGAAGCGTAAAGATTGCCGCGTTCCGAAGCCCAGGCGCGGCCGCGGCGGCCGCGGCCACTGGTCTGCTTCTCCGCAGTCACCCACAGGAAACCATCGTCCCCTGCCCTGGCTCGGGCAAGGCATTCGCTGTTGGTGGAGGAAGTTTCCGACAGCGCCTCGTGCCGGAAATCGCCGAGCGATATCCGGCGCCGCAGGGGACTCATCAAAACAGCGTCGCAGCCGCGAGTTCTGCCGCACCGCCGATCGGGCCACCGATGACGACATAGGCAAGAACGAACAGGCCGCAAAGCCCGAAGACGAGACGAAGCGGACCGGAAACGCGGGCAAACTCATCCGTCGCTTCGTCGAACCACATCAGCTTGATGACACGCAGATAATAGTAAGCTCCGACGACCGACGCGAGAACGCCGATGATGGCGAGCCCATAGAGCCTGGCTTCGATGGCAGCGACAAAGACGAAGTACTTCGCGAAGAAGCCTGCAAGCGGCGGAATGCCGGCGAGCGAAAACATCAGGATCGTCAGCACCGTCGCCATGAAGGGATTCGTGCTGGAAAGACCGGCGAGATCGTCGACAGCTTCGACGACCGTGCCGTCCTTGCGGCGCATCGACATGATGATCGCGAAGGAGCCGAGCGTCATGACCATATAGATGACCATGTAGAGCATCACGCCCGTTACGCCGGTCTGGTTGCCCGCGGCAAGCCCGACGAGCGCATAGCCCATGTGACCGATCGAGGAATAGGCCATCAGGCGCTTGATGTTCCGCTGCCCGATGGCGGCGAAGGAACCGAGCACCATCGAGGCAATCGAGATGAAGACCACGACCTGCTGCCAGTCGGCAATGACCGGCTGGAAGGCGGTGATGACGATGCGCGTCATCATCGCCATGGCCGCAACCTTCGGCGCGCTCGCCAGGAAGGCGGTGACCGGGGTCGGCGCACCTTCGTAAACGTCCGGCGTCCACATGTGGAAGGGGACTGCCGAGATCTTGAAGGCGATGCCTGCGAGGATGAAGACCAGGCCGAAGACGAGGCCGAGGGAGCGGGCACCTTCAGCCGAAAGCGCCTGGGCGATATCGTCGAAATGCGTATGGCCGGTGAAGCCGTAGACCAACGACATGCCGTAAAGCAGCAAGCCCGAGGAAAGCGCGCCGAGAACGAAATACTTGAGTCCCGCTTCGGTGGACTTCAGGTTCTCCCGGTTGATCGCCGCCACGACATAGATCGCCAGCGACTGCAACTCGAGGCCGAGATAGAGCGCGATCAGGTCGTTTGCCGAGATCATCAGCAAGATGCCCAGGGTGCAGAGCACGAGCAGGACCGGGAACTCGAACTTGTCGAGCTGATTTTCCCTGGCAAGACCGATCGACATGAAGAGCGCCGCGAAGGAGCCGACGAGCGCGGTGATCTTCATGAAGCGGGAGAAACCGTCCGCCTGGTAGACGCCGCCGTAAGCGAGGCCATCGCCCGGCACGAAGATCAGCCACAGCGCAGAGGCCGCAAACAAGATCAGCGCCAGAACGCTCACCATACGGCCCGATCGCTCGCCCGCAAAGACGCCGATCATGAGCAGGACAAGGGCACCGACCGCGAGGATGATCTCCGGCGCGGAAAGATGCAGGCTTGCGAGAATGGTTTCAGCGGTCATGTCCAAAAAGTCCCGTCATCAATTCATCGACAGCGCAACGTCGTGCGCAGCGTTTACGGCAGCCGTATAGTTGTTCACCAGCATATCCACGGAGGCGGCCGTTGCATCGAAGACCGGTGCCGGATAAACGCCGAAGAAGATCGTCAGCGCCACCAACGGATAGAGGATCAGTTGCTCGCGCGGCGAAAGATCGAGAAGCGCCTTCAGCTTTTCCTTTTCCAGCGCGCCGAAGATCACGCGGCGATAGAGCCACAAAGCGTAGGCTGCCGACAGGATCACGCCGGTTGCCGCAAACAGCGCTACCCAGGTATTGACGCGGAAGACGCCGATCAGCGTCAGGAATTCGCCGATGAAGCCCGAGGTGCCCGGAAGACCGACATTCGCCATGGTGAAGACCATGAAGGCGACGGCGTATTTCGGCATGTTGTTGACTAGGCCGCCATAGGCCACGATCTCGCGGGTATGGGTGCGGTCGTAGACGACGCCGACGCAAAGGAAGAGCGCGCCCGAAACGATACCGTGCGACAGCATCTGGAAGATCGAGCCCTGCACACCCTGCATGTTCGCAGCAAAGACCCCCATGGTGACGTAGCCCATGTGGGCAACCGACGAGTAGGCGATCAGCTTCTTGATGTCGTCCTGCATCATCGCGACCAGCGAGGTGTAGATGATGGCGATCACCGACAGGGCGAAGACCAGCGGCGCGAAGAAATCGGATGCGACCGGGAACATGCCCAGCGAGAAGCGGATGAGGCCGTAACCGCCGAGCTTCAGCAGTACGCCTGCCAGGATGACGGATCCGGCTGTCGGTGCCTGGACGTGCGCATCCGGCAGCCAGGTGTGAACCGGCCACATCGGCATCTTCACCGCAAAGGAGGCGAAGAAGGCAAGCCACAGCCAGGTCTGCATGGCAGGCGGGAACTTGTAGGCGAGCAGCGCGGAAATATCCGTCGTGCCGGCCTGCCAGTACATCGCCATGATGGCGAGCAGCATCAGTACCGAACCGAGCAGCGTGTAAAGGAAGAACTTGTAGCTTGCATAAACGCGGTCCCTGCCACCCCAGACGCCGATGATGAGGAACATCGGAATGAGGCCCGCTTCGAAGAAGACGTAAAAGAGCACGATATCGAGCGACACGAAGACACCGACCATCATCACTTCAAGGATGAGGAAGGCGATCATGTATTCCTTCAGCCGCTTTTCGATGGAAAGCCAGCTCGCCAGGATGCAGAACGGCATGAGGACCGTCGTCAGGATGACGAACAGCATCGAGATGCCGTCGACGCCCACATGATAGCCGATGCCCGTGCCGAGCCAGCCATGCTTCTCGACCATCTGGAAGCCCGGATTCGCATTGTCGAAACCGATCCAGATGAACAGCGAAACGATGAACGTGACGATGGTCGTGATCAACGAGATGTTGAGCACGTTGCGCCTGCCGCTCGGGCCGTTTTCGCTCATCAGCAGCAGAAGCACCACGCCCACGAGCGGCAGGAAGGTGACCGTTGAAAGAATAGGCCAATCGGTCATCAGAAGGAACTCCCGAGCATCATCCAGGTAACGAGTGCGGCAATGCCGATCAGCATCGCGAAGGCATAGTGATAGAGGTAACCGGTCTGCAGGCGCACGACGCGATTGGTGACGTCGACGACGCGGGCGGCAACGCCGTTCGGCCCGTAAGCGTCGATGACGCCGATATCACCCTTCTTCCACAGGAAGCGGCCGAGCGCCTTGGCGGAACGGACGAAGAGGAAATCGTAAAGCTCGTCGAAGTACCACTTGTTGAGCAGGAACTGGTAGAGCACGCGGTGCTGCTGCGCAAGAACGCGCGGGGTCGAGGGCGACTTGATATACATGTACCAAGCCGTCACGAAGCCGACGAGCATGGCGATGAACGGGCTCAGTGCCACCCAGGCCGGCACGTGGTGGAATTCTTCGAGCAATTCGTTCTCGGCGCCGGTGAAGAGCGCGCCCTTCCAGAAATCGGCATAGTGGTGGCCGTAGAAATAGCCCTCGAACAGGATACCCGCAAAAACCGCGCCGACCGCCAGAAGATAGAGGGGCACCAGCATCACCTGCGGCGATTCATGAACGTGGTGCATCACCTCGTGCGAGGCACGTGGCGTTCCAAAGAAGGTGAGGAAGGCAAGACGCCAGGAATAGAAGCTCGTGAACAGGGCCGCAATCACCAGAAGCGTGAAGGCAAAGCCTGCAACCGGCGAATGCGAGGCATAGGTCGCTTCAATGATCACGTCCTTCGAGAAGAAGCCGGCGAAACCGACCGGCGTGAACGGAATGCCGACACCGGTCAGGGCCAGCGTGCCGATCGTCATCATCCAGAACGTGACCGGAATGTGCGTACGAAGGCCGCCCATGTAACGCATGTCCTGCTCGCCGTCGACGGCATGGATCACCGAGCCGGCGCCGAGGAAGAGCAGCGCCTTGAAGAAGGCGTGTGTGAAGAGGTGGAAGATCGCCGCGCCGTAAGCTCCCACGCCGAGGGCCACGAACATGTAGCCGAGCTGTGAGCAGGTCGAATAGGCGATGACCCGTTTTATGTCGTTCTGCACGAGACCGACGGTCGCCGCGAAGAAGGCGGTGATCGCGCCGATCATGGTGACGAAGACCAGTGCATCGGGCGACAATTCGAAGAGGGGCGACATGCGCGCAACGAGGAAGACGCCAGCGGTGACCATGGTCGCGGCGTGGATGAGTGCCGAAACCGGAGTCGGACCTTCCATAGCGTCCGGCAGCCAGGTGTGCAGCAGGAATTGAGCGGACTTGCCCATCGCGCCCATGAAGAGCAACAGGCAAATGCCGGTCAGCGCATGCGCCTTGTCGAGCTGCATGCCGAAGAGGTTAAGAACAACTTCACCTGCGGCTCCGGCACCTTCATGCGGCGCAAAGCTCGAGGCATTGGCGAAGATCGTGTCGAGGTTGATCGAACCGAATAGAACGAAGATGCCGGCAATACCGAGCACGAAGCCGAAGTCGCCGACGCGGTTGACCACGAAGGCCTTGATTGCGGCCGCGTTTGCAGAAGGCTTCTTGTACCAGAAGCCGATGAGAAGATACGAAGCCAGACCCACGCCCTCCCAGCCGAAGAACATCTGGGCGAGGTTGTCGGAGGTCACCAGCATCAGCATGGCGAAAGTGAACAGCGAGAGATAGGCGAAGAAGCGCGGACGATGCGGATCGTGGTGCATATATCCGATCGAGTAGATATGCACCAGCGTCGAGACCGTATTGACCACGATCAGCATGACGGAGGTGAGCGTGTCGACGCGCAGCGACCAGGAGACGTCGATGCCGCCCGACTGGATCCAGCGCAGGACCTCGACCTTGATCGGCCCGCCTTCCAGATGCCCCATCCCGACGGTGACGAAGACGTACCAGGACAGGACGGCAGCGAGGATCATCAGGCCGCAGGTGACGTATTCCGATGCCTTGGCGCCGATCGCACGGCCGAAGAGGCCGGCGATGATTGCGCCGATCAAGGGAAGAAAGACGATAGCCTTATAGAGGAACATGAGCCACTCAGCCCTTCATCATATTAACGTCTTCGACCGCGATCGAGCCGCGGTTGCGGTAGAAGACAACGAGAATTGCAAGACCGATTGCTGCCTCAGCCGCAGCAACGGTCAGAATGAACAGTGCAAAGACCTGGCCGACGATGTCGTTCAGGAACGACGAGAAGGCGACCATGTTGATGTTGACCGCAAGCAGGATGAGTTCGACCGACATCAAGATGACGATGACGTTCTTCCGGTTGAGGAAGATGCCGAAAATGCCGATCGTGAAGAGGATGGCGCTAACCGTCAGGTAATGGGAAAGACCGATGACCATGTTCTTTGTTCCTTGTCCCTGCCTTTAGAGGCCCTGCCCCGGCTTGACCGTGACCACCTCGACGGCAGTTGCGGGCGTGCGGGCAACCTGCCTCGGAATATTCTGCCGCTTGATATTGGTACGGTGCCTGAGCGTCAGCACGATCGCTCCGATCATCGCGACAAGAAGCACCAGGCCGGCGATCTGGAAGAAATAGACGTAATTCGTATAGAGCACGTCGCCGAGGGCGGCGGTATTCGTGCGCTCGGTAATGGCCGGGATCGGCATCGCAACGGTCTTTGCGACTTCCGGAGAGATCACGCTGCCGCCGACAACGACGATGAGCTCGGCGGCAAGAACCAGACCGATCAGACCGCCGATCGGAGCGTATTCGAGAACGCCCGCTCGCAGCTCCGTGAAGTCGATGTCGAGCATCATGACCACGAAGAGGAAGAGGACCGCGACTGCGCCGACATAGACAACGAGCAGGATCATCGCCAAGAACTCGGCGCCGAGCAGCAGGAAGAGGCCTGCGGCATTGAAGAAGGTCACGATGAGGAAAAGAACCGAATGAACCGGATTCTTCGCCGAGATGACCATGAACGCCGACGCTACCGCGACAAAGGCGAAAAGATAGAAAAATAGAGCCTGCAGACCCATGTTGGTGCCTTTTTCATCTTCCCCCGGGCAGCCGGGAGTTTCCCTGCCCGAATGGAGCCTGGCGTGACGTCAAGCCCGCAAGCTCCGGTGCATGTTGACCGCGGGGAGGCGAGTGCCTGCCCAGCGGCATTTCAAATCCAATCAGCGGTACGGTGCGTCGATTGCCATGTTGCGGGCAATCTCGCGTTCCCACCGGTCGCCATTGTCCAAAAGCCGCTGCTTGTCGAAATAAAGCTCTTCGCGGGTTTCCGTGGCGAATTCGAAATTCGGGCCTTCGACGATCGCGTCGACCGGGCAAGCCTCCTGGCAGAAGCCGCAATAGATGCACTTCACCATGTCGATGTCGTAGCGCACCGTGCGGCGCGTGCCGTCATTGCGGCGCGGTCCAGCTTCAATGGTGATCGCCTGAGCGGGACAGATCGCCTCGCAGAGCTTGCAGGCGATGCAGCGCTCTTCGCCGTTCGGATAGCGGCGCAGCGCATGTTCGCCGCGGAAGCGCGGGCTGACAGGACCCTTTTCGAAGGGGTAGTTGATCGTCGCCTTCTGGCGAAAGAAATAGCGCATCGACAAGAAGAATGCGCCAACGAATTCCTTGAGGAACAGCGAGCTGACGGCGTTGGACAAGCTTGCCATCTTCAACCTCCAAAATTGCTGAAAACGCGGGGGAACGTCATCATGCCCATCCCATCAGCTTCAGCACGAATGCAACGATGACCACCATGGCAAGCGACAGCGGAAGGAAAACCTTCCAGCCGAGGCGCATCAGCTGGTCGTAGCGGTAGCGCGGCACGAAGGCCTTGACCATCGCGAACATGAAGAACACCAGGCAGGCCTTCAGCGTGAACCAGATGATACCCGGTACCCAGTTCAGGAACCAAACGTCGACCGGGGGCAGCCAGCCGCCGAGGAAGAGGATCGTCGTCAGCGCGCACATCAGGCAGACGGCCGCGTATTCGCCAAGCATGAACATCATGTACGGCGAGGAGCCGTACTCGACCATGAAGCCGGCGACCAGCTCCGATTCGGCTTCCGGAAGATCGAAGGGCGGCCGGTTGGTTTCGGCGAGCGCGGAAACGAAGAAGACGATGAACATCGGAAACAGCGCGAGCCAATGCCAATCGAGGAAGGAGGCCGGCAGGCCGAGCATCGTTCCAAGGCCGTCATGCTGCGCGTTGACGATGTCGGTCAGGTTCAGCGAACCGACGCAAAGTAAAACGCTGACGATGACGAAGCCGATCGAGACTTCGTAGGACACCATCTGTGCGGCAGAGCGAAGAGCGCCGAGAAACGGATACTTCGAATTTGAAGCCCAGCCGCCCATGATGATGCCGTAAACCTCGAGCGAGGCGATCGCGAAGATATAGAGAATGCCGACATTGATGTCGGCAATCACCCAGCCGTCTGCGAGCGGCACGACCGCCCAGGTGGACAGCGCCAGAAGCACGGCGACGAGCGGCGCGATCAGGAAGACGACCTTGTTGGCGCCCGCCGGGATGATGGGCTCCTTAAAGACGAACTTCAAAAGGTCGGCAAAGGACTGGAACAGGCCGAAGGGGCCGACGACGTTCGGGCCGCGGCGAAGCTGCACCGCCGCCCAGATCTTGCGGTCGGCAAGCAGCACGTAGGCGATGAAGATCAGAAGGCAGACCAGCAGGAGAAGCGACTGGCCGACCATGATGATCCCCGGCCAGACATATGTGGAAAAGAAAGAGTCCATAGTCCCTGCCCTTACTCTGCCGCAACTTTGAAGTTGTTGCGGGCCAATGCCGAGCATTCGGCCATGACAGCCGAGGCGCGTGCGATCGGGTTCGTCAAATAGAAGTCTTTGACCGGTGACGCAAACCCGGATTTGTTCATCTTCCCGGCTTTTTTGGCCAGTGCGGCAATTTTGGCGCTGTCGCCTACGGCGATCTCGTCGACGGCGGCGAAATGGGGGAACGCCGCATAGAGTTTCGAGCGCAGTTCGCCAAGCGAATCAAAGGGAAGCTTCTTGCCCAGGACGTCGGAAAGCGCACGCAGGATCGCCCAGTCTTCGCGGGCATCGCCCGGTGCGAAACCGGCGCGGCTGCCCATCTGGACGCGGCCTTCGGTGTTGACCCAAGTGCCCGACTTTTCAGTATAGGCGGCAGCCGGCAGGATGACGTCGGCATGGTGCGCGCCGCTGTCGCCGTGCGAGCCGATATAGACCGTGAGCTTGGCCTTCTTGGCGCTAAAGTCCAGTTCGTCAGCGCCGAGCAGGAAAAGCACGTCCATGGAGGCCAGCATGGCAGCCGCGTTGACGCCCTTGGCGCCGGGCACGAAGCCCAGATCGAGGCCGCCGACACGCGATGCGGCAGTGTGCAGGACGGCAAAACCGTTCCAGTCTTCGGCCACGGCGCCGACATTGACGGCGAGCTTTGCAGCGCTTGCCAGGACACCCGCGCCATCCGTGCGGGAAAGCGCGCCCTGGCCGATGATGATCAGCGGCTTCTTGGCCTCTGCCAGAACCTTGGCGAAGGCATGGTTGCCATCCACCAGATCCTTCAGCGTATCCCCTCCAGCACCGATATATTCGTAATCGTAACGCAGGTCACCGCCTTGGCCGATCACGCCGATCGGAAAGCCGCCGCGGCGCCAGCGCTTGCGGATGCGGGCGTTGAGCACGGCAGCCTCGAAGCGCGGGTTGGCGCCGATGATGAGCAGCGCATCAGCCCGTTCGATGCCTTCGATCGTCGGGTTGAAGAGGTAGCTTGCGCGGCCGAGCGACGGATCGAGTGCCGTCCCATCCTGGCGACAGTCGAGGTTCTCCGAACCGAGCGACTTCACCAGTTCACGGAGCGCGTACATTTCCTCGACCGAGGCGAGGTCGCCGGCGATCGCACCGATCTTTTCGCCCGTCGTCTTGGAAACTGCAGCCCTGATCGCGCCGAAGGCTTCGGCCCAGCTCGCAGGCTGCAGGCGGCCACCCTTGCGGACATAGGGTTTGTCGAGACGCTGCGTCTTCAGCCCGTCCCAGATGAAGCGGCTCTTGTCGGATATCCACTCCTCGTTGATCGCCTCGTTGACCCGGGGCAGGATGCGCATGACCTCGCGGCCGCGGGTATCGACGCGGATGGCGGAGCCGAGCGCGTCCATGACGTCGATCGATTCCGTCTTGTTCAGCTCCCACGGACGGGCGGTGAAGGCGAAGGGTTTCGAGGTCAGCGCGCCGACCGGGCAAAGGTCGACGACGTTGCCCTGAAGCTCGGAGGTCATCGCCTGCTCGAGATAGGTGGTGATTTCGGCGTCCTCGCCGCGGCCGATCAGGCCGAGTTCCGAGATGCCGGCGACTTCCGTCGTGAAGCGGACGCAGCGCGTGCAGTGGATGCAGCGGTTCATGACCGTCTTTACGAGCGGACCGATATACTTGTCTTCGACGGCGCGCTTGTCTTCCTGATAGCGCGACGTGTCGATTCCGAAGGCCATCGCCTGGTCCTGCAGGTCGCATTCGCCGCCCTGGTCGCAGATCGGGCAATCGAGCGGATGATTGATCAGGAGGAATTCCATGACGCCTTCGCGGGCCTTTTTGACCATCGGCGTGTTGGTGAAGACTTCCGGGAGCTCGCCATTCGGGCCGCCGCGAATGTCGCGAACTCCCATAGCGCAGGATGCCTGCGGCTTCGGCGGACCGCCCTTCACCTCAACAAGGCACATACGGCAGTTGCCGGCGACCGACAGCCGCTCATGGAAGCAGAAGCGCGGAACTTCAGCGCCGGCTTCCTCACACGCCTGGATGAGCGTGTAATGATCCGGAACTTCGATCTCGTTGCCGTCTATCTTCAGTTTTGCCATCGTCACTCAGTCCTGTTTCCCGTTCGCCGGATGGCGGCAAACAAACCTATTTTGCAACACGACCGCTGCCGGGCGGGATTTTGCCCCCGCAGGCACCGGTTGTCGCCCAAATTGTCCTTCCAGGAATCGGGGAGCCCGAAACCCGATCGGCGCGCAGTTCGCCGGCCCCTGCCCGCTTGCCACTTCGCCATTCCCCTCCGGCTGCTTGGGTCAGCCGAAAAATCACGTCCGCTTACGGCCCTTGGCAGAAAGCGCCTTGGCCTGTCCGGTCCAATCGTCGCGTGCGATGCGGCCGTTGAAACCAAGTTCGGCGTCGAGCTTTGCGATTTCCGCATCCGTCCAGCCGGCAATCTCGGCAAAGGTCCGGATGCCCTTCGCATTCAGCACCTGCTCGAGCTTCGGACCGATGCCGGCGATCAGTTTCAGGTCGTCTGCCTTCTTCGCACGTGCTGGCGGCTTCTTCGGTTCAGTAGGCTTTGATCCCGTTTCGCCGACAATCGAGAGCTTGGCCTTCTTAACCACTGCCGGCCGGATATTCTCCGGCTTGACGCGCACTTCCGGCTTTGGCTCTTCCGGCGGCGTGTCGTCAAGCGCTTCCGCCAGCCTGTTGGACTCCTCAAACACACCCTGCAGAGCGCCGAAGAAAGCGCCAGCAAGCTGCGTCGAGAAACCAAAGCCGATCGCAGTTGCCGCAGCCATCGCCGCTACAGGCGGGGCCATCAGGGGATGCATCGGCAGAGCCCGCTCCACCATCTCGGCTGCAAGACGGCCGAAGTCCGCCTGGAAATCGGCCACTCCATCCTTGCCTGTGCTGCCAGATGCCTTCGTCATCTTCCTACTCCGCTGCCTCGAGAACCGCACCGTGATCCAAAGCGCTCGCCGTATACTGATCGATGCGCGCTTCGATCTCCGGACGAAAGTTGCGGATCAGACCCTGCACCGGCCATGCGGCAGCATCGCCGAGCGCACAGATGGTGTGGCCTTCGATCTGCTTGGTGACCTGGAAGAGCATGTCTATCTCGCGCTTGTGGGCATTGCCCTTGGCCATACGCTCCATCACGCGCCACATCCAGCCAGTGCCTTCGCGGCACGGCGTGCACTGACCGCAGCTTTCGTGCTTGAAGAAAGCCGAGATGCGGGCGATCGCCTTGATGACGTCCGTGGACTTGTCCATGACGATCGCGGCGGCCGTGCCAAAGGACGAACCGACAGCGCGCAGGCCGTCGAAATCCATCGGGCAGTCGATGATGTCCTTGGCGGGCACGATCGGGCACGAGGCGCCGCCCGGAATGACGGCGAGCAGGTTGTCCCAGCCGCCGCGAATGCCACCGGCGTGACGGTCGACAAGCTCGCGGAAGGTGATGCCCATTTCCTCTTCGACCGTGCACGGCTTGTTGACGTGGCCGGAGAGCATGAAAAGTTTGGTGCCGACATTGTTCGGACGGCCGATCGAGGAGAACCAGCCGGCCCCGCGGCGAAGGATCGTCGGGGCAACGGCGATCGATTCGACGTTGTTGACAGTCGTCGGGCAGCCGTAGAGACCCATATTGGCCGGGAACGGCGGCTTCAGGCGCGGCTGCCCCTTCTTGCCCTCAAGGCTTTCGAGCAGTGCGGTTTCTTCGCCGCAGATGTAAGCGCCGGCGCCGTGATGGACATAGATTTCCATGTCCCATCCGAGCTTGTTGTTCTTGCCGAGAAGGCCCGCATCATAGCATTCGTCGATCGCCGCCTGTAGCGCCTCGCGCTCACGGATGTATTCGCCGCGGACATAGATGTAGGCGGCGTTGGCGCCCATGGCGAAACTCGCAATCACGCAGCCTTCGATCAGCGTATGCGGATCGTGGCGCATGATGTCGCGGTCCTTGCAGGTGCCGGGCTCTGACTCGTCGGCATTGACGACGAGATAGTGCGGCCGGCCATCGCTTTCCTTCGGCATGAAGGACCATTTGAGACCGGTCGGAAAACCTGCGCCGCCACGGCCGCGAAGGCCGGACGCCTTCATCTCGTTGACGATCCAGTCGCGGCCCTTTTCGAGGATCTGCTTGGTGCCGTCCCAGTGGCCGCGGCTCATCGCGCCTCTCAGGGACTTGTCCTTGAGGCCGTAGATGTTGGTAAAGATGCGGTCCTTATCTTGTAACATTGTTCACACCTCTTACCGCGGCTTCTTGCCAAAGACCTTGATATATTCCGCTTCGCCGCCCTTGGCGAGCGCCTTGGCCTGCTTGGCCCAGTCGTCGCGCTCGATGCGGCCATTGAAGTTCAAGTATCCATCGACCCACTCGCGTTCGGCCTTCTTCCAGCCTGCGACCTGCGCGTAGGTGAAGATGCCGAGTTCGTTCAAAATGGCCTCGATCTTCGGATCGACGCCCGAGATCAGCTTGAGATCGTCCGCAGCTGCCGGCTTTTCGATGCCGACCGGGCGGTTCTTGTCGGTCAGCGCCGGCTTGCCGGCGGCTGGAGCAGCGGCTGCCTTTGCGGGCTTTTCGGCCGGTGCAGGCAGCGGCGCAGCTTCGACGGCCTTGACATTCTTGGCCGCGGCCTTCGGCGCGGTATGGGGCGTCTTCAGCACCGGATTGGTTTCAGCGTCCCCGCTCCTTGGACGGCCGGCCTCGGAAGGCGGAAGACTGACGGCATCGTTGATGGCCTTCCTTGCGGAAGCCTTCGGCTTGGGATCCGGCGCCAGAAGCGTCGTCGGACCGCCTTCAGGCGAGGAAAAATGACGGTCGATCTGCGGCCCGGGCTTGATGCTCGCCCCATTGCCGGCATTGAACGTGTCGATGATCTCTTCCAGGCGCTCCGGCGTCAGGTCTTCGTAGGTGTCCTTGCCGATCATCACCATCGGTGCGTTCACACAGGCCCCGAGACATTCGACCTCCTCCCAGGAGAGCGTGCCTTCGGCATTGCGCTCGAACGGATGATCGTGGATCTTGCTCTTGCAGACCTTCATCAGGCCCTCAGATCCGCGCAGCATGCAGGGCGTCGTGCCGCAGACCTGGACGTGCGCACGCGTGCCGACCGGACCCAACTGGAACTGGGTGTAGAAGGTCGCGACTTCGAGGACACGGATATAGGCCATGTCCAGCATGTTGGCGACTTTCTCGATCGCCGCGCGGGTGACCCAGCCGTCCTGTTCCTGCGCCCGCATCAACAGCGGGATGACCGCCGACTGCTGACGGCCTGCGGGATATTTCTTGATCGTTTTGTCCGCCCAAGCCGCGTTTTCGTCATTGAAGGCGAATGCGGCAGGCTGGAATTGATCTTCGGCTAGTCGACGAACGGACATTCTTCCTCACGCCTTGTCAGTTTAGGGTCCCACACCGCGAGGCGGTCAGAGACTGCATCTCGCAAGCATAGGCCGACTGGTCTTTCTGCATAAACACAACGAACTTGTTGCCGTTCGGAACGGCAGCCTTGATTTCATAGCCCCTGGACAATAGCTCGCCCATGGAGGCCTGGCCGCTCGGAGGCGCCACATCCTGCGCGCCCAGCTTCTGGCCGAATCCCTGATTATCCTGAGCGAACGCTCCGGATGCCATGAGGAAAACGGCGGCTGAAAGCGCGGCAAGCTGCATCAGCGGTCAACCTCGCCGAACACGATGTCGAGCGAGCCGAGAATGGCAGCGACGTCAGCCAACTGGTGGCCGCGGCACATGAAATCCATCGCCTGAAGATGGGCATAGCCCGGAGCCTTGATCTTGCAGCGATACGGCTTGTTGGAGCCGTCGGAGACGAGATAGACCCCGAACTCGCCCTTCGGCGCCTCCACGGCGGCATAAACTTCGCCGGCGGGAACGTGGTAGCCTTCGGTATAGAGCTTGAAGTGATGGATCAGAGCTTCCATGGAGCGCTTCATCTCGCCGCGCTTTGGCGGCACGACCTTGCCGTCGACCGACGAGAACGGTCCAGTGCTTGCATCGCCAAGCAGGCGGTTTACGCACTGCTTCATGATGCGGACCGATTCGCGCATTTCGATCATGCGGATCAGATAACGGTCATAACAGTCGCCGTTCTTGCCGATCGGGATATCGAACTCGAGATCGGAATAGCACTCGTAAGGCTGCGCGCGGCGAAGATCCCAGGCCGCGCCCGAACCGCGGACCATGACGCCCGAGAAGCCCCAAGCCCAGCAATCTTCCAGCGATACGACGCCGATATCGACGTTGCGTTGCTTGAAGATGCGGTTGCCGGTCAGAAGATCGTCAATGTCATCCAACGCCTTCAGGAACGGATCGCACCAGTCGCCGATATCCTGAACGAGTTTTTCCGGCAGATCCTGATGGACGCCGCCTGGACGAAAATAAGCCGCATGCATGCGCGAGCCGGACGCGCGCTCATAAAACACCATCAGCTTTTCACGCTCTTCGAAGCCCCAAAGCGGCGGCGTCAGCGCGCCGACGTCCATGGCTTGGGTCGTGACGTTGAGGAGATGCGACAGGATACGGCCGATTTCCGAATAGAGGACTCGGATCAGCTGACCGCGAATCGGGATCTCGATGCCGAGCAGCTTTTCGACGGCCAGCGCGTAGGCATGTTCCTGGTTCATCGGCGCCACATAGTCGAGGCGGTCGAAATAGGGAACGGCCTGCAGGTAAGTCTTCGTTTCGATCAACTTCTCGGTACCGCGATGCAGCAGGCCGATATGCGGATCGACGCGCTCCACGATCTCGCCGTCAAGCTCCAGGACAAGACGAAGAACGCCGTGCGCCGCCGGATGCTGTGGTCCGAAATTGATGTTGAAGTTGCGGACGTTATGTTCGGTCATGCTGCGAACTCCAGGCCAAGTGCGCCGCTGGTTAGGCGAATGGCGGATGGCGAATAGCGAAAAGTTTCGTTCCGTTTCATTGTTTCTCCTGGAGACTCCGTAACAGCGCCGTGAACATCCCTCTGATCTCGTCGCAGTTTTCGGTCATCTGCCTGAACTCAATCTCGCCGAGCAAAACAACGCGGTGAGAAATGAATATTTGTTTCCGATTCCTTCGACGAACCTGGACAAATCTGGGTCGTCAGACCGTAAATCTCCTCCTTGGAAAAATCCCCGGTCATTCGATAGCAGTCTGCCGCCGATCGACAACTGCCAGACCTTGAGATCCTTGTAGAAGTTTATCGTCTGCCACCCCTTCCAGCTGGTCGCTGCTCGCTATTTGCTTCTACTGCTTCGCCTTCTCATCGCCTGGCAGCACGTACTCGGTGCCCTCCCAAGGCGACATGAAGTCGAAGTTGCGGAATTCCTGCTTCAGTTCCACCGGCTCGTAAACGACCCGCTTTGCCGCATCGTCATAACGGACTTCGACGAAGCCGGTCGTCGGAAAGTCCTTGCGAAGTGGATGTCCTTCGAAACCGTAGTCGGTCAGGATGCGGCGGAGATCCGGGTGCCCGGTGAAGAGAATGCCGTACATGTCCCAGGCCTCGCGCTCGAACCAGTCGGCGCCGGGATAGACCGCGCAGGCCGAAGGAACCGGCGTATCCTCGTCGGTCGCGACCTTCACGCGGATGCGCGAGTTCTGCTTCGGCGACAAAAGATGATACACAACGTCGAAACGCTTTTCGCGCTGCGGCCAATCCACGCCGCAGACGTCCGTCAGATTGATGAAACCGCACTTGGCGTCATCGCGCAGGAACGTCAGAAGCGCGATCAGGTTTTCGCCCGTCGTCGTCAGTGTCAGTTCGCCGAATTTCAGTTGCGTCGCGGCAATCAGGCTGCCACGCGCTTCCGAGAGATAGGACGAAAGCTCAGTGAGGGCTTCGCTCATGTGTCTTGTCCTTAACCCTTACCGCTCGATCGTGCCGGTGCGCCGGATCTTCTTCTGCAGCAAAAGCACGCCGTAAAGCAGCGCCTCCGCTGTGGGGGGACAGCCAGGCACGTAGATGTCGATCGGCACGACGCGGTCGCAGCCGCGCACCACCGAATAAGAATAGTGATAGTATCCACCACCATTGGCGCAGGAGCCCATCGAGATCACGTAACGCGGCTCGGGCATCTGGTCATAGACCTTGCGCAGCGCGGGCGCCATCTTGTTGGTGAGCGTGCCAGCGACAATCATCACGTCCGACTGGCGCGGCGAAGCGCGCGGTGCAAAGCCGAAACGTTCGACGTCGTAACGCGGCATCGACAGCTGCATCATTTCGACGGCGCAGCACGCTAGACCGAAGGTCATCCACATCAGCGAGCCGGTACGCGCCCAGTTGATCAGTTCGTCGGTCGAGGTGACGAGAAAACCCTTGTCGGCCAGTTCGTTGTTGATCTCGCCGAAGAACGCGTCGTTGCTGCCGATCGGCTTGCCGGTTGCGGGATCGAGGATCCCCTTCGGCTGCGGCGCCACGAGCGCGTGGTTGCTTGAGGGGGTCACTGCCATTCCAGGGCTCCCTTCTTCCATTCATAGATAAAGCCGACGGTGAGCACGAGAAGAAACACCATCATGGACCAGAAGCCGAACCAGCCGATGGCGCCGAAGGAAACGGCCCATGGGAAGAGGAAGGCGACTTCGAGGTCGAAGATGATGAAGAGAATCGACACGAGATAGAAGCGGATGTCGAATTTCATGCGAGCATCGTCAAAGGCGTTGAAGCCGCATTCGTATGCGGAAAGCTTTTCCGAATCGGGCGCCTTGAAGGCCACGGCAAACGGCGCAATCAGAAGCGCCAGGCCGATGACGAGGGCAATGCCGATGAAGATGGCGATCGGAATATAGGAACTGAGCAGTTCAGTCATCATGTTCATCCCTGCTTGCCGAATGCGCCAGGCAGCGCAACGGGCAAATGCCCGGCAAGCGAACGTGCGTTGCAACAAGCCGTCGTTAGCGCAGCCGGAGCCATGGCGCAAGACTTTTAGAAAGCCAATTCCACCTGCGAGGATGCGACATTATCAAGCAGATGCAACGATGTCGCGACAAATACGCACAAGTTGCGGGAGGATGCATGGCAGCCAACCAAAAACTGCATGGCTCGGAGAAAAGAATGGCGCGAGTGACGGGGCTCGAACCCGCGACCTCCGGCGTGACAGGCCGGCACTCTAACCGACTGAGCTACACCCGCGCATCTTGACGGAAAGACCGGAAGCGCCTTGCGGCACATCTTAAAATGGCGCGAGTGACGGGGCTCGAACCCGCGACCTCCGGCGTGACAGGCCGGCACTCTAACCGACTGAGCTACACCCGCACTTCATTTCAAGTCATCCGGAGCTTTCGCATCCTTGTCAAAACGGACAGGCCGCTTCGATGAGCGGCTAACTAAGGGGTTCGCATTTGAGTGTCAAGCAGGTTTGGAGACAAAACCATGACAGTCCGGAAATTGTTTTCAAAGCGAAGTCCAGCCCTCGCACAAGAGCTTAACATTGACAGGACTTCCGACCCTTTTTCTCGTGTCTGAAGCCGCTTCAGGCATTTCCGGCATATTGCTCGTCACTGACCTGTTCCATCCAGTCGGCCACGCTGCCATTCAGTGATTCCTGGATGGCGATATGCGTCATCGCCGTTTCCGGGGCTGCGCCATGCCAGTGCTTTTCGCCCGCGGCGAACCAGACGGTGTCGCCCGGCCGGATTTCTCGGATTTCGCCGCCCCAGCTCTGCACAAGCCCCTTGCCGGACGTGACGATCAGTGTCTGGCCCAGAGGATGCGTGTGCCAGGCGGTGCGTGCTCCCGGCTCGAATGTCACGTGCACGACCCTCACGCGGGCCGGATCCGGCGCTTCGATCAACGGATCGAGCCGTACGGTGCCAGCGAAATAGTCCGGCGAAGCCTTCGCCGATGGCCGGGAACCGGCTGTCTTGATTTCCATGCCGTTGCCTCTTGGTTGTTTGATCCGGCGCGTCCTCTGCAGAAAGTAGGTCACCAGTCGAACCATTTGAAGTGGAGCGGGAAGATATGCCAGACCATCGGCACCGTTCTCGAATAAGCAAGGTCTGCGCCCTATTTTCCCCGCAAGCGCTTACCCGCCCGGTGCCCGGCTGATACGCCGCGAGCTTTTCATCACGAATGGAGGATTCCCATGAAACAGCATTCTTTCGGCCGCATGCCGTTTTCAGTCAGCAATGTCGGGTTCGGCGCATGGCAGATAGGCGGTTCCTGGGGCGATGTCAGCGTGACTGACGGCCGGACGGCCCTCAACGCGGCACTCGATGCCGGCGTCACCTTCATCGACACGGCGGACGTTTATGGCGACGGCCGGTCAGAGAAAATCGTCGCCGACGTTGTAAGAAACCGTGGCGGCACGCGCCCGATGGTCGCCACCAAGGCCGGCCGTAGGCTGAACCCGCATGTCGCGGGCGGCTATACCAAGGCCAATCTCGAGGGCTTCATCGACCGCAGCCTGAAGAACCTGCAGGTCGACAGTCTCGATCTCGTCCAGCTCCACTGCCCGCCGACGGAGGTGCTTTACCGTCAGGAAGCCTTCGACGGTCTCAACGAGCTGCAGAGGGCCGGCAAGATCAAGGGCTATGGCGTCAGCGTTTCGACGGTGGAGGAAGGCTTGAAAGCGATCGAGTTTCCGGGCGTTGAAAGCATCCAGATCATCTACAACATATTCCGTCAGCGCCCCGATCGCCTGTTCTTCCAGGAAGCCCGCCGCAGGAACGTCGCCGTGATCGCCCGCGTGCCGCTCGCAAGCGGCCTGCTCTCCGGCAAGATCAGCCGCGACACCAAGTTTGCAAGCGACGACCACCGCAATTTCAACCGCCATGGCGAGGCCTTCGATGTCGGTGAGACTTTCGCGGGCGTGCCCTTCGAAGTCGGCCTGCAGGCGGTCGAGGAGGTGCGCAAGCTGGTGCCGCAGGGCACCTCCATGGCAGCCTTTGCGCTGCGTTGGATACTGATGAACGATGCCGTGACCGTGGTCATCCCCGGCGCGCGCAACGCCGAACAGGCAAGGGCAAACGCAGCCGCCGCAGATCTTGCGCCGCTTTCCCACGACGTGATGGATGCGACGCGCGAGATCTATGAGCGGCTGGTTGCACCGCATGTGCATCAGCGCTGGTAACGCAACCGATCGGCCTTGGAAATGGCCGGGCTACCGGCCATTTCTTTCTTTCGGGGACCTCAGTTCATGCCGACCAAATTGACCGGGAAGAACAGGGTTTCACCTGAGGAGTCGCTCACCCCGTCGTTGTCGGTGACGGCATAGACCTTACCGCCGGCGTCGAAGGTGAAGCCCTCGATCTTGTCGAGCACGTAGCCATTGGTGGCTCTCTTCAGCTCGTTTACGAAGTCGTAGGCTTCTGTCTTCTTGACTGTCGGCAGCTCGCCGCCGAGCTTGGCGGGCTTGAGGTCGGCGATCGCCACCTTATAGAGCTTCTTCAATTTCGCTGCATCGCCCACGAGGTTGTCGCGCTCGATGATATAGACGCTGTCGCCGTGGGCAGAGATTTCCGAAAGGCCGACCCAGCCGTTTTCGGACCTGTCGAGAGGATAGCGCACCCCGCCCCATTCCTTGGTCTTCGGATTGTAGGAGACGAGCTTGACGAAGCCCTTTTCGTCGTCCTTCCATTCGCGCTGAATTGCCATCCACAGCGTTGCATCATCTCCCGAGCCGATGATCGTCACACCTTCGAAACCGTAGCGGATTTCGTTGGCGATCAGCTCCTTCGGCAGGGCGATCTCGGCCTTGATCTCGCCCTTCGGATTGACGTGGTAGAGTGCGTGAGGCAGCAGCTTTTCGCTATTGCCTTCGGAAGCGAGCCAGAACCAGCCCTTCTCATCGACGGCGATCCCCTCGATGTCGAGCTTCTGGGCGAAAGCACCGTCACGCTTGACCGTCAGCGTCTGGGTGATGACGGCGGGCTTGTGCGTCGCGTCGATCGTGTAGATCGTCGGCTGCATGCCGAGCACGCTGTCGCTGACCGCAAAGACCTTGCCGGGCATTTCCGGAACGGCAGCAAGGCCCGAAAGGGCGGCAAAGCCGACAGGGTTGCCATCCTTCTGGGCAGCGACGATCTGCGGATAGGCCTTCTCGCCTTCGGCAAGCTCGTAGATCATGACATGCGAGCGCGGGCCGCCGTCCTTGCCGAGGTCGACTTCGTTGGCGGTCGCAAGGAGGTTGCGCGAGGGAATGGCGACAGCGCCTTCCGGCGAAACGCCAGATGGCAAGATCTGCAAAAGTTCCGGGTCGGCGCCCGTGTCCTTGTAGACGCCGACAACAGAAGCGCGTTCTGCAAGCACGAAGAAATATTGCTGGCCGCCGAAGGTGGCTGCTTCCAGCCCCTCCGCTTCGACGCCCTTCGAAGAAGAGCGGCCGTCCGGATAATGGCCGAGATCAGCCACGGCACGCTCGAAAGTGCTGCCGGATTCGTAGAGAAGCTTGCCGGCCTTGTCGAAGATCGTGAATCCGCGCGAGCCGCCTTCGTAATCGCCTTCGTTGGCGACGACGATACGGTTGTCGTCCAGCCATTTCACAGCGTCGGGTTCGCGCAGAATGCCTTTCAGTTCGCCAGCAAACCTCAGCGCCCCGTCCTTCTTCGTGTCGATACCGGAAAGGTCCGTGCTGCCTGCGGAGAAATGCGTCTTCACCTGTGCGGTTTTGCCGTCAATGATGATGATCTCGTTATTTTCCTGCAGTGTCAGTGCGATCTCGTCCTGACCGTTGAAGGCGACGAATTCTGGCTCCGGGTCCTCGGGCGCGATGGCCGAGAGACCGGTCAACGCAACGTGCTTGATCGTGCCGCAATCGACTGTTCCGTCCTTGACCTGGAAAATAACGAGACCACCTGCCGGCATCTGCGGGATCTTGCCGTCGTTGACGTCTTCGTCGCGCTCGTTTTCGATGGCGATGGTTCCGAGCGTCTTGTCCTTGTTGAGCGCGATCGAATCCGGCTGACCGCCGAGATCGCAGGTGTTCTCGATCTTTTTTGTGACAACGTCGACGATTGCCAGGCGGCCGGAAGGCTTCTGCTTGCTTTCGCCGGTGTTAACGGCAACCAGCACCTTGCCGGCGGCCGACGTAACGGATGTCGGCTCGCCGTCCATCATCAATACGCCCCCGGCCTTGGGGGCCATGGCATCGACGATGTCCACGAAGCCGATCGCACCGAGGGGGCTGTCGCTGTAAATCAGCGTCCTGCCGTCATCAGTGGCGGTGATGATTTCGGCGGATGTCGTGGAAAGCTTGTCCTTGCCGGCGGGCAGGTTTGCGGCAACCGGGAAGGACGCAATACGATTGAAAACAGGCTCCGCAGCGGCCGGGGAAGCAACGGACGCGATCAGCATGGCAGCCAGCGTCGCCTTGCGCGATGAAATGGTCATGAAATCCCCCATATGTCGAACATTTCGAAACGGTGGATCTTTGAGGGACGCTGATGACAGACACATGACAGGCGGCGCGATTTGAAGCGACTTGTCCATGCAGCGTTTGCGCGCGGCAGTTCGTTGCGCATGCCTCAGAAGCAAACCAGCAGCCAGACCGCGACAGCTTCCGCTCGATGCCCATTAGACCTGGTTGATCGGCGAGGATGCGCCCCAGAGCAGCGTCGAACAATTGAAGAGCCGGCAAGACCTGCGGCAAACTGAAAAGGGTCCGGCTTTCGCCGAACCCTTCCAAACCTGGGCTGCCGGTCTCGTTATCCGGCGGCCAGAAATCTGATTAGCCGTTAACGGCATCCTTCAGGCCCTTTCCGGGCGTGAACTTCGGCACGTTGCGAGCCGGAATATTGACTTCGGCGCCGGTGGACGGATTGCGGCCCTTGGTGGCAGCGCGATGAGAAACGGTGAAGCTGCCGAAGCCGGCGAGACGAATGTCGCCCTTCTTCTTCAGTTCACCCTGGACAACGTCGAAAACAGCGTCGACAGCAGAAGCAGCGTCAGCCTTGGTGAGGCCAGCCTTTTCGGCAACTGCGGACACGAGTTCATTCTTGTTCATGTTTCCACCCCTTTCAATGGTTCGAAACGACTCAAATCTGTAAGCCAGGCACAGAATAAGTTTCATCAGGCCCGCCGCAACCCAAAAGCCCTGCAAATCAAGGAAAAGCAAGCGGTTCTGTGACGTTTTCACAAAAAAGGCTGGCGTTTTAAGCCAGCCTTTTCCGAGTTTTGCAGCATTTTGACATAAATGTGGCAGGCAGCGCTCAGTGAGCGATGGCCGCACCTGTCTCGTCGAGGCCCTCAACGGTCGCGATGACCGGAGTTTCAACCGTTCCATCCCACTCGATCGGCTCGGGCCTGCGAACCAGCGCATGCTTGATCACCTCGCCCATTCGGGATACCGGGATGATCTCCATGTTGTTCTTCACGTTGTCCGGAATCTCCGCCAGATCCTTGGCATTTTCTTCCGGAATTAGCACCTTCTTGATACCGCCGCGAAGCGCTGCAAGCAGCTTCTCCTTCAGGCCGCCGATCGGTAGAACGCGGCCGCGAAGGGTGATCTCCCCGGTCATGGCGACATCCTTGTTGACCGGAATACCGGTCATGATCGAGACGATCGCGGTTGCCATGGCGACACCGGCCGACGGACCATCCTTCGGCGTGGCGCCTTCCGGCACGTGCACGTGGATGTCGCTCTTGTCGAAGCGCGGCGGCTCGATGCCGAAGTCGACAGCGCGCGAACGAACGTACGAGGCCGCAGCGGAGATAGACTCCTTCATGACTTCCTTCAGGTTGCCAGTGACGGTCATGCGGCCCTTGCCCGGCATCATCACGCCTTCGATCGTCAACAGTTCGCCGCCGACTTCCGTCCAGGCAAGACCGGTGACCACGCCGACCTGATCCTCGCGCTCGGCTTCGCCGTGGCGGAAGCGTGGAACGCCCAGATAGTCGTCGATGTTGGCAGCCGTGACGGCGACCGACTTCGCCTTGCCCTTGATGATCTCGGTCACTGCCTTGCGGGCGAGCTTCATAAGTTCGCGTTCAAAGTTACGCACGCCGGCTTCGCGGGTGTATTGCTGGCTGATTGCCATCAGGGCATCGTCGCTGACCGAAAATTCTTCCGGCTGCAACGCATGTTCCTTGATGGCCTTGGGCAGCAGGTGCCGCTTGGCAATTTCGCGCTTTTCATCCTCGGTGTAGCCGGCGATACGGATGATCTCCATGCGATCCATCAGAGGCGCCGGAATGTTCAGCGTATTTGCCGTCGTGATGAACATCACGTCCGACAGGTCGTATTCGACTTCCAGGTAGTGATCCATGAAGGTCGAGTTCTGGGCCGGGTCGAGAACTTCGAGCAGGGCCGAGGACGGATCGCCGCGGAAATCCATGCCCATCTTGTCGATCTCGTCGAGCAGGAAGAGCGGATTGGACTTCTTGGCCTTCTTCATCGACTGGATGACCTTGCCTGGCATCGAGCCGATATAGGTGCGGCGGTGACCGCGGATTTCGGCTTCGTCGCGAACGCCGCCAAGCGCCATGCGGACATACTCACGGCCGGTCGCCTTGGCAATCGACTGCGCAAGCGAGGTCTTGCCGACGCCCGGAGGTCCGACCAGGCACAGGATCGGGCCCTTGAGCTTGGCTGCACGCGCCTGCACGGCGAGATACTCGACGATCCGCTCTTTGACCTTGTCCAGGCCGAAATGATCGGCTTCGAGGATCTGTTCTGCGTGGTTGAGGTCCGACTTGATCTTCGATTTCTTGCCCCACGGAATGCCGAGCAGCCAGTCGAGATAGTTGCGCACGACAGTTGCTTCTGCAGACATCGGGCTCATCTGGCGCAGCTTCTTCAGCTCGGCGTCGGCCTTCTCGCGCGCTTCCTTGGAAAGCTTGGTCTTTGAAATGCGCTCTTCCAGTTCGGCCATCTCGTCGCGGCCTTCTTCGCCGTCCCCGAGCTCCTTCTGGATCGCCTTCATCTGCTCATTCAGGTAGTATTCGCGCTGGGTCTTCTCCATCTGGCGCTTGACGCGCGAGCGGATGCGCTTTTCGACCTGCAGGACCGAAATCTCGCCTTCCATGAAACCGAGCGCCTTTTCGAGGCGAGCCTTGACGCTCGTGGTTTCCAGCATCTCCTGCTTTTCGGTAATCTTGATCGACAGGTGCGACGCCACCGTATCGGCGAGTTTTGAATAATCGTCGATCTGGCTGGCAGCGCCGACCACTTCAGGCGAGATCTTCTTGTTGAGCTTTACATAGCTCTCGAACTCCGAAACGACGGAGCGCGACAGTGCTTCGAGCTCGACGGGGTCGTCATGCGGCTCTTCGAGCACATGGCCGAGCGCCTCGTAAAAATCCTCGCGGCTGGTATAGGCATCGATCTCGGCACGGGCGCGGCCTTCGACTAGAACCTTCACGGTGCCGTCGGGCAGCTTCAGGAGCTGAAGAACGTTGGCAACCGTGCCGACATTATGAATTGCTGAAGGATCCGGATCATCGTCGCTCGCGTTGATCTGGGTGACCAGCATGATCTGCTTGTCAGACCCCATGACCTCTTCAAGCGCCCGGATCGACTTTTCCCGTCCGACGAACAGCGGCACGATCATATGGGGGAAGACCACGATGTCGCGCAGGGGCAAAACAGGATAGGCAGTGCTGCTCGCTACAGACGTTTTCTTCGTCATTTTATTTCCTTTCCATCGTCCCGTTTCCGGGCTCTTTGCGCGGCCGCATGCGACCGGCGGCACTCTCACTTGTGGCTACAAGTGGAGGTTCTGACTATGCATTTCAAGCCACGCTACTGTCCGCGTTCCACGGTTGTGACAGCTTTATTACAACGCCATGCTAGTACAATGAAACACCTAACTGGATCGGAGCTCACCCTTCCGAACCGGCTAAAACACAAGGCCGGAGAACCCGCTATGGAATCGTTCCATCATCGCCAAGGACGGAGCATTCCGCAACGTCAACAATAGTATTTTCCCAGTCTTGCCAGCCATTATTAACAGGACCGTTCACGGTTTTTCAAATAGAAAGGGGCCCGCCTTCGGCAAGCCCCTAAATCTAACCATACGAGGACCTGCATCAGGCCGAGGCGTTTGCCTTTTCCTCCTGACGATCCGCATAGATGTAGAGCGGACGGGCAGAACCGCGCGCGACTTCCTCGGAGATAACAACTTCGCGAACGCCTTCGAGCGCCGGCAGTTCGAACATCGTATCGAGCAGGATCTTCTCCATGATCGAGCGAAGGCCACGGGCACCCGTCTTGCGTACGATCGCCTTGCGGGCGATTTCGCGCAGCGCATCCTCGTGGAAAGTGAGTTCGACGTCTTCCATCTCGAACAAGCGCTGATACTGCTTGATGAGGGCGTTCTTCGGTTCCGACAGAATCTGGATCAGCGCATCCTCGTCGAGGTCTTCGAGCGTTGCCAGAACCGGCAGACGCCCGATGAATTCCGGAATGAGGCCGAACTTCACCAGATCTTCCGGTTCGAGTTCGCGCAGCACTTCGCCGACGCGGCGGTCGTCCGGCGCCTTGACGGTCGCACCAAAGCCGATCGAGGTCTTTTCACCGCGTGCCGAGATGATCTTGTCGAGACCCGCGAAGGCGCCGCCGCAGATGAACAGGATGTTCGTCGTGTCGACCTGCAGGAATTCCTGCTGCGGATGCTTGCGGCCGCCCTGCGGGGGAACGGAAGCGACCGTGCCTTCCATGATCTTCAAAAGCGCCTGCTGCACGCCCTCGCCCGACACGTCGCGAGTGATCGAGGGATTGTCGGACTTGCGGGAAATCTTGTCGACCTCGTCGATATAGACAATACCACGCTGGGCGCGCTCGACATTGTAGTCCGCAGACTGCAGAAGCTTCAGGATGATGTTTTCGACGTCTTCACCGACATAGCCGGCTTCGGTCAGCGTCGTTGCATCGGCCATCGTGAAGGGAACGTCGATGATGCGGGCGAGCGTCTGGGCGAGATAGGTCTTGCCGCAGCCGGTCGGGCCGACCAACATGATGTTCGACTTCGCCAGTTCGACTTCACTGTTCTTGGTGGCATGTGCCAGGCGCTTGTAATGGTTGTGGACGGCAACCGACAGTATCTTTTTCGCCTGCCGCTGGCCGATGACGTATTCGTCGAGAACCTTGATGATGTCCTGGGGCGTGGGAACGCCGTCGCGGGACTTGACCATCGAGGACTTGTTCTCCTCGCGGATGATGTCCATGCACAGTTCGACGCATTCATCGCAGATGAAGACGGTCGGCCCGGCGATTAGCTTCCGGACTTCGTGCTGGCTCTTTCCGCAGAACGAACAATACAGGGTATTCTTGGAGTCGCCGCCGTTGCTGCCGCTGACCTTGCTCATATCACTTTCCTTCCAGCACGCCGCATTTCAAGGTGAAATCGCGGTCCACTCAATGGCCCGCCGGCCTGCTCCCACCGGAGCATCAGCCGGCCAAGGCTTTAAGGGGTAAATACCGGTACCCAACCAAAACATGCCCGGGTTCCGGCGGCAACGAACTCCCCTTCGAATGCCGAATGCTATGTCATAGAATTTCAACATAGCATTAATAGTTACTATTAGCGTCTTCGCTACCGCATGAAACCCCTTGTTCAATCACAAATGGGATAGAACTGTGGCGGCAAAAACACCATCCCTATTAATTACTAGGCCTGATCGCCTTCCATTTCGATGCGCGACGTCAGGACCTTGTCGATCACGCCCCAGACCTGAGCCTCGTCGGCATCCATGAAGTGGTCGCGGTCGAGGGTCTTTTCAACTTCTTCGTAGCTGCGGCCCGTATGCTTCACGTAGACCTCGTTCAGCCGGCGCTTCATCTTCAGGATATCCTTGGCGTGGCGCTCGATGTCGGATGCCTGCCCCTGAAAGCCGCCGGAGGGCTGGTGAACCATGATGCGGGAATTCGGGGTGGCAAAGCGCATATCCTTGTGGCCGGCGGCCAGAAGCAGCGAGCCCATCGAGGCAGCCTGGCCGATGCACAGGGTCGAAACCGCGGGCTTGATGAACTGCATCGTGTCATAGATCGCCATGCCGGCAGTCACGACGCCGCCCGGCGAATTGATATAGAGCGCGATTTCCTTCTTCGGGTTTTCGGCCTCGAGGAAGAGAAGCTGGGCGCAAACGAGCGTCGCCATATGATCCTCGACAGCCCCGGTCAGGAAGATGATGCGTTCCTTCAGCAGGCGGGAATAGATGTCGTAGGAGCGTTCACCGCGATTGGTCTGTTCCACGACCATCGGCACGAGGGCCATAGCGGTATCGACTGGGTTTCTCATGTGCGTCCTTTGCCAACGTCTGCCGGCTGCCGCCGGGAATCAAAGAAAATGCTTCATCCCTACATAGAGTGTCACCGCCCTCTTCTTCAAGACACGCATAAGGATAACGTTAAGAAGGCGAGCCTTCGAAGGATGAACCTCTTGACAGGGCTATCTCCCAGTTGCCGCTTGACCGGGAGAGGCCGGCAAGAACGCTCACAGCTTTTGTCCGCGACAGGATGAACGAAAGCTAAATGCATTCGGACAGCTCTAAGGCGGTTTACATTGTGGAAAGCCTAATGGCGAATATAGGGCACAAGGCGTCCCGGGATTAATCGACTGGAGAATTTCAGCGGCGAGAATGCCCGCATTTCAAGGGGTGTTGCCGTGTTTAATGTTACGACAGGATTAGCCATCTGGTGCTCGGAAGCCATGACGCTCGCTTTGCTTTTGTTCATGGCATGGCGCCATAACGTGCGTAACAGAGCCTATCTTTATTGGGGACTAGGCTTCCTTTTGAGCGGCACCGGTTTTGCCATGATCGCGCTGCGCAACCAAATCCCCGATATCCTGTCGATCGAGGCGGGCAACGCGACCGCACTCCTCGGCCAGAGCGCCTGGGTTGCAGGCTTCATGGCGCTCGATCGCCGGAAGATCGAATGGTGGGCGCTGCTGCCGCCGGCGATATGGCTTGGCGGCGTTTACCTGCCCTGGGTCCACGACGACTACGGCAACCGCGTCATCCTTTACAATCTCGCTTCGGCGACCGGCGCCACCGGCCTTGCCATGGCCGTCTGCAACGCCGGCATGCGTCGCGAACCGACGCGCGGCAAACTTGCCGCCGTCTTCATCGTCCAGGCATGGCTTTGCTTTGCCGTGGCTTTGACGATGGCCGTGACCTTGCCGAGCGACGCGGAAGCGACCAATTACAGCGGCGCGGCTGCGATGGCGAGTGCCTTCCTGCTGACGATCGCCTTCGCACTCACCTGCCGCATGATCATGGAACGTTCGCAAAAGCACCTGCGCGCCTTGAGCCTCACCGATTCACTAACCGGGGTCTGGAACCGGCGCGGCCTTTTCACCCGGTTCGATGCAATGCAGGAGAAGGCCTTCGACGACAAGCGGCAGATCGCGGTTTTGCTTTTCGATCTCGATCATTTCAAACGCGTCAACGACCGTTTCGGCCATCAGGCGGGCGACGCCGTTCTTTCGGCATTTGCGAGGACCGCGCGCCAGTTCGTGCCGGACAGCGTCTTCGGCCGCATGGGAGGCGAGGAATTCGCGGCATTCGCGATCGTTGCCGACCAGATAGAAGCAGAGGCGCTTGCCGAATCGATCCGCGCCGAATTCTGCCGCGTGCCGGTCGCAACCGGCGAGGCGATCGTGCCGGCTACCGTCAGCATCGGCATTGCGCTGAGCTCTGCGGCCGAAACCAATATGGACAAGCTGATTTCCGCAGCCGACCGGGCACTCTATGCGGCAAAGGCCGCTGGCCGGAATTGCAGCGTCATTTTCGGAGCGGAAGAAGCCGCAGCCCCCGCACCTGCGCAAACGGGTAGGAATGCGGGCGAACTGGTCCCGACGGTTGACGATCAGGTCGACGCGCTCCGGCGGATGGGTTCGCTGTCACGGGCCGGCTGACCTTCCGATCCATCTTTTCGAGGCCTGTCAAATCCGCTAAGCCTCGGAACATGATGATAGCGCCCTTTTTCTCGATCGACCCCGCCACCCGCCGCGTTTTTCTCGACAGCAGCGATCCGGCTTTCTACGGCAATCCGAACGCCGTCTATGCAGCGCTGCACCGCCACTGTCCGACCTTTTACTGGGAACAGCAGAAGCAATGGTTCTTTACCGGCTACGACCATGTGAACGCATTGCTGCGCGACCGACGCTTCGGCCGCCAGATCCTGCATATGGCGACGCGCGAAGAGCTGGGCCTTGCCGAGCCGGAGCAGCATCTGGCAAATTTCGATCTGGCCGAGCGCTACTCGCTGCTCGAACTCGAGCCGCCGGAGCACACGCGCCTGCGCACCCTCGTCAACCGCGCCTTCGTCTCACGCCATGTCGAGAAGATGAAGCCGGAGCTTGCGGAGCTCGCCAACAGGCTCATCGACGGCTTCAAGGACAGGGGCGAGGTCGAGCTGCTTTCTGCCTTCGCCGATATCATCCCCGTGACGATGATCGCCCGCATGATCGGCATTCGGGAAGAGATGGGACCGCAGCTTCTAGCATGGTCACATGCCTACATCCGCATGTATCTTTTCGGCCGCACGCGCCAAGACGAGGACGGCGCCGATCGAGCCGCAAGCGATTTTTCTGATTATGTGAAGACGGTGATTGCCGAGCGTCGCGCCAGCCCGAGAGACGATCTGCTGACGCACATGATCCACACGGAGCACAAGGGCCAGTATCTGACCGATGCCGAGCTGGTTTCGACGACCATCGTGCTTCTCAATGCCGGCCACGAGGCGACCGTGCATCAGATAGGCAACTCGGTCCGCGTCATTCTGGAAAGCGGCTGTGATGCCGCCGAACTGTTCAAAGACGAAGCGGCAACGGAGCGCACCATCGAGGAAACGCTGCGTATCTGCGCGCCGGTGCATATCTTCCAGCGCTGGGCCTTGGAGCCCGTCGAGATCGATGGCATCTCCTTCAAGCGCGGCGACAAGGTGAGCCTGATCCTTGCCGCCGCCAATCTTGATCCGGCGAAATTCACCGATCCGCTGAGCTTCAGGCCCGACCGCAACGAAGCGCCGAACCTCTCCTTCGGCGCCGGGATCCACTTCTGCATCGGCGCGCCGCTCGCCAGGCTCGAACTCAATGTCGTCCTGCCGATCCTCTTCGAACGGCTGCCCGGCCTCAAGCTGGCGAAGACGCCGTCTGTGAAGGACGTCTACCACTTCCACGGGCTGGATGCGCTGAATCTGGCGTGGTGACGGTTATCGGCCAAAGCTCAGCGATGAAGGGCCTTGTCACCGATCGCTGCGATTTCGCTCATGTTGGAGATTTCGCGCAAAAGTTTTCGGTAGATTGCCGGCGAATATTGCTCGGGAGCTGCGACCGGTTCCGCAAAGGCGTCTGGCCCGCCGATCACCTCGCTCCTAAAATAGGCAAGCAGGTTTTCGGGCGATATGGCCTCTTCCTCATCCCCCGGCAATCCGCCATACACAACAGGTAAGGCATTGATGGTGATGCCGCGGGCAAGGACGCCGGCGCGGACGGGCATGACATCGCGCCCCTTGTTGTTGACGCCGTCGCCGGAGATATTGATGAGCGAGCGCGTCGCCTCATAGCCGCTGGAGCGGATCAGATAATCGGCATAGGAAAGCATGCCGCTGATGGACGTGCCCCGGCTTATCGTTGCCGGTAAATTCGCCTCAAGCTTCAGCGAAAAAAGCCACGAATCCATCTCACTCGTTATGGTGGTCCATGGGATGACCAGCCTTCGCTCTCCATCGCCGCCCCATTCGACATAAGCGACGGCGATCCGGCCGTTCCTGCCTGCAATGATTGCTTCGATAATTTCCGGGCGCCGAAACGCCTCGACGAAGCCCCGCTGCTGGAGCGCCTTTTCCTCCGCATCCATTGATGTCGAAACGTCAGCCGCGATCACTAGCTGCATATCCACAAGCTCGCCGGCCAAGGCGACATCGAATATTGTCGCAGCCATCAAAAGACCGCCAAGCAATTCAGCGATAATGCGGTGCCCTGTGGATGCTTTTCTCCACACGTGCATGTCACCCTCCCCAAAAAGTCGATTGATAGTGTGAAAAAAAGAGGCGTACGGACGAATTGGCCGGCGCGAGAATAGGACCGGATGGCGGTTTCAATAGTGGAAAACCATCTCAATTTAAATTAGCTAATTATAATATAATGAGCGAACACAATCTGCTCGCCGCTGACCTGCCCGGGTAGTTTCTTCCAAATTGATTAGCGTCCGGCCGATGCCAACTCCACTAAAGGCGGACGGCTGATCTCCAGAGATGGTGACTACGTCAATCTCGACTGTGGACCGCCCGTGGACAAGATGAAGGCCTCCAGAATTCGTTCCTGGACGAAATGCATATTGATCATTCCGCAGCATCTGACATCGCTCGGAAGTTCTCTGCTCTCGCAGGATACTCGATGGCGTTGGCCACTTGCCGCCGTTGTTTTGGATGTCGCCGGGAAGATGGACTCGCGATTTGCCGAGACGATGATGGGCAAGCTTTTCTTTCGCGAGAAGTTCTCCCACATCCCGGGCCAGGCTCACGAGCTAACGATCAAATTACTTGAAGCGGTTTGTGCTTACGAACCTGGTTCGCCCAACAAGATCGGCACAACCCCTTCCCTAAAGTGACCAGCGGACGTACGGCCGGTCCACGAAGCAGGTTGAGAAAAGGTTCGACCGCCGAGAGGCCTGTTTTCGGGGGTTTCTGGGCGGTGAAATCGAATACAACCTGCTCGAAAAAGTTGTCAGAGGTACTGACGTACGCGTCAGACGATATTAGATCTTCGAAAGCGATCGTTCGAGGTCGGCGATGATGTCCTTCACGTCCTCGATGCCGATCGAGATGCGGACGACATCGGGACCGGCGCCGGCAGCGGTCCTTTGTTCGTCGGTGAGCTGGCGATGGGTGGTCGAAGCCGGGTGGATGACCAGAGAGCGCGTATCGCCGATATTGGCGAGGTGTGAGAAGAGCTCGAGGCCTTCCACCAGGGCCTTACCCACCTCATAGCCGCCCTTGACACCGAAGGTGAAGACCGAGCCAGCACCCTTCGGCGAATAGCGCTGCTGCAGGGGGTGGTTTGCATGGTCTTCGAGACCCGCATAGTTCACCCAGGCGATCTTGCTGTGGGCTTTCAGCCATTTGGCGACCGCTATGGCATTGTCGCTGTGGCGCTGCATTCTGAGCGGCAGTGTTTCGATGCCGGTGAGGATCAGGAAGGCGTTGAAGGGCGAAATGGCCGGTCCGAGGTCGCGAAGGCCGAGCACGCGGGCAGCGATCGCGAAGGCGAAATTGCCGAAGGTCGAATGCAGTACCATGCCGTTATATTCGGGGCGCGGGGCGGACAGCATCGGATAGTTGCCGGACTTCGACCAGTCGAAGGTGCCGCCATCGACGATGATGCCGCCCATGGAATTGCCATGGCCACCGAGGAACTTCGTCAGCGAATGCACGACGATGTCGGCGCCATGCTCGATCGGCCGGACGAGGTAAGGCGTGGCCATCGTGTTGTCGACGATCAGCGGCAGGCCGTGCCGATGGGCCACCTCGGCGATCGCTGCGATATCGACGAAGGTCCCGCCGGGATTGGCCAGGCTTTCGATGAAGATCGCCCGTGTCTTCTCATCGATCTGGTTTTGGAAGCTTGCCGGATCGTCGCAATCGGCCCAGCGCACCTGCCAGCCGAAATTCCCGAAGGCATTGCCGAACTGATTGATCGAGCCGCCGTAAAGCTGCCTGGCGGCGACGAAATTCTCTCCCGGACGCATCATCGTATGAAAGACAATGACCTGCGCTGCGTGACCAGAAGCTACCGCAAGCGCTGCCGTTCCGCCTTCAAGGGCTGCCACGCGCTCCTCCAAAACCGCCTGCGTGGGGTTCATGATGCGCGTATAGATATTGCCGAAGGCCTGCAGGCCAAAGAGCGAGGCCGCGTGATCGGAATCGTTGAAGACGAAGGCCGTCGTCTGATAGATCGGCGTTGCGCGCGCGCCCGTCACCGGATCCGGCTGTGCACCGGCATGGATTGCCAGCGTGTTGAAACCCGGATCGCTCGTCGCCATTACGTCCTCCCGTCGCTATCGATGGCGGAGCATAGACTACGATGTGCAAATGTTAACAGCTTTGCATTTCAACCATCGGGCGTCTGGGGAAAAATCCGTGCACTCACGCGGCAAGGCGCGGGATTTCGATTGCCGGGCAGCGGTCCATCACGATTTTTATGCCAGCTGCCTCCGCCTTCGCCGCGGCTGCATCATCACGCACGCCGAGCTGCGACCAAATCACCTTCGGTCGCAAGGCAAGAGCCAGTGCCTCATCCACGACGCCATGGAGATATTCCGAGGCGCGGAATACATCGACCATATCGACCGGCACCGGGATATCGGCAAGCCGGGCATAGACGAGCTGGCCCTGGATCTGCTTACCCGCCTGCCCGGGGTTGACGGGAATGACATTGTACCCGCGCGACAGGAGATAGCCCATCACGCCGTTGCTCGGGCGGGCCGGATTAGGCGACGCCCCAGTCAGCGCGATCGTCTTTACGGAGTTCAGAATTCCGGCAATGTAATCGTCCGGATAACGGTCGTGATTCATCATCTTTCCTCCAGTCGACATTATTTGCAGAGAGCTGAAACTGACAGTTCCTTCGGGCGTATATATAGGCGTCCGGGTTCCCAAGGGAGGAAAAACGATGAAAAAACTCGCTCTCGCCGCGGCAATATTTCTTGCGGCTTCACCATCGCTGGCAATCTCCCGCTACAATCCGATGTCCATGACCTGCCAAAGTGCACGCGCCGCCATCCACAATCAGGGCGCCGTCATCTTCCGCTGGACCTCGCCTCGCGGCCTGCCGATTTACGATCGCTACGTCCGCAACAGTCGGTACTGCGATTCCAACGAATATGCGGAGTGGAAGAACATACCGACGAGAGACGATCGTTCGTGCCCGGTCCTCAACTGCCAGAGTATCGACAATCTCGACGGGATGTTCTTCATACCAAACAACTCCCTGTAGCTTTCGATCGCCACCCGGAAACGATTTCGCAGGTGCCGGAAACACCCAGCTTCCGGAGAAGCGGTTCGATTGCTACTTGGATTTGTATCAATATGGATATAGCAATATTATAGAATAAAATCTTTATTACAGAAGTATAATTTGAGATGAACTAAGCGGAGAAATATTATCATCTATTAGACTTCTTTTGTATTTGCTTTGTTCCTATTCCGTTCCTGCGTCCATTAGGAACACCTCATAGTTGAGTGTTGGCCGCTAAAATAAACGTATTTCGAGCGCGCGCCCCGAGCCTGTCGTTGCTGCGCGTAAACGGCAGAACCGAGCATGACAATTGTCAATTTCAAACAGGAGACAACCCATCGGTTGCATAATCCGATCGCAAGATTGATTTTCGCATCAACACGGCCCATACCCATTCTCCCCAGATGGCCTTTTCGTTTCTCCCATTCCGGTCCGCATCGTGCCCCTCGACGTCATTCTGCTCGTTCTCTTCGGTGCATTCCTGCATGCAACATGGAACGCGATCATCAAGGCGGGGACCAACAAGTCGCTGGACGCGGCGCTCGTATCGGCCGGCGGAGCAGTGGCGGCGCTGCCGCTCCTGCCCTTCCTGCCGCTGCCGCAGCCAACGGCCTGGCCTTTCATCGGCGCGTCGGCCGTCTTGCAATTTGCCTATTTTCAATTGGTCGCGGCGGCCTACCGTGCAGGCGATATCGGTCTCGTCTATCCGCTGATGCGCGGCTGCGCGCCGCTCCTCATCAGCGCCACAAGCGCCTTGGTGTTGAACGAAAGCCTGTCGGGCGGCGCGCTCATCGGCACGATGACGATCTGCGCCGGCATTCTGACCCTTGCCTTCGAGGCGCGGGGCGGCAGCAAGCATGCCATCATGCTCGCGCTCGTCAATGCCTGCGTTATCGCCACCTATACCTATGTCGACGGCATCGGCGCGCGCGTTTCCGGCAATGCCGTGTCCTATACGCTGTGGATGGCGCTGCTGCCGCCTGTGCTGCTCTTCGCATGGGCGATCTCACGCCGCGGCCTTGTTCCAGTCGCGATCCATTTCCGTTACAATTGGTGGCGCGGTCTGATTGGCGGCGCCGGTTCGATCGCCTCCTACGGGTTTGCCCTTTGGGCCATGACCAAGGCGCCCGTCGCCACAGTCGCCGCGCTGCGAGAAACGTCGATCCTCTTTGCCCTCATCATTTCGGTGCTGGTCCTGAAGGAGAAAGCCGGCCCGTGGCGTTATCTGGCAGGCGTGATCATCGCGAGCGGCGGGTTGATCCTGAAACTCGGGTAAAAGCTGCGCGGCAGATTGCGTTTGAAGACCCTTTCTTGAAGCCGACCGCCCATCTCCACGCCCTTTCACAGCCAGATCGAAAGCAGATTGCCGTTTGCCCAAGCTGCGGATTACTTGACGTTTTCGAAGCGAACACAAGCGCCAAGCGCCATCGAATGTGGATTGCCCACTGACCTTTCCGATCGCTAACTCGTCGAGCGATTTCGCATGATGGAGCAACGACTGGTCTTGTCCACGCGTCGCGGGAAATGTCGAGCGCTACTCGCCGGTCCAGCGCGGCATCCGTTTTGCAAGAAAGGCGCCGATGCCCTCTTCGGCGTCCGCAGTCATCATGTTGTCAACCATCACCTGGGCCGCATGGCCATATGCTTCCTCTATCGGCATTTCGATCTGGCGGTAGAAGGCCTCTTTGCCGATCTTCAGTGTCAAGGGTGATTTCGAAGCGATGACGGAAGCGTATTTGGCCACGACCTGCGTCAGATACTGCTTGGGCACGATACGGTTGACGAGGCCGAAGTCCTTGGCGGTCGAAGCATCGATGGTTTCTCCGGTCAGCAGCATTTCCATCGCCTGCTTGCGGTGCGCGACGCGGGTGACGGCAACCATTGGCGTCGAGCAAAACAGCCCGATATTGACGCCGGGTGTGCAGAAGGTCGCGGTGTCGGTACAGATCGCAAGATCACAGGAGGCTACGAGCTGACAGCCGGCTGCGGTCGCAAGCCCGTCGATCTCGGCGATCACCGGCTTCGGCAGGCGGGTGATCTCCAGCATGAGATCGGCTGCAAGCGCGAATGTCTCCTCGAAAAAGGCTACCCCGCCATCGGCGTCGGCCCGATGCTCGGTCATCTCCTTGAGATCGTGCCCCGCAGAGAACACCTTTCCGGTCGAGGCAATGACCACGACGCGAACTTCGCCGTCGTCAGCAGCTTTTTGAAGCTCGCCCATCAACAGTTCCATCACCGCGATCGAGAGGACGTTCGCCGGCGGGTTGTTGAGCGTAAGCCGCAGCACGCCATCGCAAAGCGAGCTTGTAACGGGGACGCTCCCATCCTCGTTTGCGCCCTTCCGGAAGGATACGACTTCGGCCATGGTACTAACTCCTTGCATTGCGATTTCGTGCTAACAGTTCTCACAAGCTATCGTCAATTTCGAGGAGAAGCGATGCAGCCGGTCATGACGATCGAGGAGGTCCACCAGTTTCTGGAGACCGATTTCCCGCAGATCCACACGGACGGGCGCGTCTTTACCGTGACGGACATTACCCCCGGCAGCGTCTCGACGCGGTTCGATCCGTCCGAAAGGCATCTGCGCCCTGGCGGCACCGTGTCCGGTCCTGCCCTCTTCACGCTGGCTGACGTCACCGCCTATGCCGCGGTGCTTGCCCATGTCGGCCCGGTCGCACTTGCCGTGACCACCAGCCTCAACATCAATTTCCTGCGCCTGCCTAAGCCGCAGCCGACCACCTGCACCTGCCGGATCCTCAAGCTCGGAAAGCGTCTCGCCGTTATCGAAGCCAGCATTTTCCAGGAAGATCCCGCCGAATTGGTGGCCCATGCGACGGCAACTTATTCGATTCCACCGCGATAAATTTGCGGTATCATATTACCACATTACCAACACGTTGATTTTACTTTGCATTTTTTACACTGGCGCAGATAGGTGGTATTGACCGCCAGGGGCTTTCCCTCTATACACCGCGCCAGAAACGCAGCCTTACCCGGCTGCTTTCTTTTTGGCGGGCTTGTGAGCGCGTCAAACCAAGCAACAAGAAACGCCCTTGGCCCTCGGGCTCAGGGATCCGAAAGAGAGAATTACTATGGCAACCTTCTCCCAGAAGCCCGCAGAGGTGGAGAAGAAGTGGGTGATCATCGACGCCGAAGGGCTTGTCGTTGGCCGCCTAGCTTCCCTCATCGCCATGCGTCTGCGCGGCAAGCACAAGGCAACCTTCACCCCTCACGTTGACGACGGCGACAACGTTATCGTCATCAATGCCGACAAGGTCGTTTTCACCGGCAAGAAGTATTCCGACAAGGTCTACTACTGGCACACCGGTTATGCCGGCGGCATCAAGGAGCGCACCGCTCGCCAGATCATCGAAGGCCGCTTTCCGGAACGCGTCCTGGAGAAGGCCGTCGAGCGCATGGTCCCGCGTGGTCCCCTCGGCCGCCGCCAGATGAAGAACCTCCGCGTTTACTCCGGTTCCAACCATCCCCATGAAGCACAGCAGCCGACCGTCCTCGACGTCGCCAAGCTGAACAAGAAGAACGTAAGGAGCGCCTGATAATGGCTGACCTCTCTTCCCTGAAGGATCTCGGCACGTCGTCGGAAGCAGCTGCTCCGGTTCACGTCCGCAAGGTCGACTCGCTTGGCCGCTCCTATGCGACCGGCAAGCGTAAGGACGCCGTAGCCCGTGTTTGGCTCAAGGCCGGCTCCGGCAAGATCACCGTCAACGGCAAGGACTTCACGGCATACTTCGCCCGTCCGGTCCTGCAGATGATCCTGCGCCAGCCGATTGTCGCTGCAGCCCGCGACGGCCAGTTCGACATTGTCGCAACGGTTGCAGGCGGCGGTCTTTCCGGCCAGGCCGGTGCCGTTCGTCACGGTCTCTCGAAGGCCCTCACCTACTTCGAGCCGGGCCTTCGCGGCGTGCTCAAGAAGGGCGGCTTCCTGACCCGCGACAGCCGCGTCGTCGAGCGTAAAAAGTACGGCAAGGCCAAGGCCCGCCGCTCGTTCCAGTTCTCGAAGCGCTAATCGCTCCAGAATACGGATTTTGCGAAGGCCGGGTTCTCCCCGGCCTTTTCATATGCCACCGATCGCAGCCGGCCCTCAGATCGGCAGCTCTGTCGTCGACTTGAGTTCGCGCAGGACGAAGCTCGAAACCACATTGCGAACATGTGGATTGCGCATCAGGTAGCGCGTCATGAACGCCTCGTAGGCCTCGACGTCGCGCGCCCTGATCTTCAGCATATAGTCGAACGTCCCCGATAGCGCATAGCATTCCATGATCTCGGGCCGGTCGCGCACTGCGGCGGCGAAGGCTTCGATCGCCTCTTCGTGGTGGTCCTCCAAGGTTACATGGGCGATGATGCAGAGCTTGAGATCGAGCTTTGCCGGATCGAGCAGCGCCACACGCTTGCGAATGACGCCTTCCGTCTCCAGTTCCTGCATCTTGCGCCATGCGGTGCTTTGCGACATGCCGGCCTTTTCCGCCAGCTCGGCGAGCGACAGACTGCTGCCGGCCTGCACAAGCTGCAGGAGCTTGCGGGCCGCCTTCAAGTTTTCTTTCACTCTTTACCCTCCTCACGGATTTTTCTCCCATTTTCTAACCATAATCCGGCAATGCTGAAATGTTTACCCGCATTCCCAGGGATATAATGGTGACATGACAGCCGGGGTCGGAATTACCCGGCTCATTGGATCAGAGGACGGGAGGCCGCTCATGACCAAGGAGAGCACCTACACGGCAAATCTGCCGGATGCGCACGGCATCTATCACTACACCGCTGAGGAAGACCAAATCTGGAGCGAGCTCTATCAGCGCCAGATGACGCTGCTCGCAGACAAGGCCTGCCGGGAATATTTGGACGGCGTGACGACTCTCGGGCTGAAGCCGGACAAGGTTCCGCAGCTTGGCGACGTCAATCGGCGTCTGAGCGAGACCACCGGCTTCGGCGTCGAAGGCGTCCCAGCCCTGATCCCGCCGTCGCGCTTCTATGAATTGCTGTCGCAGGGCAAGTTTCCGCTGGCGACGTTCATCCGGCGTCGCGAGCATATCGACTATATCGAAGAGCCGGACATCTTCCACGAGGTCTTCGGCCATTGCCCGCTGCTGACCAACAAAAGCTACGCCAATTTCGTGCGCCGCTTCGGCGAGAAGGCCGTCGGCCTCGGCAAGGGGTATTCCTGGCACCTGTTTCGGATTTTCTGGTTCACTGTGGAATTCGGTCTCATCAACACGCCGCAAGGGCGCCGCTGCTTCGGCGCCGGTATCGTCTCCTCGCCCAGCGAGACGCGGGCAGCAATGGAAGGCAAGGCATGCGAATTCCGGTCCTTCGACCTGATGACAGCGCTGAGAACGCCCTACCGGATCGATATCGTCCAGCCGATCTACTACGTGATCGAAAGCTTTTCGCAGTTGGAGTCGATCATCGAGGAAGATATCGGCGCCCGCATCAACGAGGCCAAGGCGCTCGGCGACTTTCCGCCGGCATTCGAAGCCAAGGCGTCCTGAGGACAGGAATTTCGTTTCGTTCGGGGCTTGCCTTGTCGAGGCTGATTGTCCAACGTCCCGCCAACATGTGATGGAGGGACGCCATGGCAGAGAAGTCGATCGATCACGCTTTTATGGCGACCAGCCTCACATCCTCGGCCACTGACCCGACATTTGCTGGAGCCCTCTCCTTCATGCGGCGTCGGTTCACCAAGGTTCTTTCAGGCGTGGACGCCGTCGTCTGGGGCATCCCCTTCGATGCGGCAACCTCCAACCGGCCAGGAACGCGCTTCGGGCCGCAGGCGATCCGCCGCGCCTCGGCGATCTTCGACAACGATGCACAATATCCCTTCAATCGCGATCTCTTCGCCGAAATGGCGGTGATCGACTACGGCGACTGCCTGCTTGACTACGGCAATCACCAGGAGGCGCCGGCGGCAATCGAGCGGCAGGCGAATACGATTCTTGATAGCGGCGCCTTCCTGCTCACGCTCGGCGGCGACCACTATGTCACATGGCCGATCCTGAAGGCCCATGCAGCCAGGCATGGTCCGCTGGCGCTGGTGCAGTTCGACGCGCATCAGGATACCTGGCTCGACGACAATCGGCGGATCGATCACGGCTCCTTCGTCGCACGCGCTGCCCGTGACGGCATAATCAATCCGGAGCGATCCATCCAGATCGGCATCCGCACCCACGCGCCGGAGGATTGCGGCATCCGCATCCTCTACGGCCATCAGGTCGAAGAAATGAATGCCGCTGAGATCGCCTCGGCAATCGTCTCGCACACCAAGGACGCTCCGGCCTATCTGACTTTTGATGTCGACTGCCTCGATCCGGCCTATGCCCCAGGTACCGGCACTCCAGTTGCAGGGGGGCCGTCGAGCGCCAAGATCCTTTCGGTCCTGCAGCGCCTGCAGCAGCTCGATATCCGCGGCGCAGACGTGGTCGAGGTCTCGCCGCCTTATGATCACGCCGATATCACCGCCATTGCAGGGGCGACGGTCGCGATGTATATGCTGGGCCTCTGCGCCGAGAGGCACGCAGCCGCCCTGGGCGGTTATCAGACTGAATCAACTTCATGAGACACTGACTCCGGAAGCAATTCGAACTCGTTGAAAGCGCAGGATTATCATGGCACCGAAAATCTTCATCGACGGCGAACACGGCACGACGGGCCTGCAGATCCGCACGCGCATGGCCGGCCGCCGCGATGTCGAGCTCGTGTCCATTCCGGAAGCTGAGCGCCGCAATGCCGCGATGCGGGAGGACATGCTGAACAGCGCCGATATCGCCATCCTATGTCTGCCCGACGATGCGTCGAAGGCAGCCGTCCAGATGGTTTCGGCCAACAACAATGTCCGCGTTATCGACACGTCGACCGCCTTCCGCGTCAATCCCGGCTGGGCCTATGGGTTTGCCGAAATGGACAAGGAGCAGGCCGAAAAGATCAGGGCCGCCCGTTTTGTCGCCAACCCCGGCTGCTACCCGACAGGCGCCATCGGCCTCATCCGGCCGTTGCGAGCTGCAGGCATTCTGCCCGACGGCTATCCAGTTACCGTCAATGCGGTCTCCGGCTATACCGGCGGCGGCAAGCAGATGATCGCGCAGATCGAAGACCAGAGCCGCGACGATAAAATCACCGCGCCGCATTTCCTCTATGGCTTGCCGCTGACACACAAGCATGTGCCGGAGATGAAAATCCATGGCCTGCTCGACCGAGCGCCAATCTTCTCGCCTTCGGTCGGCAAATTCCCGCAGGGCATGATCGTCCAGGTGCCGCTGCATCTCGACGCTCTCTCGGGCAATGCGAAGCTCGAAAGCATCCATGCGGCCCTGACGGCCCATTATGCCGGTCAGGATATCGTCACGGTCGTCCCGCTCGAGGAGAGTCGGGCACTTGCCCGGATCGATGCCGTCGAGCTTGCCGGGAAGGACACGATGAAGCTCTTCGTGTTCGGCACGCCGGGCACCAGTCAGGTCAACCTCGTCGCTCTGCTCGACAATCTTGGCAAGGGCGCCTCGGGTGCGGCCGTCCAAAACATGGATCTGATGCTCGCCTCGTAAGCCTTCCGGAGCTCCGCGGACATGCCGATCGATACGCTTTCGGCCGGCGTTGCCGAATGGTTTTGCGCTGCGCTGCCGGATCACGGCATCTATGGGCTGATCCTCTTTGCCTTCATTGCCGGGCTCGCACGCGGCTTTTCGGGCTTCGGGGCGGCGCTGATCTTCATTCCACTGGGCGGCGCGATCGTCGGCCCGAAGCTGGTTTCTCCCGTTTTGCTTATCATCGACGGGCTTGCGACACTTGGAATGATCCCGCCTGCCTGGCGCAGCGCCAACCGGCCTGAAGTCTTCGCAATGGCGATCGGCGCTGCTCTCGGCGTTCCTGCGGGCACAGTTGCGCTTGCGCTGATGGATCCTCTGACGCTCCGATGGATCATCACCGCCGTCGCCATCTCGCTGCTGGCGCTCCTGGTGTCGGGCTGGCGTCATCATGGCGAGCCGCGAGCGCCGCTGAGCGCCGGGGTCGGCCTGATCGCCGGCCTTTTCAGCGGCGCGGCACAGCTTGGCGGCCCACCGGTCGTTGCCTATTGGCTCGGCGGCAAGAGCGACTTCACCCGCGTGCGGGCGAATGTCATCCTCTACTTCTCGATCTCCACCTGCTTCAGCGCAATCAGCTATTATGCCTTGGGTCTTTTCGTGCAGCCCGTCTTTGCTCTGACGCTCGTCATCCTGCCGGGCTACGCGCTCGGCCTTTATGGCGGCTCGAAGCTGTTCGGCTTGGCGAAGGAAAGCACGTTCCGGCTGATCTGCTATCTGCTCATCGCTGCGGCCGCCATCATCGGCATGCCAGCGCTCGACGGAGCTTTGCGGTAAGCGCCTGACGCACCCTCCGGCTCAGTCCCTTTCCGCAATCATCGTGTCGTGCGAAAACTCGCCGTAGTAGCCGCGCCAGTTGGCGACGGCGAAGCCCAAAACGATCAAGGCGCCTGCCTGGTGCAAAAGACCCCAATGAAGCGGGACCTGCAGGAGGATAGTGGCGATGCCGATTGCCGCCTGCAGCGTGACGAGTGCGAAGAGGACGACAGCACGCCGGGCGTGGGTGGTTTGGGGAGCTGCGCGAAGCGCAACCACCATGTTGACGAAAGTGAGCGCGAAAAGCACGTAGGCGCCGGCGCGATGGGTGAATTGAACGGTCTTCGGATTCTCGAAGAAGTTGAGCCAGGCGGGCTTTTGGATGAGAAGATCGGAGGGGATGATCGCGCCGTCCATCAGCGGCCAGGTATTGTAGGCGAAGCCGGCGTCAAGGCCGGCCACCAGCGCGCCAAGATAGATCTGGAAGAGCGCGAAAACAGCAATTATCGCCGCCCATGTCCGCGAGCCTTCGGTCGGCGCGGCGTCGTTCGAATGCGGGGAAAGTCCGCGCATGATCCACATGCAGGCAGTGAAGATCAGACAGGCCATGACGAGGTGCGTCGCGAGGCGATACTGGCTGACGTCGGTGCGCACCGAAAGACCGGATGAGACCATCCACCAGCCGATGAAACCCTGCAGGCCGCCGAGCGCCAGGATGCCGGCTAGAGGCCAGCGCAGCCGCCGCTCGACCATGCCCGTCAGCCAGAAAAAAACAAGCGGCAGAGCGAAGATGACCCCGATCGCGCGGGCGATCAGCCGGTGCGCCCATTCCCACCAGAAAATGGTCTTGAAATCCTCCACGGTCATGTGGCTGTTTAGCTGCTGGAATTCGGGAATGCGCTGGTAGAGCTTGAATTCCTCCTCCCATTCAGCAGCAGTGACAGGCGGAACGACGCCGTGGATAGGCTTCCATTCCGTGATCGAAAGGCCCGAATTGGTAAGACGCGTGGCGCCGCCGACGAGCACGAGACAGACGAGCGCGACGAGCACGAATCCCAGCCAGACGCGCAATGCACGGCGGTTCCGGTCCAACCTGCGGACCTCGCTCAAGATTGACTGTTCCGTGGTCAAATTCGCGACGGCCATGATCACTCCTTCTTTCCGGCAGTTGATTTGCCCCAACGCCTCATGCAAAACAAGCCCCGAACCTTTGCGGCATGCCGTCGCGCGGGTCCACACAGCCCGGAAAGAGAATTCATGCCCGTCCGCTTGCGCAAATTCATCGGCACGATCCTCATCGTCGTTCTCGTGCTTCTTTATGCGCTTTTGGCGAACACGATCGCCGTCGCGGCACTCGGGGGATCGTCGTGGTGGGTTCACCTCCTCTATTTCTCGCTGACGGGCCTGGTCTGGGTCCTGCCGGCGATGCTGATCATCAAATGGATGGCCGGTCCGCGGCAGAAGTGAACGCCGTTAACGCCGAAATAACCGTGATTAGCGGAAAAGACAGTCTGCCCCTTTGCATTTAAGCCAAATGAAGGCGCTCGCCCCTTATGCTTCCCGTCAAGCCATCTTGACCGGAGAAGACCCGTGCAGACGCACAAGCTCGATATCCATCAACAGCTGCTCGACGAAGCGGCGAAAGCCGAGGCAGGCTCTGCGAGCCTTCGCTCGCCGAACGCGGAACTGGATGTCTCGGTCTTCGACACGATTGCAATGCTGGAAAAGGATTGGCGCGCCCTGGAGCGGGACAATCTGACCTCTCTCCATCAGGGCTATGACTGGTGCCGTAGCTGGATCGAGGCCCATCGACGACCGCTCGTCATTTTGCGGGGCGTCTGCGGGTCAGAAACGGCCTTTATCCTGCCGATCGAAATCGAGCGCAGCCATGGCGTGCGGATCGCGAAATTCATCGGCGCCGATCACAGCAATATCAATACCGGACTTTTCACGAAGCGTTTCCTCAAAGACGCCGTTGACCCGTATCGCTTTGCCGAGGGCCTTCGTCACGCCCTTCGCGGCAAGGCCGATCTGCTGCTCTTGCAGAACATCCCGCTGGATTGGCGCGGCCGGAAGAGCTTGCTCGGTCTGTTGCCGTTGGTGCAGAACCAGAACCACGCCTATCAGCTGCCGCTGCTTGAAAATTTCGAGGCGACGCTCAAGCAGTTGAACTCCAAGAGCCGCCGGAAGAAGTTCCGGGTGCAGTCGAAGCGGCTCGAATCCATCGGCGGATTCGACTATGTCGCTGGCGGGACGGCCGGCGAGCAGCACGCCCTTCTTGACCAGTTCTTCGCTCAAAAGGCCGAGCGCTTCAAGGCGCTCGGGCTGCCCGACGTGTTTGCCGACCCCAAAACACGGACTTTTCTCCATGGCCTGATCGACATTCGCCACGGCGACGACTTCGGCCTCGAGATGCACGCGATCCGCCTCAAGGGCGAAAACGAAGGGCATATCGCCGCGCTATCCGGCATCTCGCGCAAGGGCGATCATGTGATCTGCCAGTTCAGTTCGATCAACGAAAGCATTGCAAAGGATGCAAGTCCGGGTGAATTCCTCTTTTGGCAGATGATTTCGAGATTGCACGGGAAAGGCGTCGCGCTCTTCGATTTCGGTCTCGGCGATCAGGTCTACAAACGTTCTTGGGCACCGATCGAAACGGATCATCACGATGTGGTGCTGCCGCTGTCCTTGTCTGGAAATATCGCCGGACTTGCGCATTGGGCCATCACGCGGAGCAAGGCCCACATCAAGGCACGGCCCGGCCTCTATATATTCGCACAGCGCGCTCGTTCAAAGATCGGCGTCTGATCAGGCCGCCCGGCGCGGGAGGTCCTGCGCTATTGTTTCGTCGCCCGACATCAACACGACGCGCTGATAACCCGCCTTTTCGAATTCCGTCATCGCGAAGACGAAGTCCTCTTCGATCACGACTGGCATGGAAAGGATGATCTCGACATCCTTGCTGCGCGTCAGGCGGGAGACACCGGCAACATCGGCTGCGCCGCACTCGACAATCACGAGATCATAGGCTGAGGCCAATGCGTCGAGCAGCAGCGAAAGCCGGTCTGCCCCGCGCATCGCCTGGCGGATGTCGCTGATGCCCTGCGGGATCAGATGAGCGTCTGAGTAACGGTCGCCATGGATCGTTTCGCCGAAAGCGGCAGCGCCGCACAGCAGATCGGTCACGCCCGGCGCATTCGGGTCGTCGCCCATCAGCTTGGTCGGATAGCCGGAGCCGGTCATGTCGACCAGAACCACGCGCTGACCGACATCGGCAAGCGCACGGGCGAGCGAAACGGTCGCCGCGGAACCGTCGTCACCAGTCGGCGATATCGCAACAGCGAGCGTTGCCCGGCTGCTCGTGAGATAGTCGGCGACAGAGCTGATCGAGAATTCGTTTTCGTCTTGCAGAGGTGGAGGCGCCTGCGGCCCAGGCTCCTCTTCCACCGGTGCCGAAAGCATGCTGGGCTTGATATCACGCTTGGCTTTCGGCACGGCGGCCTGCGTTTTTTCTTCGATCGGCGAGGCAGGCTCGACGTTGCCGTCGACCGGACGCAGCGCCCGGCCACTGAAGAGTTCGACGAGCATGATGACGATGGCGCTCATGATCAACGTCGCGACGGCAGCGACGGCAACGATCGGCACGACCTTCGGGAAAAAAGGATCGACAGGCTCGATGGCGCGCGAGACGATGCGCGCATCTGCCGGACTCGAATTGCTGTCGGCGCGGGAAGCGGCTTCCCGGTAGCGAGCGAGGTAAGTTTCAAGCAGCTGGCGCTGGGCATTTGCCTCGCGCTGCAGGGCGTTGAGGCCGACCTCGTCTTCGCCCGCCTGTGCGCTGTTTGCCCGCAACGTGCCGGACTGGCGCTCGAGTTCGGCAGCACGAAGACCGGCGACCTTCGCCTCGCTCTCGACGCTGGCCAGGATCTTTTGCGTTTCCTGGCGGATCTGAGCTTTGATGTCGGCAAGCTGCGCCCGCAGGCTCTTCAACTTCGGGTGGTTGTTGAGCAACGACGTGCTGAGATCGGAAATCTGCGACTGTAGGCCCGACTCAGTAGCCTTCAGCCGCTGCATGGACTGCGAGGACATGATGTCGGGCAACGTGTCGGACGCCTCACCGGAGGCGAGCGCGTTGCGGACGGACTGGGCGCGCGCCTCGGCATTGGCCTTTTCGCCGCGTACGCGGGTCAGCTCGACGGAGATATCGTTCAGCTGCTGCTGCGGAAAGTTGCTGCCGCCGTTCGTCGGCAGGAGACCGTGTTTGGCGCGGTACTCGGCAACCTTCTGCTCGGCGTCGTTTACCTTCTGGCGAAGGTTCTCGATTTCCGGCTCAAGCCAACGAGTGGCCTCCGAGTTCGTATCGAGTTTGGCACCGCTCTGCGTCGCGAGATAGACATTCGCCATGGCATTCGGAATGCGCGCAGCAATCTTCGGATCCTTCGACGTGAAGGTGATGCCGATGACGCGCGAACCGGGGACTTGGTAGACTTGAAGACGCTCGATGAATGCATCGATCACGCGTTCTTCGGGCAGATTTTCAAGCGGGTTCTTCTTGAGATGCAGTGCCACAAGGATGTCGCTCAACGCAGAGCCGTTGACGGCATCGTCGAATTCGGGCAGCTCATAGAGCTTTTCGCTGTTGATGACCTGCTTGATGATATCGGCAGACTGCAGAAGCTGAACCTGGCTCGCAATGTTCAACTCGTCGAGCAGCGGTCCGCCGTTGCCGTCGTTCGACTGGGTGTTTGCGAAAGCCGGTGCACGCTGCTCGATCAGCAGACGCGTTTCGGCTCTGTATTTCGGCGAGATCATCTTGGCGCCGGCAAATGCGACCCCTGCCCCGATCAGCGTGACGGCGAGGACTTTCAGCCGGAAGGCCCAGACGGCTCGAACGAGCTGGCCAAGGTCGATGTCCACATCCTGATTACCCGTCACGCCGGACATACTCGTACTCCGAGAACAAACATGGCGCGAAGCGTAAAGGACTATAGTAACCCGACGGTTAATGTTGCCCGCATTAGCAGAACAAAGCGTGGCCGGGCAGAAAGCAAAAAAATGCCGTGCATCTTTTACCAGCCATTAACCCTAACGGATCGATAACGGCAGGATCGAGTTCGTTTCCTGTGAGCATAACGCGGATGCTTTTTGTCCAGCCCAAGACGCTTCTGGCTCTGAGCCTTGTCGCCATGACGGCGGCACTGAGCGGCTGCAACACCTATAAGCCAGCGCCGAGAGCTTTCAATCAGGCAACGATCCAGCCCTATACGCTCGACAGCGGCGACCGCCTGCGCATCACCGTTTTCGATCAGCCGAGCATGACCAATACCTATATGGTCGATCAGGCAGGCTACATCGCCTTCCCGCTCGTCGGACAGGTGCCGGCGCGCGGACGCACGCTGCAGCAGCTTTCCGGCCAAATCGCCCAGAAGCTGCAGCAGGGATATCTGCGCGATCCCGATGTGACGATCGATGTCGACCGCTACCGCTCCATCTTCATCATGGGTGAAGTCGGCCAGCCGGGCCAGTATTCCTATGTGCCGGGCATGACGGTGCAGAACGCGATCGCCGTTGCCGGCGGCTTCACCTCCCGCGCCAATCAGGGCACGGTCGACGTCACTCGCAAGATCAACGGTCAGGTGCTGACCGGGCGTGTTAACATTTCGTCCTCGATTATCGCCGGTGACACGATCTATGTCCGCGAACGGCTGTTCTGATCGCTGATGGCAGAACCGCGCCCCCTCCGCATACTCCATTGTTTCAGATCGCCCGTAGGCGGGATATTTCGCCACGTCCGCGATCTGGTGGAAGAACACAGCACGGCCGGACATGAGATCGGCATCCTCTGCGACAGTTCCACCGGCGGCGAGCACGAGGACCGGCTTTTCGACGATATCCGCCCCTTTCTCTCGCTCGGGCTGACGCGCATACCGATCCGGCGTTCCGTCGCGCTTTCCGATATCGGCGTGATATGGGAGACATACAAGAAGATCAAAAGTTTGCGGCCGGACGTGCTGCACGGACACGGCGCCAAGGGCGGCGTGCTCGCGCGCCTTGTCGGCTCAGCCTTGCGGGTGAACAGGTATCGCGTAGCCCGCCTCTATACCGCCCACGGCGGAAGCCTGCACTATTCCCGTTCGTCGCTCAGCGGACAGTTCGTTCTGCGGATGGAGCGGTTGCAGGAATATTTTACGGATGCCCTCGTCTTCATCTGCGAATACGAACGAGACACCTATGCAAAGAAAGTGGGCCGGCCGAGATCCATGACGCGGCTGATCTACAACGGGATCGGGGAGCGGGATTTCCAGACCATTCCTACACGATCCGATGCGGTCCATTTCATCTATGTCGGAATGCTCCGGGACCTTAAGGGTCCTGATCTGTTTGTGGATGCATTTGCCAGGACCGAGCGGCTGATTGGGCGCCCTCTTTCCGCGCTGATGATCGGCGACGGGCCGGATCGCGAGAAATATCGCGACATGATGGTCGAGCGCGGCCTCGGCAAGCGTATCGGCATGCTGCCGCCGATGCGTGTGCAGGAAGCCTTCGCGATGGCGCAAACCCTGGTGGTGCCATCGCGCGCCGAAGCCATGCCCTACATCATCCTGGAAGGACTTGGCGCCGGAAAGACCGTCATTGCCAGCCGCGTCGGCGGCATTCCGGAAGTGCTCGGCAGGAGCAGCCCTGCCCTGGTCGCGCCCGACAACGCGGATGACCTAGCCCGCGTCATGGCCGATGCGCTGACGACACCGGGCTGGCACAATGCCGTCATGCCTTCGATCGACTCGGTGAAGTCCGTTTTTTCCTCGTCGGTGATGGCAAGAGATGTCCTGAAGCTGTACCACGCGCTCGTCGAGGGGCCCTCAGCCTCCGAATCCCACGAGGCATCCGTAAATCTTTCTTAGTGCCTTTCTGCTAATGCCGTTCGAAACAACGAGCGACTGAAGCCCCATGAACAAAGCAGAAAAGAGCGATCAGTTCGACGTGGAGGCCCTGCGCAAGCGGGTTTCCGCTGCCAACACAGACGGTGGCGGAAAGGAAACGCCCGGAGAGATCAACGCCTATGCCCGGCAGATCGCCGAACAGTTCCGCAAGGCAACACGTTCGCCATCGATGGTCATCGGCCAGCTGCGCCTCTTCGAATTCTTCTCGCAATTCGCAATCGGGCTGCTTGCCTTCCTGATCTGGCCTGGAGACGGCAGCGAAAGCCTTGGCGAGCGGGCGGGCATCGCAGCCGCCGCGGCGGCCCTTGGCGTCTTGGCGCTCCAGCTTGCCGATACCTATTCCATTCCCGCGCTGCGGGCTCGCATTCGCCTGCTGCCGCGCATCTTCGCCGCCTGGGCGGCTGGCTTTGCCGCAACGGAAGCGATCTTTTCGCTCTTCCGCGATCTTGCCTGGGGCCAGGTAAGCCTGCATGTCGCCTGGTTCACGCTTGCCTCAACCTTCCTGCTCGGCTCACGCTTCCTGGTCGCCTACGGTATTCGCAACTGGGCTCGCAACGGCGTCATGGAGCGTCGCGCCGTGATTGTCGGCGGCGGCGAACCTGCCAAGGATCTGATCCGCGTTCTCGAGCAGCAGGCGGACAACGACATCCGCATATGCGGCATCTTCGACGACCGGGGCGAAAAGCGCTCGCCGATCATGGTCGCCGGCTATCCGAAGCTCGGCACCGTTGCCGAACTGGTCGAATTCGTACGGCTGACCCGGATCGACATGCTGATCATCGCATTGCCGCTCAGCGCCGAAGCCCGCATCCTGCAGCTTCTCAAAAAACTCTGGATCCTGCCGGTCGATATCCGCCTTGCTGCACACGCCAACCGCCTGCGGTTCCGGCCGCGTGCCTATTCGCATATCGGCTCCGTGCCGATGCTCGACATTTTCAAGAAGCCGATCCGCGATTGGGACTCGGTCGCCAAACGCGGCTTCGACCTCTTCTTCGCATCGCTTGCGCTTGCCCTGCTCTGGCCGGTGATGATCCTGACGGCCATTGCAATCAAGCTGACGTCCAAGGGTCCAATCTTCTTCATGCAGAAGCGGCACGGCTTCAACAATGAGGTCATCAACGTCTTCAAGTTCCGCTCGATGTACACAAACATGAGCGATCACAACGCCAAGGTCGTTGTGACCAAGGGCGATCCGCGCGTGACATCGGTCGGCCGCTTCATCCGCAAATCCTCGATCGATGAATTACCGCAACTGTTCAATGTGCTGAAAGGCGATCTCTCGCTCGTCGGGCCCCGGCCGCACGCAGTACTTGCCCAGACCAAAGATCGCGCCTGGGGCGACATCGTCGAAGGCTATTTCGCCCGTCACCGCGTCAAGCCCGGCGTGACCGGGTGGGCGCAGATCAACGGCTGGCGCGGCGAGATCGACAATGACGACAAGATCAAGTTCCGCACTGCCTACGACCTCTACTATATCGAGAACTGGTCGCTCTGGTTCGATCTCAAGATATTGTTCCTGACGCCGGTGCGGCTGCTCAACACGGAAAACGCCTATTGAGCGCGATCGAGGCGGCATATTCGCGCGTCGCCCAACCGCAGCGCGCCGCACTGCGATTGATCGGCTCGGCGATGGTTGCCTTCGGCGTCTTCCTCGCTGGCTTCGTCATCAATGAGCCTGCCCCTTACGAACTGTGGATGGCCGGCCTCGTCGGCATCTGGTTCATCCTCGGTCTGCGGATCTCGCGTTTCACCGCGATGCTTCTGACCCTGCTCGTGACCTTCAATGTCGGCGGCATGCTTTCGCTGACGCAAATGAAGGACCTGACTGGCGGGCCGATGTATGTCGCGGTCTCTACCTTCCTTGCCCTGACCTCGGTCTTCTATGCGGCCATTATCGAAGACAGCGCCAAGCGGCTGCCGCTGATCTTCAATGCTTGGGTCTTTGCAGCCGTCATCACCTCGTTGCTCGGCATACTTGGATATTTCCATGCCTTTCCCGGCGCCGAGGTCTTTACGCTCTACGACCGCGCAAAGGGCGCATTCCAGGATCCGAACGTCTTCGGACCGTTCCTCGTGGTACCGTCTCTCTATCTGATCCACGGCATTTTGACGCGCGACCTGAAGACCTCGCCGGTCCGCGCCGCCGCGCTGCTGATCGTTGCGCTCGGAGTATTCCTGTCATTCTCGCGCGCCGCCTGGGGTCTCTTCCTGCTCGGCGTGGTGCTGCTCATCTTCCTGATGCTGCTGAAGGAGCGAAGCGGCGCATTCCGGCTGCGCATCCTCATCCTCTCGCTTCTGGCGATCGTTTTGATGGTGGCAGCCCTTCTAATCGCGCTTCAACTCCCGCAAGTTGCCGATCTATTCAGCACGCGCGCACAACTCGTCCAAGAGTATGACGGCGAGTATCTCGGTCGTTTCGACCGCCACCGGATCGGTTTTCAGATGATGATGGAGAGACCGCTCGGTCTAGGCCCAATGGTGTTCGGTACCATCTTTCCGGAAGACGAGCACAATATCTGGCTGAAGACGCTGACGACCTACGGATGGCTCGGCTTTGTCTCCTATGTGTCGCTGCTTGTGTGGACGCTTTACCTCGGCTTCAAGAACCTGCTCAGGAACCGGCCTTGGCAACCTTATCTGATGATCGCCTGGATCTGCGTCATCGGCCACGCGGTCATCGGCAACGTGATCGACATCGACCATTGGCGGCATGTCTATCTGCTCTTCGGCATCGTCTGGGGGTGCGCAGCACTCGAACATCGCTATCGGCAGAATTTCCCCGGACATAGCGCGGCCTAACTACTTGAGAACGGCGGCATTCGCGCTAAACTTCCAAGCATGATTACAGGAATGCAGATACGCGGCGCTCGCGCCATGACCGGTATGAGCATCGATGAACTAGCCGCTGCGTCCGGCCTGACGCCGGAAGCTGTAGAGGCACTCGAAGACGGCGACGGAATGGGCGAGCCTGGCGCATTCCTAGCCGCCAAGCACGCGCTGGAAGCAGCCGGCGTGATCTTTATCGCAAGCGGCAATCAGGACGAAGGCGGCCCCGGCGTGCGTCTGCGGGCGCGCACGTCAAACGATGACGGCATTCGCCCCGAAAACCTCAACGCCGCCAACGACGACTGAAGGCGGCCCGCACGGGGAACCAACCGGCTCGTTACGCGTTTTTTCTTCGATATCAAAACGTTGGGGAAAACATCTTGAACCGCTACAATGGTCTCTATTTCGTCATCGGCGCCCTGGTCGTCGTCGTCATCGGCCTTGGCGCTTATATTTTCAATGAGGAACGCAAGCCCGATGGCATCGAACTCCGCATCGGCCAGAACGGCATTTCGGTCGAGGAAAAATGAGGGCTTCTGAGGGCTTCTAGAGATAGGCTTTCGCAAGCGCGGTGAGTTTGGTGCTGTCCTTGGCGCCCTGGCGATAGAGTTGGATAATCAGCGCGCCGAGGTGCTCGGCTTCCGGCGTGTTGCGGCTTAGGCCCCTCGCCTTGCAGACGACATCCAACACTTCGGAAATCAGATCCAGGTCCTCCGAAAAGAGCGGCAGATCACGGGGATGAAAAGTTGCATCGAGCATCAAGCCGCACTTCCCATGAGGGCGAAAGCACAACCGCATCATTCGCCAGGCGCCCATCCATGGCCGACGATGCAGATAATATGCGCGCCGATTTCAGGCTTGGCAACTGGTACAAATGTCTGCGGTCGCAGGCTGGTTTCCGGTGCGCCTCCTGACTGGCGTTCTGCCTGTTTTTATTTTGCATGCCAATCAAGCTTATGCTTTCCCATATAAAACAGCGCACCATTTACTTCCTGCGCCGGAGGCGCGCGATAGGGAAACATTGCGCTGTTGCGCAGAAAAACATTAGAGGGCCGACTGTAATGGGAATTCGACGGACGACTTTGATAGCTGCATTGGCGTTGTCTGGCTGCACCAGCGACTCGCAAGGAATTGAGCCAATACGCGGAAGCATCACATATGGAGGCCAGCCACAGGCGCGCCTTACCAAATCGCCGCCCGGCTCTGTTCTCCCCCATCAGTTTATCGACCCGACCGGCCGATGGGTGGAGGAAACCTACATCATTCAGCCGGACCGGAGCCTCAAGCTCGTAAGACGGCGCGATGTGGTCGACAGCGTCGATTGAGTGGACACAAGCAAGAAAGGCGATGCGATTCGACCATTCCCTGGACAAGATCGCTATTGGACGTCGCCGCCCCCAGCGACAGTCCGCGACTTGTCCAAGGCAGAGCAGTTGCTTTGCATGGAACTTCCACGTGTCGTGGTCGTGCTGGCGGCTACACTGGGATCAACCGCACCAGGCGCATGGCTATTTCAGTCTGGCTCAGAGCCCGAAGTGATTGGTCCGGACAGAAAAAGCGGCCAGTCGGGCGTTGCCCAACCAGCCGCTTTTCCGGATGCCCGAACATACTCGTTGAACCAACGAGTGAAAATCTCGGAATGGCCGGATTTGAACCGACGACCCCTTGACCCCCAGTCAAGTGCGCTACCAGACTGCGCTACATTCCGTCACATGCCTCATTCGGTAGGGCTCAACGTCTCGCCGGTCCTTTTGTCGAACCAAGCGCCCGCTTGACCCAGTCAAGCGCGCTACGTGATTGCGCAACGCCTCGACCTGCCGAAACAGCTTGTTTCGTTTAGTTTTTCGTGTCGCCCAATGCAAGCGGAAAAAGCCGCACTGCGCGCAAAAAGCCGATGTGCCGCTTAGGCTCCGACGATTCCGATGCCGATGCCGCCGACTGTCTCTACGGTCCATGCCTCGTAATCCGCAATCGAGAAATGCGGCGTTTCGAAGGGCGTGGCATGTGTCGCGGTAATGACGGTCACATCGGCTCCTGCACCTTCTCCCGCAAGTATGCCCGCAACCGCGTCTTCAAAGACCAAGCAGCGTTTCGGATCGACACCCAGGCGGCTGGCGCCGAGCAGGTAGCATTCGGGGCTGGGCTTGCCTGCCTGGACTTCCTCGCCGGTGACGATGACCTTCGGCATCGGGATACCGGCGGCGGCCATGCGTCGCTTGGCGAGTTCAAATGGGGCGGAAGTCACGATAGCCCATCTGTCGGCGGGAATGCCGTCCAGAAAGCGGATTGCGCCGGGGATCTGCACGATACCGTCGACGTCTGCCATTTCCTCGATCAACAGTTTTTTCGCTTCAAGCACCGCATCCACACCAGGAAGTGCCAGTTGACGGATGGTGTCACTGGCACGCACGCCGTGGATCGTCTTCAGGAACACTTCCGGCTCGAGGCCGTGATCCTTTGCCCAATCGCCCCAGACACGCTCGACGACCGCTATCGAGTTAAGCAGCGTGCCGTCCATGTCGAAGAGAAATGCATCGTAGGCCTTGCCGGGTACATTGGAAGAGGACACGGGGGGAATTCCTTGTGAAGATGGGGCTCTGGAAACAGAAATTCGGACGGAGATCAAGGTTGGATCTTCCTGGTTCTCCTGGTGGTTCTCAGCGCACGAACCTTCGTGCGCTCTTCTCTAAACAGATGCCGGTGGCTTTGCCAAGGTCAGTGCCACGCGCGCAGGAGCACCAGCAACTGGTCCTTTTCCGGAACATCCGATCCATGCGGGCGTTTTTCATCAAGGCTGGGTAGGAAAAGGAGATTTGTCCTATGCGCAAGACCATGCTGGCTACGGCCGCCGCAACGCTGACGGTCTGCTCTGCCGCCCTCGCGCAGAGTACGATAATCGTCGACCCCGCGCCCACCGGCTCCATCGTGCTGCCGGGGGAAGTTCGCACCTATGTGATGGAGCAGCAGGTCCCTTCTGTCGTCTATGAGGGCGACGTCGTTGTTGGAACGACGCTTCCGGAAACCGTCGAAATTCACGAGGTCCCGGAGATGGACGGCTATGCTTATACAGTCGTCAACAATCGCAGGGTAATCGTCGAACCCCAGACGCACCGCGTCATCCAGATTCTCGAGTGATGCGATCGGGCGCGAAGCCAGAGCTTCGCGCCCGCCTCCGGCGAGCCGGCAATGACATTCTCGGCGGACAAGGCGTTTAGCGCACCTGATCGAGAAGGCGCTTGCATTCCAGAAGATCGTAGAGTGCCTCCTGCAGAAGCGCCCTGTCCTCCTTGCTGACGCTCGACTTGCCGATCGAAACTTCAGACTGATCGTCGTCACCGGCGACGAAATTGAAGAAGCGGCGGGTAATCGGCGGCTTTGCACGGCCGACCAGTTGATCCTCCTCCGCAATGCCGACGCGCGGTTCGCCCGGGGCGCTGTCCCTGCCACCGGCGGCAAGCGCCTCGACGCTGGCAAGATCACCCTGCGCGACAGCGACGACGAACTTGTTGCCGTTGGTCTTCAGGAGCTTCTGAACGCCCTTGATCGTATAGCCGTGGTCGTAAAGGAGATGCCGGATACCCTTCAGCAGATCCACGTCTTCCGGCCGGTAATAGCGGCGCCCTCCGCCCCTTTTCATCGGCTTTATCTGCGGAAAGCGCGTTTCCCAAAAACGCAGAACGTGTTGCGGCAGATCGAGATCGTCAGCAACTTCGCTGATTGTTCGGAAAGCATCGGGGCTCTTGTCCAAGGTCGTACTCCCTACGCGATCACCGGTGGCGGTCCAAACCGCGACTCATCATATTTCAACGGTTTGCGGCGTTGAATTCAAGTCATGTCTTCGCATAGCCCACAAGCGGGAAAGTGCGGTTGGAAAAATGATCGGGAAGCAGCAATCAGGAACAGGAAATCACCTTATCCCCTTGCGCTCTTACATGGCAGGATTTGCGGGCTTCTGCTTGACCTTGCGCAGGGTGTGCGCCTTGAGAATACGGGTCTTCAGGACGTTCGAAGCCTTGAAGGTCATCACCCGGCGGGGCGAGATCGGCACTTCTTCGCCCGTCTTGGGATTGCGGCCGATGCGCTCGTTCTTATCGCGGACCTGGAAGGTTGCGAAGGAGGAAAGCTTGACGGTTTCGCCACGGACGATGGCGTTGCAGATTTCGTCGAGGACGGTCTCGACGAGTTCGGCGGATTCGGTCCTGGAGAGACCGACCTTCCGGAAAACCGATTCCGCCAGGTCTGCTCGCGTCACTGTCTTTCCGCTCATGGTCTCCCCGCCAATTCTACAAAATATTTTTTAAAAGCGAGCAAAGACTATTTGTCTTGCGCCTTACGGTCAAGCTCTTGTTCGTCGCCAGTTTTTTGCGATTCTTCACCGTCACCAGCGCAGCAGCAAAGCACCCCAGGTGAAGCCGCCGCCCATTGCCTCCAGCATCACCAGATCGCCTTTCTTGATGCGTCCATCCCCTGCTGCAGTGGCAAGTGCGAGCGGGATCGAGGCGGCTGAGGTGTTGCCGTGCATATCGACTGTGATGACGACCTTCTCCGGGGCGATGTGCAGCTTCTTGGCGGATCCGTCGATGATGCGACGGTTGGCCTGGTGCGGCACCAGCCAGTCGAGATCTTCTGCGGTCGTGCCGGTCGAATCGAAGGCGGCCTGGATTACGTCAGTGATCATGCCGACGGCATATTTGAAGACTTCGCGGCCTTCCATGCGCAGCTTGCCGACCGTGCCGGTGGTAGACGGGCCGCCATCGACGAAAAGTTTCTCCTTGTGCGAGCCATCGGAGCGAAGATGCGCCGTCAGGATGCCTCGATCAGCTGTCGTACCCTCCCCTTCGGCAGCCTCGATCACGATCGCGCCGGCGCCGTCGCCGAACAGCACGCAGGTGGTGCGGTCGTTCCAGTCGAGGATGCGCGAGAAGGTTTCCGCACCGATCACGAGGGCACGCCTGGCGAGGCCGCCACGGATATAGGCGTCGGCCGTCGTCACGGCATAGACAAAGCCTGTGCAGACTGCCTGAACGTCGAAGGCGAAGCCGTGGTGCATGCCGAGACGGTTCTGGATATTGACCGCCGTGGCCGGGAAGGTGTTGTCCGGCGTCGAGGTGGCGCAGATGATGAGATCGATATCGGAAGGCGTCAGGCCGGCCTTGTCGAGCGCCGCACGCGCAGCCCGCTCGCCAAGCGAAGACGTGGTTTCGTCATCGCTTGCGATATGTCGCTGGCGGATGCCGGTGCGCTGGACGATCCATTCGTCAGACGTATCGACGACATCTTCCATCTCGCGATTGGTCATTACGCGTTTCGGAAGTGCGGCTCCGAACCCGCGAACCACTGAACGGATCATTCTGGCTAAACCTCTTTGCTCATGCGGCTTCCGGCCCCATCGGGGGTAACCGCTTGGCATGATATTTCTTAAGATCGTTTTCTATTTTCTGATTGAGGCCATTCTTGGCCATATCATAGCCGACCTCGATGGCAGCAGCGATGCCGTCTGCATTGGCGCCGCCATGGCTCTTGATGACAATGCCGTTGAGACCAAGGAATACGCCGCCGTTGACTTTGCTCGGGTCCATCTTTTCGCGAAGCATGTCGAAAGCACTCTTGGCAAAGAGATAGCCGATCCTGGCAAGCAGCGTGCGCGACATCGCAGCACGCAGATATGCGGCCATTTGTTTTGCCGTACCTTCTGCCGCCTTCAAGGCGATATTGCCGGAAAAGCCTTCGGTCACGACGACATCGACGGTGCCTTTCCCGATGTCATCGCCTTCGACGAACCCGGAATATTCGAGCGAATCTATGTTGGCCTCGCGAAGCAGCCGGCCTGCTTCCTTGACTTCTTCCTGGCCCTTGACCTCTTCGACACCGACGTTCAGAAGGCCGATCGTCGGCCGTTCGAGTTCGAAGAGGGCGCGTGCCATGGCGCCACCCATCAGGGCGAAATCCATCAACTGTTGAGAATCGGCCCCGATCGTCGCCCCAACATCGAGAACAATGCTCTCGCCCCGCAGCGTCGGCCAAATGGCCGCAATCGCCGGGCGCTCGATGTTGGCCATCGTGCGCAGACAGAACTTTGCCATGGCCATCAGCGCGCCGGTGTTTCCCGCCGAAACGGCCACATCCGCGTCGCCCGTCTTCACGGCCTCGATCGAGCGCCACATGGTGGAAATGTAGCGGCCGCGGCGCAGCGCCTGGCTGGGCTTCTCGTCCATGCGAACGGCAAGTTCGCAATCGTGGAAGACCGACTTTTCCCTGACTTTCGCAAACTTGGCGAGAACAGGATCGCACTGCTCTTTCAGGCCAAAAAAGACGAAGGAGATATCTGGATGCCGTTCCAACGCTTTCGCGGCACCGGGGATGACAACCTCGGGACCAAAGTCGCCACCCATGAGGTCGAGAGATATTCTGATCACGCGTCCCTGATCCTTTTGTTTCGCCTGAGGGGAGCGAAAATTTCGGCCAAAATACCGGTTTTCCTATCGCTTACAACTGAATTGTGTCAAATAGCCCACGGGTTTCAGTCCTTCTGCCAATCCTTGAGCACAGCAAAGGCAGAAGGCTTCTTATCGTTTTCGCCGGTATCCTCCATATGGCCGGAGAACTCGGCGCCCTTCCTGCGGGGATAGGGATCAATCGCCAGCGCGGCGAATTCCATCACCACCTCTCCCGCGTCGATCGTGTCGCCGGCAAAGGTTTCAGGCAGGTCCGGCCCGTCAGGATCGAGAACCATTTCGCCAGCATCATTGGCCGGGTGCCGGGCGAGTTTCGAATTCTCGGGCACGTAGATCTGCTCGAAGTGCTCGTCGATATCGGCAGGTACCGGGTCGAGCGTCACGACGCAGGCCTGAACGATCTTTGCCTGCACCCTGCCCTTCACGCGGATGCCATCCTTCTTCCAGCGATTGATCTGCAGATCCGCATGCAGATCGTCGACGGACAGAACATCCCAGCGTTCGGCAAGCGCCTTCCGCTCCTTCTCGTCCGCTTTGAGGTGCACTTCGACAGGGTTTGCCGAGATATGGCCGACCTTGACAAGGTAGGAAAATGGAATGTCGTCACTGCGATGTTTCATGGCGTCCTCCTCACGCTGCCTGTGGCAACGTCGCCGAGCCGGTGGTGATCCGGTCCTCGGTCTGCGCCGACAGATCGGCTTCTGCGGCAAACATCCAGTTGGCAAGCGCCGTCATGTCGCAAGCATCGGCGGCCTGCGGATGGATGTTGCGGTTAAGGGCTGCGGCAAGGGCCGCGCGGTCACCGGTGTCCATTGCCGCCGAATAGGATTTTAGACGCCCGTAGAACATGCCGGCAAGCTTCTTCATGCGCTTCGGCACCCCGTTGTCGCTGATACCGAGTTCGCGGATGGAATGGTCGATATCCTCAAAGAAGGCATCGACGATCTCCTGGGCAATCTCCTGTCCGCTGGTTCCGGACGAACGTGTGCGACGGAAGAAGAGGATCATCACCAGCGACAGCATCTCGAAACGGCCCATCACGGTGTCTGGGACATGCATGGCCTCGTAGAATTCCGGCATACGGGCTGCGGTGGTCAGTACCGAATACTGCCGTTCGACGATCGCCTGGTTGTTGTTTTTCTTGCGAAAGAGCCCGAAGACCATTGTTTCTTCCGGAAAAGCCTCGTTCTTCACGCGCAGTTGCGTGGGCCGTGTTGCATGATTTCGAAAGCTGGTTTACCGAAGCAGGCGCGAATTGCAATGCCGAAGGTGGCCACTTTCGAGACAGTGCCCCGTAGGTCCGATCTGGGGGATTTAGGACTGTTCGACCCCGGAAAGGCCACAAAGGTTTTGCATCAGCGGTGATTGCAGGGCCCCGAAAGCTGCCTATCGATACCTCAAGGGAGTAGATGTCGTTGAAGAAACGGTATTTCAAGTCTGACATAAAATTCTTCAGCAACGCAGCCATCGCCATCATGATTGCCTCAGCCGGCCTTACAGGTTGCCAAACGGGAACAGTGCTTAACGGCGGCTATATTGTCGACGAGCAATCCCTCAATCTCGTTCCGGAAGGCTCCAGCCGCGAACAGGTGCTTCTGTCTCTAGGCACGCCTTCGACGACGGCAACGTTCGACACCGAGGTCTTCTATTACATCTCGCAGAAGCGCACGCGCTCCGTCGCCTTCCAGAAACTCAAGGTCGTCGATCAGAGCGTACTTGCGATCTACTTCGACAAGGACGGCGTCGTCACGCGCCGCGCGAATTACACGCTTCAGGACGGCAGGGTCTTCGATACGATTTCGCGCGTGACCCCGACCGGCGGCCGTGAACTCACCTTCCTGCAGCAGATTCTGGCAGGCGGCGCAGGCGGTGCAGCAAAGAGCCTGTTTGGAACGCCCTCTGGCAACCCGCAGAATCCTGCAAGTATTCGATGATTATCCGACTCGACAAAGAAACCCGCCGGATCAGCGCTCCGGCGGGTTTCTTCTTTGTCTCCATGGTTTCGATCAGGCCAGGACCGCCAAGAGCAGCAAGGCGACGATATTGGTGATCTTGATCGCCGGATTGACGGCCGGTCCTGCAGTGTCCTTGTATGGGTCGCCGACCGTATCGCCGGTGACGGAGGCCTTGTGTGCGTCCGAACCCTTCATGTGGCGGACGCCGTCCTTGTCGACGAAGCCATCCTCGAAGGACTTCTTCGCGTTGTCCCATGCCCCGCCGCCGGACGTCATCGAGATGGCGACGAACAAACCGTTGATAATGACGCCAAGAAGCGATGCGCCGAGTGCGGCGAAGGCCGAGGCCTTGGAGCCGGAAACCAGCAGAACACCGAAATAAACGACGATCGGAGCCAGGACCGGCAACAGCGACGGGATGATCATCTCGCGGATAGCGGCCCTGGTCAGAAGGTCGACCGCCCTGCCGTAATCCGGCTTTTCCGTGCCCTGCATGATGCCCGGTTTTTCCTTGAACTGGCGGCGCACTTCCTCGACGATTGCGCCGGCGGCACGGCCGACGGCCGTCATGGCGATGCCGCCGAAGAGGTAGGGAATGAGTCCACCGAAGATCAATCCGGCCACTACGTAGGGGTTGGAGAGATCGAATGAAATCTCCCCTATGCCTGCGAAGTAGGGATATCTGTCGCCATTTGCCGCAAAATATTTGAGGTCATAGGAATAGGCAGCAAAGAGCACCAGCGCGCCGAGACCGGCAGAGCCGATCGCGTAGCCTTTGGTTACAGCCTTTGTCGTATTGCCGACGGCGTCGAGCGCGTCCGTCGATTTGCGGACTTCCGGCGGCAGGTGGGACATCTCGGCGATGCCGCCGGCGTTGTCGGTCACAGGGCCGAAGGCATCGAGGGCGACGATCATGCCGGCAAGGCCGAGCATAGCGGTGACGGCGATGCCGGTGCCGAAGAGGCCCGCGAGCTGGTAGGTGCCGATAATGCCGGCGACGATGACGATCGCAGGCAGCGCCGTCGATTCCAGCGAGACGGCAAGTCCCTGGATGACGTTGGTGCCGTGGCCTGTCACGGATGCCTGGGCGATCGAATTGACCGGGCGTTTGTTGGTGCCGGTATAATATTCGGTGATGACGACGATGAGCGCCGTTACCAAGAGGCCGACGAGGCCGCAGAAGAAGAGGTTGGTTCCGGTGACATCCACACCGCCGGCCTGTCCGAGCGATCCCCAGCCCACCGTCAACGATGTTGCAGCGCCTAGACCGACAATCGACAGGAGGCCGGTGACGATAAGGCCCTTGTAAAGTGCGCCCATGATCGAGCCGTTGGATCCAAGCTTGACGAAAAAGGTGCCGACGATCGAGGTGAGGATGCAGGCGCCGCAGATTGCCAGCGGATAGATCATCGCCGACTGCAGGATCGGTGCACCGGCAAAGAAGATCGAGGCGAGAACCATGGTTGCGACGACGGAAACGGCATAGGTCTCGAAAAGGTCGGCGGCCATACCGGCGCAGTCGCCGACATTGTCGCCAACATTGTCTGCGATCGTCGCCGGGTTGCGCGGGTCGTCTTCCGGAATGCCTGCCTCGACCTTGCCGACGAGATCGCCGCCGACATCGGCACCCTTGGTGAAGATGCCGCCGCCCAGACGAGCAAAGATCGAGATCAGCGAGGCACCGAAGCCGAGCGCAACAAGCGCGTCGATGACTTCGCGCGAACCGCTTTCATGGCCGAGCAGGCCGGTCAGGATGAAATAATAGATGGATACGCCGAGCAGAGCCAGACCGGCGACGAGCATGCCGGTGATGGCACCGGATTTGAAGGCGATATCGAGGCCAGCCGAGAGGCTGTGCGATGCGGCCTGCGCCGTGCGGACGTTGGCGCGGACGGAGACGTGCATCCCGATAAAGCCGGCAGCACCGGAAAGCACGGCGCCGATCAGAAAGCCGATGGCAGCCATGCCGGAGAGAAGCAGCCAGGCTGCGATAAAAACGACGATGCCGACGATCGCAATCGTCTTGTACTGGCGCATGAGGTAGGCCTGCGCGCCTTCACGGATATAACCCGCGATTTCCTGCATGCGGCTGTTTCCCTGATCGGCTGCCAGAACCGAGCGGGTTGCCCAGATGGCATAAACCACCGAGAGCAGACCGCATGCAATTACGCATAAAAGAATGATCATTTCGCTCTTTCCTCCAAAAGTGCCGGAGCACTCCTCCCTCCGGCCACGGACGCAGCCGAATCGTCTTCTCTCCACAGGAACGCTCTAGCTTTGCGTGCGGAGATTGCGGGGTGGGAAACACGACGTCAAGACCGCGAGGGACGAAAACCCTTGCAGCGCAGCATAAAGCGCGAAATGGTCCGATAGCGGACGGAAGACTTACTTCTTCAGTTCGCCGCGCACCTGTTTGGCGATGCGGTCGAGCACGGCATTGACGAGCTTCGGCTCGTCATCCTCGAAGAAAGCCCGGGCGATCTCGACATATTCCGTAACGATCACGGCTACCGGTACGTCTTTGCGATCGAGAAGCTCGAAAACGCCGGCGCGAAGGATCGCGCGCACGGTGCTGTCGAGGCGCGACAATGCCCAGTCGTCCTGCAGGGCAGAGGCGATCAAAGGATCCAGGCGCAGCTGCTCGCGCACCACGCCGGAAACGATGGAACGGAACCACGCGGCATCTGCCTTGAGATAGGTCTCGCCGTCGATTTCTTGACCGAGGCGATGAGCCTCATATTCGGCGACGATTTCCAAAACACCGGTGCCGCCGATATCCATCTGGTAGAGCGCCTGAACAGCAGCCAGCCGCGCAGCACCGCGCTGATTTGCTGTCTTTACCTGACGCTCCGGATTTTCGCTAGTCATTCGTATGCACCCAGTTTCTTCTTCAGCTCGATCATCGTGAGAGCTGCGCGAGCGGCGAACCCGCCCTTGTCCTTGTCCGAGCGGCGGGCGCGTGCCCATGCCTGCTCATCGTTTTCAACCGTCAGGATGCCATTGCCGATGGCAAGCGATTCGCTGACGGCGAGGTCCATCAATGCGCGGGAGGATTCGTTCGACACGATCTCGAAATGGTAGGTCTCGCCGCGGATGACCATGCCGAGAGCGACATAGCCGTCGTATTGACTGCCGCCATTGTCGGCGCCATCGAGCGCCATGGCAATCGCCGGCGGAATCTCCAGGGCTCCTGGAACGGTCACGACATCGTAGGTCGCGCCGGCTTCCTTGAGCGCGAAGGTTGCCCCGTCCAAAAGAGCGTCGGCCATGTCGTCATAGAAGCGCGCTTCGACGATCAAAATATGGGGAGCGTTATCTCGCGCCATGCATCACCTTCGGTTTCTGAGGACTTTGCCATTTGGCAGGCCGCGGTCAAAACATGCCTTTCGATGAATGGCAAGCAAATTCGGATCATGGCCGGAAATCTCTATAAAAGGATAGGGAAAATATATGCCGGCCACGCTCGCGCGCACCTCGAAAACGGCAAATCGAAGGCAATCGCCATGAACAATTTGTAATGTTATTTCAGGTGTTTAGCTATTGATTCGACGCTGTGGCCGACCCAATTCAACAAGCGTAACGCCGACGATCCCCTGCACGACAGCCGACCGTCATAGCAGATGAAAGGATACCATCATGAACCGCGTTGCCACACTCGCCCTCGTTTCCGCCTTCTCCTCCCTCGCGCTTGCCGGCGTCAGCCGTGCGGAAAGCTTTGGCATGAACAGCCCATCGGGCATCGAACAGACGCTCCGCAATTTCCGGGGTAACGACTTCACCGTAAGGCATTTCTACAACTTTCACGACGTAAGTCCCGAAGCAAATGGTCCGCGCTCCGCTCCGCCACGCTCGGCACAGGATGTGCGCCAGATTCAGGCATCGATCGACGCCAACAAGGTGCTGATGCGCAAGCTCGGTAATGACGGCGTGAATGTCCGCAACGTCATCAATGCCGAACAGGCAGCCGATGGCAGCATTACCCTATTTACCGACTGATCGCGCAGGGCGGTGCAGATCGCTGCGCCGCCCTGCCCGACAATTCAACCGACGCCTATTGAAAACCAGATCGAATTGATGGTCTCTTCTCCCTGCAAAAGGGAAAAGACATGACACGGAACATGAAACCGGTTCTTAATATTGCCGACCTGACGCTGGAGCGGTGGCAACAGGGCGCGCTCTACGAAGGCGCCGACGCATCCTTCGGCCGCCTGCTTGGCCTTTCCAATCTTGGGATCAGCTACAACGAGGTGCCTCCCGGCAAATCGAGCTGTCCGTTCCACAATCACCATGTCGAGGACGAGCTGTTCTTCGTGATCGAAGGGACCGGCGAATACCGTTTTGGAACCAGCCGTTACCCTATCAAAAAAGGCGACACGCTCGGCGCACCTGCCGGCGGGAAGGAAACGGCACATCAAATCCTCAATACCGGCCGGACGACGCTGATCTATCTTGGCATCTCCACGATGGCGAAAACGGAGATCGTCGAGTACCCCGATTCCCAAAAATTCCTCGCCAAGACCAATCACGACGGCTGGCGCTTCCGCTTCATCGGGCGCGCGTCAAGCGATCTCGACTACTGGGACGGCGAAGCAGGCGCGTGAGACAGGCTTTACAGAATCATGACGATCAACATTCCGACCATTGAAACCGAGCGGTTGATACTGCGGCCGCACCGGCTCGACGATTTCGATGCCTATATGGACTTGTGGGCCGATGAAGACGTCGTCCGACATATCAGCGGCGTGCCATCGACACGCGAGCAGACATGGTCCCGCCTCATGAGGGCGAGCGGCATGTGGCATCATATGGGGTTCGGCTTTCTGATCGTCGAGGAAAAGCAAAGCGGGCGGCTGATCGGCGAAGCAGGCTTCCACGAAGCCCGACGTGAGATGTCTCCATCTATCGAGGAAACATTGGAAACCGGATGGGTGTTGCTGCCTTGCGCACACGGACGGGGCTATGCGACAGAAGCGCTCACAGCGCTGATTGCATGGGCGGACCGTCATTTCCCCGGCAAAGAGATGACCTGCATCATCAGCCCGCAAAACGCAGCTTCGCTACGCGTCGCCGAAAAGCTCGGCTTCCGCGAGGTGACGCGCATTGATTATCACGGCGAAATCATTCTGCTTTCGCGGCAGGGAATTCAGCCAGCCTAGCTGCATAACGCGCCATCGTATCGACCTCGAAATTGACGAAGTCGCCGGCCCCTCGCTCGCCCCATGTCGTGACTTCCAAAGTATGGCGAATGAGAAGCACGTCGAAATCGGTGCCTTCGACGGCATTGACAGTCAGCGACGTACCATCGAGCGCGATCGAGCCTTTGGGCGCCACGAACCTCGCGAGATGCTCCGGGGCGCGCAGACGGAAGCGGGTCGCATCGCCTTCGGCCGTCACCGACAGGATTTCTGCCTTGCCGTCGACATGCCCGGAGACGATGTGGCCACCGAGTTCGTCGCCGATCTTCAAAGAGCGCTCCAGGTTGAGGCGGGTGCCTTCCTTCCAGCTTGCAAGCGTCGTGAGCCTCAGCGCCTCTTCCCAGGCCTCCACCTCAAACCAACGCCCGTTGCTGCCTTCCTCCGGCAGGCCGGTCACCGTCAGGCAGATGCCCGAATGGGAAATCGAGGCGCCCATATCGATGGTCTTAGGGTCGTAATCGCTGGCGACCCGGAGCTTCACACCCTCGTTCATGGGTGAAATGGATTCGATCGTGCCGATATCGGTTACAATTCCGGTGAACATCAAAATTCTCTTTCGTATTCGTCCAGCCTGTCGTCGCCGAACATGAATGTGCCTCGATGGGCAAAACCGGATGGCATATCGGTCTTCCTCAGAGGCGATTCAATACCGCCCTCGCCGATGATGATCTGGCCCTGATAAAGCTGGATCCGATCGACGAGACCGGCGTCAAGGAAAAGCCGCGCCGTCTTCGCACCGCCTTCGACGAGGAGCGAGGAAATGCCGCGCGAGGCGAGCGCGGGAAGCAATACTTCGGGATGGTAAGGATGGCAGTAGAGGATTTCGACGCCTGCATCGCGCAGTGCTTCGGCGCGTGCCTCACCCCCCTCTGCCATGCCCGACATCTCCCCCGCCAGGGGGGAGATCGGCAGATTGCTGTAGTTCGTTTCTACTGGCACCTCAACAGTGGCGTCGACCCGGTCGAAAGACGGCGAAAGAGTGCTCACCCCGTCTATGTCGCCATTCGTAAGGGAGGTGTCCACCACCACAGAAGGGGGTGCCTCGCCTGCAACGGCAATGGTCGGCACCTCTCTTGCTGAACGCACAAGTTTACTGCCGAGCGGCAAATCAAGCCGCGGATCAAGCACGACACGCACCGGCGACAGCGATTGCAGACCCGGCACGCGCACCGTCAGTTCCGGGTCGTCGGCAATCGCCGTGCCGATGCCGACGAGGATGGCATCGGTTTGGGCGCGGAGCGCGTGGACCTGTGCGCGGGCGAGAGGACTGGTGATGGCGATCTGTCCCTCGCCTTTGCGGCCGATCATGCCGTCGGCGGAAACGGCAAGCTTCAGAATCACATAGGGCCGGTTCTTCGTCTGCCGGGTGAGATAGCCGGCGAGCGAGCGCCTGCCCTCCTGTTCCAGCACGCCTGTCTCAACCTCGATGCCGGCTTCGCGCAGAAGCGCAATGCCACGGCCGCAGACGCGCGGATCGGGATCGGCCACGCTGATGACGACGCGCGCCACACCAGAGGCAATCAAGGCTTCGGCGCAGGGCGGCGTCTTGCCGTGATGAGCGCAGGGTTCGAGCGTCACATAGGCGGTGGCGCCGCGAGCCAGTTCGCCGGCCTCGGCAAGCGCCTGCGGCTCGGCATGCGGGCGCCCGCCGATCGCCGTGGTGCCGCGGCCGACGATTTCGCCGTCCTTGGCGATGACGCAGCCGACGGAAGGATTTGTGGAGGTCTGGCCGAGATGCAGACGGCCAAGTCCGATTGCCTCGGCCATCAAACGCTCGTCATGCGGCCCGGCGCTCACGGCTCAGGTCTCCAAAGTGTCGCGGCTGATCTTGGCGTTGATTTCGGAGATGACCTTTTCGAAATCCTCGGCATGCGAGAAGTCCCGATAGACCGAGGCATACCGAACAAAGCCGACGTCGTCGAGACTCTTGAGAGCTTCAAGCACCTGAAGGCCGATCGCCTCGGAGCTGATTTCGACTTCGCCGGAGCTTTCGAGGCGACGGACGATGCCCGAAACAGCCCTTTCGATGCGGTCACGGTCGACCGGACGCTTGCGCAGCGCGATCTCGAAGGACCGCACCAGCTTGTCCCGGTCGAAAGGCACCTTGCGGCCAGTCTTCTTGACGACCATGAGCTCGCGCAGTTGCACGCGCTCGAAGGTCGTGAAGCGGCCGCCGCAGTCGGGACAGATACGTCTGCGGCGGATGGACGTATTGTCCTCCGCCGGGCGTGAATCCTTGACCTGTGTGTCTTCCGATCCGCAGAATGGGCAGCGCATGCGCTATCCTTAGCCGATATAGTCGTACATTGGGAAGCGGCCGGTAAGGTCGACCACCTTGCCACGAACGGCTGCTTCGACAGCAGCGTTGCCTTCGTCGGAGTTGGCGACCTTCAGGCCGTCGAGAACCTCCACGATGAGGTTGCCGATTTCCTTGAATTCCGCCTCCTTGAAGCCGCGCGTCGTGCCTGCCGGTGCACCGAGCCGGACGCCGGAGGTGACGAAGGGCTTTTCCGGATCGAACGGAATACCGTTCTTGTTGCAGGTGATGTAGGCGCGCCCGAGCGCTGCTTCGGCGCGCTTTCCGGTCGCGTTCTTCTTGCGAAGATCGACGAGCATCAGGTGGTTGTCGGTACCCCCGGAGACGACATCGAGTCCGCCGGCCATCAGCGTCTCGGCAAGCGCCTTTGCGTTCCTGACGATCTGTGCGGCGTACTCCTTGAATTCCGGCTGCAGCGCTTCGCCGAAGGCGACGGCCTTGGCGGCGATGATGTGCATCAGCGGACCACCTTGGAGACCTGGGAAGACAGCCGAATTGAACTTCTTCGCCAGATCCTCGTCGTTCGTCAGGATGACGCCGCCGCGCGGGCCGCGAAGCGACTTATGGGTCGTGGTCGTTGCGACGTGGCAGTGCGGGAACGGCGACGGATGCTGGCCGCCTGCAACGAGGCCGGCGATATGAGCCATGTCGACCATGAGATAGGCGCCGACGGCGTCGGCAATCTCGCGGAAACGCTTCCAGTCCCAGATACGGGAGTAAGCGGTGCCACCGGCAATGATCAGCTTCGGCTTGTGCTCTTCGGCCTTGCGGGCCACTTCGTCCATGTCGAGGAGATTATCGCCTTCGCGAACGCCGTAGGACACGACGTTGAACCACTTGCCGGACATGTTGACCGGCGAACCATGCGTCAGGTGACCGCCCGAGTTCAGGTCGAGGCCCATGAATGTGTCGCCCGGCTGCAGCAGCGCCAGGAAGACCGCTTGGTTCATCTGCGAGCCGGAATTGGGCTGGACGTTAGCGAAGTTGACGCCGAAGAGCTTTTTTGCACGTTCGATCGCCAGCTCTTCAGCAATATCGACGAACTGGCAGCCGCCGTAGTAGCGCTTGCCCGGATAGCCTTCCGCGTATTTGTTCGTCATGATGGAGCCCTGGGCTTCCAGCACCGCGCGGGAAACGATGTTTTCCGATGCGATCAATTCGATCTCATGCCGCTGGCGGCCGAGCTCCTTTTCAATCGCGCCGAAGATATCCGGATCGGTGTCTGCAAGCGAGCGATTGAAGAAGGTCTGCGTGGAAGCATTTGTCATGGGAGGCTCCTCAACTGGAATGCGCGAAGGTATTAGCGTTCCGCCCTGCCGAGAGCAATACGAAGAACGACATTTGCTGGGCAATCTACGCGCAGCAGTGTCGTGGACTTGGCTGGTTGCCGTGGAATGGCCCTCACCCTGATCCACCATGCGCCAACTTGAAGGCACGCGCCTCGCAAACCCAAGAGATCAACCGAAGCCTTGCGACATATCCCATTCGGCCCCATTGCCGCAGGAAGGTCCCGGCAAGCCGATGAAGGGCCACCGCTGGCAAAGAAAAACCGCGCCTTTCAGCGCGGTTTCCAATTGATCTGCATGAAACTTACTGAACCGGCTGTTCCATTCCGGCGGTCGTATCGAGCGCGAGCTCGGCGTTGCCGTCCATCTGGTAGATGTCGTCTCGGAACTGCACGAGGCCGTCCGGCATGCCCCAGGCGGAAATATAGACGAAATAGACCGGGATCTCCTCGGCAAGCGTGATCGGCGTGTTGACCCGGCTGGCGATCACCTGCTCCATCTGCTGACGCGACCACGGCGGCGTGTCGCGCAGCAGCCACGTCGTCAGGTCGCGGACATTCTGGACGCGCACACAGCCCGACGACTCAAAGCGCATCAACTTGTTGAACAAGCCCTGCTGCGGCGTGTCGTGCATGTATTCGCCGTTCTTGTTATGGAAGTTGATTTTCGCCGAAGCCATGGCATTGATCTTGCCCGGATCCTGACGGAACATCAGGTTCGGCGCCTCGCCGTTCCAGTCGATGGTCTCGGGGGCGACTTCGTTGCCTTTGCCGTCGATCAGGCGAATGGCGTTCTTCTCGAGATAGGTCGGGTCCTTGCGCATCAGCGGCATGATGTCCTTCTCGACGATCGAGCGCGGCGCGGTCCAATAAGGATTGAGGATGACCTCGTAGATCTTCGAGTTGACGATATGCGTGGGGCGGCTGATACGTCCGACGACCGCCGCATGACGTGTCGCCACGCTACCGTCCTCGACCGCCTCGACATAGGCGGCCGGAATATTGACCATGACGTGGCGGCGGCCGAGATCTTCCGGGAAGGTCTGCAGGCGGATGAGGTTGGTGTTTAGCTGCTGCAGGCGCACGTCAACCGGAATGTTCATCGCCTTCAGCGTGAATTCGCCGATGACGCCGTCTGCCGGAAGCCCATGACGAGCCTGGAAGCGCTTGACCGCACCGTCGACATAGGAATCGAAGGCGGAAGACATGCCTGCTTCGCGCGGCAGGTCACCGGTAATGGCAAGGCGCTGGCGCAGAGCCTGGACGGAAGGATCGGTCACGCCGAGCTGAAGACGCAGGCCGGCCGGATTGACCTCGGGCCAACCACCAGCGGACGCGATCTGCTGATACTCCACGATCGCCTGCTGGATACTCGGAACCGATTGCGGGCTGAGGATCGGGGTATTGGAGACGGCGGCACTCGCGGTGCGCGAGGCAGCCTTGGCATCGAACTGGTCATCCCAGGTGCCGCGGCGTGGTGCGTTGATCAGCGCGTCGAGCGCCGACTGCGCAAAGGCCGGGGCGGCGATTGCACCAGCACCGACGGTTGCCGCAGACGCAAGAAAGGCGCGGCGCGAAAGAGCTTCAATTCGGTTTTTCTTCGACATCATCCCAACCACTCAATGCCGCAGCTTGAAGGAAAACCGCGGGCTTTGCGATTCACTGCGCCACGGCACAGATCACTACCATTCCGTTTTCCGGCGCATCGCAAATTTTCTGCGCCCGGCCCCATAAGATTGCGAGCCGGAAGCGCGGACGAATTTGAACGACCATACAAGAAGCGCCGCTTGCCGTGCATGTCCGCTGTCATACCAATATGGCCAATTCGTGTCGCCCGACGCCCCATATGCCTACCGATGGTCGGGAGCGGCACGGACGAAGCCATATCGAACCATGTTGAACGGTGCTGGTTAATAACGGCTAAAAAACGACCTGAATACAGGCTGCTGTGCTTGGGTGCGACGCGTTGCAAAGATGACACGCCTGGCCGGAACGGCAAAACCGGACGCGCAGGGACGCATCCGGTTTTCTTCGACCCTGGAGGAGGTCTCTTGTCCTTAGAGCCGGTAAAGGATCTGGTCGTTCCAGAAGCGGTCGAGGCGCTGCAGGAGCTTGTTCATCTGGGTGAACTCGTCCGTGCCGATGCCGCCGACCTTGTCGATCGAGGCGATGTGGCGCTCGTAGAGCTTGGCGACTGTTTCGGCGACCTCTGTGCCGGTTTCCGTCAGGCTGATGCGGACGGAGCGGCGGTCGATGCGTGAACGCTGGTGGTTGATGAAACCGAGATCGACGAGCTTCTTGACGTTGTAGGACACGTTCGAGCCGAGATAGTAGCCACGCGAGCGCAGCTCGCCGGCGGTCAGCTCGGAATTGCCGATGTTGAAAAGGAGCAGAGCCTGGATGGCGTTGACGTCGCTGCGGCCCTGACGGTCGAACTCGTCCTTGATGACATCCAGAAGGCGGCGGTGAAGACGTTCAACAAGGTGAAGGGATTCCATGTAGAGATTACGGATGTCCTGGTCCTGCTGATCGCGGAAGTTCGATACCGCCTGCGGCTTGATTTTCGTATTCATGATGACTGCCTCACTGTTTTGTTTGGCGGTGTTGGTTTTCTTCCCGCCTTGAGACAGACCCTATCGAATACAAATAAAATTCTACTTAAACTGCAGGCTTAACAGCACCTTACCGGAAACCCCGCGTTGTATCAGGGTAAATCAACGCTTACTTTGCGACGCTGGCGGCGTTTCTCCAGCCAGAGCGCCAGGCGGAAAACCAAGTAGACCAGGGCAACCGCGCCATGCATCAGAAGGATCAGCCGGTTGGAGCCGAAGGTCTGCGGAAGCAGGCCATACATGAGGATTTGTCCGCCTGCGGCGAGCACCCAAACGACCGGGCCCCAGGATACTGTCAGCCAGAGGCCGAGCGAAGCGACGGGGAAGAGGACGGCAAGGCTGGTGGCAGCAACTTTCCACGGCAAGCTCAAAAGATCAAATCGCCCTGCCCCCACCAGCGAATAGCCAACAAGCATCGCCCAATATTGCAGGCCGAACCAGAAGCAGGAGATCGCGACCAGCCTCAGGAAGAGGATGAACAGGATGTCTATCAGCGTCCGCTTCGGCATCGTCGGAGAATCATTTTCCATGGCGCAGACTCTAGAATTCCCTTTGCAGTTCCACCAGCGGCCGAGCCGCCGCGGCTAATCGCCCCGGTTTGGTTTTCGGGTCCGTCATGATAATGAGCGGACCAAGAAATGGAATGGCCAGGGACGAAAGACAATGCAGGACAAGACGCACCTCGTCGACGAGATCACCAGACACCGCCGCATGCGCCGCAACCGCAAGGCGGACTGGACGCGCCGGCTGGTGCAGGAAAACCGGCTGACGGTGGATGACCTGATATGGCCGGTCTTCGTGATCCCAGGTTCCGGCATCTTGGAGCCTGTTCCCTCCATGCCCGGCGTCAACCGCATGAGCATCGACAAGCTGACGGATGCGGCCAGGGAAGCGGCTGACCTCGGCGTCCCGGCAATCGCCACCTTCCCGAATATTGAGATGACACTACGTGACGAAACGGGCTCGAACAGCCTGGAGGCCAACAATCTCATCAATCAGGCGACCATCGCCATCAAGAAAGCCGTTCCGAACATCGGCGTGATCACCGACGTGGCTCTCGATCCTTTCACCAGTCACGGCCATGACGGTATCCTGTACGATGGCGAAATCGTCAACGACGAGACTGTCGATCAGGTGGCGCGCGCCGCCGTCATGCAGGCTGATGCCGGTTCTGATATCATTGCCCCGTCGGAAATGATGGACGGTCGCATCGGCGCGATCCGCCGGGCACTCGATGCCGCAGGGCACCAGAATGTCGGGATCATGAGCTATGCGACCAAGTTTGCCTCGGCATTTTACGGCCCATATCGAGAGGCGATCTCGACCGGCGGCCTGCTGAAGGGCGACAAGAAGACCTACTATATCGATCCCGCCAATGGCACCGAGGCGATCCGCGATGCAGCACTTGATGTCGAAGAGGGTGCGGACATGCTGATGGTCAAGCCGGGCCTGCCCTATCTAGACATCTGCTGGCGGATGAAGGAGGCCTTCGGACTGCCGACTTTCGCCTATCAGGTTTCCGGCGAATATGCGCAGATCAAGGCTGCCGCAATGAACGGCTGGATCGACGGCGAACGGGCGATGCTGGAAACGCTGCTTGCCTTCAAGCGCGCAGGCTGCGACGGGATCTTGACCTATTTCGCGATCGAGGTCGCCAGACTGCTGGCAAAGCGCTGAACTTCGCCCATTATTGTATCTCCGACGGCCGACACCATATCAGTGGCATCGATTTCCAAAGGAGACCGCAAATGAGCCTTAACCCGAACCCGCTTTATGCCGCACCGGAAGACTGGCGCGCCTATAGCGGCACGCTGAGCCGGCGGGTCTTCGCGTTCATTCTCGACTACATCATTGTGCTGCTGCTCTGCATCCCTGCGGCAGTCGTGCTGTTTTTCCTGTCGATTCTGACGCTCGGCCTCGGCTTCTTTCTCTATCCGGCGCTGTTCGTGCTGGTTGCCGGCCTTTATTTCGGCTTGACGGTCGGCGGGCCGAGCCAGGCTTCGCCCGGCATGCGGGCGATGGGCATTGCAATTGCGCGCGTCGATGGCCGCCCGATGGATTTCCTTTTGGCGATTGCTCATCTGGCGCTGTTCTGGATCCTTAATTCGCTATTGACGCCGCTGATTCTGCTTGCTGGCCTTTTTACCGAGCGCAGCCGCCTGATCCACGACCTGCTTGTCGGCACCGTGACCGTACGCACCGACTGAGGCGACAAATAAAATCCGCCGCCGGCCTTTGCCGGCCGGCCCGCGGCGCCATATCAAAAAAGAACAGAAAAATTGATAGCGCGGATAGACCAGCCGCGCTGTTGACGTTTTCTATTCTTAGTTCATGCTGTCATAAAATAGTCAGTGCGAAAGGACATTTCCCCGGCAGATGAATACGCAGGCCTCGCCATCACCGCAGTTTTATCTGACGGCTCCGGCTGCATGTCCGTATTTGCCGCATGAGATGGAGCGTAAGGTCTTTACGCATCTCGTCGGTCCGCGCGCAGCAGAAATGAACGACATTCTGACACAGGGCGGCTTCCGCCGTTCACAGAACATAGCTTACCGCCCCGCCTGCGAAGCGTGCCGTGCCTGCGTCTCGGTGCGTATCCTGGCGCAGGAGTTCCAGCCGACAAATTCGATGAAACGGGTGCTCGCCCACAACGTCGACGTCATGGCGACCGAATTTCCGGCGCAGCCTTCCAGCGAGCAGTATTCACTCTTCCGCCGCTATCTCGACGACCGCCATCAGCAAGGCGGGATGTCCGACATGACCGTGCTCGACTATGCGATCATGGTGGAAGATACACATGTGAACACCAAGATCATCGAATACCGCAAGCGCGAGGAAGGTTCAGGGCTGGAGACCCGTCCACGAGGCGAGCTCCTGGCTGCCGCCCTGACCGACACGATGAGCGACGGTCTTTCCATGGTCTATTCCTATTTCAATCCCGAATATGACAAGCGCTCGCTCGGCACCTTCATGATCCTCGATCATGTGAAGCGCACGAAGGCGCTCGGCCTTCCGCATGTCTATCTCGGCTACTGGGTTCAGGGTTCGCGCAAAATGGACTACAAGACGCGGTTCCAGCCGCAAGAGCACCTGACGCCGCGCGGCTGGGAACGCTTCGATCCCTCCACGATGCCCGAAACGCACGACTAAATGTCCCCTCCTACCCTTTCCGATCATCGGAAAGGCCTTGCCGTGACCGCAATCGGTGGCCTGGCCCTTTCCATGGACATTCCGCTCGTGCGACTGGCCGGAGGAAAGATCTGGCCGATCCTCGGTCTTCGCAGCATCACGACGGTTCTCGTGACGCTGCTTGTCATAGCAGCGATCCGCGTGCTGAAAGGGAAATGGCCGGTTCTGATACCGGGCCGGAACGGCATCGCTGCAGGACTGCTTTACGGCCTGTCCACGCTGACTTTCCTGCTTTCGGTTTTCAATACGGCGACGGCCAACGTCGTCTTCATCGTTGCCTTCAATCCGATGTTCGGCGCGCTCCTTTCGTGGGTATTCCTGAAAGAGCGGCCGCCGGTTTCCACCTTGCTGTCGATGGCCGCCATGATCGTCGGCGTGGGAGTGATCGTGCATGACGGAATTTCGAGCGGCCACACCTTCGGCGACGCGATGGCGGTGCTCAGCGCGCTCATCCTTGCCGCGGCAATCACAGTCGGCCGGGCCTCTCGGCGCGACATGGGCTTCGTACCCCTCCTTGCCGCGATGTTCCCGGCAATCCTCGGCTTCGGCATGGCGCTGCCTTCGGGCGTTTGGATCGATCATCCCGGCTGGATCATCGTCAACGGCGCCATCGTGATGCCCGTCGCCTTCTGGTGTCTGGCAACCGGCCCGCGCTATCTCTCTGCCCCCGAAGTCGGCATGTTCTACCTGCTGGAAACGGTGCTTGCTCCGATATGGGTCTGGCTCATCTTCGCCGAATTTCCGACCGCGATGACGCTCGTCGGCGGCGCGATCCTCATCATCGCGATCATGACGCTCGCTCTTTATGTCGCGCGAAAGCAGTGTTCAGCAGCAGCGATAGACCTTGAGGTGCGGGACAACGTCGGCGGCATTCAGTTGACGCGAAAGTCTTTGCACCTGTCGGATGAGTTGTGCGCTGCCGGAGTTGGCATGGAGAAACATCGGCGAACCTGCCAAATCAGCCATGTCAAAATGACTGAGCCGCGAGGCAATCGCAAGAATTCATGACGAAGAGTTCGCCGAACCGTCGGGCCGGCTGTTGGGGCAGGGCCGAGTCTCGCCGCTGCACATCTTCTGAGTTTGTCCGATGCCATTCCCTTGTCGACGGCAACAAGCGCACTGGCTACTTCGCTGCGTTCGTCGCCTCCCTCGCCGCCTGCGAAATAGACGACGAGGGCGTGAGGCTCTTTCTGCGCGTTGTCAGCGTCTTCCTAGCTCGCTAACCGATCCGTCTGTTCCAACACCCGTTCCAGGCCGTCCATCACATTCGTCCAACCCTGACGGGTCTTCTCTTCGAAGGCGCCCCATTCGGCGCACATCTCGTGGGAAAGCGTCAGGCGGCAGCCCTCGCCCAGCGGCTCGATGTCGATCTCGACGCGGTCGGGATTGTGATCGTGCTCCTCCGCCGAGAAGCTGAACACCATGCGTCTTGGCCTGCGAAGTTCGAGAAATATCCCGCAGTGGCATGCGTCGCCGGTTGGGCGCCTGTCGATGATCAGGAAGCGGCCACCGACATGGGGATCGATCTCGGCTCGGATAACATGGCCATCCTTCGTCGCGAAAAGGAAGCGCCTGGCAATTTGCGGGTTGAGCCATGCGTCGTAGACGACGGAAGGCGGCGCATTATAAGTGTGATCGACATGCAGCTTGATGGTGTTGGCAGACATTGATGCTCCTCCGTGTGGGGGCTGCGCTGCGAGCGCAATGCCCGACGGCCATTCCGTCCGTCCTCGGAATGAACCTGCTCCCGATTTTGATAACAGGAATGAAATAGAGGATGCGACCCGCTCGCCAAGAGCGGATCGCCAATTTGTTATCGCCTCAGCCGGCAAATCTGCCGCTGCGCGGGAAGCCCTTTGGGACCGTGCGGCCCGCCGAAGCGCGGTCGCCCAACCATTCGGCCAGTTCTTCCTTGTTTTTTGTGAACGTACGGCCTGCGCTGTCTTCCCAGACGAGACCGTCGACAACGGCAAAACAACGGACGTCGGAAATGCCGCCATCCTTGTATCGTTGCAGGCGCACTCCCTTGCCGCGGGCCATCTCCGGAACCTGGGCCAGCGGGAAGACCAGCATCTTGCGATTCTCGCCGACGACAGCAACGTGATCGCCACTGACAGGAACGATGAGCTTGGTCTCGTCCGGCATCGCAACATTCATGATCTGCTTGCCCTTGCGGGTGTTCGCAGCCATTTCGGATTCCGCCACAACGAAGCCGTTGCCGGCCGTCGAGACGATCAACTGCTTGCGCGCCAGATCGTGGACGAAGGCTGTCAGCACATCCTGATCGTTATCCATGTCGACCATGATGCGCAGCGGCTCGCCGTGGCCGCGCCCGCCGGGCAGCTTGTCGCCGCCAAGCGTGAAGACCTTGCCGCCGGTCGTGACCACAAGGATCTTGTCCGTCGTCTGGGCCGGGAAGGCAATCTTCAGCGCATCGCCTTCCTTGAAGGTCAGGCTCGCGGTGTCCGCGATGTGGCCCTTCAGCGCACGGATCCAGCCTTTTTCGGAAACGACGACGGTAATCGGCTCCTTCTCGATCATCGCGTGCTGGATGGCTTGCTCGTCGGCTTCGGGCGCCTGGGCGAACTGGGTGCGGCGGCGGCCTATTTCGGTTGCTTTGGCAAACTTCTTCTTCACTTCGCCAATTTCCCAGGCGACCGTATGCCACTGCTTTTCCTCGGAGGCGAGCAGCGCCTCGATGCCGGACTTCTCCTTGGTGAGTTCGTCAAACTCGGTTCGGATTTCGAACTCTTCGAGCTTGCGCAAAGAGCGCAGCCGCATGTTGAGGATCGCCTCGACCTGGTTGTCAGTCAGTCCCCAGCGGGCCACCATCACCGGCTTCGGTTCGTCCTCCTCGCGGATGATTCGAATCACCTCGTCGATGTTCAGGTAGGCAATGAGCAAGCCGCCGAGGATCTCGAGGCGTCTGTCGATTGCGGCAAGGCGAAAGCGTGAACGACGCTGCAGGACCTCCCGGCGGTGATTCAGCCACTCCTTCAGCACCTCGTTCAACGCCATGACGCGCGGAATGCGTCCCATGGAAAGAACGTTCATGTTCAACGGAAAGCGGCTCTCCAGTTCCGTCAACTTGAACATCGATTCCATCAGGATCGTCGGATCGACTGTACGGCTCTTCGGCACCAGCACGACACGGACGTCTTCGGCAGACTCGTCGCGTATGTCTTCCAGCAGCGGCAGCTTGCGGGCGATCAGCAGCTCGGCGATCTTTTCGATCAATCGCGACTTCTGCACCTGGAAGGGGATTTCGGTGACGATGATTTGATAGCCGCCACGACCGAGATCTTCGATCTGCCACTTGGCGCGGACGCGGAAGCCGCCGCGGCCAGTGCGGTAGCTTTCGATGATGCTTTCGCGACCGTCGATGATGATGCCGCCTGTCGGAAAATCCGGCCCCGGAATGAACTCGACGAGCTTTTCGACAGTCGCATCCGGATGCTTGATCAAATGCAGTGCCGCATCGCAAAGCTCGTGGGCGTTATGGGAAGGAATGGAAGTCGCCATGCCGACGGCAATGCCGGAGGAGCCGTTGGCGAGCAGGTTCGGGAAAGAGCCCGGAAGAACGGTCGGTTCCTCGTCTTCCTCGTTATAGGTCAGGCGGAAATCGACGGCATCCTGCTCGATGCCTTCGAGTAGCAGCGCCGTGACCTCTGTCATGCGCGCTTCGGTGTAACGGTAGGCGGCGGCGTTATCACCATCGATATTGCCGAAGTTTCCCTGTCCGTCGACGAGCGGATAACGCTGGGAGAAATCCTGCGCCAGACGCACCAGCGCATCGTAGACTGACTGGTCGCCATGAGGGTGGAACTTACCGATGACGTCGCCGACGATGCGGGCGCATTTCTTGAAGGCAGCGTTCGGGCGTATGCCCATCTCGCTCATGGCATGAATGATGCGCCGATGAACCGGCTTCAGGCCGTCGCGGACGTCTGGAAGCGCGCGGTGCATGATGGTTGAAAGTGCATAGGCCAAGTAACGCTCCTCGAGCGCGGCCTTCAGATCAACCGGGTGAATGCTGTCGTCGTCTCCGCCGGAAGGCGGCAAAATCTCTTGTCCCATGTGCCTTGCCTAGCCCAGAAGGCGATTCACGGCAAGGAATGAGGAGGTGGCCCTGTGGATTACGTCCTGGAATGACATGAAAAGGTCATCAAGCATCGCCACCAATTTGGACTTTGTTTGCTTTCCCGTTCAACAGAAATTTAGAAACCTGCAAATATAAATCGCAGTCGATTCGCAGTAATTTCGCTGCAATTTGCAACCGCCACCAAAAGGACTTATCCATGACCTTTTACCGGACAACCCGGCTGATGCTGTCTGGCGCCGCTTTCCTGTCACTCGCCGGCTCCGCGTTCGCGCTTGACGGGCAGGATCTCCTGAAGAAGCTGAACGCCGCCTATAGTTCCCAAGGCGGAACGATCGCTGCCGATGGTGTCGATGTAAACGACACGACGGTAACGCTGAAGAATGCGCGCTTCAAACCGACCGGCGGCGAGGCCTTCGCCATCGGCGACATCACGATGACCGGCGTCGAGGAAGACGAAGACGGTGGTTACTACATCGAGGAAGCAGCCTTTCCCGACATCAACGTCACGCAAGACGGCGCAACCGTCAGCGCCTCCGAAATGACCCTCGGCGGCATATCCATTCCGGCCGATGTCAGCGGTGACGGCCTCGACTCCATGCTGATTTACGAAACGGCGCATGTCGGCCCGTTCAAGGTCACCAAGAATGGCAAGGACGTCTTCTCGCTGAGCGAAACCCAGATGAACCTTTCGCTTCGCGAAGACGAATCCGGTTTTGACTTCGACGGCGCATTCAAGAGCATGAAGGCGGATCTCAGCGATGCTACGGACCCGCAGGCGAAGGAAGCGATCGAGAAGCTAGCCCTGCAGCACGTCAACGGCGACATCACGATGAAGGGTGCCTGGGATCTCGGGCCCGGCACGATCGACATCTCCGAATTCGCCTTCGACGTGACGAATGTCGGCCGCCTGAACCTTGCCCTCAAGATTTCGGGATACACCTTGCCCTTCATGAAGTCGCTGCAGGAAGCGGCGAAGGCCTCCGAAACGAACCCGAACAAGGAAGAAGCGCAGCAGGCGCTTGGCCTCGCCATGCTCGGCCTGATGCAGCAACTTTCGTTCAACGGCGCCGAAATCCGATTCGATGACGCATCGATCACGAAGCGTGCGCTGGAATATGCTGGCTCCAAGCAGAACATTTCGGCACAGCAGATGGCGGATGCGCTGAAGGCTATGACGCCGATTGCCCTGGCGCAGCTTAACGTTCCGGAACTGCAGAATGCGATTTCGGGAGCGGTCAACACTTATCTTGACGACCCGAAAAGCTTCGCCGTCAGCGCCTCACCGGCCAAGCCGGTCCCCTTCCCGACCATCATGGGCGCTGCCATGGGCGCTCCGAACACGCTGCCCGGCGTGCTTGGCGTGAAGGTGACGGCGAACCAGTAAGGTCTGAACTCCACCAACAGAAAAGCCCGGTAACGGCACCGGGCTTTTCAAGTTGTATCAGTCCTTTTTGACCGGCGGGATCGGGCGGATCGCCAGTTCGCGCAGCTGCGCAGGCGTTGCCGGCGACGGTGCGCCCATCAGGAGGTCCTGGGCCTGCTGATTCATCGGGAAGAGCGAAATTTCGCGCAGGTTCTTCGCTCCAGCGAGCAGCATCACGATCCGGTCGATACCGAAGGCGGCGCCACCATGTGGCGGTGCGCCGTACTGGAAGGCGCGATAGAGACCGCCGAAGCGTTCCTCGACGTCTGCCTGGCTGAGGCCCACCTTTTCGAAGGCCTGCACCATCAGTTCCGGGGACTGGTTGCGGATCGAACCCGAAGCGATTTCGAAGCCATTGCACACGGCATCGTACTGGAAGGCCTTGATCGTCAGTGGATCCTGCTTCTGGAGCGCCTCCAAGCCGCCCTGCGGCATCGAGAAGGGGTTGTGCGCAAAATCGACCTTCTTCTCGTCCTCGTTCCATTCGAAGAACGGGAAGTCGACGATCCAGCAGAGTTCGAAACGGTCGCGATCGATGAGGTTCAGCTCGTCGGCTGCGCGGTTGCGCGCTTCGCCTGCGAACTTGTAGAACTTGTCCGGCTCGCCGGCGACGAAGAAGCAGGCGTCGCCGTCATCGAGGCTGAGCTGGGTGCGGATCGCATCCGTGCGCTCTTCACCGATGTTCTTGGCGAGCGGACCGGCTCCTTCGAGCTTTTCGCCTTCCTTGCGCCAGAAGATGTAGCCGAGGCCAGGCTGGCCCTGGCTCTGCGCCCAAGCGTTCATGCGGTCGCAGAAGGCGCGGGAGCCGCCGGTCTTTGCCGGGATCGCCCAGACCTGGACCTTCGGGTTGGATGCGATCATGTTCGCGAAGACCTTGAAGCCGGAGCCGGCGAAGTGTTCGGTCACTGCCTCCATGACGATCGGGTTGCGCAGGTCCGGCTTATCGGAGCCGTACTTGCGAATTGCCTCGTCATAAGGAATGCGTGGCCATTCCTTCGTCACCGGCTTGCCTTCGGCAAACTCCTCGAAAATCTTGGTCATCAGAGGACCCGTGGCATTCCAGACGTCTTCCTGGGTCACGAAGCTCATTTCGAGGTCGAGCTGATAGAATTCGCCGGGCAGGCGGTCGGCTCGCGGATCTTCATCACGGAAGCAGGGAGCGATCTGGAAATAGCGGTCGAACCCGGCAACCATCAAGAGCTGCTTGTACAGCTGCGGCGCCTGCGGCAGGGCGTAGAAGGTGCCTGGATGGATGCGGCTCGGCACGAGGAAGTCACGCGCGCCTTCCGGCGAGGAGGCCGTCAGGATCGGCGTCGAATATTCGGTGAAGCCGATATTGCCCATTTCACGCCGCATGGCGGAGATGATCTGCGTGCGCTTGACGATGTTCTTATGCAGCGTTTCGCGGCGAAGGTCGAGGAAGCGGTACTTGAGGCGGACGTCTTCGGGATAGTCCGGCTCGCCGAAGACCGGCAGCGGCAGTTCCTTGGCGGCGGAGAGAATTTCGATCTCCTGCGCGTAGAGCTCGATCTCGCCGGTCGCCATCGCCTTGTTGACGGTGTCTTCAGTACGCGCCTTTACGAGGCCGTCAATGCGGATGACCCATTCGCCGCGAACGGTTTCGGCGATCTTGAAAGCCGGCGAATCCGGATCGGCAACAACCTGCGTGATGCCGTAATGATCGCGAAGGTCGATGAAGAGAACGCCGCCATGGTCGCGAACGCGGTGGACCCAGCCGGAAATCCGGACATTCGAGCCAACATCCGACTTGCGGAGGGCTGCACATGTGTGGCTGCGGTAGCGATGCATATTGTCTAATCCTGGTATTTTGGCTTGAGACGGCAGCAAGGGGCTCGAATGGCTCTCCGGTGCCGACAAGAAAATCGGGCGGAAAAGCGCATGGACGGTCTGATTTGTCAAGGCTTGGGCCGCATTGAGCACCACTTTGGCGCCTTTATTCGGCGCGCCTGATGCAAGGCAACTGCGGCAGTTTGGCCCCCACTTCCTTATTGATGAAAACCCCAGTCAATTTTAAAGATGGCTCCATTCTTGTTGCCGGAGCGCCAGATGCCCATACTCACCCGCCGCAATCTGTTGAAGGCGTCCGCCGTCGCCGGCGCCTACAGTGCCGGCATGGGCGTTGCCGGCAGGTTCGGCTTGGCCGGTTCGACGCCCCAACCGCAGGTGCTGAAGGCGGCCATGACAGAGGCTTTGCTCACCGCTGCCGGCCCGACAAGGGATGTCATGACCTGGGGCGATGGCGGCCCGCCGCCGGTGCTTCGCATGACCCGTGGCAGACCCTTTGCCGCACGCCTGACCAATGCTCTCGACGAGCCGACGACGATCCACTGGCATGGCCTTCGCATCGACAACAGGATGGACGGCGTGCCCTTCATGACGCAGCCCTACGTCTATAAGGGCGACAGCTTTGACTATGCCTTCACGCCGCCCGATGCCGGCACCTTCTGGTATCACCCGCATTGCAACACGCTCACCCAGATGGGCCGCGGCATGACCGGCGTGATCCTCGTCGAGGATCCGGCCGATCCGACATTCGATGCCGAGATCGTGCTCAACCTTCGCGACTGGCGGCTCGGCGCAGATGGGCAATTCATTGCACCCTTCCGTCCACGCGACGCGGCAAAGACCGGCACCTATGGAACGGTGCGCACGGCGAATTGGCAGCAGGAGCCGCAATATGATGCACCAGCCGGCAGCCTTGTGCGCCTGCGCATCGCCGTGACGGATGTGACCCGCGTCTATTCGCTGCGGATGGAAGGCGTCGAGGCGACGGTGATCGCCATCGACGGCAATCCGGTGCCGCAGCGCTTTCGGCTTGACCTGCTCCAGATCGGTCCGGGACAGCGGCTGGATCTTGCCGTGCGGATGCCGGACAGCGAAGGCGGTGTAGCGATACTGGAGGATATCAGGGGAACCGCGCCGAAAACGATCGCTTGCCTGCGCGCCGTCGGTCAGTCGCTGAAACGCAACGTCGGCGACCTTGCTCCGCTTGCCGCCAATCCGGTCCCGCACGCCGATCTTTCCGCCGCCGAGAAGATCCCGCTGGTGCTCAGCGCCACAGCGGAAAACGCCTCCGTCGACAGCATATGCGGTACACTCGGCTACAGTTTCTGGGCGATCAACAGGTTGCCGTGGCCGGGCGACATTGCCGATCCGACCGCCCCGCTTGCCGAACTGAAGCTTGGCAAAAGCTACATCTTCCAGCTCGAGAACGTGACGCCGCACCTGCATCCGATCCATCTGCACGGCATGAGCTTTACGGTCATTTCGTCCTCGACACGCAAGGTGATGCCCCTCGTTTCCGACACCTATCTCGTCCAGCCCGATGAGAAGGTCCAGCTCGCCTTTGTCGCCGACAATCCGGGCGACTGGGTGCTTCATTGCCATATCATCGAGCATCAGAAGACGGGCATGACGAGTTATCTGCGGGTTGCTTAAGGTAAGCTACTGGCCGCTCCGCCTTCCGCCACCTTCTTCCGGCCTTACGCAAGGAACGGATATGCCGCAAATCTACGCTTTCATTGTCTGCCAGCGATGATCGCCGCCGGAGACGCCAGTATAGGCACCTTCAACGTATTGACATATCGAGCGTAAAGGAGAAGGAAGGTTTAACCGACCTTTTTCCTTGCGAATGAATTGACATGATAGAAACAACCGCCGAACTGGCGGCCGCCTGCAAAGAGCTGGCCAAGTCCGACTTCATTACAATCGACACTGAATTCCTGCGTGAGACGACATTCTGGCCGGAGCTTTGCCTGATACAGATGGCAAGCTTGACGAAGGAAGTCATCATCGATCCACTTGCTAAGGGCATAGACCTTGCACCCTTCTTCGAACTGATGGCCAACGCGGACGTGCTGAAGGTTTTCCATGCGGCGCGCCAGGACATCGAAATCATTTTCCACCGCGGCGGGCTGATCCCGCATCCGATCTTCGACACGCAGGTCGCCGCCATGGTCTGCGGCTTCGGTGACAGCGTTTCCTACGACCAGCTCATCAGCCGGACCAAGGGCGTGCAGATCGATAAATCCTCGCGCTTCACCGACTGGAGCCGCCGGCCACTTTCCGAAAAGCAGCTCGATTATGCATTGGCGGACGTCACACACCTGCGCGACGCCTATCTCTATCTCAAGGCCGAACTCGAGCGCGAGGGGCGCTCGTCCTGGCTCTCGGAGGAGATGGATATTCTTGAATCGCGCGAGACCTACGACATGCATCCGGATGACGCCTGGCAACGTTTGAAGATGCGGCTGCGCAAACCGCAGGAACTCGCAACCCTCAAATTCGTCGCGGCCTGGCGCGAGCGAGAAGCGCGATCGCGCAACGTGCCGCGTTCGCGCGTGTTGAAGGACGATGCGATCTACGAGATCGCCCAGCAGCAGCCAAAGGACACCGACGCCCTGAGCCGCCTGCGCACGATCCCCAAGGGATGGGAGCGTTCTGCCGCCGGTACGGCGGTTCTCGAAGCCGTCAATGCGGCCCTTGCCCTGCCGAAAGCCGAGATGCCCCATGTGCCCCGCCACACGCAAGCGCCTGAGGGTGCTGCCGCTGCGGTCGAATTGCTCAAGGTACTGTTGAAGCTGATTTCGGAAAAACACGGCGTTGCGCCGAAAGTCATCGCCAACAGCGAAGACCTCGACAAGATTGCCGCGGACGGCGAGAAGGCGCAGGTCGCGGCACTTAGCGGTTGGCGCCGCGAATTGTTCGGCGTGCCCGCTCTCCAGCTCATAAAGGGCGAGATCGCGCTTCGTTTCGTCGGCAAGAGAGTCGATACCGTTTCGCTTTGATGCCTTGCCCCTCGAGCCGGCTCGCGAAATCGCTTGACCGAAGCGTCTCGCGTGGAAAAATGCCCGCGGGTACCAACACAGGTCAGATGTCATGAAAGAGATTTCTCCAGCGCAGAACTGGCTTCTCTTAACGGCCGTGATGGCTGCAAGCGGCGTAGCCTATAGCCTGGTGGTCTTTCCCGACGAACCGGTCATCATCGGGGCGGTCTTTGCGGTCTTTATCGGCATGCCGATTCTGGCCTTCGAGCGCAGAGCCTTCCTGCGCCCGCTCTACCGACGGCTCCAGAAACTTCCAACGGCGGCGTTCATCATTTCGGCTTTGCTGATTTATGAAATCTTCATGAACATCGGCTATGCGCTGGCCGCCTCGCTGCTGTCGGCGGTCGGCCTGATCAAGCCTCAGTCGCTCTTGAACATCCTGGTGATGCCGTTCAACGTCTTCATGTATGCACTGGCTGTCTGCGCCGTCATCATCTTCGTCTTGCGCGTGCGCGAGCTGCTCGGCCGCGATGTTTTTCTCAGCATGTTCTCCGGACGCTACCGGACCCCCGTCCAGGAGGAACGCATCTTCCTCTTTATCGACCTCGTCGATTCGACGCCCTTTGCCGAAAAACACGGTGATCTTCGAGCACAGCAATTGCTGAACTCGCTGTTTGCCGCTTTTGCCGAACCGGTGCGGCGGAACAAAGGTGCGATTGATGATTACGTCGGCGATTCTGCAATCATAACCTGGCCGCTCGCGCGCGGGCTGAAGGACGGCCGCTGCGTGCGCTGCATCTTCGACATCCTCAACGATATCGAAGCCGATGCGGAAAGCTGGCTGAAGCAGTATGGGCAGGTGCCCCGCCTGCGCGCGGCACTTCATGGCGGCTTGGTCATCACAGCCGAAATCGGAGTCGATCACCATAAGATCACCTATTTCGGCGACACGGTGAATACAACTTCAAGACTTGAATCCCTTTGCAAGACACTGAACCGGCCGGTGTTGATCTCGAGCGAGCTTGCCCAACGCCTGACGCTGCCCGAAAGGATCAGCGCGCAGGACCTGGGTGTTCATGCCCTCAAGGGCCGGGGCCAGGGACTGGGCGTCATGACGCTGGCACAGGCCCTGCCCACGTCGACAACGTCACCAAAGCTTCATTCAACCTTCAACTAAGCGCCATCAATGGACTGCTAAGCGAAACCGCCATTCATTTTCTGGAGGTTTCCATGAAAGCTGCGCTTTTTACTTCCGTCTTTCTCTTCTTCCTCGCCGCCGCCTCCGCTTCCGCCGACCAGCAGGCTTTTCCGGCCAAGCTCGCAGGCCAGGCGATCCTGCCTGCCAACACGCTGGTTCCCGCGCCCGCCGACGCGCCTCAATTCCTGAAGCACGCCGGCAAGTTCACGACTGCGGACCGCAAGCGAACCGAAGCGCTCGGCTCGGTTCCCGGCAAGGACGGACAGCGCATCACCGACATCAAGCTGCCGCTCGACGGCCAGCCTGTCCAAGGCTTTTCCGGCATCAAGACAATGGAAGACGGCACGTTCTGGACACTGTCCGACAACGGTTTCGGCTCCAAGGGCAACTCCAGCGATGCGATGCTCTTCCTGCACCAGATGAAACTGGACTGGACGACCGGCAAAGCCGACATCGTCAAGAATATCTTCCTCTCCGATCCAAACAAGATCGCACCCTTCCCGATTACTCTCGAAGGTGCAGAGAAACGCTATCTGACCGGCGGGGATTTCGACATCGAATCCATCCAGCCGGTCGCCGACGGCTTCTGGCTCGGCGATGAGTTCGGTCCCTATCTACTGAAAGTCGATACCGAAGGACAGTTGACCGACGTGATTGCCACCACGGCCGATGGAAAGCCGGTGATGTCGCCCGACAACCCGCTGCTTTCGGTTCCGGCAAATCCGGCCGCCAAGTTGCCTGCCTTCAACTTGAAGCGCTCCGGCGGCTTCGAGGGTCTTGCCATGTCGAAGGACGGAACCAAGCTTTACGGCCTTCTGGAAGGCTCGCTCTATCAGGACGACGGCAAGATGGAGTCCGTTGACGGCAAGACTGCCATCCGCGTCATCGAGTTCGAGATCGCCTCCAAGAAATGGACGGGCAGCAGCTGGTTCTATCCATTCGAGGACAAGGGTGCTGCGATCGGTGACTTCAACATGCTCGACGACACGACCGCCCTCGTCATAGAACGCGACAATGGCGCCGGTACGAAGGACAAGGTCTGTGCCGATCCCAAGGAGCCCAGGCCGGACTGCTTCCAAGCTCCGGCCGAATTCAAGCGCATCTACAAAATCGAGCTCGACGATGCCAAGGTCGGCAAGGCCGTGCGCAAGATCGGCTATATCGACCTGATGCATATCGAAGACCCGGACAACAAGAAGAAAAAGGGCGGCCGCGAAGGCTTCTACGACATGCCCTTCGTGACGATCGAGAATGTCGACCGCGTCGATGCCACGCACATCATCGTCGGCAACGACAACAACCTTCCCTTCTCCGCCGGCCGTGCCGTCGACAAGGCAGATGACAACGAGTTCAGCCTGCTGGAGGTGGGTGACTTTTTGAGTGCAAGATAGCTTTACGCCCCCAGTAAGAGGGTGGCGCGCAAGTTCCATCCTCTTCTTTCTTGCGGCTATAAGGCATCCCCCGGGCAAACCGTTTCACCGGTCGTTCGCCTCATCCGTGGTGCCTGTCACAGCAGGCTTTCGCCCAAGTCCTTGGGCGCGGGAAACTCATTTTGAGTTGCGGGAGAACCGCTCAGGGCGCAGGCCGCTGTGGCTGGCTTGCTTGCCCCTACTCGAATCTGAACGCCAGCCGTCTGTTCGTCAGCCGCGAAAGTTGCTGCAGGCGTCCGTCGAGGCGTTCTCCGGCAAAGTCGCGATATTCCGACGGCACGACGAATTCGAGGTCGATGTTTGGATTTGAGGACTTGCGGAATGTCAGATTCTTCACCACGCCCGGCATGGAGGCCGAGAAGAGATAAACGACGCGCAGCATGCCACCGAGCAGCTTGGCTCGCTCGACATATTGCGAGCCGGCGATCGTGGCAAGCGGTGCCGTCGAGCCGTCGTCATGAAGGCCTTGGAAGCGGTAGTAATTGGCGAGCGCGATGAACGCCCGGCCGGGATGGCTGATGCCGACGAAGGAGGAATGGGCAATCAGGTTCAGCGCCTGCAGGCCGCGATAGTCCGGATGCGCGCGCCAGCTGATGTCGGCGAGCAGGCACGCCGCCTGGCGGTAGCGCGCTTCCTCTTCCGTTTCCACGACGCCGAAATAGGGCATCATATAGCCGGTCCATCCCGCAAGCTCGCGCGCATGCTCAGGTGAACGCGCGCGCAGGATGGCAAGCTCGCCGGCCGCCGAAAGCAGCGGATCGGCGCGGCGCTCGCCTTCCGACAGCAGCGAGTAGAGATAACCTTCGCGGACGCCCTGCGCCGAAAAGGAAATGACACCGGGATTCATCGCGCTCAACACTTCCTTCATGGCAACGGCGCCGAAGGGCAGCAGTGCACGGCGATGCTTCGAAACCGCCTGGAAGGCTGGATCCTTGGAGTCCCTGGCCACTTCCACCTGATCGAGGAACTGCATCATCCCTTCGAAAGAAACCTCGTAGCCCTGCATCATGTGCAGCGGATACTGGGTAAGTTCCATGTGCAGCTTGGCGATGTTGCGCCAGGTGCCACCAACCGCGTAAAAGGTCCGTCCGGTCCCCTTCTCCAGGATTTTTGCGGCGCTTCGAACATGCTTGCGGGCGAAAGTGCGGGCTCTCGCCAGCGAACCACCGGCATATTCGGAAAGGCGAAGTCCCCCGAGCGGCAGGGTGATCCCCCTGCCGATCTCGCGCTCCTTGATGTCGATGAGTTCCAAAGAGCCGCCGCCGAGATCGCCTGCGATGCCGTCGGGATGGAAGAAGCCGCTGATGACCCCGAGCGCGGAAAACTTCGCCTCCTCCTCGCCGGAAAGCACCCGGATCTTGCGTTGGAGGATCGTTTCGGCCTGGTGGATGAAATCAGGCCCGTTGGAGGCTTCGCGCGCGGCAGCCGTGGCCAGCACATACATAGTCGCCGCCCGGGCCTGGTCGGAAAGGGCCTTGAACCGATGCAGTGCGGAAAGCGCGCGCGCGACGCTTTCCTCATCCATCCTGCCGTTGAGGGCAATTCCCTTACCGAGGCCGCAGAGCACCTTTTCATTGAAAAGGATCGCCGGCGAGCGGGACATGCCCTCGTAGACGACCACGCGGATCGAATTCGACCCGATATCGACGACGGAGACCGGGGCAATCCCTGGCAGGCGCCCCTGGGCTTCTGATTCAACCATGCAGGTCCAGTTTTATCTCTTGGTCCAGCCGGAAAGCAGACCGGCAATCAGCTTGGGCGCACTGGATTTCAGGGCTTCACCACGGCCGGAAAGGCTGGGATTGGTCATGAAATACTGCTGCGCATTGAACGGCTCTTCGCCTTTGCGCACTTCCATGCGCCGAGACGTGCCGTCGGGCAATATCTCGTAGCTCTGCTGATTGTCAATGATATTGCCCAGCATGATCTGGGACAAAACCTGCTCGTGCACAGTCGGATTGATGAGCGGGACGAGCGTCTCGACGCGGCGGTCGAGGTTTCTGGGCATCATGTCGGCGGAGCCGATATAGACGAGCGCCTTGTCGGACGGCAGCCCGTATCCATTGCCGAAGCAGAAGATGCGGCTGTGCTCCAGGAAGCGGCCGACGATCGACTTGACGCGAATATTGTCGGACAGGCCCGGCACCTGCGGGCGCAGGCAGCAGATGCCGCGAATGACCAGATCGATTTCAACGCCTGCCCGGCTTGCCGTATAGAGCGCGTCGATAATTTCCGGATCGACGAGCGAGTTCATCTTCATCCAGATCGCTGCCGGCGCACCGTTCTTGGCATGTTTGATCTCCTCGTCGATGTGACGGAGGATGCGCGAGCGCAGCGTATAAGGCGAGACGGCGAGCTTCATGCTCTCCTCCGGTTCGCCGTAACCGGTGATGAAGTTGAAGATGTTCGCCATATCATGGGCAATCACCTGATTGCAGGTGAAGAACGAGAGGTCGGTATAGATCTTTGCGGTAACCGGATGGTAGTTGCCGGTGCCGAGATGGCAGTAGCTGCGGAGCCTGCCTTCCTCGCGGCGAACGACCAACGACATCTTCGCGTGTGTCTTGAGCTCGATGAAGCCGAAGACGACCTGCACGCCGGCGCGCTCGAGGTCGCGCGCCCAACGGATGTTCGCCTCTTCGTCGAAACGGGCCTTGAGTTCGACGAGTGCAGTCACCGACTTACCGGCTTCGGCAGCATCGATGAGGGCACGCACGATCGGGCTGTCGTTCGAGGTGCGGTAAAGGGTCTGCTTTATGGCCAGAACGTCAGGATCGTGCGCAGCCTGGAGAAGAAACTGGACCACCACGTCGAAAGACTCGTAGGGGTGATGAACCACCATGTCCTTTTCGCGAATGGCCGCAAAGCAGTCTCCCGCATGTTCCCGAACGCGCTCGGGAAATCGCGCATTGTAGGGTGGAAACCGAAGGTCGTCGCGCGGCGCCTTGGTGATCTCCGAGACTGTATTGAGAGCGAGCAGGCCCGGCAAAACGGCGACACGATTGTCTGGAACGTTCAACGCCTGCACCACGAACTGGCGAAGCGATGCCGGCATCTCGGAATCCGTCTCGATGCGGATCACCTTGCCGCGGCGACGGCGCTTCAAGGCGGTTTCAAAGAAGCGCACGAGGTCTTCGGCTTCTTCCTCCACTTCGATATCGCTGTCGCGAATGAGGCGGAATGTACCGGAGCCCTGCACCTCGTAACCGGGATAGAGCCGGTGAATGAATATGTTGGCGACATCCTCCAGCGTGATGTAGCGGATCGTGCCAGCGTCATCGGGCAACCGCACGAAGCGATCGAGCGCAGGCGGCAGGCGAAGCAGCGCAGTCATCGGCTCGCGCCCGTGCTTGCTGGTAAGCTGCAGGCCGATCGAGAAACCGAGGTTCGGGATGAACGGGAACGGGTGAGCCGGATCGATCGACAGCGGCGTCAGAACCGGAAAGATCGCCTGCTCGAACTCTGCAGCCAGCCACTGCCGGTCGGCGTCGCTGAGAGCGCCGGGACGGACGATCAGAATGTCTTCCTTCGCGAGATACTGCTGCAGGACGGCGAGCGAAGCCTGCTGCTCCATCTGCAGATTGTCGATCTCCTGCAGGATTGCGTCGAGCTGTTCTGCCGGCGTCTTCCCGTCCGGCGTGCGAACCACGATGTTCTGGCGCACCTGGCCTTCGAGGCCGGCGACGCGCACCATGAAGAATTCGTCGAGATTGGCCGCCGAAATCGACAGGAACCGGACGCGCTCGAGCAGCGGGTGCTCAGTGTTCAGCGTTTCCTCCAGAACGCGACGGTTGAACTGCAGCCAGGAAAATTCGCGGTTGATGAAACGTTCGGGACTAGCGAGCAGGTCTTCCAGTGGCGGGACAGCTGCCGACGTCTCCCGAATGGGTTCCTGATGCTCCGCAACCGCACTGTCCATGTTCAGATAACCCCGTTTCCTTCGTCCATGCGCAGTATATCAGTTTCACGACGGAACTGTGACAGTCAATCGGAAGAGGCCGAATTGCCCAATTCATTCAACACTTCAGCAGCGAGAGCCCGGGTGATCTTCGTTCCGCGCGCAAGGGCCAGCCGGTCGAGCCTTTCGACGATCGTCTGGGCCGCGTTCAGCGATCGCTCCATCCGGTTCACGATATAAAGGACGAGTTTGTCATCTATATTAAGCTGCCGGTCGGAGAAGAGCTTGACGATAACCTGCGACAGCAATTCCTCGTCCGGCTCGCCGATTTCGACGACGGTCACAGCCTTGAGCCTGGAGCGCAGGTCCGGAAGCTCCACCGGCCACGACATCGGCCAGAGTCGGCTCGTCATCAGCAGGCTGTTGCCGTTTTCGCGCACGCTGTTGATGACGTGAAAGAGCTCCGTGTCATCGAAGCCGAGGCGGTCGACATCCTCGAAAAGGACAGGTCCGTTTGCCGCAGTAACGGCGGCTTCCGATCCCCGCTTCGGATGGATGCAGACGGCACCGCTATGCTCTTTCCAGATGCTTGCGAGATGCGACTTTCCCGACCCCACCGGCCCGGCCAGGATGACGACCGGCGACGGCCATTGCGGCCAGGCGTCGATGATGGTCACCGCAGCACTCAGTCGGTCGGAGACCAAAAGGTCGTCTCGGCCGCTTGCTGCATCATGGGAAAAGACCAGCGGAAGCTGTTCCCCCGCCTTGCGCTTCACGTCGTTCATTTGGATTCGGCTTTTGTCGTCCGGGCGTCGGCAGGTTGCGAGCGGCCCGCATAAAGATCGCTCTGAAGGTAGCGCGAGAGCGCAAAGCGGACAAGGACACCGACAGCGGCAGCGGCCGGCACGGCAACGAGCAGGCCGACGAAGCCGAAAAGCGCGCCGAACGCAAAGAGTGCGAACATCAGCCAGACCGGGTGAAGTCCGACGCTGTGGCCGACGAGTTTCGGCTGCAGGATATTGCCTTCCAGGAACTGGCCGCTGAAGAAGACAACGAGCACGGCGCCGACCCAGAGGTAGTCCGGCCAGAACTGGACGAGCGCCACGCCGACGGCAAGGACCAGCCCGACCAGCGAACCGACATAGGGAATGAAGCTTATCATCCCGGCAAACAGGCCGATGAGCAGGCCGAAGTTCAAGCCGATGAGCGAAAGACCGACGGCATAGAAGATTCCGAGGATCAGGCACAGAGAGCCCTGCCCGCGAATGAAGCCGGCGATCGCCTGATCGATCTCATGAGCGATCTGGCGAACGTCCTTTACATAATCGCGCGGAATCCACTGATCGACCTTTGAAATCATGCGATCCCAGTCGAGTAGGATGTAAAAAGCAACGACCGGCGTCACGACCAGCAGCGAGATGACGTCGACGATGGCCTTGCCTGAATTCCAGATCTGGCCAAAGAGGCCGGTCAGGAAGCCCATGCCTTCCGACAATATTCCGGAGAAATTGTCCTTGATCGTGCCGAGCTGGTTTGCGACCCAACCCGGCAACACCGAATCCTGCACATCGGCGATGAAGGCCTGCAGCTGGCTGATATAGCCGGGGAGCCGCTGGGCGAAATCGTTGAACTGATTGATCAGGACCGGAATGAGGATCATCAGCGCCAGCGCGAAGATGATGACGAAGGCGACAAGGATGCCGATTGTTGCCATCAGGCGGCTGAGCCCCAGACGCTGCAAACGGTCGGCCACGGGATCCAGGAAATAAGCGATCGCCATCCCGGCGACGAAGGGCAGCAAGATGGAGCTGAATATATAGAGAAAGACGATGAAGAAGGCGAGCACGCCCAGCCAGAAGAAGACCTGCCGCTTGAGACTTGCTCCGCTGACTTGATGTGGCATCGCTTTCCCCGTTTGTCTGCCCAGTGACGCAATCATTTCGCGCCGCTACTCGAAGCACATAGGATGCAGGCCCGAAGATGGTCAACCCTGCGGCGGAAAATCCAACCCTGGCCTATGGAAAGAGCGGGAAATTGGGGCTTTTCTCCATAGCCGCCTTGCATAAAGCGCACTCTCATGCAATTGCGACCCGCATGTGACGCGGTTCGTTAAACCGCCCGAACCAGCCATCGGAGATCAGCATGAGCCAGTCTGGAAGAAACGGCCTGACCTATAGCGACGCAGGCGTGGACATCGATGCCGGCAATCTTCTGGTTGAGAAGATCAAGCCTGCCGTACGCTCGACAAGACGGCCAGGCGCCGATGGCGAAATCGGAGGCTTCGGCGGCCTGTTCGATCTCAAGGCTGCCGGCTTCACCGATCCGGTTCTCGTCGCCGCCAATGACGGCGTCGGCACCAAGCTGAAGATCGCCATCGACGCCGATTATCACGAAACGGTCGGCATCGATCTCGTTGCCATGTGCGTCAACGACCTTGTCGTGCAGGGTGCTGAGCCGCTTTTCTTCCTCGACTATTTCGCGACCGGCAAGCTCGATCCAAATCAGGGTGCGGCGATCGTCGGCGGTATTGCTGCGGGCTGCCGGGAGGCGGGCTGTGCATTGATCGGTGGCGAGACGGCGGAAATGCCCGGTATGTATTCTTCCGGCGATTACGATCTCGCAGGCTTTGCCGTTGGCGCTGCCGAGCGCGGCCAGCTTCTGCCGGCAGGCGATATCGCCGAAGGCGATATCATCCTCGGCCTCGCCTCCTCCGGCGTTCACTCGAACGGCTTTTCTCTGGTGCGCAAGATCGTTGAGCTTTCGGGTCTCGGCTGGGAGGCGCCGGCGCCTTTCGCCGAAGGCACGGCTCTCGGCGAGGCGCTGCTGACGCCGACCCGCATCTATGTAAAGCCGCTTTTGAAGGCGATCCGCCAAACCAGCGCCGTCAAGGCGCTGGCGCATATCACCGGCGGCGGCTTCCCCGAAAATATCCCCCGCGTACTGCCGAAGCATCTCGCCGCCGAGATCGATCTTGCCGCGGTCAAGGTTCCGCCGGTCTTTTCCTGGCTTGCCAAGACGGGCGGCGTCGAGGCGAAGGAAATGCTGCGCACCTTCAACTGCGGCGTCGGCATGATCGCCGTCGTCTCGGCTGAAAATGCCGCTGCGGTGACTGCCGTCCTGGAATCGGAAGGCGAAAGGATCATCACGCTCGGCCGCATGATCGCTCGCGCAGAAGCTGCGCAGGGAACGGTTTACAAGGGCACGCTCGCTCTATGACCATGCCGCGCAAACGCGTCGTCGTCTTCATTTCCGGCGGCGGTTCCAACATGATGGCGCTCGTCGCGGCAGCGAAAGCTCCGGACTTTCCCGCTGAAATCGTCGGCGTGATTTCCGACAAGGCGGATGCGGGCGGCCTTTCAAAAGCTGCCGCGCAAGGCATTTCCACCTTTGCTTTCGTCCGCAAGGACTATGACAGCAAGGAGGCCCACGAGGCGACGATCTTCAAAGCGCTCGACCGCCTCTCGCCCGATATTCTCTGCCTTGCGGGCTACATGCGGCTTCTGAGCGCGAAATTCATCCAACGTTACGAGGGCCGGATGATCAACATCCACCCTTCCCTTCTGCCGCTCTTCCCGGGCCTCCATACGCACCAGCGCGCCATCGACGCCGGCATGCGGATCGCCGGATGCACCGTGCATTTCGTGACCGAAGGCATGGATGAAGGGCCGGTGATCGGACAGGCCGCCGTACCGGTTCTGTCCAGCGATACCGCCGAAGCGCTCGCCGCGCGTGTCCTGACGGTCGAGCATCAGCTCTATCCCCAGGCGCTGCGGCTCCTTGCCGAAGGCAAGGTGAGGATGGAAGGCGGCAGGGCGGTCGGCGCCGAGATATCCGCCCGCCCGAATGCCGATCGCATAATTTCGCTGATCGCCTGATCCTTCAGTCAGCGCGTGCCCGAAGCTGATGCAAGGTGCCGTCGCTGTAGACGAAGCGTCCGCCGCAGAAGGTGGCGCGGATGCGGTGCACATCGCCTGGCTCGACGACGACAAGATCGGCGCGCTGACCGACGGCGATTGCGCCGCGGTCGGTCAGACCTGCGGAACGGGCGGCATTTTCGGTCGCCATGGCGACCGCGGCCGGCATTGCGGTATACTCGGCGATCTTGAAGATGCCGGGCACGAAAGCCGCCGGGTGATAATCGGCAGCAATCACCGTCAGTAGCCCGGCCCTTGCGGCATCGAGCGCACTCAGATTGCCGGACATCGACTGGCCGCGAAGCGCATTAGGCGCCCCCATAAGCGTCCAGAGCCCGCGGCGGCGGGCCTCCAAGGCAGCTGGCAGCGTGACGGGAAACTCGCTGGTCGTCACACCGAGATCATGCATCCTGGCAACCTTTTCCGCACTATCGTCATCGTGCGAAGCAAGCGACAGCTTCCATTTGAGCGAGAGGGCGACGATCTCCCTCAGCCTTGCCTCGATCTCCGGATTGTTGCGCATGGCGATGCGCCGGGCGACCATTTCCGCTGCCATTTCCTCGGAGATCGCCCGGCGCTCGGCGATGCTCAATATGTAGCTCTGGATGTTGTTGTACTGCCCCTGCCCCGGCGTATGGTCGGTGAGCGACACCATGTCGACATGACCGGCTTGAAGCAGCCTTTCGAGCGCGGGCGCGGCACCCGTGTTTGTGATCTCATAACGAGCATGGACGCGATGGTCGATCAAGAGATCGTGCTTGAGCCGGTTGATTCCCTCGATGATCGCACCCGTTGTTTCGAGCGAACGGACATAGCCGTAGACGCTCTCGGTCGCGAAGGAAACCGCCGCAAAAGCCGTCGTCACGCCGGCGGCCGCGAGTTTCTTGTCGAGCTCATGGATGCCGAAATCAATCGGCATCATGGCGTTCGGGCGCGGCGCGATCTCGCGCTCGATCATGTCGCCATGCAGATCCACGAATCCCGGCATCAGCAAGCGCCCGCCGCCGTCGATCGCGGCATTGCCGACCGGCTCCGGCCGTATCTCGGCAATCGCCTCGTCCTCTATCCGGATTGAGCCCCGGCTCACCACCTCTTGGGGAAGAACGAGCGTGAAATTGCTGAGCCACATGGGCACTCTCCTGATGGCGTTTCTATGCGCTGCACGAATATGAGCGGCCTTGTCGTGACGGCCTTTGCACTCGCGAGCAAACGGCAATCCGGCATCCTGGAAACGGTCGGGCATGATTGGGTAGAACGCCGAAAGATCGACGGCGCTTGGAAGAAATGCCAATCAGGTCAAGCTATTCCTGTTCATCGCCGCCCATTGCAGCAGGACGATCGTCTTCATGTCGCAGATATCACCGCTTTGGATCATGGTGATTGCAATGTCCAGCGGCACGTCCAGCACTTCGATATCCTCATGCTCTTCGTCCAGGCCACCGCCGTTCGAGACGCGGTCGGACGTATCGATCGGCGCGGCGAATAAATGCACGACTTCGCTGTTCGAACCCGGCGAACTGTAGGCCTTGAAGAGGAACCGGACGTCGCGGACGCGAAAACCCGTCTCTTCCATCGCTTCGCGGCGGATCGCTGCCTCCGGCTCCTCGCCGTCGAGGAGACCGGCCGGCGTTTCGATCATGAAGGCGGGCTCGCCCCGAAGATCGGGCGGCAGGCGGAACTGCTTGACGAGGATGACGGAGCCGCGTTTCGGATCGTAGAGCAGGATCGTCGCGGCCGGCGTGCGGTGATAGACCTCGCGATGCAGGCGATGGGTGAGGCCGTTCGAGTCCGTGTAATCGAGCTTGTAAGCGCTCAACCGTGTCCAGCCTTCCGCAAGCGTCGTTTCCTCGACGACCTGCGCCTTTGCCTTCGCGAACTTCGTCATACGGCATCCTTGCGCAGCCAGACCTTATTGTCATGAACCGCCGCACCGCCATAGGGCGCGACTGGGTCTGCGCCGGTGAGCACATTGATGCCCTCGCCGTCGAGATGCGCTTTGTTTGGCCACAAGCCTTCGGCAATCAAAACGCCCGGCTTGACCTCGTTCGTGACGTTTGCGTGCAGGCGCACCTCTCCGCGCCGGTTTCCGATCTGGACGCGATCGCCGTGAGCAATGCCGATCATGTCGGCATCCTGGGGATTGATCATCAGTTCAGGACGCCCCTCCTTCTGCCGCGACGTCTTTGTTTCGGAAAAGCTGGAATTCAGGAAGTTGCGGGCGGGCGACGTTGCAAGCCGGAAGGGATGTTCGGCATCGGCCACTTCAATGACGTCCACCTGGTCCGGAAAAGCCGGCAGCTCGGGATGCGGGCCGAGCAGGCCGACGGATTCCGGTGGACGGTTAGGCGCCGGCTGGTTCGCCCAGTCCGGCCGAAAGCGGAACTTGCCGTCGGGATGCGCGAAACCGTTGAGAAAATGCGCGTCTTCGAAGTCAGGCTGGCGGTCGAACCATTTATGCTCGAGGAAGTGGTCGTAGTCCGGCAGGCCGCTTGTTTCGAGAATGCGGTCAACCATTTCCCGGGCGCTAAAGCCGAAGCCTGGCTGGTGCGCGACCCCGAGGCGCTTTGAAAGCTCCTCGATGACGAAAAGGTTGGTGCGCACCGTCGGCGGCGGTTCGACGAGTTTCGGGCCGAGCAGGATATGGTTCTGCCCGCCCGCGCGGTAGATGTCGTCATGCTCGACGAACATCGTGGCCGGAATGACGATATCGGCCATTTCTGCCGTCTCGGTCATGAACTGCTCGTGCACGGCCACGAAGAGATCGTCACGCGCAAAGCCGCGCTTCACCAGGCGCTGCTCAGGCGCGATGTTCATCGGATTGGTGTTTTGAACCAGCATGGCGGTGACCGGTCCGCGATGGCGCAGTGATGCGGCGTCGCCGGTCAGCACGCGGCCGATCTGCGACTGGTCGAGCATGCGGATATCCGGATCCTTCATCGACTTGCCGGTCAGCTCCGCGTTGTTCATGCGGAAGATGTCACTGTTCGAATGGAAGGCGCCGCCGCCCTCATACTGCCAGGAGCCGAGCACAGTGGCGATCGAGGCGGCGGCATGCATGGCGACTGCGCCGTTGCGCTGGCGGGTAAAGCCGTAGCCGAGGCGGAAATAGGTTTTCTTCGTCGTGCCGACGAGCTTTGCAAAGGCTTCGATCTCGTCGGCCGTCAGGCCGGTGATCGCGGCCGCCCATTCCGGCGTCTTCGATTTGAGATGCGCTTCGAGACCTGCCGGATCGTCGGCATATTTCGTCATGTAGGCCCGGTCGGCGTAACCGTCGCGGAAGGCGACGTGCATGACGGCGCAGGCAAGTGCCGCATCAGTGCCAGGCCTGACGATCAGCGCCATGTCGGCCTGCTTCATCGTCGGATTGTCGTAGATGTCGACGACGACGATCTTGGCGGCGCGTTCCTTGCGCGACTTGATCGCGTGCGTCATCACATTGACCTGCGTCGCGACCGCGTTCGTGCCCCAGATGACGACGCAATCGGTGCGGCCCATCTCGCGCGGATCGGGACCGCGCAGCGTGCCCGTCGCCATGGTGAAGCCGGTCCAGGCCGGGTTGGTACAGATCGACGAGAAAAAGCCGGAATAGCGTTTGGCGTGGCGCAGCCGCTCGATGCTGTCGCGCTGCACCCAGCCCATGGTGCCGGCATAATAGTATGGCCAGACCGCCTCGCTGCCATCCTTCCCTTCCGCCCTCACGAAGGCTTCGGCGATTTCGTCCAGGGCCGCGTCCCAGGAAATCTGCTGCCAGCGCCCCTCGCCTTTTGCGCCGATGCGACGCACAGGATGCATCAGCCGGTCCGGATGGTAGAGGCGTTCGGCATAGCGGGCGACCTTGGCGCAGATGACGCCGGACGTATAGGTGTGGTCGTTGGCACCGCGCACACGGCCGATGCGGCCGTCATTTGCGATCTCCACTTCCAGTGCGCAGGTGGAGGGACAGTCGTGCGGACAGGCAGTGTGCCCGACCCTCTTGCCGGGGTCGGCGGATTTGGCGTGCATGGGGGTCGCAATGTTCATGGCTTTTCTATATTCCAAGGCGTCATCCGCCAAAAGCCGGAAATGACGGCTATGACATGAATTCATAACAGGCATCAGCGAAAATGAACTACCGCCACATCTATCACGCGGGCAACTTTGCCGATGTGCTGAAGCACGCCGTTCTGGCGCGTCTCATCCGCTATCTGCAGAAGAAGGACGGCGCTTTCCGCGTGCTCGACACGCATGCCGGCGTCGGCCTTTACGACCTCTCCTCGCAAGAGGCGCAAACGACCGGCGAGTGGCAGGACGGCATCGGCAGGATCATGAAGGCCGAGCTTGCGCCGCAGGTGGCAGAGCTGCTCGAACCCTATCTTTCCGCGGTGCGGGAACTCAACCCGGATGGCGGCGTGCGCTTCTATCCCGGTTCGCCGAAGCTTTCGCGCATGCTCTTTCGCCCACAGGACAGGCTTTCGGCGATGGAACTGCATCGGGAGGACTACGTCCGCCTTCACCGGCTGTTCGAAGGAGATCACCATGCCCGTATCACCGAGCTCGACGGCTGGCTGGCGCTCGGCGCGCATCTGCCGCCGAAGGAAAAGCGCGGCATCGTGCTTGTCGATCCGCCGTTCGAGGAGGACGGCGAATACGAGCGCCTGGTCGAGGGCCTGACCAAAGCATACCGGCGGTTTCCGGGGGGCACCTATTGCCTCTGGTATCCGCTGAAAAGGGGCGCTCCCATCAAGGAATTTCACGAGGGGATGCAACTGACCCAAATTCCGAAGATGCTGTGCGCTGAACTCAGCGTGCGCAGCGATCGCGGCGTGACCGGGTTGACGGGCTCGGGTCTCATCATCGTCAACCCGCCCTTCACACTGAAGGACGAGTTGCACGTGCTGCTGCCGGCGCTCAAGGATTGTCTCGCCCAGGATCGGTTCGCCTCACAGCGTGCCTTCTGGCTGCGTGGTGAAGCGACGACCGCAAAGGCCGATTGACCCTTTGCTGCAGGTGCGAAATAGTCCGCGCCGAATCTGCTCTAGAGGTGAAACATGAAGCTGCTGTGCTCCCCGACATCGCCCTATTCCAGCAAGGTGCTGATGGCCGCGCATTATCTGGAACTCGGCGTCGCCGAGATCCGCGTCGATACCAATGCCGGCCCGGCGATCCTCGTCGACAACAACCCGCTCGGCAAAATACCGACGCTTCTGACCGATGACGGAGTTTCGGTCTTCGACAGCGTGGCGATCATGCACTATTTCGGACGGCTCAAGAACAGCAAGCTCTACCCTTCGAAGAACGGCAAGCGAACCGATGCCGAAATTCTCGAAGCACTCTGCGACGGCATCTGCGACTGCCTGCTGGCGATCGTTTACGAGCGCCGCTTCCGCGACGAGGAGAAGGTGCACCAGCCCTGGATCGACCGCCAGTGGAAGAAGGCCGTCAGCGGCCTGAACCACATCAGCGCGCATCCACCGAAGATCGGCCGCAGGCTGAATGGCGGTCACTTCGCGCTTGCTGCGACGATCGGCTATCTGCAACTGCGCTTCAAGGGCGAGTGGGAAGCCGAGCATCCGGAACTGATCGACTGGGCAGGCAAATTCGAGAAGAAATTTCCAGCCTATCAGGAACTCAAGCCGCACGGCTGACAAAAACGAGGCCGATCATCATATCCGATGTTCCGGCCTCTTCATGTTCAAGCCGGGCGCAAGGCCCGGCTTTCATCGGATGGTGTTCGGCAGACTTAGAACTTGACGCCGATACCGACCTTCACGCTGTGTTCATCATAGCCGCGCGATACGTTGGCGGCGCCGAGATCGAAGTCCTTGTTCTGATAGTCGCTGAAGCGATATTCAACACGTGCCGTGATGTTGTTCGTCACGAACGCTTCAGCACCGGCACCGACTGTGTAACCCAAAGCCGTCTTGGACTCCGAATCACCGAAGCCGCTGACCTTGTTGTTCGCCGCAGCGGCGCCAGCCGTGGCATAGAGCAGGAAGGGGTTCAGGTCGTAACCGACACGACCGCGAACGGAGCCGTTGAAGCGGTTCTTGTTAGTGATGCCGTTTGACGTGCTGTCGAGGCCTGAATAACCGAGATCGGCTTCAACACCGTAAACGATCTGGCCGCTCTGCCAGTTGTAGCCGGTGTAGAGCTGCCCGCCCATTGCGTAACCGTCGCGGTCTCCACCGAAGTTGCCCTTGTTATAGGTGCCTGCGCCGCCGAGGTAAAAGCCTTCCCAGTTGCCTGCCGGAGCGGCCGGCTCGGCCTGTGCTACCGGAGCTTCCGGAACCTGGTCGACTGCGTCGGCGGCATTGGCGGCAGAAAAGCCGGCGATCACGAAGGCGGACGCCATCAGACTAGCAATAAATGTACGCATACTCATTCTCCTTTCGATCTCGCGCCCTTCGTAACTGTCCTGAGTCGAAGCATTCGCGAGAAATTACTAGATGTCCCTCTCGGATCGAGGCCGAAAGTGGAGCGCAATTGCGGATTTGAGAGAGCCAAATTGTGAAATGATTGAGGCAGAGAAGCGGCTGAAATTTGATGTTGCTATAGCGCAACAGAATATTTGTTAACCATAACGGTTGGTTAAATTGTCAATACTTATTTTAGGAAATTTAATTCTCAAATAATACATAGAATAGGCCTGCCGAAAAGGCAATCTCACAGCCTATTTATATAGTCTGTGCCTGCCGCTATATAGAAGCGCACTTAGACTCGCGGGACCAGAAGGCACGCATTTGAACGAGAAAAGACTTAAGGCCGCGCTCGTAACCGGGGCTGCCAAGAGAATAGGCCGGGCGATAGTCGAGGATCTGGCGGAAAACGGCTTTTCCGTTGCCATTCATGCCAATCGCTCGATCGACGAGGCGGAGGCGGTTGCGGCGGAATTGCGGCAAGGAGGCAAGTACGTCTTTGCAGTGCAAGCCGACCTTACCAAAACAAGCGACACGGAAACGCTGGTAAAAAGGGCCGCGGATCGCCTTGGACCCATTGATCTGCTCGTCAACAATGCCTCGGTCTTCCGCGAAGATTCGGTGCGAAAGACGAACGATGCTGCCTGGGACGAGCACTTCGCGGTGCATGTGCGGGCCCCTTCGATCCTGTCTGCCCAGTTCGCCGCCCAGCTGCCGGAAACCTGCACTGGCCTCATTGTCAATGTTATCGACCAGCGCGTCTGGGCGCTGCGGCCGAGCTTTTATTCCTATACCCTGTCGAAGTCGGCACTTTGGACCGCAACGCAGACGATGGCGCAGGCACTTGCTCCGAAGATTCGTGTCAACGCCATCGGGCCTGGCCCCTCGATGCCGAGCGAACGGCAGTTGCAGGAAGACTTTCAAGCACAGGTCGCAGCCCTTATCTTGAAGCAAGGACCTGAATTGGAGGAATTCGGCCGAACGATTCGTTTTCTGTTCGAGACGCCTTCGATCACGGGCCAGATGATTGCACTCGACGGCGGCCAGCATCTTGCGTGGCAGACGCCGGATGTGCTGGAGATCAAGGAATGAATGCCAAGAAGCTGCCCGATGGCGGTGTTCTTTATGATGAAACCGATGAAAACGAAGACGATATCGAGGTGGAAAGCGACCTTTCCGCCTCGCCGCTTCCGGCTGCGATCGACTGGAACGAAGGCGGCGGCAACGAGAGCGGGCTTGCCGGCGCGGAACTGATCGGCGAGTTCGTCAAGCGGCTGCCGAACAGCCCCGGCGTCTACCGCATGTTCAATGCCGATGGCGACGTGCTTTATGTCGGCAAGGCGCGCAGCCTCAAGAAGCGCGTCGGCAACTATGCGATGGGCCGGGTCCATTCCAACCGGATCGCGCAGATGGTCCGCCTGACCTCGCACATGGAATTCGTGACGACGCGCACGGAGACCGAGGCGCTGCTTTTGGAAGCGAATCTGATCAAGCGCTTGCGGCCGCGCTTTAACGTGCTTTTGCGTGACGACAAGTCGTTTCCCTATATCCTCATCACCGGCGATCATCGCGCCCCGTCGATCTTCAAGCATCGCGGCGCCCGCGCCCGCAAGGGCGATTATTTTGGTCCCTTCGCTTCCGCCGGCGCCGTCGGGCGCACGATCAATTCGCTCCAGCGCGCCTTCCTGATCCGCACCTGCACGGACAGCGTCTTCGAGACGCGTACGCGCCCCTGCCTGCTCTACCAAATCAAGCGCTGTTCTGGCCCCTGTACCCGCGAGATCAGCGACGAAGACTATGCGCAACTGGTGCAGGAGGCCAAGGATTTCCTTTCCGGCAAAAGCCAGAAGGTGAAGGAGCACATGGCAGAGGAGATGAACGCCGCCGCCGAAGATCTCGATTTCGAGCGTGCGGCGATCTATCGCGATCGCCTCGCGGCGCTGTCGCACGTCCAGAGCCATCAGGGCATCAATCCCGCAGGCGTCGAGGAAGCGGATGTATTTGCGATCCACCACGAGGGCGGTATTTCCTGCATCCAGGTCTTTTTCTTTCGCACGGGCCAGAACTGGGGCAATCGCGCCTACTTTCCGAAGGCCGACCCGCAGCTTTCGAGCGCCGAGGTTCTCAATGCATTCCTGGCGCAATTCTACGACGACAAGCCGGTGCCGAAGCAGATCATGCTGTCGGAAACAATCGAGGAAATGGAACTGCTGGCGGCGGCGCTCGGCGAAAAGGCCGGGCACAAGGTGTCGATCCTGGTGCCGCAGCGCGGTGAAAAGCGCGATCTGGTCGACCATGTCGTTGCCAATGCCCGCGAGGCACATGGCCGCAAGCTGGCCGAGACCGCTTCGCAATCGCGCCTGCTCGAGGGCTTCAAGGAAACGTTCGGCCTACCCTATGCGCCACAGCGGATCGAGATCTACGACAACTCGCATATCATGGGCACGAACGCGGTGGGCGGCATGGTCGTGGCCGGGCCAGAAGGTTTCGTCAAGAGCCAGTACCGCAAGTTCAACATCAAATCGACCGACATCACGCCCGGAGACGACTTCGGCATGATGCGCGAGGTCATGACCCGGCGATTCTCGCGGCTGATCAAGGAGGAAGGCATTCCGGACCGGACGCAGACGGTATCGAGCGCTGAGGCCGCCGATCTGCCCTTCCCTGCCTGGCCGGACGTGATCCTGATCGACGGTGGCCAGGGCCAGATGACGGCAGTGCGCGCCATCCTCGAAGAACTCGCCATCACTGACAGCGTCATTGCCATCGGCGTGGCAAAGGGCGTCGACCGCGATGCGGGGCGCGAGCGCTTCTTTTCGCCGGGGCGCGAAAGCTTCACGCTGCCGCCACGCGATCCCGTGCTCTATTTCATCCAGCGCCTGCGCGACGAAGCCCACCGCTTCGCCATCGGCTCCCATCGCGCGCGGCGCAAGAAGGAGATGGTGAAGAACCCGCTCGACGAGATCGGCGGCATCGGCCCTTCCCGCAAGCGGGCGCTGCTGCAGCATTTCGGCACCGCAAAAGCCGTTTCGCGGGCAGCGCTTTCCGATCTCATGGCAGTCGACGGCATTTCCGAGACGGTCGCAAAGCAGGTCTATAACCATTTTCACGACGATGCCGCGAAATAGCGGCAACGGTCGCAAATTCCACGCAAAGGCGGCAGAAAAACAGAAAGAATGTTGACGGCTTGCGGTCAAACCCGTCATCTACAATCACAAAAATTCAGAGAACGGTTTCATGGCATCGCGCGCGTATAATATTCCCAATTTGCTGACCTACGGCCGCATTCTCGCGGTACCGCTGATCGTCCTGTGCTTCTTTGTCGAGGGACGGCTTGCGATCAGCAACACGGCGCGATGGGTCGCCCTTTGGATATTCATCATCGCTTCCCTCACCGATTTCCTGGATGGTTATCTGGCGCGCATCTGGAACCAGACTTCGAATATCGGTCGCATGCTCGATCCGATCGCCGACAAGCTCCTGGTCGCCTCGATCCTGCTGCTGGTTGCCGCCGATCAGACAATCGCCGGCTGGTCGATCTGGGCGGCAATCACCATCCTCTGCCGCGAAATCCTCGTTTCGGGACTGCGCGAATATCTGGCCGCCCTCAAGGTCAGCGTTCCCGTCACGCGGATCGCCAAATGGAAAACGACGCTGCAACTGGTGGCAATCGCGTTCCTGCTTGCCGGTCCGGCGGGCGATGCGATTTTTCCCTTTACGACGCAGATCGGCATCGGCCTGCTTTGGATCGCGGCCATTTTGACCATATATACCGGCTATGACTATTTCCGCGCCGGCTTGAAACATATCGTGGATGACGAAGAATGACGCGTCTCGTCTATTTTGCCTGGGTGCGGGAACGGATCGGCAAGAGCGAGGAAGAGATCGCCCTTCCCGCGTCCGTCCTCACCGTTGCCGATCTTCTCGGTCACTTGAAGACACTGGGCGAGGAATATGAGACGGCGCTGCAATACGAAAACGTCATCCGCGTGGCCCTCGATCAGGAACACGCCGAACACGACGAACCGATTGGCAATGCCCGTGAGATCGGGATTTTTCCTCCGATGACGGGCGGGTGACGGATAACGGACGCACGCTCGCGCTAGCGAGAAGACGAATGGAAACACTGCGTATCAAGACGGCTGGCCAACGCTCCTGCGTCATTCCTGTGCTTGTCGCCGCAAGCCAGCCACGGCCCGTGCGCGCTGTCGATCACTCTCTTTCTCTGACTTCCTTCGCCCCAAGGAGCCGGGAGCACCGGATTGCTGTGACAAGCAGGAGGATTTAGGCGTGCGGTTTAAGGTCATCGCGCATCAGCAAAGGGAAAGCATGTCGTGAGCCCGGCCCCGACTATCCGCGTCCAGCGCGAAGACTTCGACCTGCAGACTGAAGTCGACCGTCTGGCGAAGGCCGCACCCGGCGTTGGAGCGATCGTGACATTCTCCGGTCTCTGCCGCGACGAAGGCGGCACATTGGCAGCGCTGGAACTGGAACATTATCCGGGCATGGCCGAGGCGGAGATGACGCGCGTCGCCACGTTGGCGATCGAGCGTTTCGGCCTGCTTGGGCTCACCGCCATCCACCGCTTCGGAAAAATCAGCGCAAAGGAAAATATCGTGCTGGTGATTGCCTGCGCGCCGCACAGGCAGGCGGCATTCGACGGCGCCAACTTCGTGATGGACTTCCTGAAAACCTCCGCCCCCTTCTGGAAAAAGGAACATTGCACGGATGGCTCGGCAGGCGATTGGGTCTCTGCCAAGGATGCAGACGAGAAAGCGCGCGACAAGTGGAAGTAGTCACGGAATGGCGCGCTCGCGCCGGCTCAGCACCAGCAGGAAGACGAGCAGCGAGAAGATGACGAAATCCCGCCAGAGGAAGGGGCCGTAGGCGGTCCACAGGGTTTCGGCAAAACCGATGCCTGCGGCACCGCCTGCCGATTTCAGGGGATCGGAATAGCCGCCGGCAGCGGCGATCATCAGCACCTTGAGGCCGAAGAGCAGGCCCGCGCCGAAATCCATCGAACCGTAATAGAAGGTCGTCAGGATGCCACAGCAGGTGGCGACGAAGGCGGCAGCCACGTAGGCAGCGAGGAAAACGCCGGTTGAGCTCACGCCGCAAAGTTCAGCGGCGAACGGATCGTCCGTCACTGCGCGCCAGACGCGACCCCAGGCGGTGCGGCGGAGCACCAGACCGCCCACCGCAATTAACGCACACATCAGCCCGGTATTGATCAGCTGGATGTAAGTCAGCGTCACCTTGAAGGATGCGTCGCTCCAGAAAACGACGGTTCGGTTGAGGAATGGCGAGAGCCAGAGCTCCCGCGTATCGGAGGCCAGCCGCGCCGTCTCCATGAGCAGGATGGTCACCCCGAGGGCTGCGACGATGACCGTGTTCGGCGAGCGTCGCACGAGCGGCTGCATGACGGAGCGGCCGATCCAGAAGCCGGCGCCGAGCGAATAGGTGAACGACATGACAGCGCCGAGCGCGAGCGATGCGGGCAGGACCAGCCAGAGGCGGTTATAGGCCAAATCGGTGAACAGCAGCAGGATCTGTCCCGCGAAAGCGAAGACGGCACCATAGGTGATATCGGCTCGCTTGGTGACGCCGAAGGCAAGCGCATAGCCAAAGGCAAGCGCCGCGTAGAGCGCTGCCAACGGCACCGCGTTTGCCAGCTGCTGCAAAAGATAACCCATCGGAAACTCCGGATCGCCTGCAAATAATAACTGGCAAACCCTATTTTACCAGTTATATTTTCACTATGATCTTTGCCTGGACCGCACATCGTTTTTCTGGCGGCGCGCTGGCGCTGGATGTCGCCAACAGCGTCGTTCTGCGCCATGATAAGGCCCGCAGCATCGACCGCTTTGCGGCGGATGAACAGTTCACGAGCTTTCCGGATGCGGCGGCAGAATTTTGCGCCGAGCGTGCCCTATTCGGCCGGGTGCTGCCGGTGCCGCCGGAAAACAGGCCGAATTTCATCGCGCTGCGCGAAGCCACGGACCGCTATTTCCGGCAACGGGTTTTGACAGGCAATGATGATCGACTCCTTGCGGACCTGCTTTCGAAACTTGCCGTAACACTGCGAAATTCCAGGCCCAACGGGCTTGACGCTGCGACCGCTCATTCGGTGCTTCGCCTGATCGCGATGCCTGTTCCGCAGCGCTTGAAGATATGCCGCAATTGCGGCTGGCTGTTCATAGACCGCAGCAAGAACAAGAGCCGTGCCTGGTGCGACATGGGCGTGTGCGGCAACCGCGCCAAGGCAAGCAGGCACTACCGTCGCAAGAAGGAGGACGCGATATGAGGACCAAGGTTGTCTGGGCGCTGGCCCTGAGCGCCGCGCTGATCGCCGCCTGCCAGCGCGAGATGGAGAAAATGGTCGAAGTAAGCGGCCATATTTTTGTGTTCAATTACCGCGTCGCAAGCGCGACCTACCTCGTCACATTGAAAAAGACTGCGGCCATTCCGGATGGCGCAGTGGCGATAGCCGAATTCGAGAACCCGGCCGGCGGCGACCCGATCGTGCTCACCGAGAAAATCTACCCGGCCTGGGACAAGATCACTCTCCAGAGCCCGAACGTCCACTGCATACGCAAGGACAGGCCTTACTCCGTCAAGATCCGTCTCGTCGATGCCGGGGGCACGACGCTACAGGAGCTGAAGACACAACTGGTCTCGGACGTCGATCAATCGATCCTGCCGAGCAAGCCGCTCGTCGTCGGACCGCTCTATACGCAGAACCCGGAAGTCTTCAAGCCGGACGGAACGACGGACTTCAGCAATACAGACAAGTGCCCGGCCGCGTAACCAAAAAGCCGGAGCGAGGCCCCGGCTTTCAGTGTCACTTCAAAGGCTTCAGCCTCCCGGCTGAAATTTCGATTCAGCCGACGATCTCGGTGTCGGAGAACCAGTATTTGATCTCCTGCGCGGCCGTTTCCGGAGCATCCGAGCCGTGAACGGAGTTTTCGCCGATCGAAAGGGCGTGCACCTTGCGGATCGTGCCTTCGTCAGCGTTTGCCGGGTTGGTCGCACCCATGATCTCGCGGTTCTTGAGGATTGCGTTCTCGCCCTCGAGAACCTGAACGACGGTCGGTCCAGACGTCATCGTGTCGACGAGTTCGCCGAAGAACGGCCGCTCCTTGTGAACGGCGTAGAAGCCTTCAGCTTCGCGCTTGCTCATCCAGACGCGCTTGGAAGCAACGACGCGCAGGCCGGCATCTTCCAGCATCTTGGTGATAGCGCCCGTCAGGTTGCGCTTCGTTGCATCCGGCTTGATCATCGAAAAGGTGCGTTCAATCGCCATTGGGTCAAATCCTCTGGTTTAGCGGGAAAAGTGGGCGGTCTTTACCCGCCCCTAGCCCCGAAAACAAGGGGGACGCGGCAATTTCACGCCGCTGTCATGGTGAGCCCCTTCCTTCATGCAGATCAAGGCAGTGCTCGAACCGGCTCATGACCGGACCATCCGCCGTTGGGCCGGTGCGTCCTGAACTTGAGGTCTTTGAGGACGGCTGTTGCGAGGGCCGCGCAGCGCGCGCCGTGGCTATCAAATGCGGGGAAAAGACCACTCCGCGGGCTCAAAGCCGCATATCTGCGGCAATGGCGACCAAGGTCTTGCGGACTTGATGAGCAAGATGGAATTTCTCGCAGAATCTCTTGCGAACGGAACGTGCTTTTGGCCGAAACCGAAATAAGGGCCAAGCTGCTTGCCGATGTCGAACGGATCGAGACGCTGGAACACGCGATGGTGCAACCGGCATCGGTAACCGATGCGTTGACGGGCTTGCTGCGATCGGCAACGGCCGCACAACTGCAAGCCAAACGCCCGAGCAGCGCCAATTGCCGCCCGGGTCCAATCGCCACCAACCGGTGCAAGCTTTCAGCCCGCTTCCATCGACACGGTCTTGCCTTGATCGCGGCTTTCGGCCAAAACGCCGCGCATGATCACGATTACCGACATTTCTGCCCGCATCGCCGGGCGCCTACTCCTCGACAATGCCAGCGTGACGCTTCCGGCGGGCACGAAGGCTGGCCTTGTGGGGCGCAACGGCGCGGGCAAATCTACGCTCTTTAGGATCATCACCGGCGATCTCGGCGCAGAGACTGGCTCAGTTTCCATACCGAAGAATGCACGCATCGGCCAGGTGGCGCAGGAAGCGCCGGGCACAGAAGAGCCGCTGATCAAGATCGTGCTTTCCGCCGACAAGGAGCGCGCCGCGCTGCTTGCCGAATCCGAGACCGCAACCGATCCCCACCGGATTGCCGAAATCCAGATGCGCCTTGTCGATATCGATGCGCATTCGGCAGAAGCGCGGGCGGCAAGCATTCTCGCTGGCCTCGGCTTCGACCAGGATGCCCAGCAGCGCCCCGCCTCGGCCTTTTCCGGCGGCTGGCGCATGCGCGTGGCCCTTGCCTCAGTACTCTTTGCCGAACCAGATCTGCTGCTTCTCGACGAGCCGACGAATTATCTCGACCTTGAAGGTACGCTCTGGCTGGAAGACTATGTGCGGCGCTATCCGCACACGGTCATCATCATCAGCCACGATCGCGACCTCCTGAACAATGCCGTCAATTCGATCATCCATCTCGACCAGAAGAAGCTGACCTTCTACCGCGGCGCCTACGACCAGTTCGAGCGGCAGAAGGCGGAAGCCGACGAACTGCAGACGAAAGCGAAGGCCAAGAACGAAGCCGCGCGCAAGCATCTCCAGAGTTTCATCGACCGCTTCAAGGCAAAGGCTTCCAAGGCGCGCCAGGCGCAGAGCCGCGTCAAGGCGCTCGAACGCATGGGCACGGTCGCCGCGGTGATCGAAAATCATGTGCAGCCGATCACGTTCCCCGAGCCGGAAAAGCAGCCGGCATCGCCGATCGTCGCGATCCAGAGCGGCGCCGTCGGTTACGAACCGGGCAAGCCGATCCTCAAGAATATCAGCCTTCGCATCGACAACGACGACCGCATCGCGCTGCTCGGGGCCAACGGCAACGGCAAGTCGACCTTCGCCAAACTCATCGCCGGCCGGCTTTCGGCCGAAAGCGGCGACATCAAGCTCGCACCGAGCTTGAAGATCGGCTTTTTTGCCCAGCACCAACTCGACGACCTTGTTCCCAACGACTCGCCGGTCGAGCATGTGCGCCGCCTGATGCCGGCAGCGCCCGAGGCGAAGGTCCGCGCCCGCGTGGCGCAGATGGGGCTCTCGACGGAAAAGATGTCGACTGCTGCCAAGGATCTTTCCGGCGGCGAGAAGGCCCGCCTGCTGATGGGGCTTGCCGCATTCCACGCGCCGAACCTTCTCATTCTCGACGAGCCGACCAACCACCTGGACATCGACAGTCGCCGCGCTTTGATAGAAGCGCTCAACGACTACGATGGCGCCGTCATCCTTATCTCGCACGACCGCCACCTCATCGAGGCGACGGTCGACCGTCTCTGGCTCATCAACAACGGCACGGTCTCGAATTTCGAAGGCGATATGGAGGAATACCGCAACCTGGTCGTCTTTGCGGGCAAAAAAAAAGACGAAAAGCCTGATCTAAGCGACGAGCCCTCCTCCAAGGCGGATCAGCGCAAGGCCAATGCCGGCAAGCGTGCCTCGCTCGCGCCGCTGAGGAAAAAGATCAACGAAATCGAATCGTTGACTGCGAAGCTGGAGAAACAGATTCAGGACCTCGATGCCGAACTTGCCGATCCGACGCTCTACGAAAAGGCTCCGGCAAAGGCCAGCGAGAAAGCCAAGCAGCGCGGCGAGGCAGCCGCAAAGCTCGCAGCCGCCGAAGAACAGTGGCTGGAGCTTTCGGCCGAATATGAGGACGCCATGGCGGGCTAGGCGTCGGGCCTTGTCGAACTCACGTGACAACGCCGCTTGCCCGGCGATAACATTCTGATAAAACAGCGCCCAATAAATCATACTTTTGAGCGAAACACCGAATGCGAGCTTCAGCCATGTCACCCATCAACCTCGCCATCGTCGGAGTGGGCAAGATCGTCCGCGACCAGCACCTCCCTTCGATCGCCAAGAACTCCGATTTCAAGCTTGTTGCGACGGCAAGCCGCCATGGCACCGTCGACGGCATCCAGAGTTTCACAAGCATCGAAGCCATGCTCGACGCCGTGCCTGCGATCGACGCCGTGTCGCTTTGCATGCCGCCGCAATATCGCTACGAGGCAGCCCATAAGTCGCTTTCTGCCGGCAAGCACGTCTTCCTCGAAAAGCCGCCGGGCGCGACCCTGAGCGAAGTCGCCGACCTCGAAGCGCTTGCCGCCGAAAAAGGCGTCTCGCTCTTTGCAAGCTGGCATTCGCGCTATGCGGCTGCGGTCGAGGCCGCGAAGGCCTTCCTCGCCTCGACGAGGATCGAAAGCGTCCACGTCATCTGGAAGGAGGACGTGCGCCACTGGCATCCGAACCAGGACTGGATCTGGCAGGCGGGCGGGCTCGGCGTTTTCGATCCGGGTATCAATGCGCTTTCAATCGTCACCCATATCCTGCCGAAGGCGATCTTCCTGACGAGCGCTACGCTCGAGTTTCCGGAAAACCGCGACGCGCCGATTGCGGCCGACCTGCATTTCAAGAATGCTGACGATGTTCCGGTCCACGGCGAATTCGACTGGCGCCAAACCGGCAAACAGAGTTGGGACATCATTGCCGAAACGGCAGCCGGCAGGATGGAGCTTGCGGAAGGCGGATCGAAGCTTTCCGTCAACGGCGAACTGAAATTCTCCGCTCCGGAAGAGGAATATCCAACGCTCTACAGGCGCTTCGCAGAAATCATCAAGGCAGGCAACTCGGATGTCGACGTCGCACCGCTACGCCACGTTGCCGACGCCTTCATGCTCGGCAAGCGGAAGTTGGTCGAAGCATTCCACGACTGACCTCCGGATCGTCGGCCGGATGCCAGTGCCGCCGATGGATGTTAGAGTGGCGAGATCGACCCTTGCCAAGGACGTTCAATATAATGCCGCAGGCGCAAGACGAATCATTTGGGTTGGGCGTGCGGCATTTGACCGTCAGGCTCGCCGCTCCCGACGCCAGATGGCGGGAAGCTTACCAGCTGGAAGAGCATAGAATCCGGGGCGCGCTCGGATCTCTGGCGCTCGACATCCAGCATTTCGGCAGTACCGCCATCCCGGCGATCAAAGCAAAACCAATCATCGACATTCTGATCGGCGTCAGACGTTTCGAAGACGGGGCGACCTGTATCGGCCCGATGGAACAGATCGGCTACGATTATGCTGGAGCCGATATCGTGCCAGACGACCACATCTTCGGCCGCGGCATCAAGGGCGAGACGCGCACGCACCTTGCCCATGTCGTCGAATATCAGGGTCACAACTGGAAACGGAACATACTTTTTCGCGATAGGCTTCGGAGCGATCCCACGCTCGTCCAAGCCTACGAAGAGCTGAAGGTCGATCTTGCCCGAAAATATGCCCGAAATCGTGCCGCCTATACCGCGTCGAAGAAGACTTTCATCGACAAGATCGTGGCCGACGGCGGTCTTGCCTGATCTTGGCGCTCAGGCCTTCTTCTCCCAGCGTCCCTCCGGCGTCTGCTGCCAATAGGTGAGGCTGTGCCCCTCACTCTTCAACCTCTTCCACTGGACCCGCGCGGCTTCGAGCTGCTCCTGGTCGTATCCGTCGAACATGAAGACGATGCGCTCATAAGTGTCCACCGACGGCGGTTCTGCGCCGTCGACGACGAAACGCACGGTCGCAGCGTTGGCGTTTCCGGCTGATGCCGTCAACAGGACGGGCTGGTCTTCGGCGAATTCAGCCTCGTCCGTTCCGTGCGGCAAAAAGCTGTCTTCACGGAAAGTCCACAGATGCGCATCGAGCGCATCCCTTCGAGCCGTTTCCTTCACCTGGATTGCGACGCGCCAGCCGCGCCCGACGCTCTTGTCGACGAGCGGCGGCAACGCGTCCTCCAGCTTGGATTCGGTCAGATGATAAAACAGGACTTCCGTCATTTGCGCGGGATCAAGCTTCGTAGTGGTCGCGCACCAGGCGATCCAGCAGGCGCACGCCGAAGCCGGAGCCCCAGGATTGGTTGATCTCATCCAGCGGCGAACCCATCGCGGTGCCCGCGATATCGAGGTGCGCCCAGCGGGTATCCTGTACGAAACGCTTGAGAAAATGCGCCGCCGTGATCGAACCTGCATAGCGGCCGCCGGTGTTTTTCATGTCGGCGAACTTGCTGTCGATCATCTTGTCGTATTCCTTGCTGAGCGGCAGGCGCCAGACCTTCTCGCTTGTGGAGAAGCCGGCCTCCGTCAACTGGCCCGCAAGCGCGTCGTCGTTCGAGAAAAGGCCGGCATAGACGCTGCCGAGGGCCACGACGACAGCGCCCGTCAGCGTCGCAAGGTTGACCATGAACTGCGGCTTGAAGCGGTCGTTGCAGTACCAAAGCGCGTCGCACAGCACGAGACGGCCCTCGGCATCGGTGTTGATAACCTCGATCGTCTGGCCAGACATCGAGGTGACGATATCACCCGGGCGCTGGGCATTGCCGTCCGGCATGTTCTCGACAAGGCCGATGATTCCGACCGCGTTGACGGCCGCCTTGCGCGCCGCAAGCACATGCATGAGGCCGGTTACGGCGGCCGCACCGCCCATGTCGCCCTTCATGTCTTCCATGCCCGCTGCCGGCTTGATAGAAATGCCGCCTGTATCGAAGACGACGCCCTTGCCGATAAAGGCTAAGGGACGCTCCTTGGACTTTCCTCCCTTCCACTGCATGATGGCAAGGCGCGGCGGTCGCACCGAACCCTGGGCAACACCCAGCAGCGCCCCCATGCCAAGGCGCTTCATCTCGCGCTCCGTCAGAATCTCGACCTCGACACCGAGCTTTTCCAGTTCCTTTGCCTTGGCTGCGAATTCGACGGGGCCAAGAACGTTCGGCGGTTCGTTCACGAGGTCGCGCGCCAGATTGACGCCATCGGCGACAGTTTCGGCATCGGCGAATGCCTTTCTTGCGCCAGCCGCATCGGCGGTAACAACGGTAATCTTGGCCACCTTGCCGCTCGGCTTGTCCTCGTCATCGTTCTTCTTCGTCTTGTAGGTGTCGAAGCTGTAGCCCCGCAGCAGCATGCCGAGCGCGAAATCGGCCCCGGCCCTGGCATCGACGCTAACGCCTGGCGCGTCGATGAAGACCGTCGCCTTCTCGGCTCCCTTGATCTTCGAGGCAGCCGTACCGCCAGCCTTCAGCCAGTCATGCGCCGTCATTTCTTCGGCCTTGCCGAGACCAACCACAATGACGCGTTCGGCCGGCGAGCCTTCCGGGGCGACAAGATCAAGCGTACTCATTAGCTTTGCCGAGAATTTCGCAATTTTCGCGGCCCTGGCGATAACACCGGCCGGATCGGCGAACTCAGCTCCCGCAGCCAGATCGCCGTCGCTTGCCTTCAACAGAATGGTCAGTCCGCCGCTGATCTTGGCTGACTTTGAAAATGAGATATCGAACTTGGCTGCCATGTTTTCTCCATTCGGATTCTGCGGAATCCAACCGGCGGCGATAATTTCGGGTTTCAGCGTCGAAAACAAGGCTTGATCGGGAAGCCATGGACAAATCCGCGATAGCGAGTCAAAAAGCAACTGTGCTTGAAACGGTGCCGAAAACCACGAGAAGAACGCCCCCGACGTGACCGCTAGTCTTGCAGACAAATTATCCGGCTCCCAAGTTCGATTTCCGTCCAGCGCGGGAGGTATCTTCATCGGCCTCTCGTGCCTGTGGTGGACACTGCTTCTGGTATTCCATACCTTCCCGCAGGTCGACATCGTAACGTCATGGCATTTCTTTCTCGTCGACACTTGCAAAGCCCCGGATACAGCGGCGCAGATATGCGGACATTTCCCCTCCCGTCAGACAGCCCTTCTGGACGCGCTCAGAACGATCTTCTTCCGGCTGCCCTATGTTGTGGCGGCCGTTCAACTCTTTATGCTGATCAAGTGCTACTGGCATCGCGCTGCAACGTTCAACGCGCTTCGGGCTCGAAATCTCAAGATCGCTCTGACATCGCTGCTGCTCGGACCCGGCCTTATCGCAAACGTCATCCTCAAGGAGCATTGGGGCCGGCCGCGGCCGATCGAGACCCTAACCTTCGGCGGCACCCTCGACTTCGTGCAGGCGGGATCGCTCGCCGGAAAGTGCATTTCCAACTGCTCGTTCGTCTCCGGAGAGGCAGCAAGCGCCGGCTGGCTGCTCTGTCTCGTCATGCTGATACCGCAGCCGGCACGAACAGGACTATTCCTGCCGATCTTGGCGATCTCTATCCTCACGCCGCTGATGCGGCTTTCCTTCGGCGCGCACTATCTTTCCGATATCGTTCTCGGCTGGCTATTGGCGATTGTCGTTTTTGCCGGCGTCTACGCGTTTACCGAATTCGTCACACCGGCCAAAAAATTCTGAATTTTGAATGAAATTTTGACACCTGCTTGTCGCAAAAGCGCAGCAAAGAGCTTAGATGGTTCCCGCTGCGATGCTTTCTCTTCGCAGGTGCGTTCAAGGGCAGGCATGAAACTACTCGAAATCTACATATTGCGGCGCGTCGGCCAGATGTTTCTCGTAGCGCTGCTGCCGGTGCTCGCAATCATATGGACGACCCAGGTCCTGCAGCGCATCAACCTGGTGACCGACAGCGGTCAGTCAATCGGCTCGTTCGCCAAGCTTGCGACGCTGATCCTGCCGTCGATCATTCCTGTCGTCTTGCCGTTCGCCCTTGTGATCGGCGTCACGCAGACGCTGACGACGATGAACAACGATTCGGAGCTGACAGTCATCGATGCGGCCGGCGCCAAGCGCAACATCATCATCCGCCCGATCCTGCTGCTTGCAGCTGTCATCAGCGCGTTCTCCTTCTTCGTCGATAACGTCGTCGAGCCGAAGGCAAAGACCGGTGCGCGCCAGATGATTGCTGCGGCCTATGCCGATCTCCTGTCCACCGTCATCGAAGAAAAAAACTTCCGCAGGATCGATGAGGGTCTCTATGTGCAGATTTCCGAGCGGCTGGCCGGCCGCGTGTTGAGGGGCCTGTTCGTCGTCGACGAGCGCGATCCTGCCTTCGACATGATCTACTATGCACGCGAGGGCGCCGTCGACGATACGGGAACGTCGCTCATCATGCGCGACGGCGAGGTTCAACGCAAAGCCCGGGACGGCAATGTCTCGATCATCAAATTCGACTCATATTCCTTCGATCTCTCCGATCTGACGCAGAACCGCGGACAGGCGACGCTGCGCGCCAGCGACCGCGACCTGGGCTTTCTGCTCAATCCGGATCCGGCCGACAAGGATTACATCGCCAAGCCGCAATCATATCGCGCCGAACTTCACAGGCGGCTGACGGACTGGGTCTTGCCTTTCGTTTTGGCGCTGATTTCCCTGGCGATCGCCGGTGACGCACGTTCGCATCGCGAGGCGCGTCTGCACCCGATGGTCACGGCTTTGACCTTTGCCTTTGCGCTGCGCTGGGCGTCGTTCTACGCTGCGAACCAGATCGACACCAATCCGTTTTACATCGGCGTGCTCTACGCGATTCCGGTGGTGGCCGGCGTCGCGGCGAGCGGCTTCCTCAATATGCACAAGCGCCTTTCGATTCCGGCCGCCGTGGGCGAACGTGCCGCCGGCATCTGGCACAGAATCGAACGGCGGCTACCTTCTGCGCTCGGAAAAACGCCCGGAGGCAGCCTATGATCTTCGGCACCTTGGGACGCTACTTCTTCCGCCGCTACCTTGCCATAACGATCTGGTTCTTCCTTGGAATCATCTCGATTGTCTTTCTTATCGATTTCAGCGAGACGGCAGGCCGAATGTCGGGTCTTCCGGGCTATACGGTTGCCGGTGGGCTGTTGATGACGGCCGTCCGACTGCCGCTCATCATCCAGCAGACGGTCCCGTTCATTGCCCTCTTTGTCGGAATGACAGTGCTGATCGGGCTGAACCGCAAGTATGAACTCGTTGTGGCGCGCGCAGCCGGCATTTCGGTATGGCAGTTCATGTCGCCCTTCATCGTCGGTGCCTTCCTTCTCGGCATACTGACGATGACGGTCATCAATCCGCTGGCGGCCTGGGGCCAGCGTCAGGCGGCACTGGTGGAGACCGATTGGCGCGGCCAGGAGAAAGCCACAAGCAGCAAGCCGCAGGTTCCCTGGCTGCGCCAGATCAGCGGAAAAGACGACGTCATCATCGGCGCTCGTACGATTCAGGAGAACGGAACGCTGCTGATCGATGCCGTCTTGATCCACTTCGATTCGGACGGCCGCGTGATTCTGCGCCAGGATGCAGCTTCTGCAAAATTGGAAGATGGTTACTGGCTCCTTAAGAACGTTACCGAGCGCCGGCCGGGCGAAATCGCCGTACGCCGGGATACGGTCCAGCTTCGCACCAATTTGAAACAAGACTTCGTCCAGGAGCGCCTGACATCGCCTGAAACCATTGCTTTTTTTGATCTTTCCAATCGAATAGCCATCGCCAAATCCTTCGGGGTACCGACGAAGGCGCTGGAGACGCAATTTCACTCATTGCTCTCTCAACCACTGCTGCTTGTCGCGATGACTCTCATTGCTGCAACAGTGTCGTTAAAATTTAGCCGGTTCAACCAGTCGAGGTCGGTGATTCTGGGTGGAATCCTTTCGGGCTTCGTGCTTTATGTCGTCAACGTGCTTGTAAAGGCATTTGGAAGCAGCGGAGTCGTACCGCCTTTCGTGGCGGCGTGGATTCCGGTAGTCGTCGCGCTGGCTCTGGGCGCAACGATTCTGCTTCATCAGGAGGACGGCTAGTGGCGGCAGGCGACCGCAAGACTTTTAGTAAACAGTTGGTTGCCCTGCTCGCAGGGGCGACTCTGCTTGGCTATTCTGGAAGCATTCCTGCTGCGTTCGCGCAGGAGAATTCGACGTTGCAGAAGCTGCAGCCGAAGATCGATCCGGAAGCGAAAATGATGCTTTCGGCCAACGAGCTCGTCTACAACAGGGACCAGCAGATCGTCTCCGCAGTCGGGGGCGTCCAGATCAACTATGCGGGCTACAAAATGGTGGCCCAGCGCGTCGAATACAACCAGAAGACGGGCCGCATGATGGCTGTCGGCAATATCGAGCTGATCAGCCCCGACGGCAACCGCATGTATTCCGACAAGCTCGATGTGACCGACGACTTCGCCGAAGGCTTCGTCAATGCGTTGCGTATCGAGACCACCGACAACACACGCATCGCGGCCGAAAGCGGCGAGCGCGTCAACGATAATCTGATGATCCTCAACAAGGGCGTCTACACTGCATGCCTGCCCTGCGCCGAACGGCCGGAACGACCGCCCTTCTGGCAAGTCAAGGCCGAGCGCGTCATTCAGAACGGCGAAAAACATACGATCCGGCTGGAAAAGGCCCGCTTCGAATTGTTCGGCCATCCGATCGCCTTCCTCCCCTGGATCGAGGTCCCGGACCAGACGGTCAAGCGCAAGTCCGGCTTTCTGTTTCCGAGTTTCAGTACATCGGAGAACCTCGGCTTCGGCGTTACCGTTCCCTACTACTACGTGTTCTCGCCAAGCATGGACGTGACGGTCAGCGGCACCGGCTACACGAATCAGGGCTTCCTACTCGACGCGGAGTTCCGCCAGCGTTTCGAGAACGGCACGCATACCCTGCGCGTAGCAGGCATCAACCAGATGCACCCGGAGAGCTTTACCGAGGGAACAAGCGATCAGGAGGCCGATGACCGCGGAATGATCGGATCGAAGGCCGAATTCAAGATCAATCCCCGCTGGGCATTCGGCTGGGATGTCATGGTGCAGAGCGATAACAACTTCTCGCGTACCTACGAACTCAAGGGCTTCAACGAGACAACCCATGTCAATCAAGTCTACCTGACCGGCCTCGGGAAGCGGAATTACTTCGACATCAGATCGTTCTACTTCGACGTTCAGGACTCCGATCCGGATAGCGAGGAGGAAAAACAGCAGGCGATCGTCTATCCGGTAATTGACTATCATGCCGTGGCTCCGCAGCCGCTGGCCGGCGGCGAACTGTCGCTCGACGTCAACTTCACGAATATTTCGCGCACGCATGACAGTTTCTTCGACAACCCCGTAGGCGACGATCGCTTCTCACTGAAGGGGCAGACATCGCGTCTGACCGGGGAACTTGAGTGGAAGCGAACTTTCGTGACGCCGCAGGGCGTACTCATCACGCCTCTTTTTGCCGCGCGTGGCGATGCGCTGGCGCTGAATGTGGACGATCCCAACTCCATCAGCGGGACGTCCGTATACGACGGCGACTTCGAAAACGGTGATGGCGCAACACGCGGGATGATTACGGCCGGCCTGGAAGCGCGCTATCCGATCCTGATGACGACGGCCAACAGTACGCATGTCTTCGAGCCGATTGCCCAAATCTACGCCCGTCCCGATGAATCTCTTGCGGGCGCCCTGCCCAACGAGGACGCGCAGAGCTTCGTCTTCGACGCGACGTCGCTCTTCGAGCGCGACAAATTCTCCGGTTACGATCGCATCGAGGGCGGCACGCGTGCCAATATCGGCTTCCAGTACACCGGCACGTTCGACAACGGCTACAAACTTCACGGTATCTTTGGCCAGTCCTATCATCTTGCCGGCCAGAACTCGTTCGCCACGGACGATCTCGTGAACGCTGGAGCGAATTCGGGACTTGAGACCGACCGTTCCGACTATGTCGGGCTGGGCGGAATCGAGACGCCGCAAGGCCTTTCCCTCGCCGCCTCGTACCGTCTGGACGAGAAGGATCTCTCGTTTCGCCGCGGCGATCTGACGGCGGGTTTCCAGACCGATACGTTCCAGAGCCAGCTTCTTTACACCCATATCTCGGCTCAGCCCGACTACGGCTCGGCCGAAGATGGTGATGAAATCCAGACCAGGGCAACGGTCAAGTTCAGGGACTACTGGTCCGTCTTCGGCGGCATTGCATGGGATCTCAACAACGACGTCGTCAGCAGGAAGACGCTCGGCCTCTCCTATGAAGACGAATGCACGATCTTCACGATCGCCTATACTTCAAAACGCGATACAAGCGACGAGTCGGCAAGCGACTGGAGCATTGGCGCCAGACTTACCTTCCGCACTCTCGGTGATGTCAACGTCGGATATTCTGACGATATCGAAAAGAATATCTACAATAATTGATTGCGATATTGGACGGCGAAAGAAAGCGAGCCTTTCTTTCGCCGCAACACTATGCAGGACATTGCCGTCAACCGGGTTATGAGGCATAGGAATGTCGCCTTGGGGCGGCACCGACCTCGGTGAAGCTGTGTATACGTGCACTTGCCACCGCAGCGTCTATGGGAAGGATCGATACATGATTGGCGCGAGAAAGATTGTCACGTTCCTGTTTGCCGGAGCTGCGTTCTGCATGCTCGCGGCGCTGCAGCCACAAAGCGGTTCGGCATTTGCAGCAAGCGAAGTCAAGGCCGTCGTCAACGGGGTGGCACTGACCACGGGCGATGTCGCAAGGCGGCAGGCATTCCTTCGTCTCCAGCACCAGAAAGCCGATGCGAAGACGGCGGAAGAATCGCTCGTCGAGGAGACTTTGAAACGTCAGGAAATTTCGCGTGTCCGCATGTCCGTCTCCAAGGACGAAGTCGATGCGTCCTTCGCGCGTTTTGCGTCCGGAAACAAGATCTCGACCGAGCAGCTTACGCAAATTCTCACCCAAGCCGGTGTCGGGGCGGATCATTTCAAGCAGTATATTGCCGTGCAAATGAGCTGGCCGCGCGTCGTCAATGCGCGCTACGGGTCGAGCGCGCGCATGTCGAGCAGCGACCTTGTCAGCCGCATGATGGAAAACAACAAGCAGAAGCCGGTCACGACCGAATACATGCTTCAGCAGATCATCTTCGTTGTGCCGCAATCGAAGAAAGGCATTACGGGAAAGCGCAAGAGCGAAGCCGAAGCCTCCCGTTCGAAATACCCGGGCTGCGAAGAGGCAAAGGTCTTTGCAGCAACGATGCGTGACGTTTCGGTCCGCGAACTTGGCCGCGTGCTGGCTCCGGAACTTCCGGCCGAATGGAAGCCGTTGATCGAGCAGGCCAAGGGCAATACCACGGCGACCCGCGTGACAGAAAAGGGCGTGGAGTATCTGGCAATCTGCAGCCGGCGTGAGGTATCCGACGACACGGCCGCTGAGATCGTTTTCCGCCAGGAGGATCTTAACAAGGCCAAGGCAGGCAAGAGCGCACCGGAAAACGAAAACGCTGCCAAATATCTCGAAGAGCTGCGCAAGAAGGCGCAGATCATCTATCGCTGACCGCCGTGGCTTCCCCGTTTTCGCGCCCGCTTGCGCTGACGCAAGGCGATCCGGCTGGCATCGGCCCGGACATAACCCTGATGGCCTGGCTGAGGCGGCGTGAGCTCGGCCTTCCTCCCTTCTTTCTGATCGGCGATCCTGACGTTCTGGAGGCAAGAGCACGGCAGCTGGATCTTTCCGTCAAGATAGCCGAAGCGAACGCGGCAACGGCAGCGGATGTCTTTGCCGACGCTCTCCCCGTCCTGCCCGTTCCTGCCGGCGTCGAGGTGGCTGCCGGCGAGCCGCATGCCGCGACCGCAACAGGTACGATCGCTGCGATCGAAACAGCCGTATCGCTGGTCGTGAAGGGACTGGCAGCAGGCGTCGTTACCAATCCCATCGCCAAAGCCGTTCTTTACGAGGCCGGCTTCACGTTTCCGGGCCACACCGAATTCCTTGCCGATCTCGCAGCCCGCGCTACCGGCAATCCGGTCAGGCCGGTGATGATGCTTGCCGGACCGAAGCTGCGGGCGATACCCGTTACCATTCACATCCCGATCAAGGACGTGCCGCAGGCCTTGAGCGGTGAATTGATCGCAGAGACCTGCCGTATCGCGCATTCCGATCTCAGGCACCGCTTCGGCATCGAAAGGCCCCGCCTTGCCGTCGCTGGTCTTAATCCGCATGCCGGCGAAAGCGGAACGATGGGGCGCGAGGACGAAGACATCATTCATCCCGCCATACAGCTTCTACGCTTTGAGGGCATCGACGCGATCGGTCCCCTGCCCGCCGATACCATGTTCCACGACGAGGCTCGCGCCCGGTATGATGTCGCAGTCTGCATGTATCACGATCAGGCCCTGATCCCGGTCAAGGCGCTCGGCTTCGACGATTCCGTCAACGTGACGCTCGGCCTGCCTTTCGTGAGGACATCGCCGGATCACGGCACTGCCTTTGGCATTGCCGGCAAGGGCATCGCGCGCGAAAAGAGCTTGATTGCCGCCCTCAAGCTTGCAGCCCATCTCAGCCGTCCCGCGGAACACCGCTGATGGCCGCGCTCGATGGTCTGCCGCCGCTTCGCGACGTGATCCACCGTCACGGCCTCGATGCCCGCAAGGCGCTCGGGCAAAACTTCCTTCTCGACCTCAACCTGACGCAGAAGGTTGCCCGCACGGCAGGATCGCTGGAAGGCTGCACCGTCTTCGAAGTGGGACCCGGACCGGGCGGACTGACGCGCGCTATCCTGGCGCTGGGTGCGAAGAAGGTGGTTGCCGTCGAGCGTGATCCGCGCTGCCTGCCTGCGCTGGCGGAAATATCCGCTCACTATCCTGCCAGACTCGAAGTCATGGGCGGCGATGCGCTGAAGACCGATTTCGAGGCGCTGGCGCCTCAGGGGCCCGTCAAGATCATCGCCAATCTTCCGTACAACGTCGGCACGCAACTCCTGGTGAACTGGCTGCTGCCAAAAAAGTGGCCACCGTTTTGGGAATCCTTGACGCTGATGTTCCAGAAGGAAGTCGGCGAGCGCATCGTCGCCAAACAGGATGACGACCACTATGGCCGCCTCGGTGTACTCTGCGGCTGGCGCGCCGATGCCCGCATGGCTTTCGACGTATCGCCGCAAGCCTTCACGCCGCCGCCGAAGGTGACGTCGACGGTGGTGCATCTGACGCCGAAGGCAAATCCCATCCCCTGCGACGTCGCCAATCTCGAAAGAGTAACGCATGCGGCCTTCGGTCAGCGGCGCAAGATGCTGCGCCAGAGCCTCAAGCCGCTCGGCGGCGAGAGTCTCCTCAACAAGGTAGGCATCGACCCGCAGCGCCGTGCGGAAACGCTTTCAGTCGAGGAATTCTGCCTGCTTGCCAATTCGCTTTAAAGAACCGGCGTCTCTTCCAGCAGTTTTGTGACGAAATCGTAGATGCCGTGCCGCCGGTCGCGGCGCAAGCGCTCGGCCTTCACGATCGACTGCACGGCGTCGAAGGCAGTATCGAGATCGTCATTGACGATGACATAGTCATATTCCCGCCAATGCGCGATTTCGGCGCGCGAATTGGCAAGCCGCTTTGCGATGACCTCTTCCGAATCTTCCGCACGGCGGTGAAGCCTTGACTGCAACTCGGTCATGGTCGGCGGCAGCACGAAGATGGATACGACATCTGCCGACATTTTCTCCTGCAGCTGCTGGGCGCCCTGCCAGTCGATGTCGAAAAGCATGTCACGGCCCTCCGCCATCGCTGCTTCCACCGGTTCGCGCGGCGTTCCGTAAAAATTGCCGTGCACTTCAGCCCATTCCAACAACGCATCGGAATCGCGCAGTCGCTCGAATTCGCGGATGCTCTTGAAGTGGTAGTGAATGCTCTCGACCTCGCTCGGGCGCCGCTGGCGGGTCGTCACGCTGACGGAGAGGCCGATCTGGCTATCCTGCGCAAGCAGTGTCCGCGCAATCGTCGACTTTCCCGCGCCCGAGGGCGACGAAATGACGAGCATCAGACCGCGGCGAGCGATCGGAACGGGCGAAGCTTTCGCCGGTTTCATGTCCTACTCCAGATTCTGGACCTGTTCGCGGAACTGGTCGATGACGACTTTCAGTTCGATGCCGGCGGCAGTGACCGCCGAGGCATTCGACTTCGAACAGATGGTATTCGATTCGCGGTTAAATTCCTGTGCAAGGAAATCGAGCTTGCGGCCGACCGGGCCGCCGCGGCCCAACAGATCCCGTGCGGCCGCCACATGCGCCTTCAGCCGGTCGATTTCTTCGCGCAGGTCGGCCTTCGTCGCAAGCAGAGCCGCCTCGGCATGCAGCCTGTCGCGATCAAGCGCGCCCGCTCCGTCCATCAGCAAGGCAACCTGCGCCTTGATGCGGGCGGAAATCTCCTGCGGCGTGCGCGACGGGTCGCGTTCGATCGTATGCGTCAAGTCCTCGATCGTCGAGACATGGTCGAGCAGCACGCGAGACAGGGCAGCACCCTCCTGTTCCCGCATCAGCTTGAGGTCAGCAAGTGCGGCCAGCAGGCCTTTGGTGACGTCGGCATCACGGGCGGCGATTTCTTCCTCGCTGTCCTCCGACTCGCGAAATTCCACCAGTCCGCGGATCGAAAGCAGCGTATCGAGGGTCAGAGGCGCCGGATCGATGACGCCCGCAAGCTGGTCACGCATTGCAAGCACATTGGCCAGAGCGTCCTGATTGAGAACCGTCTCGAAGCGGTTTTCGGCTGCCGAAACCGAGAGATTGGCCTGCATGTTGCCACGGCTGAACTGTTCGCCCGCAATGCGGCGAACGTCTGTTTCCATGCGCTCGAGTCCTGGCGGCAGGCGAAGGCGCAGGTCGAGCCCCTTGCCGTTGACCGACCGCAGTTCCCAAGCCCAGCGCCAGCGGCCGCTCGTTCCCTCGCGCCGCGCAAAACCAGTCATGGACTGCAACGCCATCCGAGCCTCCGAAATCAGTTCGTCTTCTTTTTCTTCTGCTGGGCCGCCGGCTCGGCCTGAGCCTCCGGCTGGCCGTCGACCACGATATTCGGATCGGCACCCTTGTCAGCTTCGAGCTTGCGCCAGCGCTTGACGTTGGCATTGTGCTCTTCGAGCGTCGCCGCAAAAACATGACCGCCCGTGCCGTCGGCGACGAAATAGAGGTCGTCCGTCTTCCAGGGATTGGCCGCCGCTTCCAGGGCGTCACGGCCGGGATTTGCGATCGGCGTCGGCGGCAGGCCCTTGATCACGTAGGTGTTGTAAGGCGTTTCCTTCTTCAGGTCCGACAGGTAGATCGGGCGGTCGGCGGGCTTGCCGTCACCACCGAAGAGCCCGTAGATGATGGTCGGATCGGACTGAAGCCGCATGCCTTTGGCGAGCCGGTTGAGGAAAACGGATGCGACATGCGCACGCTCGTCGGGAATGCCGGTTTCCTTCTCGACGATCGAAGCAAGCACCACGAACTCCTCCTTGGTTTTCAGCGAGACCGAAGGGTCGCGCTTCTCCCAGATCTGGTCGACGAGCTTTTTCTGCTCTGCAACCATCTGGTCGATGATTTCGGAGCGTTTCGTGCCGCGCGAGAACTTGTAGGTGTCGGGACGCAGGCTGCCTTCGGGCGGCAATGCCGTCGGCAATTCGCCTTCCAGGACGGTATCAGCGTTCATGCGGTTGAACATCTGGCGCACCGTCAGGCCCTCCGGGAATGATATCGAATAGAGGATCGATTTTCCGGACTTCAGCAGTTCCATGATGTCGTTCATGGAAGCCTTTGCCTTGATCTCGTATTCGCCGGCCTTCAGGCTCTCCCCCTCGTTCAGGTACGTCGCCGTGAGATAGCGGAAGATGCGGGCGTCGGAGACGATGTTGTTGCGCTCAAGATTGGTGGCGATTTCCGAAAGGCCTGCGCCGCTGCGCACGATGAAATTGGTGTTCGTCTCCAGCGGACCGGGCTCCTGGTAACTGGAGATCGCGTAATAGAAGGCGAAGATGCCGGCGGCACAGGCAAGCACGACCATCGTCATCAGGAAGTTCAAGAAGATGACGACCTGGCTGCGCGCCTTCTTCGAACGCTTCGGCGGCTCCGGAACGCGTTCCGGGCGCAGCGCTTCACTGGGCGACTTCGGAATGATCGGCCCGTTCTGCGCCGGATGGCCGTTGTGGCCCGCCGCGTCGTTGCTCTGATTCGTATCGCTCACCGGCAATCCTCTAAACTTGGCCCTGTCCGTTGTTTTAAGAAGCAATACGGCAAAAAACAGGTAGGCTACCGTCGCGAGAGGTACTGGCCAATCCTCCCGTCGTGTCAAAAACCGCCGTCAGGCACTATAGCGGCGCAGCACCAGCGATGCATTCGTACCGCCGAATCCAAAGGAATTCGAGAGTGCAACATTGATTTCTCGCTGACGGGCCTTGTGCGGAACAAGATCGATTGCCGTTTCGCGCTCGGGATTATCGAGATTGAGGGTCGGCGGAGCGACGTTGTCGCGGATTGCAAGCGTCGCGAATATCGCCTCGATGGCACCGGCTGCCCCCAGCAGATGGCCCGTCGCCGACTTGGTCGAAGACATCGAAATCTTCGATGCCGCGTTGCCGACCAGACGCTCGACGGCGCCAAGCTCGATCGTATCGGCCATGGTCGACGTCCCGTGCGCGTTGATATAATCGACATCTGCAGCCGTCAGTCCGGCGCGCTTCAGCGCCATGGCCATGCAGCGCTGCGCGCCGTCACCGTCTTCCGCCGGCGCAGTGATGTGGTAGGCGTCACCCGACAGGCCGTAGCCGACGATCTCGGCATAGATCTTCGCGCCACGCGCCTTGGCATGTTCCAGTTCCTCCACGACGATGATACCGGCACCTTCGCCCATGACGAAGCCGTCACGGTCGCGATCATAAGGACGCGATGCTTTCTCAGGATCGTCGTTGTGCTGCGTGGAAAGCGCTTTGCAGGCGGCAAAGCCGGCAAGCGAGATGCGGCTCACCGGCGATTCCGTACCACCCGCGACCATGACGTCGGCATCGCCGAGCGCAATCATACGGGCAGCATCGCCGATTGCGTGCGCGCCAGTCGAGCAGGCGGTGACGACCGAGTGGTTCGGTCCTCTGAGCTTGTGGCGGATCGAAACCTGGCCGGATACGAGGTTGATCAGGCGGCCGGGAATGAAGAAGGGCGAGATACGGCGCGGGCCCTTGTCGCGCAGCGTATAGCCCGCCTCGACGATACCCTCGATGCCGCCGATGCCGGAGCCGATCAGCACGCCGGTCGCGATCTGGTCCTCATCGTTCTCAGGATGCCAGCCGGCGTCGTTCAACGCCATGTCGGCAGCGGCCATTCCGTAGATGATGAAGGGATCGACCTTGCGCTGTTCCTTTGGCTCCATCCAGTCATCCTGGTTGAAGGTGCCGTCGGCGCCGTCACCGACCGGGATGCGGCAGGCGATCTTGGCAGGGAGATCATCCACCTCGAATTCGGTGACAAGGCGGGCGCCACTGCGGCCAGCGAGCAACCTCGACCAGGTCACTTCAGTTCCGCATCCCAAGGGTGATACCATTCCGGTACCGGTGATGACGACCCGTCTCATCGACAGCTTCCCCGCCTGTTCTTTCGCTAAAGCAATGCACAAACAAAAAGGGCGGACTCATGGCCCGCCCTTTGAAAATCACACAGGATTAAGCCTGGGCCTTTTCAATGAACTTTACTGCGTCGCCGACCGTGAGGATCGAGTCTGCTGCGTCGTCTGGAATTTCTACGCCGAATTCTTCCTCGAAGGCCATGACCAGTTCGACCGTGTCGAGCGAGTCAGCACCCAGATCGTCGATAAAGCTGGCGCTCTCGACAACCTTCTCGGCATCGACGCCAAGATGATCAATAACAATTTTCTTTACGCGTTCTGCGATATCGCTCATGTCGGTTTCCTCGACCTTATATCCTGATGAGAATGCCTTCCGGCATCCCTACCCTGGTTCAGCCTTCGGCGCCCTCTCGGCACTTTCAGCAAACTCGTTAGCCCGGCTCTCTAAGATGTTCCCCGCTGGCAAAAAAGCCTGCCGGTCCGCCTTGTTTCCCGGAACGACTGTGACAGTCATGGCCCGCTTAACACGGTTTATGTCTGCCGCAAAGCCTGAAAATCAACCCTGTTCCATTGGTCAACACGCTATTCCGCCGAAAAACGCAAACAGGGCCAGTTTCTGTTTCAGATCATGGCCATGCCACCGTTTACGTGCAGCGTCTGACCCGTCATATAGGCGGCTTCCGAGGAGGCGAGGTAGGCTACGGCGGACGCCACTTCGCCACCCGTGCCCATACGCTTCATCGGGATTGCGCCCATGATCGCTTCCTTCTGCTTGTCGTTTAGCTTGCCGGTCATGGCCGATTCGATGAAGCCCGGTGCGACGCAATTGACGGTCACGTTGCGCGTCGCGATCTCCTGGGCGAGCGACTTGGTGAAGCCGATCATGCCGGCCTTGGAAGCGCAGTAGTTCGCCTGACCCGGGTTGCCGGTGACACCGACCACCGAGGTGATGTTGACGATGCGGCCGTAGCGGCGGCGCATCATCGGATGCGTCAGCTCGCGCGTCAGGCGGAACATCGCGGTCAGGTTGACCTCGATGACGTTGTCCCAGTCCTCGTCGCTCATGCGTACGAACAGGCCGTCCTTGGTGATGCCTGCGTTGTTCACAAGGATATCGACGCCTTCGAGTTCGGCTTCGGCCTTGACGCCGAGCGCCTTGACCTCGTCACGGTCGGAGAGGTTCGCCGGGAATATCTTGACGCGGTGGCCAAGCTCGTTTGCCAGCGCTTCGAGCTTTTCGACCCGCGTGCCGTGAAGGCCGACGACGGCTCCCTGTTTGTGGAGAATGCGGGCGATTTCCTCGCCGATGCCGCCGGATGCACCGGTAACGAGCGCCTTGCGGCCGGAAAGATCGAGCATGGATGCGTTCCTTATATCTGGTGAAACCAATCAGGCCGTGAGGGCGGCGATGGCCGCGTCGATATCGGCGAGCGTATTGACGGCAATACCGTTCACCGTCTTGTCGATGCGCCGCGCAAGGCCGGTCAGTACCTTGCCCGAGCCGAGTTCATAAAGCGTCGTGACATTGTTTGCGGCAAACCATTCTACCGTTTCACGCCAGCGGACCTGGCCGGTGACCTGCTCGACAAGGAGCCTTGCAATCTCATTGGCGTCTGTCACCGGCGCGGCGCGAACGTTGGCAATCAGTGGAACGACAGGGTTGGCCTTCGAAACGCCCGCGAGCGCTTCGCGCATCGCCTCGCCAGCCGGCGCCATCAGTGAGGAGTGGAAGGGAGCGGAAACCGGCAGAAGGATCGCGCGCTTGGCGCCCTTCTCGGTTGCCAGTGCCGCGCCCTTTTCGACTGCGGCCCTTTCGCCGGAGATGACGATCTGGCCGCCGCCGTTATCGTTGGCGATCTGGCAGGCACCAGCCGCCGAAGCAGCTTGGCAAACGGCCACGACGTCGGCATGTTCCAGCCCGATGATCGCCGCCATGGCACCAACGCCGACAGGAACGGCAGCCTGCATGGCGTTGCCGCGGATACGCAGCAGACGCGCGGTTTCGGCCAGCGAGAAGGTGCCGGCGGCACAGAGTGCGGAATATTCGCCGAGCGAATGACCCGCTACATAGGACACCTTCGACTTGAGATCGAGACCCTTCGCCTGAAGGACACGAACCACCGCAAGCGATACCGCCATCAGCGCAGGCTGGGCATTGGCCGTCAGCGTCAGCGTTTCTTCCGGGCCCTCGAAGATGATTGCTGAAAGCTTTTGGCCGAGCGCATCGTCAACCTCTTCGAAGACGGAACGCGCCTCGGAAAAATTTTCCGCGAGCTCCTTGCCCATGCCCACGGCCTGGCTTCCCTGGCCGGGAAATGTGAAAGCGACGGTCATCTCATGTCCCTTATTATGTCAATTTGGACTGTTTCGCCTCCAATTGACGTTCTTGCCGGCAGAGTCAATAGTGCTGCCAGGGTCTCCAAAGCCTTTGCTGGCGTCAAAAGTCGCGATTTTTTTCCTTGCGCTTGCGCAATTGGCGCCTAAATTTGCGCCGCCCTTTCCCGCTACGTCCTCTCATCCAATTCCAAGGTTCCAATGAAGTTTAATAGATTAGGCCGCACCGATATTTCGGTTTCGCAAATCTGCCTCGGCACCATGACGTGGGGCACGCAGAATACCGAAACCGAAGCGCACGAGCAGATGGATTACGCAGTCGAGAACGGCGTGAACTTCTTCGATACCGCCGAGCTTTACCCGACAACCCCCCTTTCGGCGGAAACGCAGGGGCGCACGGAGGATTATATCGGCAGCTGGTTCGCAAGGACCGGCAAGCGAAACCGCATCGTGCTGGCGACAAAGGTCGCCGGGCCTGGACGCTCCTATATCCGGGGCGGCGAAGGTGCCGACGCCAAGAATATCAAGCTTGCCGTCGAAGCGAGCCTCAAACGGCTCAAGACCGATTACATCGACCTCTACCAAATTCATTGGCCGAGCCGCGGGCATTTCCACTTCCGGCAGAACTGGCACTACGACCCCTTCAAGCAGGATCGGGCCAAGGCGGTCGCCAATATCACCGATATCCTCGAAATGATGGACATGCTGGTGAAGGAAGGCAAGGTGCGCGCCATCGGCCTGTCCAATGAAACTGCGTGGGGCACGCAGAAATACCTGACGCTCTCCGAGCAAAACGGCCTTCCACGCGTCGCCAGCGTCCAAAACGAATACAGCCTCCTCTACCGCCACTTCGACCTGGACATGGCGGAACTGTCGCATCACGAGGATGTCGGCCTGCTTGCCTATTCACCGCTTGCGGCTGGCCTGCTCACCGGAAAATATCTTGACGGCGCAAGGCCAGCCGGATCGCGCGCTACGATCAACGGCGATCTCGGCGGCCGGTTGCAGCCGCTGCAGGAAGCGCCCACCAGGGCCTTCGTCGAAATTGCAGCGATGCACGGGCTTGATCCGGCAGCCATGGCGCTTGCCTTCTGCCTCACCCGCCGCTTCATGACCTCCGTCATCATCGGCGCAACGACGATCGAGCAGCTGATGATCGACCTGAGCGCCGTCGAGGTGAAACTGTCGAGCGACGTCCTCGGCGAGATCGAGAAGGTCCACCGGCAGTATCCGATGCCGCTGTGACCAGTGTTGCAGGCTTAGGATCAAACCAGGCCCAAAACATCTCTACCAACGCTGCGGAGAATGAAAGTCCGGACAATTGAAGGGCGTCGCCCTTCCTTGATGACCGCGTGGCGGGAACGGATCCTGCCTTTCCGGCACGTGCAGAATTTGCCCTCAAGAGGACTATAAAGGGCACGATGGCCTGTTGATCGTATCCGAACGCTTGCCTTTCGCCGAAAAATCCGTATAAGCGCCTCTGTTCGCAAACCCGGTCTTCTGGCTGGTGGCTGAACGGAGGGCCGGTTTCTTCGGAAATCGTTCGGAACGGAAGCGTTCCAGCCTCCCGTGTCTCCGCTCTCGACCGTCTCGGAACGCTTTTCTTGCCTGGGTTCAGCCCAATCAGGAGCAGTCGTTGAGGCTTAGCCGCCGAATATCGGGTTGAACCAACGCAAGAAAGGCAAAGCTGTCATGGCTCTTTATGAACATGTATTCCTTGCCCGGCAGGATATTTCCGCTCAGCAGGTCGATGCCCTCGTAGAACAGTACAAGGGCGTGATCGAAGCTAACGGCGGCAAAGTCGGGCGCATTGAAAACTGGGGGCTTAAGTCCCTCACATACCGCATCAAGAAGAACCGCAAGGCTCACTACGCCCTGATGGACATCGATGCACCGGCAGCTGCCGTCCAGGAAATGGAACGCCAGATGCGCATCAGTGAAGATGTTCTGCGTTACATGACGCTCGCTGTCGAAAAGCACGAAGAAGGCCCGTCTGCCATGATGCAGAAGCGCGACCGCGACGATCGCGGCCCGCGTGACGGCGCCCGTGGCCCGCGCGAAGGCGGTTTCGACCGTGGCCCGCGCCCGCCGCGTGAGGGTGGCTTTGGCGACCGTGAAGACCGTCCGCGCCGTCCGCGCGAAGACCGCGTATAAGGAGATTTGAGATATGTCTGAAGCTTCCTCCGCTCCGGTCCGCCGTCCGTTCCATCGCCGTCGCAAGACCTGCCCGTTCTCGGGCGCGAATGCGCCGCGGATCGACTACAAGGACGTCCGTCTTCTGCAGCGCTATATTTCCGAGCGCGGCAAGATCGTTCCGTCGCGCATCACCGCTGTTTCGCAGAAGAAGCAGCGCGAGCTCGCCCAGGCGATCAAGCGCGCCCGCTTTCTCGGCCTGCTGCCGTACGTCGTAGCTTAATTTGCTATCGCGACCCTCTGGTTGCCAAATCAGAGGGTCGCATCCCTTCCGCGATGGGCGCGGATCGGAACCCTGAAAACCCATGTTGAGGCGGTCTTTCTGGATTCGATTCAGGAGACATCCTCTAACTGCTCGATGAAGCAGGACAGCGACGTGACAAAAATGAACTTCAAGAGGCTGCTGACCGGCGCGCTCGCCGGATTGACCGCCGCGCTCCTGGCGCTCGGCGCGAGCGCCCAGTTGTCGTTCAGCGCCTTGCTCTACGCCGCCTCCGCTCTGCCCATCCTTCTCGTAGGTCTCGGCTGGGGCAATGCCGCGGCAATCTCTGCCGTCGTCACCGCTGCCGCCTTCGGTGCCGTCGCCGGCTCCCCGGCTTTCGCGCTGATGATGACGCTGGTGACGCTTATTCCCGCCGGCTGGATCAGCCACCTGGCAAACCTTGCTCGTCCCGCCGCCGAGCTCGGCGGCCCGGAACACCTGACGGCCTGGTATCCGCTCTCCGACATCCTGCTACATCTCTGCGGCCTGGTGACGCTCGCCGTCATCGTGACGGGCTACATGATCGGCTATGGCCCGGAACTTATCGGCCAGATGGTCGACGCACTCTTCGGTTCCTTTGCGCAGCAACAGCCCGATTTCACCTTCAATGACACGGCCACCGCGCAGACCAAGTCGCTCCTGCTCCTGATGCTGCCTGCCATCCAGGGCGCAATGTGGGTTTTGATGCTGTTTGCGGCCTACTATATCGCGGCACGCATCGTGAATGCCTCCGGCCGGGCGCTTCGCCCGAGAGAGGACATTCCGTCCGCGCTGCGCATGAACCGCAACGCGATCTTCGTCTTCCTCGCCGGTCTGGCCGCCACCTTCTTCGGCGGCGTCCCGGCGATGATCGGAGCAACCGTCGTCGGCACCTTTGGCGCCGGCTTTTTGCTTTCCGGCTTCGCCGCGCTGCATTTCCGCACGCGCGGCAAGGACTGGCGCCTGCCGGCGCTCGTCCTTTGCTACCTGGCATCGCTCGTTCTGATGCTGCCAGCTCTTTTCATTCTCGTCGTCGGTCTGTCCGATACGCGCAAGGCGATTGCCCTGACCCCGAACAAGAGTGCCGACACCCCTCAACCCACAGACAAGAAAACCTAGAGACACGAAAGGAAACGAAGATGGAAGTCATTCTTCTCGAACGCATCTCCAAGCTTGGCCAGATGGGCGAAACCGTCAAGGTTCGCGACGGTTTTGCACGCAACTACCTCCTGCCGCTCGGCAAGGCGCTGCGCGCCAATGCCGCCAACAAGTCCCGATTCGAATCCGAGCGCGCAACGCTCGAAGCCCGCAATCTCGAGCGCAAGTCGGAAGCCCAGAAGGTCGCCGACGTCCTCGACGGCAAGTCCTTCATCGTCGTTCGCTCGGCCGGCGAAACCGGCCAGCTCTACGGCTCGGTTGCTGCCCGCGACGTCGTGGAAATCCTGGCCGCCGAAGGCTTTAACATCGGTCGCAACCAGGTTCACCTGAACACGCCGATCAAGGCGATCGGTATCCACAAGGTCGAACTGCAGCTTCACGCCGAAGTCGAAATCCACGTCAATCTCAACGTTGCCCGCTCCGCCGACGAAGCCGAGCGCCAGGCAAAGGGCGAAACGCTTACCTCCGTCGACGCCATCTACGGCGTTGATGAAGACGCCCTGCGTGCCGAAGACTTCTTTGATCCGGATGCCGACGGCAACGCCGAAGACGAAGCATAAGCTTCGCAAGCTTGCTTCACGAAGCAGAAGCCCGGCTTGATGCCGGGCTTTTTGCGTTTGTCAGTCGGCCTGGTTCTCATTGGCCCCGAAATGCAAGCAGGTTTGCCTGCATGGCGCGGACGACGCTCAGGGTCGTCCTCAAGTCACCTTCGGAAATGCCGGCGACGACCCGGGCGCGCACGTCTGCGGCAAGATCCTCGACCTCGCTTGCAACTGCCCGTCCCGCATCGGTTATGTAGATCTCCTTGGCGCGGCGATCGGAACCGGCGACGCGGCGTTCCAGGAAGCCTTGCGCCTCCATTGCGTCCAGGATCCGCACCAGCGTCGGCGTTTCGAGTTCCAGCCGTTCGGCCAGTTCTCGCTGATTGATGCCGTCCTTCTTGTTGAGCGTGAAAAAGACTCGCGCGCGCGGCAATGTCATGTTTCTCTCCCGCACAAGGGAATCGAACGTCGCCCTCAATTTCCGGGTAAACGCAGCGATGTCCTCAATGAGTTCCCGCCTGAGAAGCATATTCGCCATGAATTCCCCATTATTTAGTTAGCGCACTAATTATATTTTCCTCTGTCTAATTGAGTTCAGGCGTCTTTTCAAGTGCCACGCTCGAGGCATTCAGGCTAAAATATTATGGGTTGGATGAGTCGCGGTCTTCATGCCGTGTCCTCAAGGTGACACCGGCGATATTTTCTCCCCGGCGGCTTCAGCGCTGTGGAGAAGTCGAACAATGTGCAAAGCGTCACGGATTTCACGGCAGGCCAGAGGCTGTTGCTGAGCTGCACTTGCATTTGCCCTGACGAGCCTTCAAATCCGTCAACGGAAAAGACAGAACGGATCAAGATGAACGACGCCGCGCGAAAGATTGCCGCCGTTGCTCCAGCAGAGCAGCACTACCGCGAAGCACCCAACAACATCGAGGCCGAGCAGGCGCTTTTGGGTGCCATCCTGATGAACAACGACGCCTATTACCGGGTTTCCGACTTCCTGAAGCCGATCCATCTTTACGAACCGCTTCACCGCAAGATTTTCGAGGTCGCAGGCGACATCATCCGTATGGGCAAGATCGCCAATCCGGTGACGATCAAGACCTTCCTGAAGGCCGACGAGAAGGTCGGCGACATGACGGTCTCCGAATACCTCGCGCGCCTTGCCCGCGAAGCGGTGACAATCATCAACGCCGAGGACTATGGGCGCGCGATCTACGATCTGGCGCTGCGCCGGGCGCTGATCACCATCGGCGAGGACATGGTCAACATCGCCTATGACGCGCCGCTCGACATGCCGCCGCAGACGCAAATCGAAGATACCGAACGCCGCCTTTTCGAGCTTGCCGAAAACGGCCGCTACGACGGCGGCTTCCAGGCATTCAACGACGCCGTGGCGCTGGCGATCGACATGGCGGCGGTCGCCAAGGAGCGCGACGGCGGCCTCTCGGGCATCTCGACCGGCATCCATTCGCTCGATTCGAAGATGGGCGGCCTGCAGCGCTCGGACTTGATCATCCTTGCCGGACGCCCGGGCATGGGCAAGACATCGCTTGCGACCAATATCGCCTACAATATCGCCGCCGCCTATGAGGGCGAGGTCCAGTCCGACGGCAGCATGAAGGCGAAAAACGGAGGCGTCGTCGGCTTCTACTCGCTCGAAATGTCGTCGGAACAGCTCGCCACCCGCATCATTTCCGAGCAGACCGAGGTCTCCTCCTCGAAAATCCGTCGCGGCGACATCAACGACGCGGACTTCGAAAAACTCGTCGCCTGCTCGATGATGATGCAGAAGGTGCCGCTCTATATCGACCAGACCGGCGGCATTTCCATCGCCCAGCTTGCCGCCCGCGCCCGGCGGCTCAAGCGCCAACGCGGGCTCGACGTATTGGTCGTCGACTACGTGCAGCTGATGACCGGCTCGGGCAAGTCGAACGAGAACCGCGTCCAGGAAATCACCCAGATCACCACCGGCCTGAAAGCCCTCGGTAAGGAACTGAACGTTCCGATCATCGCGCTCTCACAGCTTTCGCGTCAGGTCGAAAGCCGCGATGACAAGCGCCCGCAGCTCTCCGACCTGCGTGAATCGGGCTCGATCGAACAGGACGCCGACGTCGTGCTCTTCGTGTTCCGCGAAGAGTATTACGTCAAGAACATGGAACCCCGCGATCCGGCCGACCCGAAATATGCGGAGTGGGAAGCGCTGTTCGACAAGGTGAAGGGCACGGCGGACGTCATCATCGCCAAACAGCGTCACGGACCGACCGGCACAGTAAAGCTTGCGTTCCAGGCGGAATTCACGCGCTTTGCCGACCTCGCCGACCCGTCCTTCATCCAGTACGAGGAACACTGAGCTTTTTTGATTTCTTGCTGCAGCGCGGCGGCGGACTTCCTATTGACGAAATTGACCTCTAGACTGGCCGCAGACTCATCTCCGGCCATTTTTTGACGTGGATTCATGACTGAAATTTCCGCCGCCTCCGAAGAAGACAGTTTTGCTTCCGCCGGCGTGCGGCTGACGGTCGACCTCACTGCGCTGACAGAAAACTGGCACGACATGGCCCGACGCTCCAAAAGGGCGCGCACATCCGCGGTCGTGAAAGCGGACGCCTACGGCATGGGCATCGAGGACGCAGGCGAAGCGCTCTACCTCGCGGGTGCGCGCGACTTCTTCGTCGCAACGGTCGATGAAGGCGTGACGCTGCGCCTCTACGCTCCCGACGCGCGCATCTTCGTGCTCGCCGGCATCTGGTCAGGCACTGAACGACGCTTCTTTGACAACGACCTCGTGCCGGTCATCTCCTCCGAGGAACAGCTCGCCTTCTGGATGGCGGTGCTTTCGGAGTATGGTGACTACCCTTGTGCCCTGCATGTCGACACCGGCTTCAACCGCCTCGGCCTTCAAATCGACGAAGCGCTCGCGCTGGCTGACGACGTCTCCCGCCCAGCCAGCTTCGCCCCTGTCCTCGTCATGAGCCATCTTGCCTGCGGCGACGATCCCTCATCGCAGATGAACAAGCAGCAGCTCGAATCATTCCGCAAGGTTAGCGCCGCTTATGAAGGTATCGAATCAAGCCTCGCAGCGTCCGGCGGGATCTTTCTCGGCGAGGATTATCATTTCGACCTGACGCGCCCCGGCATTGCCATCTACGGCGGCGAAGCGGTGAGCGGCGTGCCAAATCCCATGCGCCCGGTTGCGACCGCGGAGGCGCGCGTCATCCAGGTCCGAACCGTGCGCGCTGGCGAATCCGTGAGTTATGGTCGGGCGCTGAAGCTTGACCGCGATAGCCGCCTCGCCATCGTTTCGGCCGGTTATGCGGACGGCTACATGCGAAGCCAGTCGAGCGGCGGCGTTCCGCTTCGCCAAATCGTGCCGCAGGGCGGCCAAGGTTTCTTTGAGGGCTACACCGTGCCGGTCGCCGGGCGCATCACCATGGACCTTTCCATCTTCGATGTGACCGACCTGCCGGAAAACCTCCTCCGTGCCGGCGATTACATCGAGCTGTTCGGCAGGAATATCCCCGTGGACGATGTGGCTCGGGCGGCAGGCACGATCGGTTATGAGATGCTGGCAAGCGTCGGCCTGCGGCATGAGCGAAAATACGTCAGCGAAGACTGAGTTCCCGCTCAGCGGCTTGTCAGCGCAAGCCGCACGCCAAGGGCAACGAATAGTGCGCCAAGCCCGCGATCGAGCCAGAGGCCGACCCTCCTGTTGCGTTTGATCAGACCGGCAAGCCGCCCTCCGGCCAAAATCAGCGGCGGCTCGATGAATGCGGCCACGACGATAATCAGCCCACCGTGCACGGAAAGCTGTAGCCAGGCAGGCCCGGCGCCTTCGACGACGAACTGCGGCAGGAAGGCGAGAAAGAAGATCGCAACCTTCGGGTTAAGCAGCGAAACGAGCACGCCCTGCCGGTAGATCCGTCCCGAGCCCAGCCCTTCGCCTGCCGCCCCGACCAGGCCGCCCTCGCCGCTCGACCGCAGGGCCTGGATGCCCAGCCAGACGAGATAGATCGCACCGATCCACTTCACTGCCGAGAAGGCAACGGCAGAGGCGGCAAGTACCGCCGAAAGGCCGAACGCTACGAAAAGCGCATGCAGGCAGGCGCCGGTCCAGATGCCGAAGACGGCGGAGAATCCGGCACGCGTGCCGCTCTTGATCGTATGGCCGATGATAAATGCCATATCCGGACCCGGCGACAGGTTCAAGAGCACGGCGGCGGTAAAGAAGGCGATCCAGTGGGCGGGCGAATAATCGAGCATTGGCGATCCGTCGGATGATCCTTCCATGCTGCCACTTGGACGCCTGATGGGAAAATCATTAGTTTTGATCGGTCCCGCAAGCCATTATCTAGGGCAAATGTGATTCGGGCGCGCCGGCGCTCATGGACGAAAGCATCATTGATGGCGAAGGCCAGGACCCAATTCATCTGTCAGAGCTGCGGCACGATCCACAACCGCTGGGCAGGCAAATGCGAGAACTGCGGCGAGTGGAACACCATCGTCGAAGAAGACCCGATGGGCGGGATCGGCGGCGGACCGGCAAGGACGCCGAAGAAGGGCCGCCCGGTGACGCTGACGGCGCTTTCCGGCGAGATCGAAGAAGCGCCGCGCATCCATACCGGCATCTCGGAACTCGACCGGGCGCTCGGAGGCGGTTTCGTGCGCGGCTCGGCGGTGCTGGTCGGCGGCGATCCGGGCATTGGCAAGTCGACGCTGCTGATGCAGGCGGCAGCAGCGCTTTCGCGCCGCAGTCACAAGATCATCTACGTCTCGGGCGAAGAGGCCGTGGCGCAGGTGCGGCTGCGCGCCCAGCGCCTGCGTGCGGCCGACACCGACGTGATGCTTGCCGCGGAGACCAATGTCGAGGATATCCTGGCGACGCTTGCGGAGGGCAAGCGGCCGGATCTCGTCATCATCGACTCGATCCAGACGCTGTGGAGCGAACTGGCGGAATCGGCGCCCGGAACGGTGACGCAGGTGCGCACCGGCGTGCAGGCGATGATCCGCTTCGCCAAGCAGACCGGAGCCGCCATGGTTCTCGTCGGCCACGTCACCAAGGACGGCCAGATCGCCGGTCCGCGAGTGGTGGAACACATGGTCGACGCCGTGCTCTACTTCGAAGGCGACCGCGGCCATCACTACCGCATCTTGCGCACGGTCAAGAACCGCTTCGGGCCAACGGACGAGATCGGCGTTTTCGAAATGTCCGACGGCGGCCTGCGTGAGGTCGGCAATCCATCTGAACTTTTCCTGGGCGAGCGCAATGAAAAGTCTCCGGGAGCGGCAGTCTTCGCCGGCATGGAAGGAACACGCCCGATCCTCGTCGAAGTGCAGGCACTGGTGGCGCCGACATCGCTCGGAACGCCGCGCCGTGCCGTGGTTGGCTGGGATTCGGCCAGACTTTCGATGATCCTTGCAGTGCTCGAGGCCCATTGCGGCGTACGGCTCGGCCAGCATGACGTCTATTTGAATGTCGCCGGCGGCTATCGTATCAGCGAACCGGCAGCTGATCTTGCCGTCGCATCCGCATTGGTTTCCTCTCTTGCCGGTATTGCTCTGCCGGCCGATTGCGTCTATTTCGGCGAAGTCAGCCTGTCGGGGGCCGTCCGACCGGTTGCGCATACCCCTCAGCGCCTCAAAGAAGCCGAGAAGCTGGGATTTTCTGCAGCGCTTCTTCCGTCAGCCTCCGCCGATTTGCCAAAGGGTTCGGGCGGGCGCTGGAGCGAGATCGAGAGCCTGCCGGACCTGGTCGTGCGCATTGCCGGATCCAAAGGTGCGCTACGACGTGTGGAAGACGAGGTTTGATCCTTTCATTGCCACAAACGGTGATGATATAGGATGCACACGAATGAGGCCCGACCGAACCGCATCACTCACGCGGCGGTCCTGGAGTTGAATTTATATGCCCATCACGATTTTCGACGGTATTGTCATCGGCGTCGTCCTCTTCTCCGCCGTTCTGGCGATGGTCCGCGGCTTTTCGCGTGAGGTGCTGTCGATCGCAAGCTGGGGCGGCTCGGCTGCCGCTGCCTACTACCTCTATCCGTACCTCGTGCCTTACGCGAAGAGGTATACCGATGATGACCGCATCGCGATCGTCGGCTCCGCCGCCGTCGTGTTCCTGATTGCGCTGATCGTCATCTCCTTCATCACCATGAAGATTGCCGATTTCATCATCGATAGCCGGATCGGCGCGCTCGACCGCACTTTGGGCTTCCTCTTCGGCGCGGCACGCGGCATACTGCTTCTCGTCGTGGCAGTGGCCTTCTGGAACTGGCTCGTCGATGCCGATCACCGGCCCACTTGGGTGAACAATGCCAAGTCCAAGCCGTTCCTTGACTCGATGGTCGTAAAGCTGCAATCGGTTCTGCCCGAGGAATTCGCACAGATGGTCAAAGCCAGCGTGCTCGAGAAGGTTCAGCCGCCGGCCGAAGGCTCGCAAGGCAGCAATGCACCGGCCGGCGAACAAGCCCCGGCGGATGATACAGCGCCTGCAGGCGGCGCAGCCCCGTCAGGCGGCGCGCAGCCGCAGTCGAATTGACACAGTGTTCAACAGCTTGACCTGCCGCGTGGCAATTGCCATTTGAGCGGGACGTGACATAAGGGTCCGGCCGGGCATTTGCTCGGCCGGGCCTCCGCCGTTTAAAATGCCCTAAATCCGGCATCATGCTATGGAAAAAGCCGATCCATTCTTGTGAGAGCAAAGGCCCGCATCAATGAACCAGTCCCATTCCTCCACGCTCAACGATGAACTCGACGGAGATACCCTCCACGAGGAATGCGGCGTCTTCGGCATTCTCGGCCATCCCGATGCAGCAACGCTGACGGCTCTCGGACTTCACGCCCTCCAGCACCGCGGACAGGAAGCGGCCGGTATCGTCACCTTCGACGGCCGCCAGTTCCATACCGAAAAGCGCATGGGGCTCGTCGGCGACCACTACACCGATCCTGCAACGCTCGCCAAGCTGCCAGGCTTCATCTCGATCGGCCACACGCGCTACTCCACGACTGGCGAAGTGGCCCTGCGCAACGTCCAGCCGCTCTTCGCCGAACTGGAAGTCGGTGGCATCGCCGTTGCCCATAACGGCAACTTCACCAACGGCCTGACCCTTCGCCGTCAACTGATTGCCGACGGCGCCATCTGTCAGTCGACATCGGATACCGAAGTCGTCCTCCACCTGATCGCCCGCTCCAAACAGGCCTCCTCGTCCGATCGCTTCATCGATGCGATCCGCCAGATGGAAGGCGGTTACTCGATGCTGGCCATGACCCGCACGAAGCTGATCGCCGCGCGCGACCCGATCGGCATCCGTCCGCTCGTCATGGGCGAGCTCGACGGCAAGCCGATCTTCTGTTCGGAAACCTGTGCACTCGACATCATCGGCGCCAAGTACATCCGCGACGTCGAGAACGGCGAAGTCGTGATCTGCGAAATCCAGCCGGACGGTTCGATCACCATCGACGCCCGCAAGCCCGAAGCGCCGAAGCCGGAGCGTCTGTGCCTTTTCGAATTTGTTTACTTTGCTCGCCCTGACTCCGTCGTCGGCGGTCGCAGCATATATGTCGCCCGCAAGAACATGGGAATCAATCTCGCCAAGGAATCCCCGATCGATGCTGATGTCGTCGTGCCGGTTCCCGACGGCGGTACGCCGGCAGCGCTCGGCTATGCCCAACAGAGCGGCATTCCTTTCGAATACGGCATCATCCGCAACCACTATGTCGGCCGCACCTTCATCGAACCGACGCAGCAGATCCGCGCCTTCGGCGTCAAACTGAAGCACTCGGCAAACCGGGCGATGATCCAAGGCAAGCGTGTCGTCCTCGTCGACGATTCGATCGTGCGGGGAACAACCTCGCTGAAGATCGTCCAGATGATCCGCGACGCAGGCGCCAAGGAGGTCCATATCCGCGTCGCAAGCCCGATGATCTATTTCCCGGATTTTTACGGTATCGATACGCCAGACGCCGACAAGCTGCTTGCCAACCAGTACAACAGCCTGAGGGCGATGTGCGATTACATCGGCGCCGATTCGCTCGAATTCCTCTCGATCGACGGGCTTTATCGTGCAGTCGGCGGGGAAGATCGCAACAACGAGAATCCGCAGTTCACCGACCACTATTTCACGGGCGACTACCCGACGCGCCTGCTCGACAAGGAAAGCACGAGCAACGTGCGCAAACTCGCCGTGATGGCCAGCAACGGCTGAGGGATTTCATAAATCTGAATGAACGCCGACGCCTCCTCTTCCCCTCGTCAGGGTGGGATGCTTTTTCGCGCAAACCGATACGGACGACACGATCATGACCATCGACCTCAAGAACCGCATCGCTCTCGTCACCGGTGCATCGCGCGGCATCGGCTATTTCACGGCACTGGAACTGGCGAAGGCCGGAGCCCACGTGATCGCCTGCGCCCGCACGGTCGGCGGTCTCGAGGAGCTTGACGACGCGATCAAGGCTGCGGGCGGCAGCGCCACGCTCGTGCCTTTCGATCTTGCGGATATGAACGCCATCGACGCGCTCGGAGGCTCGATTTTCGACCGCTGGGGCAAGCTCGACATCCTCGTTGCCAATGCCGGCGTGCTCGGCGTCATCTCGCCGATCGGTCATATCGAGGCAAAGACCTTCGAGAAGGTGATGAACATCAACGTCACGGCCACCTGGCGGCTGATCCGCTCCGTCGATCCGCTGCTGGCGCGCTCCGAGGCCGGCCGCGCCGTGATCATCTCTTCGGCTGCCGCTCACAAATGCCGGCCTTTTTGGGGCCCATATTCCGCGTCCAAAGCCGCAGTCGAAGCGCTCGCGCGCACCTGGGCCGGCGAAAGCCGGTCGACGCCTCTTCGCATCACCAGCGTCGATCCGGGCGCCACCCGCACCGCAATGCGCGCTCAGGCCGTGCCTGGCGAAGATCCCGCGACGCTGCCGCATCCTTCCGAAGTCGCCAGGGCGATCCTGCCGCTCGTCGGTCCGGATGTAGTCGAGACAGGCAAGCTCTTCATCGTGCGCGACAACAGGCTCGTTGATTACCGGCCGCCGGAATAAGGGCTACCGGGCCGCTGTTTCATCAAACAGCGTCGCAAGGCCCGTTTCCTCGGGACATAGCGCGTTGAGGTCGACCGGCCCGTCGATGCCATCGACTTTGCCGTTGTCGGCAAACTGCCATATCGACCAGCGGCCGCATTTTTGCTGCTCTGGTTCTTTGAATAGGCTGCGCAGCCAGAGATAATGATCCGGGAAGCGGAATTCGTTGCCTTTCAGATACGTGTCAAAAAATTCCTGCGTGACGTAGAATATCGGCTTTCCCGGATATGTACTCTTCATCTCGGCCACGAAGGCCTTGACCTCGGCGCTCAGCTGCTCGACCGTCGGAACTTTGTCGCAGTTGCCGACAAATTCGAGATCGATCGCAATCGGCAGCGTGCCCTGCTCTTTGGGAACTGTCGCCAATAGGTTCTGTGCCTGCTCACGGCCCGGACGGCAAAAGGTGAAGAAGTGATATGCCCCACGAACGATGCCGGCCTGTTTTGCAGCCTGCCAGTTGCGGGCAAATCGGGTGTCCTTATGGTCCCCGCCCTCTGTCGCCTTCATGATGGCGAAGCGCACATTCGGTTGAGCAGCGAGCCTCTTCCAGTCGATGTCGCCCTGATGGTGGCTAACATCGATGCCCTGGATCGGGTAGTCCCTGACGGATGGATGATTGAAGCGGACCATGGCGAAATCGTAAGCCAAATAGAAAGCGGATGCGACCGCCAGGATCGCTGTGCCGAGGACGGCTCGCTGAACTTCTTTCTTCACTGGTACCCTCTCGCTCCACCGCTTCCGCCCCTTTGGCAAGAAAAAGGCTTATGCTGCAGACAGCGGATTATCTGCCGCGCCAGCCCTGACTGGCGCTCGCGATGTTCGTCTTTACGCAGCACTTGACCAAACATCGTTCCCGCGCCATAAAACCCGCCATGAAAACGGTTATCTGCATTATCTGCCGGAAGATTATTCGCTAGCGCGCCCGCTGGCCTGGCCGTTTTCGTCTCCCAAATACCCAAAGATGAGAAACGCCCCGGCCCGCCGGCGGCGATATTTTTCGGATCATTGCATTTTGGGAGAATAGACATGGCCGGCCAGCCGGAACTGAAGAAGCCGGAAATCAAGCTGTACAATACGCTGACGCGCGAGGAGACGGTCTTCAAGCCCATCGACCCGCTAAACGTCCGCATGTACGTCTGCGGCCCGACTGTTTACGACTACGCCCATATCGGCAATGCGCGGCCCGCCATCATCTTCGACGTGCTTTTCCGGCTGCTCAGGCACGTCTATGGCGCCGAGCACGTAACCTATGCCCGCAATATCACCGACGTCGACGACAAGATCAACCTACGGGCATTGCGCGACCATCCCGGCTTGCCGCTGAACGAGGCTATCCGCCTGGTCACCGAAAAAACCGAGACACAATATCTCGAAGACGCCACGGCTCTCGGCTGCCTCGATCCGACCATCCAGCCGCGCGCGACCGAAAACATCGCGCAGATGATCGAAATCATCGAAAAGCTGATTGCCAGGGGCCACGCCTATCAGGCGGAGGGAGAAGTCCTGTTCGACACGAAATCCATGGCGGATTACGGCGCGCTTTCAAAGCGCAATCTCGATGAGCAACAGGCCGGGGCGCGCGTCGCCGTCGATGCGCACAAGAAGAACCCCGGCGACTTCGTTCTCTGGAAGATTTCAAGCGATAACGAACCCGGCTGGGAAAGCCCCTGGGGCCGCGGCCGTCCTGGCTGGCATATCGAATGCTCGGCGATGAGCCAGCGCTATCTCGGCGAGGTCTTCGATATTCACGGCGGCGGATTGGACCTGATCTTCCCGCACCACGAAAACGAGATTGCCCAGTCTCGTTGCGCTCACGGCACGGATGTGATGGCGAATATATGGATGCACAACGGATTCCTGCAGGTCGAAGGTCGCAAGATGTCGAAATCCGAAGGCAACTTCGTCACCATCTACGAGCTGCTGCACACCGAAAAATTCGGCGGCCGGAAATGGCCGGGCGAAGTTTTGCGGCTTGCGATGCTGATGACGCACTATCGCGAGCCGATCGATTTTTCGATCAAACGCCTGGAAGAGGCCGAACGCCTGCTTTCGAAGTGGCCAGCCGGTGATGCCGGCGACGCGTCGCCGGACCCGACCGTACTGAACGCGCTTGCCGACGACTTAAACACCGTCGCCGCCGTTCAGGCGCTTCATGCCCTGGCCCAGTCCGGCAACCCCGCCGCCTTCGCCGCGAGCGCTGCCCTTCTCGGCGTGGAGCCGAAGGAAACGGAAGTGGACGAGGCAGTCGCTGCCGAGATAGACAGCCGCGTGCGCGCCCGCCTTGAACTCTTGAAGGCAAGGAACTTCCCTGAGGCCGACAAGATCCGCGAGACGCTGCTTGCCGAGGGCATCCAGCTCAAGGACGGCAAGGATGCGGTCACTGGCGAGCGCTTAACGACCTGGGAGGTGAAGCGGTGAGGTCAATGTTACCGGAAAATGCCGCTCCTCGACCCCATCCGATGGGCTGCCGGGCCGTGCCGCTTGGAAAACGTGTCGAGCATGCAGCATCCGCCGATGTTGCCGCTGTCAATCCCCGCGGCGGCGCGAACCAGACCTGTGCCTTGTTGGCAGGGTTGGAAGAGGGCTTTGTTCACATGCAAGACGGGAGGAAGTATCGATGACGGTCTACACCGGTGGCTGCCAGTGCGGTGCGATCCGGTTCCGGGTGGAAGGCGAGTTTTCGCATTCGTCGATCTGTCATTGCCGCATGTGCCAGAAGGCGTTCGGTGGCTATTATGCACCGCTGGTTTCCGTGCGCGGGGCTGACTTCAAATGGACGCGGGGCAAGCGGAAGACCTTCCGTTCGTCCAATTTCGTCGAGCGCGGCTTCTGCGGCGATTGCGGCACACCGCTGACCTATGAAGCGCCGGATGGGATGGCGATTGCAGCGGGCGCGTTCGATGATCCGGCTCTTCTGCCGCCGACGATCCAGTATGGCATCGAAGGCAAGCTGCCGTTCACGGACAAACTGCACGAGCTTCCGGGGATGCGGACGCAGGACGACGTCGAAAACGCCCCATTCATCAGCGAGATCGTTTCCTATCAGCATCCAGATCACGACACGACAGAATGGCCAGAGGAGCGCAAGTGACGGCAGGAACATTTCATAGCGGCGGATGCCAATGCGGCGCAGTGCGCTATCGCGCCGCCGGCGAGCTCGGCTATCCGCATATCTGCCATTGCCGCATGTGCCAGAAGGCGGCGGGGAACTATTTCCTGCCGCTTGGAGCGGTCATGCGAACGGACTTTACGCTGACACGCGGAACACCGAAGTGGTTTTGCTCCTCCGATCTCGTGCGACGCGGCTTCTGCGGCGATTGCGGCACGCCGCTCTTTTACGACATACCTGGAGCCGTATCCGTCAACGTTACACTCGGCTCACTGGACGATCCAGATGCGGTCAGGCCGGTGATGCAATCGAATACCGGCCGCAAGATGAGCTGGCTCCACGCACTGGACACCCTGCCGATAGAGCCCGCCGCCTTGAGCTCGGAGCGTGAAGACGCGATCTCAGCCAGCAATCGTCAGCATCCCGATCACGATACGAACCACTGGCCATGAGGAGCACAGACATGAGTGAACCTACAAGAACAGGCGGGTGCCAGTGCGGCGCCGTACGCTTTCGTATCAGCGGCAAGCTGGGGCGTCCGTCGATCTGTCATTGCCGCATGTGCCAGAAGCAGTTCGGCGGCTTCTTTTCCGCGCTCGTTACCGCGCCGGAGGAGGGCGTGGAATGGACGCGCGGCGAGCCGAGCTATTTCCAGTCCTCGATCAATATCGACCGGGGTTTCTGCAGCAGTTGCGGCACGCCAATGACCTATCGGCATCCCGGCGGGCTGGAGCTTGCAATCGGCACGTTCGATGACCGCAGCGATCTCGCGCCGCAGATCCAAGTGAACTACGACTCGCGTCTGCCCTGGGTCGAAACGATCTTCGATACACCGGTTCATCGGGATCCCGATTACTATGCCCGGCAGGAGCAGATCATCTCCTTCCAGCATCCCGACCACGATACCGACGTATGGCCCGCGAAAGGCTTGAAGATATGACCGAAGTGTTGCGTACCCTCTATCCTGAAATCCAACCCTATGCTTCGGGCCATCTCGATGTCGGCGACGGCCATGTAATCTACTGGGAACGCTGCGGAACGCCGGGGGCCAAACCGGCCGTTTTCCTGCACGGCGGCCCTGGGGGCGGTATTTCTGCGGTGCATCGCCGCCTCTTCGACCCGGTGCTCTACGACGTGACGCTGTTCGACCAGCGCGGCTGCGGCAAATCCACGCCGCATGCGGATCTCAACGCCAACACGACATGGCATCTCGTTGCCGACATCGAGCGGCTGCGCAATATGGTCGGTGCCGAGAAATGGCAGGTCTTCGGCGGCTCCTGGGGCTCGACGCTGGCGCTCGCCTATGCCGAAAAGCATCCCGAGCGGGTCTCCGAACTCATCGTGCGGGGCATTTACACGCTTACGAAGGCGGAACTCGACTGGTACTACCAGTTCGGCGTCTCGGAAATGTTCCCGGACAAGTGGGAACGCTTCATTGCGCCCATTCCGGCGGAAGAGCGTCACGAGATGATGCAGGCCTACCACCGCCGCCTGACGAGCAACGACAAGGCAATTGCGCTCAAGGCCGCGCATGCCTGGAGCATCTGGGAGGGCGAGACGATCACGCTGCTGCCCGAGCCATCGACGAGCGGCAAGTTCGAGGAGGCCGAGTTCGCCTATGCCTTCGCCCGCATCGAGAACCACTTCTTCGTCAATGCCGGCTGGCTGGAGGAGGGCCAGCTGATCCGCGAGGCGCACAAGCTCAAGGATATTCCAGGCGTCATCGTGCAAGGTCGCTATGACATGCCCTGCCCCGCCCGCTTTGCCTGGGCGCTGCACAAGGCCTGGCCGAAGGCGGAATTCCACCTGATCGAAGGTGCGGGCCACGCGTTTTCGGAACCAGGCATCCTGGATCAGCTGATCCGGGCAACGGACAGGTTTGCGGGGAAATAGAGCCCCATGATGCGCGGTGTGGACACCCCTCTTAGAGCCGACAGAGGGATCGAGCCGCACTGCACAAGATAAAATGCTTCGGAGGCACCTCGGTGACCAGAGAAAAAATCTACCTCTTCGACACGACCCTGCGCGACGGGCAGCAGACGCCCGGGATCGACTTCTCGGTCGAGGACAAGATTGCAATCGCGACCATGCTGGACGAGTTCGGCATCGATTATGTCGAGGGCGGATATCCGGGCGCGAACCCGACCGATACCGCCTTCTTCACAGAAAAGCGCACCAGCCAGGCAGCATTCGTCGCCTTCGGCATGACGAAGCGGCCCGGCGTTTCAGCCTCCAACGATCCGGGGCTTGCAGCGCTGTTGCAGGCAAAGAGCGACGCGATCTGCTTCGTCGCCAAGAGCTGGGACTACCACGTCAAGGTCGCCCTCGGATGCACCAACGAGGAAAACCTCGCATGCATCGCCGAGAGTGTGAAGGCCGCCGTCGCCGCCGGCAAGGAAGCGATGGTCGATTGCGAGCATTTCTTCGATGGATACAAGGCCAATCCCGCCTATGCGCTTGCCTGCGCGACGACCGCCTATGAAGCGGGAGCGCGCTGGGTCGTGCTATGCGACACCAATGGTGGCGCGCAGCCCCCGCAGATCCACGCCGTCGTCGAGGCGGTGATTGCAGCAGGCGTTCCCGGCCTCTGTCTCGGCATCCACGCGCATAACGATACCGGCCAGGCAGTTGCCAATTCGCTGGCGGCCGTCGAGGCCGGCGTGCGCCAGATCCAAGGGACGCTCAACGGGATCGGCGAGCGTTGCGGCAATGCCAACCTGGTGACGCTGATCCCGACGCTTGCCCTGAAGGACACCTATAGCACCCGCTTCGAAACTACCATCGATCAGGATCGGCTGGTGAACCTCACGCGCCTGTCGCACGCTTTCGACGAGCTTCTGAACCGTTCACCGGATCATCAACTGCCCTATGTCGGCGCTTCGGCCTTCGCCACCAAGGCTGGCATCCATGCCTCCGCCCTGCTCAAGGACCCGCGCACCTACGAGCATGTGCCGCCGGAAAGCGTCGGCAATTTCCGAAAGGTCATGGTCTCCGACCAGGGCGGCAAGGCGAACTTCATCAATGCCCTGAAACGCCGTGGCATCGAGGTCGCCAAGGACGATCCGAAGCTCGATCGGCTGATTTCCATCGTCAAGGAGCGCGAAGCTTCCGGCTACGCCTATGAGGGGGCGGATGCGAGCTTCGAGCTTCTGGCCCGCCGCACACTTGGCACCATCCCGGAGTTCTTCGCAATCGAAGGCTTCCGCGTGATGGTCGAGCGCCGTTTCGACTCGCACGGTCGGGTAAAGATCGTCTCGGAAGCCGTCGTGAAGATGGTGATCGACGGCCACACGATCATGTCGGTGGCGGAAGGAGACGGCCCGGTCAACGCGCTCGACCTGGCGCTACGCAAGGATTTCGGCAAGTATCAGCACGAGATCGACGACCTGGTTCTCGCCGACTTCAAGGTGCGTATCCTCAATGGCGGCACCGAAGCCATCACGCGCGTGCTGATCGAATCCACCGACAGCGACGGCGTGCGCTGGTGGACGGTGGGCGTGTCGGAAAACATCATCGACGCCTCGTTCCAGGCGCTGATGGATTCCGTAATCTACAAGCTGATGAAGAACCGGCAGCTGGCAGGCAAGATCGCGGCGCAGTGAAGATCTCCACGAGAAAACCTGACAATTTATCACGCGCCGCTTTGGCTAGGGCCGCAACCAGCCTGCGGTTCCTCGCAACACCTGGCTTTGCCAGTATCTTGCGGGCATCAATCTGCCGGTATGGCGGCTCGTTCTCCAAAGCCGAGCAAGTCCCCCGCCTCAAATCCGCTGACAATCCATTCACCGAAATGAATTGGTCTATTCATGGCACTTAGGCTAATCGAGATCAGAAGAAGAACAAAACTGGAAACACCTGATGTCTGCCGAAGCGAGCTCTCCTGCCATCAAGAACGAAGATAGTGCACGCGGCTTCGCCTTTGCACTGACGGCTTATCTTCTGTGGGGATTCCTGCCGATCTACATGAAGGCGCTGGCGCATATTTCGCCGGCGGAGGTGATTGCCCATCGCGTGCTCTGGTCTGTTCCGATTGCCGGCCTCGTGCTGCTTGCGCTCGGACGTACGCAGGACATCCGGGACGCGCTGCGTTCGCCGCGCATGCTCGCAATGGCTGCACTGACGGCAGCCCTCATCACCGTTAACTGGGGTACCTATGTCTGGGCGATCGGCGCCGGACATTCGCTCGATGCCGCCATGGGCTATTTCATAAACCCGCTGATCAGCATCTTCATGGGCTCGGTGCTGCTCAAGGAGAAGCTGCGCCCCGCCCAGATCGTCGCAATCGGCCTTGCGGCCATTGCCGTTGTCGTTCTTGCCGTCGACGGAGGCGGGCTTCCGTGGGTGGCGCTGACCCTCGCCTTCAGCTGGGCCTTCTATGCCTTCTTCCGCAAGACATTGCCGCTCGGCCCCAACCAGGGCTTTCTGCTCGAGGTACTGATTCTGAGCGTTCCGGCCGTCCTCTACATCGTCTATCTGGAGTTGTTCAGTGGCGAAGGCCACTTCGTTCAGACCGGCTTCAGCGATACAGCGCTGCTCTTCGGCTGCGGTATCGTCACTGCCGCGCCGCTGATGATCTACGCCAACGGCGCAAAGCTTCTGAAGCTCTCGACGATCGGAATCATGCAGTACATCGCGCCGACGATGATTTTCCTGATCGCGATCTTCGTCTTCCACGAACCGCTTGATACGGCGCGCATGATCGCCTTCCCGCTCATCTGGGCAGGCCTCGTGCTCTATACGTGGTCGATGCTGATCGCAAACCGCGGGCGCTGAGCAAGCGTCTCACATCTTCGAAATCACGGCATCTTCGCCCTCACGGTCGGCAGCGAGTTCGGCTGCCTGTGCCATGATGGCTGGAATAATGCCGGAGACGTCGTCGATGACGAGCGGCTGCACGCGATGGGCGGTGTGCACGAAGCCCTCATCCGTCATGTGCTTCATCAGTTCCATCATCGGGTCCCAGAAGCCCTTGATGTTGGCGAAGACCATCGGTTTTTCGTGACGGGCAAGCTGCGCCCAGGTCATGATCTCGACGATCTCCTCCAGCGTGCCGATCCCGCCCGGCAGTGCCACGAAGGCATCGGAACGTTCGAACATCAGGTGTTTGCGCGCATGCATGTCCGGGGTTACAATGAGCTCGTTGAGCTGGCCGAGGGAATGGCGCGTCGCCTCCATGTCGATCAGGAATTCGGGGATGATGCCGGTCACCTGCCCCCCATTGGAAAGCACGCCGCTCGCAACAGCACCCATGATGCCTTTGGTGCCGCCGCCATAGACGAGCCGCAGGCCGTATTCGGCGATTTCCTTGCCGAGCGAGCGCCCGGCGGCCATGTATGCCGTATCGCGTCCGGGCCTCGACCCGCAGTAGACACAGATGGACTGAATTGAGTGAGATTGATCGCTCATATGGGAAAACAACTATTCCATGCCTGCGCAGTCAAGAAAAATGACACAAAAGCTGCGCGTTGAGCCTGCGTCTCTGCTTTGAATGCTTGTGAAAAGCAACGGGAATCGCTAGCAATTTTTAATACTACGGCACATTTGCCGTCTGGGGAGAGTGAATGATGAGAAATCGTGCCGGCTTGCTGGCCTTCGCAGTGCTTGCAGTTGCGATCCTTCTGATGGTCTTCGTGGTCATGCCCCGGATCGGCGAAGACACGTCGAAAATCGGCGATGCCATCAATCAAGCAGGCTCCGAGGTCAAGAACACGGTTGAAGAAGCCGGCAAGAGCGCGCGGAACGCGGCTGCCGACGCGGCTACGACCGAGAAGCTCGGCCGTCTTTCGGCCGACGCAGGTCAGTCTCTCACGCAACTTAAGGCGCTCTTTGCGGACGGCAAGGGTCCGACCGTCGAAGCATTCGATGCCGCCAGGACGAAGGCGGCTGGCTCGCTGAAGTCGCTCGCCGACTTCGCAATCCCCGAAGGCACCGATCCGGCGACCGCGACTGCCGCCACGAAAGCCAAGGTCGGCGCGGTAAAGGCGCTTGCAATCGTCCAGGCCCTGCCGGAAAACACCGCCGACGCGCTTGCCGCCATTACCAAGGCCGAAGCCGAACTGACCGGCGCGATGGGAAGCCAGCCTGCGGCGACCCCACCGGCGACCGATGCGAATATCGGCTCAAAGCTCCCCGCTTTCGACGTCCTGCGCGTAGAGCCGGACGGATCCACCGTCATCGCCGGTTCGGCCACGCCCAACAGCAAGCTCGAAGTCATGGACGGCGACAAGGTCGTCACCACGACGAATGTCGGGCCGACCGGTGATTTTGCCGCCGTCCTCGACAACCCTCTGGCGCCTGGCGACCACCAGCTCGTGCTCAAGGCGACCGGCAAGGACGGCAAGAGCCTGACTTCCGAAGAAGTCGCAACCGTTTCCGTGCCGAAGGACGGCAGCAGCTCCGAGCTGCTCGCCATGGTTTCCAAGCCAGGCGCAGCAAGCCGCATCATCACGGCGCCCACGGCCGGCACGCCGGCTGCTCAGCCCGCAGCAGGCGAACAGGCTTCCGCTCAGCCCGGTTTGCCGGCCGGCTCGCCGGAGATCGCCAATAACGCACCGGTAGTTCCCGATGCGCCGCAGGCAGGCGCAAGTGCTGCAGCTCCGGCCGAAGTGATGGTCAACGCGGTTGAAATCGAAGGCAAGAAGATCTTCATCGCTGGCACCGCCAAGCCGAACGCCAACGTGATCGCCTATGCGGACGACGCCCTGATCGGCAAGGCAACCGCAGGCGGCGACGGGCATTTCGTCATCGACGGCGTGATGGACCTTTCGGTCGGCGACCACAAGATCCGCGTCGATGTCGTCGACAGCAGCGGCAAGGTTCTCATTCGCGCCTCCGTCAATTTCACCCGCCCGGCAGGCGACCAGGTCACCGTAGCAGCTCAGCCCGCCAGACCACCCTTACCCGACGCTGGTGTCGCGATGGTTCCTCTCGATGAAGGCGAACTCGGCAAGTTGAGAGCAGATGCGGGCAAGGCGTTTGGGCTGCTGAAGGGCCTTTTTGCCGACGGCAAGCTTCCCGGCGCCGAGCAGCTTGCGGCAGCCCGTTCAGCAACCGAATTCGCGCTTCGCTCTATCGTCGAATTCCGTCCGGCAGCAGAAGCAACGCCTGCCTTCAAGCAGACGGCAGGCGCAGCCTCGCAGTCGGCCTCAAGCGCGCTCGCCATGCTCCAGGCACTGCCGAAGGATACACAATCCGTAGGCGACGCTCTCGCAAAGCTTGGGACGGCGATTGATGGTCTTACAGCCTCGCCTGCGCCAAAGGCTGGCAGTGCACCGGCTTCAAGCGAAGCTGCGGCCGATCCGAACCAGCCGAAGACGATCGAGCAGGCGCCACTGACGGCAAATAACACCGCCGTCATCATCCGCCGCGGCGACACGCTGTGGCAGATTTCGCGCCGCGTCTATGGCCTCGGCGTGCGCTACACGACGATCTACATGGCGAACGAAACCCAGATCAACAATCCGGACCGCATCCTGCCCGGCCAGATTTTCGGCCTGCCGAAGGAAGCCCTGCCGAACGCCGAAGAGCTTCATCGCAAGCGTATTTCCGGCGAGCACCTCTAAGCCGGACCAGGTGATGGAAAGGCCGGGCCGATATCGCGCCCGGCCTTTGTCTTCCCCTGGGTTTTCACATGTTGCATTCGCATGCCGCGCACCCTATGTGGCGGAGACGGCGATCCTGTCTGCGGAGGCTCAAGCGGGCATCTCCGCTTTTTGCACTTTTGCCGTATCGAAACACCGCATCAGCGGCCGAGCCCGACCGGGCTGGAGATAAGCATGGCAAACAGCAAGACGGTTTCGCAATCCAACCTCCTGCGGACGCTCTTCAATCTTTGGCCCTACATGTGGCCTTCCGGCCGGACGGACCTCAAGATGCGCGTCGTCTGGGCAACGGTCTATCTGCTCGTCTCCAAGTTTGTGCTGCTGCTCGTTCCGTATTTCTTCAAATGGTCGACCGATGCCCTGAATGGCCGCGTGGATCTCGCCGGAACCCTGCCCCCGCTCCTCGTCGGGGCGACCGTGCTGGTCATCGCCTATAACCTCACCCGCCTGATCCAGCTTGGCCTCAATCAACTGCGCGACGCGCTGTTTGCAAGCGTCGGCCAATACGCCGTGCGCCAGCTCGCCTACCGGACTTTCGTGCACATCCACGAACTCTCGCTCCGCTTCCATCTGGAGCGCAAGACCGGCGGCTTGTCGCGAATCATCGAGCGCGGCACGAAGGGTATCGAGACGATCGTGCGCTTCACGATCCTGAACTCGGTTCCGACCGTCATAGAATTCCTGCTGACCGCCGTGATCTTCTGGTGGGGCTACGGTTTTTCCTATCTCGCAGTGACCGCCTTCACCGTCTGGGCCTATATCTGGTTCACGATCCGCGCGTCGGACTGGCGCATCGCCATCCGCCGGACGATGAACGAAAGCGATACCGACGCCAACACCAAGGCGATCGATTCGCTGCTCAACTTCGAGACCGTCAAGTATTTCGGCAACGAAGAGATGGAGGCAAAACGCTTCGACAGGTCGATGGAACGCTACGAGAAGGCAGCGACCGATGTCTGGACCTCGCTCGGCTGGCTGAACTTCGGCCAGGGCGTCATCTTCGGCCTCGGCACGACGGCCATGCTTTTGCTTTCAGCCTTTGCCGTCCAGCGCGGCGAGCAGACCATCGGCGACTTCGTCTTCGTCAATTCCATGCTGCTGCAGCTTTCCGTGCCACTGAACTTCATCGGCTTCGTCTATCGCGAAATCCGCCAGGGACTGACTGATATCGAGCAGATGTTCGACCTGCTCGACGTGACGCCCGAGGTAACCGATGCGCCCGACGCTGCCCCGCTCAGGATCGTTCAGGGCGCCATCAGCTTCAAGGACGTGCATTTCTCCTACGATCCGCTGCGCCCGATCCTTAAGGGAATTTCCTTCGAAGTCCCCGCCGGCAAGACCGTCGCAGTCGTCGGCCCGTCCGGCGCCGGCAAATCGACGCTTTCGCGCCTGCTCTACCGTTTCTACGATATCCAGAGCGGCGCGATCACCGTCGACGGCCAGGATATTCGCCATGTCACCCAAAAGAGCCTTCGATCGGCGATCGGCATGGTTCCACAGGATACCGTGCTCTTCAATGACACGGTTGCCTACAATATCCGCTATGGCCGCCCGTCGGCCGGCGATGCCGAGGTGAAGACGGCTGCTGAAATTGCCCAGATCGCGCATTTCATCGAGTTATTGCCGGAGGGTTTCGAAACCAAGGTCGGCGAGCGCGGATTGAAGCTTTCTGGCGGCGAGAAACAGCGCGTCGCCATAGCCCGCACCATCCTCAAGGCGCCCCCGATCCTGATCCTCGACGAGGCGACATCGGCGCTCGACACGACGACGGAGCGGGAAATCCAGGAGGCCCTTGACGTCGTTTCGAAGAACCGCACGACACTCGTCATCGCCCACCGCCTGTCCACTGTCATCGGCGCGGATGAGATTATCGTCTTGAAAGGTGGCGAGATAGCCGAGCGCGGTACGCATGCGGCGCTGCTCGAGAAAAACGGCCTCTACGCCTCGATGTGGAACCGCCAGCGCGAAGCAACGCAGGCGGAGGAGCATCTGAAGCAAGTGCGCGAAAGCGACGACCTGGGCATTGTTGCCCGTCTGGCGCCGGCAAGCTGATCGTTCGAACCAAAGAGCCGCTCTGTCGTTTTGCTGTTTAGAACCATGCCATAAGGTCGGGCGGTAGCGGCACGGCATTGCTCCCGCAGGACTTTTTCTGTAACCAGCGGGAACGAAAAAAGCGCGAGGAGATCAGCGTCGATGAGCTTGCTCAATACCGTTCGAAACACCATCGTTCCGGTGCACAAGGAAGGTTATGTATTCGTTGCCGCCTTCTTCGTAGCGTCGCTGATCCTTGGCTGGATATTCGAGCCGCTCTTCTGGGTCGGTCTCGTCCTGACGCTCTGGTGCGCTTACTTCTTCCGTGATCCCGAGCGCATGACCCCGCAGGACGATGACCTGGTGATCTCGCCTGCCGATGGCAAGGTCTCTTCGATCCAGATGGTGACGCCGCCCGCCGAGCTGAACCTCGGCAACGAGCCGATGCTGCGCATCTCCGTCTTCATGAACGTCTTCAACTGCCATGTAAACCGCGCACCGATGCGTGGCCGCGTCGTCAGCATCAACTACCGGTCTGGCAGCTTCGCGAATGCCGAGCTCGACAAGGCCAGCGAAGACAACGAGCGCAATGGTCTGGTCATCGAGACTGTCCACGGCCAGATCGGCGTCGTGCAGATCGCGGGCCTCGTCGCCCGCCGTATTCTGTGCTGGGCCAATAATAACGAGCCGCTGGATGCCGGCGAGCGCTTCGGCCTTATCCGCTTCGGCTCCAGGCTCGATGTTTTCCTGCCGGCCGCCGCAGCAGCACGTGTTTCGCTCGGCCAGACGGCGATTGCAGGCGAAACGGTACTTGCTGAATTCGGCTCCCCCAAGGGACCGGTCATCAGCCGCCGCAGCTAGATCGAATGGAGCGCGCTATGGAGACGCCTTTTCCGCCCTTCGAACCGAACGGTCCGAACGATTCGGCACGCGGTCCCCGGCTCCGCGAAATTCCGCTGCGCCTCGTCGTTCCCAATCTCATCACGATACTGGCGATCTGCGCAGGCCTCACCGGCATCCGCCTCGCTTTCGAGAGCCGTTACGAGCTGGCGGTGATAATGGTGCTGCTGGCCGCCTTTCTCGACGGCATCGATGGGCGCGTCGCCCGCTTGATGAAAGCAACCTCCAAATTCGGCGCGCAGATGGATTCGCTCGCCGACATCGTCAATTTCGGTGTCGCGCCCGCTCTCGTCGTCTATGTCTTTGCGCTGGACAGCGCCCGCTCCATCGGCTGGATCGCCGCGCTGATCTATGCAATCGCCGCAGGCCTCCGCCTTGCCCGCTTCAATGTCATGGCGGAACGGGAAAATCGCGCGCCCTGGCAATCTGAATATTTCGTCGGCGTGCCTGCTCCTGCCGGCGCCATGCTGGTGCTGCTGCCCGTCTATCTCGGCTTCCTCGGCCTCACCGAAGACCGCACCTTCGCCTATATCTCTTCGGCCTATACGGTCCTGATCGCTTTCCTTCTGATCAGCCGCCTGCCGGTCTGGTCCGGCAAGTCGGAAGGCAGCCGATTGCGGCGCGATCTGGTGCTGCCGCTGATGCTCGGCGTCGTGCTCTATGTCGCTCTGCTGATGAGTTTCACCTGGGAAGTCATGGTGTTTACCGTCATCGTCTACCTGCTGTCGCTGCCCTTCGGAGCACGGAGGTGGCGATTGAAATACGGTACGCTCACGATCGAAGAACCGGGCGACGGAGACGACGATATGGGCCGCCACATCTGATTTAGCAGTCTCCCGGTAAGGCCCGACGGACCCGAGGCTTCGCATCAAGCCTCGCGCAATGTGCATTGCGTACACAATTCCTGATAGATCATGCCTCTATTTCGTCGTTTTTGGCAACAAAAGAGCAGATCAATAAAGAGTCTAGGGAATCGCGTAAGGAGAGTATCGTGACCTCGAAGAAGACAGACCAGGCGGAACAAGCGGCAAAGCCGGATCTGAGCTCACATTACCGCCCGCTCGGGCTCAAGGCCGTTCTGGCCGCCGCGCTGATGCTGAAGAGCAAGCCGGCCCTCGTCAAGAAGATCGCCCAGGCCTGACGGAAAGAACGAACGCGCAGGCTGATCTCCAAAAGGCTCGTCAGTAAGACGACATCGAGAACCCGCCCAACGCGGCGGGTCTTGGAGTACCGGCTGCAGCAGACACACGCCATCCAATCCAAAAAATCCAGCAGATGCCGCCACGGCCATCCGTAGGCGGTCCCCTCCAAACCCGAAAGGGGCGGTCGCGATCGAGAACACCTGGTTTTCCGTAATATGCTCAAGGGTACACGGTTTCAGAACAAGCTGAGCTGGCCGTCGCCAGCTTCCTTGCCGGGCGCTTTCGGCGGTTTGTCGATCACCAACGGCGTCTGCAGGTCGGCTCCCATGTTGGCGACCTTGTTGACCTTGTCTGCGATGGGGATCGCTTCGAAGAAATCCTCGTCCGTCGGCTGCATCAGGCCGACGACGTCGCGCGGTTCCTGCGTCCTGCAGTCGAGCCATCGGGCGAAATCCTCCGGCTTGATGACGACCGGCATGCGATCATGGATCGATGCGATGGAAGCGTTTGCCGCCGTGGTCAGGATTGCCCCCGTATCGACTTCCGAGCCGTCGGCCGACGACCAGGTCTCCATCAGGCCGGCGAAGGCAACCACGCCGCCGCCGCGGGGCCGGATCCAATAAGCCTGGGGCCTCTCGCCGCTTTTTTTCGAGGGACGATGCCATTCGTAGAAGCCGGAAGCCGGAACGAGCACGCGGCGATGGCGCATGGCGGCGCGGAAGGATGCCTTGCCGATTGCGGTCTCGGCCCGCGCATTGATCAGCAGCGGAAATACCTTCGGATCCTTGACCCAGGACGGCGTGAAGCCCCAGCGCACCAGCACGGCGCGGCGATCCGGAAGATTGCTGCCGGGCTCCTGCGCCTCGCCGGAAGCAACGACGAGGATCGGCTGCGTCGGCGCAATATTGTAGCGCGCGGGAAAGTCCTCAAGCTCCAGCAGCCCAAGTATCTCCTTCAACTCCTCCGTCAGCGTCAAGGCGTAGCGTCCGCACATGAAGTTGTCCTTTCACCCTGTTTCGCAACGGTCAAGTCGCAGCCCTAGCTGCGCGGGCCGAAGAGGATGATCGCCGTACCGGCAAGGCAGACGGCCGCCCCACCGATATCCCAGCGGTCCGGAACACGGTTTTCTGCAAGCCACAGCCAGACAAGCGATGCGACGATATAAATGCCGCCATAGGCCGCGAAGGTGCGCCCGGCCGCCTCGCTCGGCACCATCGTCAGAAGCCCGGCAAAGAGGGCAAGCGAGACCATGCCCGGCGCGAGCCAAGCAATCGGCTTGCCCAGCCTCAGCCAGGCCCAGAAGGCAAAGCAGCCCGCGATTTCAAAAAGGGCTGCAAATGCGTAGATGATATAGGTCAGGGTTCCCTTTCCTTCGAATCGGCGATTGAATATCAAAACGAGAATACGGAAATCCGCGACCGAGTGTAGAGACGACAGGTCATGACCTCAAAACCAAGAGCAGCGTCTTCAGCAATCCTCGAGCGCAACGGCCGCTTTCTCCTCGTGCTCCGCCGCAACCCGCCGTCTGCGGACATGTATGCTTTCCCCGGCGGCCGGGCGGAGGACGGCGAGACGCCTGACCAAACGGCCCTGAGGGAACTTGAGGAGGAGACCGGCATCCGCGCCTATAGCCCGCAGCTCCTTGCGACCTACGACCTGAAGGCCCATGCCGCCGACGGCAGCGTCAGCAGCCACTTCCTCCTTTCGGTCTTCACCGTAAAGGCTGACGCGGAAGCTGTAGCCGAGGCGTCGGACGACGCAGCGGCTCTCGGCTGGTACACCGTCAAGGAAATCCGTCGCTTGCCGGTGCCGCAGTCGGTGCTTGAATGTGCCGAACGGCTCTGCGTGCAACAATATCGGCGTGGATAGTCATCAGCCTGCCTTGTTCCGGTCACGGCGCAGGTATCATCTATCAACATGATTCCCGTTCGACGCGTTTTTCTGTCTCTCGCTGTCTGCGCCGGCTCGACAATGGCTGCTGCGGCATGGGCGCAGGACAAGGCTCCGCCGGCGGTGAGCGAATCGGTGCCGGCAGCGCCCGTCGTCGTGCCTTATGACGACAAGCTTTCGCGGCTGGCGGAGGTGATCGGCTCGGTCCACTACCTGCGCACGCTCTGCAAGGCGCCGGGCGGCAGCGAATGGCGAAGCGACATGCAAAAGCTGCTGGATTCGGAGACGAGGGATGAACCGCAGCGGAAGGAAAAGCTGACGGCGGCGTTCAACCGCGGCTACCGCGCTTTTGCTTCAGTCTACACCGATTGCACTCCGTCAGCCATCGTGGCAGAAGAGCGCTACCGTAACGAAGGTGCAACACTCGCCACGGAAATTACCTCGCGCTTTGGAAATTAGGGATAAATTAACCTGTTTTCACTCCCGCACGTGTCGTTTTGGGAAAAGGCTGATAGACTTGTTAACCAGGCAGTAAGGCATGCAATTTGAGGAAGAGATAATGGAACCAAGCCTCAATGACATCGACGACATGATCGTCCACGAAAAGATGCAGGCGGCTCTGGAATACCACAACGAAGCCTGGGCCGACGGTATGGCTGACGGTATCGAGCCAGAGATCATTGCCGATACGGCAATCGTTCAAGCGCTGCGCGAAACGATCCGCCGCCATGGCGAAAAGGGTGCAGAAGCGCTGCTTGATTCGCTGCGCGAACGAATGCTGGGTGGCGAATTTTCTCCGAACCGCACCCTGCAATAACAGAGAGTCTCATGCGTACCGGTAAGGACACCGAATCGCGGCTACCGATCGCGCCGCTCCTGCTCGCTGTTTGCCTCAGCGCCGGCATTCTGGCGGCTCCTTCGGCAAGTGCTCTTTCTGAACTCCAGAAGATTCCGGGCCAAGCCGACCCGCAGGCGGCCGATCAGGAAAATTCCGGACAGTCCCAGATACCGTCTTCAACGCCTCCGGGCGTGCCGATGCCGGACCCCCTCATCAGCAAGGACAGCAGCCAAGGGAGCGACATGACGCCCGGCGCTGATGACCAATCGAAGCCTGTCGAAGTGATCTACGACATCAGCAAGGCTCCAGAGCCTGTACGCCGCATGCGCGAGCAGATCGTAGAAGCCGCAGCATCCGGCGACCTGGAGCGTCTGCGACCGCTCTTCGGCAGCGGTGCGGAACAGACGCAAGTGTCCGTGGGCGAACCGACGGACGACCCGATCGGCACGCTGAAAGACCTATCGGGCGACCCTGACGGCGACGAAATCCTCGCAATCATGCTCGACGTGATCTCGACCGGTTTCGTGCATGTCGGCGCAGGCACGCCGGACGAGATGTATGTCTGGCCTTATTTCGCCGAGAAGGATCTGAAGGCTTTGACCCCGCCGGAACGCGTGGAACTGTTGCGAATCGTCACTGCGGGCGATTTTTCCGACATGCAGGAATTCGGCGGCTACAATTTCTACCGTCTCGGCATTACGCCGGCCGGCAAATGGAAGTTCTTCACGGCCGGCGACTGAGCTTGGCTTTTCGATCCCGCTTGCAGCCAGCGCGCGGAAGACCTACTTCTGAGCGATAACGAACGCGACAGGTTCAGCCATGCCAGCCGTCTTTCTGAAGGATCGCGCGCTCATCCGCGTCAGCGGGGCCGACGCCGAGGCCTTTTTGCACAATCTCATTACGACCGACGTCGTCTCGCTTTGCGCAAGCGAAGCGCGGCCGGGCGCGCTGCTGACGCCGCAGGGCAAGATCCTGTTCGACTTCATGATCTGGCGCGACGGCGCCGATTTCATCATCGAGACGGACACCGGCCAGCAGGATGCACTCTTGAAGCGGCTGGCCATTTACAAGCTGCGCGCCGCCGTGACACTTGAACCGGACAAAGACCAGGGCGTTACCGTTTCCTGGGACGAACAAGCCGCGGAAGGGGTGGCCGACAGCCGCTTTGCGAAGGCCGGCGGGGTACTGATGCGCCGCGGTGGCAATCATGGTGCGGCCGATGCCATGCTTTACGATGCCCTGCGCGCCGAGCACGGCGTTGCGATTTCCGGTCGGGATTTCACCCTGCAGGACGCGTTTCCGCATGACGTGCTGCTGGATCTGAACGGTGGCCTCTCCTTCAGGAAGGGATGCTATGTCGGTCAGGAAGTCGTTTCCCGCATGCAGCACCGCGGCACCGCGCGCCGACGTGTCGTATCAGTCAGCGCCGATGCCGAACTGCCCGCCACGGGGACCGAGATCACGGCTGCCGGAAAGCCGCTCGGCGCGTTGGGCACCGTCGTCGGCAGCAATGGGCTTGCGATCGTCCGCATCGATCGCGCCGGCGAAGCCATCGCAAACGGCATTCCGCTGCTGGCGGGAGAGACGACCGTTTCGCTGAGACTGCCGCCGTGGTCCGGCCTCACCTTCCCTGCCGTCGCAAACGAGGTAAGCGCGTGAACAAGGAGCCGCGCGCATGGCAGCGCATGCTGTCTGGCCGACGCCTGGATCTGCTCGACCCCTCGCCGCTGGATGTCGAACTCAGCGATATCGCCCACGGGCTGGCGCGTGTCGCGCGCTGGAACGGCCAGACACGCGGGAACCATGCCTTCTCCGTCGCCCAGCACTGCCTCGTCGTCGAGGACATCTTCCGGCGGTTCAACCATGCGACGCCTGACGATTGCTTGATGGCGCTGCTGCACGACGCCCCCGAATATGTGATCGGCGACATGATCTCGCCGTTCAAGTCAGTCGTCGGCGGCGGCTATAAGGCCGTGGAAAAGCGTCTCGAGGCGGCCGTTCACCTGCGCTTCGGCCTGCCGCCGCACCCGTCACGGGAACTCAAGGAAAAGATCAAGAAGGCCGATACGATCGCGGCATATTTCGAGGCGACCTGCCTTGCCGGTTTCACGCCTGTCGAAGCCCGGAAATTCTTCGGCCAGCCGCGCGGCATCAGCAAGGACATGCTGTTGATCGAGCCGCTTCCGGCGCTGGATGCGCAGCGACTCTTCTGCGAGCGCTTCGAGGCGATCGAAATGATGCGGAGGAGCACGAAACTATGACGAGGATCGTCGTTTCGCCCCTTTCCGGGATCGCCGAAATGGCGGTGCGCCACGGCGCGCGGGAAATGATCAGCCTGATGGCAAAGGAACAGGCCTTCCACCGGCCCGGCGTGATTGCCGCCGACCGCCATCTACTTCTGTATATGAACGACATTGCCTTCAAGGGAACGGGAAAGCTGGTCGCGCCTGAGGAGGAGCATGTGCGCCGGCTGATCGATTTTGCCGCCGCCTGGGACCAGCGCTCTCCTCTGCTGATCCATTGCTGGATGGGCGTATCCCGCTCCCCCGCCGCCGCCCTGATCGCCGCGCTTTCGCTTGCGCCTGAGCAGGACGAGATGGCGCTGGCAAAGCGCCTGCGCATCGCCTCGCCCTATGCGACGCCAAATGCCCGCATTGTCGAAATCGGCGATGTGCTGCTTCGACGAAAGGGCCGTCTGGTGGATGCCGTGCGCGCCATCGGACGCGGTGCCGATGCCGATGGCAATGCGCCTTTCGTGTTCTCGGTAAAGACCGAATTGGTCGGTTGACGCTTCCGCCTCCTGCCCCATCTAGCCTCGGCATGGAGCAGGCAACGGACGTCATCGCGGCAACCCGCACGGCGCTCAACGAGGCAAGCGCGCTTGCCGTGCAATATGCGTTCTCGATCCTTGGAGCGATGATCCTTCTGATCGCCGGCTGGATCATGGCAGGCTTCGTGAGCCGTTGGGCCTATGAAGGCATGTCGCGGGTGCGTGGCATCGACGAGACGCTGGCGCGTTTCTTCACGAATGTCTTGCGCTATGCACTGTTGATCCTCGTTTTTGTTACGGTTCTTGCCCAATTCGGCGTTCAGACTGCGTCGATCATCGCTGCTCTTGGCGCTGTGGGCCTGGCGATCGGCCTTGCGCTGCAGGGAACGCTGCAGAATATTGCAGCGGGCATCATGCTGCTCATCCTGCGCCCCTTCCGGGTCGGGGAGTATATCGAGACGAGCAGCGTCTCGGGCACCGTTCGCGAGATCGGTCTCTTCGCCACGGAATTGAAGACATCCGACGGGCTCTATCGGCTCGCTCCGAATTCCATCCTCTGGAACACGCCGATCACCAACTACAGTCGTGAACCAACGCGCCAGAACGAGCTGAAGATAAGCCTCGCCTATGAAGACGATGCCGATGCCGCCATGGAGCGATTGCTCGGCTTTGCCAAGGCCGACCCGCGCATCCTTAGAACGCCGGCCCCTGCCGTCTTCATCGACAGCATGAGCGGCGCCACGATCGGTATCACGCTGCGCTACTGGGCCAAGACCGGGGACTGGTGGGGCGTGAGCCGCGACATGATCAAACGCGCCAAGCTCGCCGTAGACCGAAACGGGCATCTCATTCCCCCCTACGGCACGAAAGTGCCGCCCAGTCCGGCGGACGCCGACGCCGAAGGGATAGCCGGCGAGCCGGCGATGTCCGAAAGACAAGGCCGCCGGTAGGCAACCGGTGCTCCGCCGCGGAACGTTTTGACGCTCTGTCGGTTACCCTTCCAAGGAGATTGACCGATGCCGCTGCCGAACTACCGCGATACGTTTGTGCAGTGCCTGCAGACCCTGAAGGGACTTACCGGGCCGTCGGAAGAATATGTCCGGTTTCGCTGGCAGGCGATCTATCTGACGCGCGGACGCTTCTCCTATTTCTTCCAAGGCGCGCTCGACGGTCAGGTCAACGGCTTTTCCGGACAGCAGATCGATCTGACCAACGGCGAAATAACCCTCATTCCCGCCCGTTCCGCTGCGCTTTACGGGGCGACCTTCGGGCTTAACGAGGCAATCACCGCCTATAATGGTCCGGCAAAGTCGGTCATCGACGTCGCACATGCCTTCAACGAGGCAAGCGAGATGAGCTACCATCCGGAATTCTTCTATGTCCGGATGAACCTGCTACACAGCGCCAATGACAGCCGGATGGGCTTTACGCTCGATCCGCGCCTCAGGGAAAATACCAATCTCATCTTTGTCGGCGTTGAAGACCAGGTGACGGCGGATTTGCTGGAGGAAAGCGATATCGCTCGCTGGGTAGCGCAGGAAAAACCGATGGCTTCGACGGACTGGTACGCCGAGCGCTTCTACTACAGTTGAGAAGACGGCGCGTCTTGCCCCCTTCATTCGATAACGCCGCAAGCCAGCCTTGCGCCTGCATCGCCCGCCGGCTGACTGCGATAGTCATCCGAATTTGCGTGGATCATGAGGGCACGGCCGCGAACGCCGTCCTCCTTGCCGTCAAGCGTGGCCATGCTGTTGAAAACCTGTGCGCGCAGGACGCCATGTTGATCGACGAACTGGTTCGGCATATCGCCGGCATGCGGACCCTTGGCTGTCAGGATGCCGTGCTCGGCCTTCGTCGGATCGAAATGCTTGCCTGCCGATTCATGATGGGTGGCCGGGTCGCATTTGCCGACTTCGTGGACATGGAAACCTACCCATCGGTTTGCCGGAAGGTTAGAGACCTCCAGCTCGATCAATACACCGCCGCTGGCCGCAGCCGTCAGCGTAGCACGGCCGTTTTCCTTGCCGTCCTCTCCGACAAAATTTGCAACTGCCGTCTGCTTGTCCTGCGCAATTGCCATCGAAGCCGTTGCGGCAACGGCAAATGCCGCGATTGTGACGATCCTGGCCATCCGGATTCCTTCCATTTTTGAGAGCTTATTGTTCCCAACGCCTCATGGAGGAAGGTGTTCCTGCTGCAGACCAGGCAAAGAAAAAGCCGGCCATCGGGGCCGGCTGTCGATTGCTGCAGGTCAAGCTCAGGACGCGATGTCGAGGTCGTACTGGCCGTATGTATTTCGGTAGATTTCGGAGGCGTGATCGCTCTCGCCCGCCGCATTTTGAGAATTCGATGCAACGCTCCCGGCGCCGCTATCGCCAAGTTCGATCATCAGCGCAAGAACATTGTCGCCAGCTGTAGAGCGCGGCTGGCCTCCGGCATCGTCTTCACTGAACCGCTTGAAAATGCCGGGCTTTTCATCAGCTGCGCGTTCCCCGCGGCTCAATACGCCGTCTCCATTCGCGTCCAGCCGCGAAAGGGTCGCCAAATAGGCATAAGACGTTTCTGAAACAGATGAAACATGAGTCATACAAACCTCCGTTCACCGCCTTTTTTTCGGTGATGTCTGTACGCAATACGATCGGGAAAACCAAAAACTGACTCGGTGGGTAAACTGATTTGCGAGTCGGGTCAATAAGTTGTTAACTTCTCATTAATCAAGATTGACAAAGCTTTTACGCGAAGCTTGCCGCCTCGCATCCCGCGTGCATGCGGCATTGCGAAAAACATGAGATTTTTGATATACGTCGCAGGCAACCGATTGTTAATTCGACCAACAGATAATGATTGCACCGGGTTGCCGCAGCGTAACCCGTCGTTTCCGGTATTGTTTAATAGTTTAAATGAATATTCAAAATTTTTAGAAAGGCTTGCATGCCCGGCGCCAAGCGCGGCGTTTCCTGCTCGGATCTGAGCTGTGGGATCAGCGGTGATTCGTAGTGGCCTGCATGCAGGAGTAATTGCCCTCATGGATGCTGAAACGCTTTTTTGGCAGCAATGCACCCAAGCCGTAGGCAGCGACGGTTCAGTCGACGCCAAGCGCCTCATGGCGCTGGTCATCGAGACCTATCGAAGCCATGGCCGCAACCATGCCCTTTTCGCCCTCGTGCTCGATAACCTGCCGCTCGGTCTCAGCGTCTTCGACGCGGCACAGCGCCTGATCCTTTGCAACGACCGGTTCCGCCAGCTCTTCGGTTTCTCCGCCGATCAGGCGGTCCCTGGAGTTTCGGTGCGAGCTCTCAGTACCAGGATCCGCGGAAAAGAGAGGAAGATGGTGCGATCCAAATACCGATCCAAAGAGGCGCCCGCAGTGCCGCCCGGTCAAGGTAGAATCCGCCGGCGCGAATGGCTGATGGATGACGGCCGCGTTATCTTCAGCGTTGTGACCGTCTTACCGGATGGCAGCAACATCGCGATCCATTCCGACATTACCGAAGAGCGGAAGGCCGCCGAGCAAATCGCCCACCTCGCGCATCATGATCCGCTGACCGGCCTGCCGAACCGCATCCGCTTTCGCGAGCAGGTCGACGCAGCTCTTTCCGAGCGTGCGCCGGACGAGCAGATCGCGCTCGTGCACCTGAACCTCGACCGCTTCAAATCCATCAACGATACGATGGGCGTTTCGACCGGCGACACCATCCTTCGCCAGGTTGCCGAACGCATCCGTGCATCGGCCAGCAGCGAGAACACGCTGGCCCGCCTCGGCTCCGATGAATTCGCAATTCTTCAACGCGGAAGGCAGCAGCCGTGGAATGTCACGGCGCTTGCCGACCAGATCCGTCGAGAGCTTTCCGAGCCCTTTTTTCGCGGCGACAAGCAGATCGAGCTCAGCGTCTCGATGGGAATTGCACTGGCGCCAGAAGATGGCGCCGAGACCGACGTATTGCTCCGCAATGCCGGCGTCGCGCTCTCGCAGGCCAAGGCGGACGGACGCAAGCATGAGCGCTTCTTCACCACCGAGATGGCATCAAGCATCCAGGCCCGCCACGCGCTCGAAGCCGACCTTCGGCTGGCATCCCACAACGACGAATTCGAACTGCATTACCAGCCGCTCTACGACCTGCGTCAGCAGCGCATTTGCGGTTTCGAAGCCCTTCTGCGCTGGAACCATCCGACGCGCGGCCGCGTGCCGCCGATGGAGTTCATCCCACTTGCCGAAGAGGTCGGCATCGTCGTCGATATCGGGCGCTGGGTTCTCAGAAAGGCGTGCAGCGAGGCTGCCTGCTGGCCGGAAGACATCAAGATCGCCGTCAATGTCTCGGCGATCCAGTTCACCAGCGGCAATCTTGTAGCCGATGTCGATGAGGCCATTGCTGAGGCTGCGATATCCCCGGCGCGGCTGGAACTGGAAATCACCGAAAGCGTGCTGATGGAAAATCTCGACGATACGCTGCCGATCCTTCATGCCCTGAAGGAACGTGGCATCCGCATTTCCATGGATGATTTCGGTACCGGTTATTCGTCGCTGAGCTACCTGAGCAGCTTTCCTTTCGACAAGATCAAGATCGACAAATCGTTCGTCTGCGGAATATCCGAAAACAACGAAGCCTATGCCATCATGCACGCGATCATCCTGCTCGGCGACGCACTCGGCATGCGAGTCACCGTCGAGGGCGTCGAGACGGCCGAACAGAAGAGCCTGCTCGAAAGTGAGGAATGCGATGAGATTCAAGGCTACTACATCAGCCCACCGGCACCTGCCCGGGACATCGCGCGGCTGCTTTCAGCATCGCGCTCCGGATCCATGGAGAAGGTGGGTTGAGAGCTTCATTGCGACTCGTGCCGGGAAGCTTTATGCGAAAGTCCCAGCGCTTCCAAAATTCCGGTGACAGGCATGTTCGACGCCAAGGCCTTTTCTCCTTTCGAGAGTCTCGCGGCCAAACTCACTTTCTACGCCACGGAAGGCGATGACGGGTCGCATGACCTTGCCCATATCCTGCGCGTCTTCCGCAATGCGATGCGGATACATGCAACAGAGGGCGGAGACGGTCGGATCCTCGCCGCCGCCGTTTTGCTTCATGACTGCGTCGGAGTCGAAAAGAGCTCCCCGTTGCGGTCCAAAGCTTCGACACTCGCGGCACAGAAGGCATCCGGCATCCTGGAGAGACTGGGCTGGGCGGCAGATGAGATCGCGGCCGTCGCGCATGCGATCACCACCCACAGCTTTTCTGCCAACATCACGCCCGAAACCCTGGAAGCGAAAATATTGCAGGACGCCGACCGCCTCGATGCAATCGGCATGGTGGGCGCGGCGCGCTGTTTTTATATCGGCGGTCGCATGGCGTCTGGCCTTTATGATCCATTCGATCCGGCTGCCGAACGACGCCCCCTCGACGATCGGCGTTATGCCATTGACCATTTCCAGACAAAGCTGTTCAAACTTGCCGACGGATTCCAGACGGCGGCGGGGCGCGCCCTTGCCGCCGAACGCGACAAGCGTCTGCGCGACTTTCTCACAGCATTCATGGACGAGATCTAGGAGAACGAAATGCGCGTCAGCGATCTTTTCATCTATCCGCTCAAGAGCGCTCGCGCCATTGCCATCCCTTTCTCGGCGGTCGATGCATTCGGCCTTTCCGGCGACCGGCGCGCGATGGTGACGGATCCTGACGGTCATTTCATCACGCAACGCGAATTGCCGGCACTCGCACGGATCGAAGTCCGACCCGAGCCGGAGACTTTTCGGCTGGTGATGACGGGCAAGCCGGATATCGCCGTCCCGCAGCCGGAGCGCCGCATGGACGTCGTCGTCTGGAAATCCCTGGTGAACGCCGCAGTTGCCGACGACGAAAGCAATGCTCGGCTTTCCCAATGGCTCGGACGGGAGGTGAGACTGGTCTTCTTCGATAGCCAGGCACAGCGCATCGCCAATCCCGAATGGGCAGGCGGTGAGACTCCCATGACATTCGCTGACGGCTATCAGATCCTGGTGACGACGACCGGTTCGCTGAAAGCGCTCAACGCCAACCTCGCCTCGCTTGAGCAGGGCAGCGTCGGCATGGAGCGCTTTCGGCCGAACATCGTTATCGATACGGACGAAGCCTGGCTGGAGGACCGCTGGGCGGCAATCGAGATCGGCGCAATCCGTTTCGATCTGGTGAAACCCTGCTCGCGCTGCATCATGACGACGCAGGACCAGGTGACGGGCTCTCGCGATGTGCCAAACCCGATGGTCGCCATGAGCCGCATCCGCATGTCGGCAGACCGCCGCGTGCCCGGCCCGATTTTCGGCTGGAATGCCGTACCGCGCGGCTCCGGCCGGATCGCCATCGGCGATGCTGTCACCATCATCGAGGAACGGCCGGAAGGCTGGGCTTTCAAGGTGCGCGCGTCGGGTTAACGGCCCGCGAGCGCCGCATCGATCCGTGCCATCAGGTCCCGTGACAGCGGTCCCTTTTCCAAAGCGCCGGCGTTTTCCTCGACCTGGGCGACTGTGCGGAAGCCGGGAATGGGCAGCGTGCGTGGCGAGCGTGCCCATAACCATGCAAGAGCGCCTTGCGTCAGCGTGCGGCCGCCCGTGGTCAAAAGGTCGCGGACGGCTTCCAGGCGGGCTGCGAATTGCGGCGCGATGCGTCCATCCTTGAAATAAACCATCCAGTCGAGGCTCGAGGCGCGGACATCCTTGACGCCGACCGTCGTCTCCGGCGTGAATTTGCCGCTCAAGAGCCCCATCGCCAGCGGCCCGCGGTTGATCGACAAAAGGCCGTTCATCTCTATCACATCGACCATGGCCGGCACCGGCTCGAAGACATTCATTGTGTGCTGTACGGATACGAATCCCTTGCGACCTGCATGACGGGCAGCGCGATCGGGGAAGTCCGTGCTCCAACCGAAGGCGTCAATCTTACCTTCGCCCTTCAAAGCCTCGAGTACATCAAAAACTTCGTCCGACGCTTCCAGCGGAAAATCGTTCAGGTGGAACTGCAGGAGATCGAGCCGCTCGCGCTTCAGCCGGCGCAGCGACGTTTCCGCCGATTGGCGGATGAAGGCCGGATCGGCAAAGGCGCCAGTTGCCTGCTTCGTCTTCTCGTCGGTGGCAAAGCCGAATTTCGTGGCAATAATGATATTGTCTCGATTGCCAATCGCGTGGCCAACGATTTCTTCCGAATGCCCGGCGCCATAGTTCGAAGCCGTGTCGAAAAAGCGGATTCCGAGATCGACGGCGCAATGTATGGCCTCGATCGACTCGTCGTCGTCGACCTCCCCCCAGCCGAGTGGCACATCACCTGAGAAGAACGGCCCGCCGATCGCCCAGCAGCCCATGCCGAGCCTCGGGATTTCGCCGCCATTCCAGAGCTTGATCATTGTCGCATTATCTGTCTTCGTCAGCATGAAAGTCCTCCAAAGCAACATGAGCAGACATAGGCAGGACGCCGGAACGGATAAACCTCCAATTCCGCAGCATGTTTTTCAGCAGTGAAAGACAACCCTTAGGCCGAGCGCTCGTCCGGCGCGGCAGGAACGGCCGTGGGAGACGAACTCGATTTGAGTGCCTTCAGGGCTGCCTGAATGAAGCCATCGCGGGCGGCCGTCGCCTCGATGCCGCGCGGCTCGTAGACGTGGCGATGCAAGAAAAAGCCCGTCAGGCGAAAGGCCGCGCTCAGACCGTCGAAGTCTGCGGCATCATTGCCGTCGGCGCGCAGAAAGGCCGGAAGCACGAACATCTTGTCCGCCCAGGGGATCCCGGCTGTCCGGCTCACCGCCCGGCCGGATTTCGGCGAGACAAAGGCAAGGTCGGTCCGCGCGCCGGTTGCAGCGCATTCGTCAAGGTCAAGGCCGAAGCCGAGGTCGTTGAGGACGGCAAGCTCGAAACGGACGAAAAGTTCACCGGCATCCGCCGGATTGTGGAGATTGTCGAGGATGACTTCGAGCGCATCGTAAAGATGGGGATGCGGGTCGCGCTCCGGCAAAAGCCGCAAAAGAGCGCCCATTGCCTGCACGCCATAGACGGCGGTGGCTGTTTCCATGAGCTGTGCTGCGCGCAACCGCAGCGGCTCGATGCGGAATTCGCCGAGATGCTCGTCGAGGCGCGCGCGCCAGATGACATCCACCTCGTTGCCCGGCTGCAGCACCGGCTGCATCGCGCGCGAACGGCCGGAACGCACCATGCCGAGATGCCGGCCGCGAGCACGCGTCATCACTTCGGCAATGACGCTGGTCTCGCCGTGGCGCTTGAGGCCAAGAATGATTGCATGATCCTGCCACTGCATGGCGAACGAACCTCGGGCTTGCCGAATTGATCCTAAAGCAAGCACGGCCTTATGTCATGGAGCCGGGTCCAATTCGGCAGTCGGAAAGAGCTTCTCGAGGAATTCGCGCATCGCACCTTCATCAAAGGGCTTTACGAGAAGCGGCACATCCTGGAGGTCCGGCGGGAAGTCTCGCGTATCGGAATAGCCGCTGACGAAGCCGAAAGGGATGCCTATATCATTCAGATGCCGCGCAAAACCGAAGCTCATCGCCTCGCCGAGATTGACGTCGAGCAGCGCGAAATCATAGCTTTTTGATTTCACGGCATCCATCGCCTGATCGAGGTCGCCTGCGATATCGATGGTCTCCACGCCGACGGCGCGGAGCATATCTTCCGCCTCCATCGCGATGATGAGACTGTCTTCAAGGATCAGAACACGGCTTGCGTTCATGATCTCCGCGCCCTTCGCTGAACGCCGTTTACGGCGCACACCGCCTGCTTAACCCGCATCTCTACCTCTGGTACCCCCTTATGCCCGGTTAGCGGGCTATAAGCCATGCGACCTGAGTGAGCCGCTTTTTCCGATTCTGTCGATAAGAGACAAAATCGGATGAAAAGTGGCATCACCGACCTTATTTTCTGTTTGAGCATTTTGCATTCAAAAAAGACGTGGCCGCATAAATTTTATGAGCGGCCGCCTGGTGTCGCCAAGCCCCATTCCAGCCGGTCTTTTTCAATCGGTCAGCGCGGAAAGTCGAGTCCCATTTCCCGGAACCGCTCCGGGTCATCGCCCCAGTTCTCGCGAACCTTGACGAAGAGGAAGAGGTGCACCGGCTGCTCGAGGATTTCGGCGAGCTCCTTGCGGGATGCCGAGGAGATCGCCTTGATCGTCTCGCCGCCCTTGCCAAGCGTGATCTTCTTCTGGCTGTCGCGTTCGACGTAGATCACCTGCTCGATACGGACCGAACCGTCATTGCGCTCTTCCCACTTTTCCGTTTCGACATGGGAGGAATAGGGAAGCTCCTGGTGCAGTCGCAGGAAGAGCTTTTCGCGGGTAATCTCGGCAGCGAGCTGGCGCATCGGCAGATCAGAGATCTGATCCTCCGGATAATACCAGGGGCCCTCGGGCAGCGTCTTGGCGAGATAATCCATGACGTCGTCGCAGCCCGAGCCGTTCTCTGCCGAGATCATGAAGGTCTGCTCGAAAGCGATCTTCTCGTTCGCCGCGGCGGCCAGCGCCAGCAAGTCTTCACGCTTGACGCGGTCGATCTTGTTGAGCAGCAGAATCTTCGGCTGCCGCACCTCCTTGAGGCCTTGAAGGATCGCCTCCGCGTCGCCGCGCAGGCCGCGCTCGCTGTCGATCAGCAGCATGATGAGATCGGCATCCTTGGCACCGCCCCAGGCCGACGTCACCATGGCCCGGTCCAGCCTGCGGCGCGGCTTGAAGATTCCGGGCGTGTCCATGAAGACGATCTGCGCATTGCCATGAATGGCGATGCCGCGGACAATGGCACGCGTCGTCTGCACCTTATGGCTGACAATCGACACCTTGGCACCGACAAGGCGGTTTACCAAGGTCGATTTCCCGGCATTGGTCGGGCCGATCAGGGCGACGAAGCCGGAATGCGTTTCGCCATTGGTTTCAGCGGCGACTTCATGCGCCATATCGTTTTCGTTCGTCATTGTCCCGTCAATTTCCGGCAGAGGTTTTCTGCCAAATGCCTTCGCGTTCCAGCATCTTTGCTGCGGCGATCTGTTCGGCCGCACGTTTCGAGCGCTCAACGCCCGTTTCCGGCTTCACGCCGACGACTTCAACCGTCACCGTGAAGCGCGGATCATGATCCGGCCCGGTGCGTTCTTCAACCCGATATTGCGGCGTGACGCCGAATTTCGCGTGCGCCCATTCCTGCAGTTCGGTCTTGGCGTCGCGCTTTGCGCCGTCGGCGCGGGTCGCCCGCTTTTCCCAGTAATTCAGGATGAAGCGGCGGGCGACTTCAAGACCGCCGTCGAGATAGAGTGCCGCGATCAGGCTTTCAACGACATCGGCGCGCACGTTCATCATGCGCTTGCCGGTGAGCTTCTTGACGTCAGCGCCTGTACGGACAAACAGGTGCAGGCCCAGTTCGTCGGCCACTTCCGCGCAGGTTTCGGCGCTGACCAACTGGTTCAGGCGCACCGACAGCTCGCCCTCCCCGGCCGTCCCGAAAGTGCGAAACAGAAGTTCGGCGATGCACAGGCCCAGCACACGGTCGCCCAGGAACTCCAGACGTTCGTAGTTGGCGCCTTTCTGCGTGCGGGCGCTCGCATGCGTCAAAGCCCGGTCCAGGCGCTCCTTGCCGGCGAACTCGTGGCCGATCAAGGCTTCAAGCCTCGTCCGGTCCGCCGCCGAAAGCGTCTGCACTTTGCTCATTCAACAACCTTGAAGAGGCGGTCCCACCGCATGTTGGTCGGCCATTTCCAGATTTCGCGGAACGACGTGTCGTTGCCGAGCGAGAAGAAGATGACGCTGGCGCGGCCGACGAGGTTTTCCGCCGGAACGAAGCCGACGTCAAAACGGCTGTCGAGAGAATTGTCGCGGTTATCGCCCATCATGAAGTAATGGCCCTCCGGCACGACGAAATCCTGGGTGTTGTCGCCGCGCGAGACGGGCGACTGGTCGAGCGTGTCGTAGGTCTTGCCATTGTCGAGCGTTTCGCGGAATACCGGCACGTCTTCGCCCGGATCGAGCTTGTAATCGGAGGTGAAGGCGCCGTCCGCCACCTTCGGAACCGGCTTGCCATTGATATGGAGCACGCCATCCGTGACCTGGACATGGTCGCCCGGCAGGCCGACGACGCGCTTGATGTAGTCGATATCCGGGTTCGGCGGGAAGCGGAAGACGACGATATCGCCGCGATTCGGCTCGGAGCCGAAGATGCGGCCGCTGAAGAGATCTGGCGAAAAAGGCAGCGAATATTTCGAATAGCCGTAAGCGAACTTGTTGACGAAGATGTAGTCGCCCACGAGCAGGGTCGGCATCATCGAGCCGGATGGAATCGTGAACGGCTGGAAGAAGACCGTCCGGATCACCATCGCCAGCAACAATGCCTGAATAATGACTTTAATATTTTCCCAAAGGGCGTTCGGCTTAGTATCGGCTTTTTCGGACACGCAGTCTTGTTCCTTAAAGGCGCCGCAGCGGCGCAATCTCTGTTTGCTTCTCTCTAGCGGCTTCGGCCGGTGGCGGCAATGCCGCGAACATGAAAAGCGACGACACGCCGCTCCTCACAGGCTTTCCGGCAGCGCTTCAATGATCACGAACGCCTGGGCAAGCGGGTAATCATCGGTGATCGTCAAATGTACCATCGCCTTGTGTCCGGCAGGCAGCATGGACTGAAGCACGACAGCGGCGCCCCCCGTCAATTGCATCGTCGGCTTGCCGCTCGGCAGGTTGACGACACCCAGATCCTTCCAAAAAACGCCCTGCGCCATGCCCGTGCCGAGCGCCTTCGAACAGGCTTCCTTGGCGGCGAAACGCTTGGCATAGGATTCGGCGCGGTTGGCGCGGCGGTCGGAGCGCGCCCGCTCGATCTCGGTGAAGCAACGGTGGGTGAAGCGCTCGCCGAAGCGCTCGAGCGACTTTTCGACACGGCGGATGTCGATCAGGTCGCTGCCAATGCCGATGATCATGCGATGCCTCTCTGTCGAAACGAAATCATACCGTCGGAGTATCCCGCGCGGGATGGGCAAGGTGAAGGCGCGCCCGCTCCATCAGCCTCTCGCGGCGGCGGACTTGAAAGCCCTTCACGGTGTAGAACGTCAGGATATAAAGCACAACGGAGGTAATGGCGGCCGGAGGAATGGCACCGACCAGCATTGGCTCGAGCACCGGTTTCCAGAGCTCGTTGAAACGGAGCTTGTGAAAAAGCTCCATCAGATCGACGGACTGCCCGGCCATTGCATTTTGGCGCCTGAGCAGCAGATGACCGATCTCCCAGGTGGCCGCCCAGATGAACGGATATGTGAGGGGATTGCCGAAGGCCGCCGTGCCGAGCGCTGCCGCAACCATGTTTCCGGAGAGGAAATAGGCAAGCACGAAAGCCATGATGAAATGCACGCCGATGAACGGCGTCCAGGATACGAAAACGCCCGCTGCAACACCCATTGCCACGGCATGCGGTGAAGCCGTCAGGCGCAGGATGCGCATCTTCAGATAGCGCAGCGGACGCAGAAAACCCTTGCGGGGCCAGAACAACTCCCGCGTCCTTTCACGAAATCCTGCAGGTTTTCTACGGCGAAACAGCATGGCGGCTATTTAGGACAGCGCATCTTGCCATGACAAGAGCAGTAAAGACTCTCGGGGCGCGCGCGCCAAAGCCGCCGTCAAAGTTCGTCACCGAAGGGCGCACCTCATGCTTGGCGCCCTTTCACATCCTTGGAAGTATCGAGCCGCAATCAACGGCCACGGAACAGGCCACGGTCAACCTGACGCTGACGATATTCAAGATCGATACGGTCATACGAACCGTTGAGGTATGCCATTTCACGTTCCTGTAGGCTCGGGACGCGAAGGGCGCGGGCGATTTTCTTGATCGGACTAAACATAGCGTTGGCTCTTTCTTTTGTTCATTCTCTGACGACCAGAAGATAGGTGCTGCAGTGCACAATTACCAACGCTCTAATATAGGCACAGCCATGCAAGCTGCGCATGCCTTGCCTTTTCGGCACGCGTATTCCGCAACAAAGAGGTTATAAAATGTGCAGACGCCTCAGTCGTAAAGGCGCCGCACCGTCGCGATACAATCCAGATCCTTCAGTTGCGCAAGCAGCTGGTTGAGCTGGCGGAGATCCCATACTTCGACATCGACCGCCATTTCGGTGAAGTCGGCGGCGACGCGAACCGTGTTCAAGGAACGGATATTTACGTCAAGGCCTGCAACCGATTGCGCAACCTTGGCCAGCGTGCCCGGCTCGTTCAATGCATTGATGAGCACGCGCGCCATGAAGCGCGACTTGTTGGCCTCGTCCAGGTCCCAGCGCACATCGATCCAGCGATCGGGCTGATCATCGAAACGTTGCAGCGCCGACGACTGGATCGGGTAGATGGTGATGCCCTTCCCCTTCTCCATGATGCCTACGATGCGATCGCCGGGCACGGCGCCTGCGGGCGCGAACTGCACGGCGATGTTGCCGGAAATGCCGCGGATCGGTCCCATATCGGCGTCCGTCTCCGCCTTGTTCTTGTCTGGGACCTTAAAGATCATCCCCGAGGCGCTGCGGACGTTGAACCAGCCGTCATCGCCGCTCGGCTTGACGGTGACGCGCTCATCCTGATGGTCAGGATAGACAGCGCGCAAAACATCAAGCGAGGACATCTCGCCCCGGCCGACGGCGGCAATTGCGTCTTCGACGTCCTTCTGGCCCAGGCGGTGCAGCGCCGGCTTCATCGCGTCCCGGGAGAATATCTTCCCCGCCCGCTCGAAGGTGCGCTCCAGAATGCGATGGCCGAGGCCTGCATATTGCTTGCGGATCGCCAGGCGCGTTGCGCGGCGGATTGCGGCACGCGCCTTGCCGGTGACGACGATCTCCTCCCACGCAGCTGGCGGAACCTGTACGCCTGAGCGGATGATCTCGACCTCGTCGCCGTTTGCAAGTCTTGTTACCAGCGGCATTATGCGGCCGTTGATCTTGGCACCAACCGTCGTGTCGCCGATATTGGTGTGAACGGCGTAAGCAAAATCGATCGGGGTTGCGCCACGCGGCAAGGCGATCAGCTTGCCCTTCGGCGTGAAGCAGAAGACCTGGTCCTGGAACAGCTCAAGCTTGGTGTGTTCGAGGAATTCCTCGGGGCTATCGCCTTCGGCCAGCGCCTCAATCGTATGGCGCAGCCATGAATAGGCATTGGATTCGCGCGAGAGAATATCGCCCTCGGTATTGGTCGCGCCGTCCTTGTAAAGGGCATGCGCGGCAATGCCGTACTCGGCGATCTCATGCATGCGCTTGGTGCGGATCTGCAGCTCGATGCGCTGGCTGGAGGGGCCGACGATCGTCGTGTGCAGCGAGCGGTAGTCGTTCTGCTTTGGCGTTGAGATGTAGTCCTTGAAGCGGCCAGGCACGACGCGCCAGCGCATATGAACGATGCCGAGCGCGCGATAGCAGGCCGGAACGTCCTCGACGAGGATGCGAAAGCCATAGACATCCGAAAGCTGCTCGAAGGAAAGCGACTTCGACTGCATCTTGCGGAAAACCGAATACGGCTTCTTCTGGCGCCCCTTGACCTTGGCTGTCGTCAAGCCGTTGGCCACCAGGAGATCGCGAAGTTCCGTTTCGATCTTCTTGACCAAGCCTTCGTTACGCTGCGAGAGCTCCTGCAGACGCTTCGTGACGGTTTCGTAAGCCTCCGGGTTGATGTGGCGAAAGGAAAGCTCCTCCAGCTCATCGCGCATGTCCTGCATACCCATGCGCCCCGCAAGCGGCGCATAGATTTCCATCGTCTCCTCGGAGATGCGGGCACGCTTGTCCGCCGACATGTGGTCGAGCGTTCGCATATTGTGCAGGCGGTCGGCCAGCTTGACGAGCAGCACGCGCACATCGTCGGAGATCGCAAGCAGCAGCTTGCGCAGGTTCTCCGCCTGCTTGGCCTTCTTGGTGACGAGATCGAGCTTTTTGATCTTCGTCAGGCCCTCGACCAGCCGACCGATATCCTCGCCGAAGAGCTCGTCGATCTCGGCGCGTGTCGCCGTCGTATCCTCGATCGTATCATGCAGCAGAGCAACGGCAATCGTCGACTCGTCGAGATGCATGTCTGTCAGAATCGCGGCGACTTCGAGCGGATGGGAGATATAGGGATCACCGCTGGCACGCTTCTGCTGTCCGTGCTTCTGCATGGCATAGACATAGGCTTTGTTCAGCAGAGCTTCATTGGCGTCGGGCTTGTATTTTTGCACCCGCTCCACGAGCTCGTACTGCCGCATCATCCCGGGACTACTCCAATAAAAACAAAAGCGCGCCAATCACCGATTGGCGCACGCACTGGTAATAATATGCCTTAGCAATAAAGGCGCAAGATTGACGATTGGTAATCGTCTCGCGACGTATCAGTAGTCGTCGCTCTTTTCCGGAGGCACGAGACCTTCGATACCCGCCAAAAGCTCTTCTTCCGACATCTGGTCGAAAGTGATCGTCTCGGGCTGATCGTCCTGCTCCTCGCCTTCCGCAGCCGCAACGCCACCAGCGGCAATGAGGCTTGCCGGATCCGGTTCGGGCTCGTCGACTTCGACATGCTTCTGCAGCGAGTGGATGAGGTCTTCCTTCAGATCGTCGGGAGACAGCGTTTCATCGGCGATTTCGCGCAGCGCCACGACGGGGTTCTTGTCGTTGTCGCGATCGATGGTGATCGAGGCACCCTGGGAAATCAGCCGGGCGCGGTGGCTGGCAAGCAGAACCAGCTCGAAGCGGTTCTCAACTTTGTCGATGCAATCTTCAACTGTGACACGGGCCATTGCCTGTCCTTTACGGTCGTGATTTCGGGATTAGAACGCCCGATACAATTAAAAGCAGGCGAATTCAAGTTTTTCGTGCGCGGCCCCGCCGTTTATGGGCCGACCTGCTAAAATTTTCGAGCGAATGTGACAATTCCACCGTTAGTTGCTTGGAATATGCCGAATCGTGCCCTAAATCTCCTTTATATGAATAATTCATAAATTAAGAATTATTCTTTCTTCGCTAGTTAAGCCATTGTTTTTATGGAATTTTGACCGAAGAAGATTTGGATTACTCTAATTGGATTGGCAAGCGATGTTCGACCCACGCGAAAAGATTGCACTCTTCATAGACGGCGCCAACCTCTACGCTGCATCCAAGAGTCTCGGCTTTGATATCGATTATCGCAAACTATTGAAAGCGTTTCAGAAACGCGGATACTTGCTGCGCGCTTACTATTACACCGCGCTGATCGAGGATCAGGAATATTCCTCCATCCGTCCGCTGATCGACTGGCTCGACTACAACGGATACAAGGTCGTCACCAAGCCTGCCAAGGAATTCACCGACTCCATGGGCCGCCGGAAGATCAAGGGCAACATGGACATCGAACTGGCGATCGACGCCATGGAGCAATCCGAAACCGTCGACCACCTCGTCATCTTTTCCGGCGACGGAGATTTTACCACCCTGGTGGAAGCCCTTCAGCGCAAGGGCCGTAAGGTGTCGATCATCTCCACGATGGCGACGCAGCCGCCGATGATCGCCGACGACCTGCGCCGCCAAGCGGATCACTTCATCGATCTGCTGTCGCTGAAAAGCGAGATCGGCCGCGACCCGTCCGAACGCCCGCAGAAGCCCGTCGAGATCGCCCCGGCGAGCGACTTCGAGGAGTAATTCTCAATCCAAAGCCTCAAACAGTATCGGCTGGGCGCCTTTCCACAGTACCAGTTTGCCCATGTCATCGAGCTGTTCGCGGCCTTCGACGACCGTCAGGAAATGATTGCCGGCAAGAGCGCCCATCTTGCTCGCAAATGAGGAGCTGCCATAGGCAAAGAGCAGTTCTGTCTCGCTGTACCCGCCCGGATAAAGCAGGATATCGCCGCGCGACGGATGGCAGGTGTGATTTTCGAAATCCACTCCGAACTGATGATCGCCGAGTGGTACCCAGATCGCCTCTCCGCTCCATCGCGAATGGATGGTCTGATTTCGAAAGGGCAGCAGCGACGTGAACGCCGCGCAGGTTCTCGGAGCCTTTTCCACCTCCAGCTTCGCCACGAAGACTTGCGACGCTACGGAAATCTTCAGCCTTCGCATCGCTTAACCATTGTCCTTCAGCAGGCGGCTCTTCTGCCTGTTCCAATCGCGCTCCTTCTCAGACTCGCGCTTGTCGTGCAGCTTCTTGCCCTTGGCCAGCGCCAGTTCCATCTTCGCCCGGCCGCGGTCGTTGAAATAGATTTTCAACGGGATCAGCGTCATGCCTTCGCGATTGATGCCGGCACGCAGTCTGTTGATCTCGCGGCTCGACAAGAGCAGCTTGCGGCGGCGGCGCGGCTCGTGGTTGAAGCGGTTGGCCTGCAGATATTCCGGCAGGTAGGAATTAATGAGCCAAATCTCGCCGCCTTCATCCGAAGCATAGGATTCAGCGATATTGGCCTTGCCCTCGCGCAAGGACTTGACTTCGGTGCCCATCAGAACGAGCCCGGCCTCATATGTATCGATGATTTCGTAGTTGAAGCGGGCCTTGCGGTTTTCGGCCACGACCTTCTTCACGATACGCTGGCTGCCTTTGGGGGCCATGACTCAATCCAATCCTTGCGGGCGCGCAAAACCACGCGCCCTCATTACGCCCATATGTAGGAGAACAGCCGAAACTTGTGAAGGCGGACGCAGCCCCGACTTCCAGCTCCGCTCAGTTCAGCAGCCCGGCATGACGCATCGCGGCATCGATTGCCGCTTCTGTCGCCGGCTCCAGTGTGGAGAGCAGCGGCGAGCGCACGTTGCGCCTCATGCGTTCGAGCCTGGAAAGGCCGTATTTCGCGCCGCAGAGGCCGGGCTCCAGGAAGATTGCCTTGTGCAGCGGCATCAGGCGGTCCTGATATTCGAGCGCCTTGTTGTAGTCACCGGCAAGCGTTGCCGCCTGGAATTCGGCACAGAGACGCGGCGCGACATTGGCCGTTACCGAAATGCAGCCAACGCCTCCATGGGCGTTGAAGCCGAGTGCCGTTGCGTCCTCGCCCGAGAGCTGGCGGAAATCCTTGCCGCAGGTGATACGCTGTTCGGAAACGCGCTCGATCTTGCCGGTTGCATCCTTGACGCCGACGATGTTGGAATGCGCCTTGGCAAGCGCGCCCATCGTTTCCGGCGTCATGTCGATCACCGAGCGGCCGGGAATGTTGTAGATGTAGATCGGTATCCTGACGGCCTCGGCGATGGCCGAAAAATGCGCGATCAGACCCTTCTGGGTCGGCTTGTTGTAATAGGGCGTTACGACGAGCACGGCATCTGCGCCCGCCTTTTCGGCATGCTGGGCAAGCTCGATCGCCTCGCGCGTATTGTTCGAGCCGGCGCCTGCCATGACCGGTACCCGCCCGGCCGCCGCTTCGATGCAGATTTCCACGACACGTTTGTGCTCGCCATGCGACAGCGTCGGTGACTCGCCCGTCGTGCCGACAGGGACGAGACCACTGCTGCCTTCCGTGATCTGCCAGTCCACATGGGAAGCGAAGGACGCTTCATCAACCAGTCCGGCATCAGTGAAGGGGGTGACGAGGGCGGGAATGGATCCCTTGAACATGCGCAACTCCTCACGGCCGATATCCACGCTTCAGCCGCATTCCTTGAATATAGGTTGCGCACCATAAAGCGGCGAAATCGCCGCGACAAGCGCGCATGGATCGGTTTAGGGCAAATTCCGACATCAAATGTGAACGAATTTTACTGGTTTCGGTAAGGTTTCATTAAGAGGCCTGTGGCGAAACTCGAGGCATATTTTCCTGGCGAGTATACCGGATGAAAAGAGCTGTGTTGATCTTCTCCACCTTCGGTCTTGCGGCCGCCGCGTGGAGCAGCGCCGCCTCGCCGCTGCCTGACGGGCGCACTCCGGTAGCGGAGCTGAAGCCAATCGGCTTTGTGCCGCAAACCTCGGCACCTGAGTCGATCATGACCGGCGCCATCCCGCGCAGCACGACGGTCGCGCCCGTGAGCGCAAACCTGAAGGCTGGGCTAGACGCGCTTTCCAGCAAGAATCCACAGCAGGCCATCTCGATCCGCAACGGCATGGGCAATGGCACGCTCGACCGGCATGTCCTGACATGGGCGATCGCCGTTTCCGGCATCAAGGGCGTGCCTTCCTATGAAATTGCAGGCGCGGCTCAGGAACTCAAAGGCTGGCCGGGACTTTCCAAGCTGCGCGCTTATTCCGAGCGGGCGCTCTACGACGAAAATCCGGACCCGGCTGCGATTCTCGCGGCTTTCGGCGACACCGCACCGGAAACGACCCCCGGCGCAATGATCCTTTCTCGAGCGCTGGTCTCTGCCGGCAGACAGACACAGGCGGCAAAACATATCCGCAAGATCTGGCGCAGCGAAGCACTCGACACGGAGACCGAAGACAAGGTGCTCTCGGAGTTCTCAGCACTTCTCGGCGCCGCCGACCACAAGGCGCGCATGGAATATCTGATGTATCGGGGCCGGACGGCGCAGGCCAAGCGCTTTGGTGAGATGGGCCAGGCGCAGTCCCTCTACAAGGCGTGGTCGGCTGTTGCGAGCAAGGCGGCCAATGCCGGGGCACTCCTGAATGCAGTCGATGGCAAATGGTCGAATGATCCGGGCTATCTTTTTGCCCGCATCGAATATTTGCGCAAGCAGGACAAATATGCCGAAGCCGCCAAGCTTCTGGCGCAAGTACCTTCAGCGCGCGATGAACTGGTGAATTCCGGCGAATGGTGGAACGAGCAGCGCATCGTCAGCCGCGGTCTTGTCGACCAGGGCCAATTCAAGGCCGCCTACCGCGTGGTCGAAAATCACGTCGCGACGAACCCGGCAGATATTGTCGAAGCCGAATTCCATGCCGGCTGGTATGCGTTGCGCGGGCTGCAGGATCCGGCGACGGCCGAAGCGCATTTCCGCAAGATTCTTCAGGTTTCGAACGGTCCGATTTCCGTTTCGCGGGCCTGGTATTGGCTGGGCCGTGCCGCAGAAGCCGGTGGGGCGGGCAAGTCCGGCGAATTCTACGCAAAAGCAGCAAACTTCCCGAGTACTTTCTACGGTCAGCTCGCAGCAGAGCGGCTGGGGCGAAAGACACTCAATGTCTCCTATCCGTCGCCCACAAGCAAAGACCGGCAGAGCCTGCAGTCACGCGAAGCCGTTCAGGCGATTTCGCGCCTTGAGGCTGCGGGTCATGGCTGGCGTGCGGCAAGTCTTTACCTGGCGCTCGCCGAGCAGCTTCAAAGCGCCGGCGAACTTGCCATCCTGGCGGCGCAGGCGGAAGGCTCCGGCAACCATCACCTGTCGCTGCAGGTCGGCAAGATCGCCTATGGGCGCGGGATGGACGTCGCGGCGCTGGCCTTTCCTGTCGGCGTCATTCCCTCGAACGCGAATATCTCCGGCTCGGGCAAAGCGCTCGCCTATGCCATCGCAAGGCAGGAAAGCGCTTTCAACCCCGCCGCCGTCTCGTCCGCAAACGCCCGTGGCCTACTGCAACTCTTGCCCGGGACCGCCAAGGCAGTCGCCAAGCGCCACAACATCACCTATTCGGCCGACAAGCTGACAGGCGACGCCGGCTACAATGCCACGCTCGGCGCGCATTATCTCGGCGAACAGATCAACGCCTTCGGCGGCTCCTACATCTTGACCTTTATCGCTTACAATGCCGGGCCGAAGCGCGTGCCCGAATGGATCAGCCGCTACGGCGACCCGCGCGGCAAATCCATCAATGAAATCGTCGACTGGATCGAGCGCATCCCCTTTCCGGAAACACGCAACTATGTCCAGCGCGTGATGGAGAATTACGAGGTCTACAAGGCAAGGCTCGGGCAGGCGCCGGATATCGAGCGCGACCTGATCGGCGGGCGATCGTCATCCTGAGCGATTTGCTTTGACGCTGAAGCAGGCTAGATTTCCTGACCGCAACTGGGAAATCGCAATGTTTTTGAACACCACTGAAGGCTTCGAGGACAAGACATACCAGTCGGTCGACGGGCTCAAGCTCTACGCCCGTGATTATGGGGCCGGAAATCCCTCCGCATCCGGCGCCGCGCCGGTGATCTGCCTGCCCGGCCTGACACGCAATTCCCGCGATTTTCATCAGCTTGCGCTGATCCTTTCGAAGGACCGGGAGCGCCCCAGACGCGTGATTGCGATCGACTATCGGGGACGAGGCCGCTCGGCGTGGGACCACAGCAAGCAGAATTACAATCTCGGCGTGGAAGCAAACGACGTTCTGACCGCCTGCGCCGCCTTCAACATCACGCAAGCCGCCTTCATCGGAACCTCACGTGGCGGGCTTCTCCTGCATCTCATCGCCGAAATGAAGCCGGAACTGCTGGCATCCGTCGTGCTCAACGATGTCGGCCCGGTGCTCGAACCGGAGGGGCTTCGCCATATTCAAGCCTATCTCGCGAATCCGCGAAAGCCGCGTGACTGGGACGATGCGGCCGGATTGCTTCGCGAACTGCACGAGGCGGAATTTCCTGCTCTTTCCGTCGACGATTGGCGCGCCATGGCCCATGCGATCTATCGCAAGACTGATGATGGATTGGTCGCGGATATCGATCCGGCCATCGCCGAGGCAGTGATCGCTGCCGATTTCAGCACGCTGCTGCCGGATCTTTGGAAGCAGTTCGACGCAATGGCGGACATACCGCTGCTCGTCATCCGCGGCGAGAATTCAAAACTGCTGTCAAAGGCAACGGTCGAAGAGATGCTGCGGCGGCACCCGGCAGCACGGCAGTTCACGGCAAAACGTCAAGGACATGCGCCACTGCTGCATCTCCAGGATGTGGCGCAGGTACTCCGTCGCTTTTTCCGCGACCTCTAAAGGTCCGTCCCGGTACCGCCGGAAGCAGACACCTGCAAAGCAAAAGCCCGGCTCGAAAGCCGGGCTTCACGATTTGACCGAAGTCAGATCAGACTAGATTAGAACGAACGCTGCAGGCGGAAGAAGCCCGTTACGCCGTCTTCGTCTTCATCGCCGTTGTCGTGGTCCTGGCTGATGTAGTTAACGGTCACCTTCGTCGTCAGGTTCTCGACGATTTCATAGTCGAGCGTAACGCCAGCGCGCCATTCGCTGCCACCGTCGAAATCTTCATCGGCGTCGATGTCGATGTTGTCGGTGTACTGAACAGCCGGGGTGATGGTGAACTTGTCAGTTGCCTTGACAGCGTACTGAGCAGCGATCGCCCATTCGCCGTTGTCGTAGTAGTCGCTCGGGCCGCTGGCATATACGCCGGCGAGACCGAAGGTGCCCGGGCCGATGTCTGCGTAGATGATGCCGCGGACAGCACCGTCGGCGCGGTCGAGGTCGTAGCCAGCGAGAAGTTCCCAGCTGATGGCGCCGAACTTGCCGCCGACAGCAGCGTCGATACCGACGTTGTTGCCACCGTTGTCGTTACCCAGACCGGTACGGGTCAGCTCTTCAACAGCGATACCGGCGTAGAAGTCGCCAGAGTCGTACTGGTAACGGATCGCGTTGAAGTTGGTGTTGTTGTTGATGACTTCCGTTTCACCGGAGAAGTCGTTATCCCACCAGTTGACGAACTTACCAACGCGGAAGCCTGCGATATCGATGTAGGCTTCGTCGATTACCGTGTCGTTCTGATCGTCCTGGCTGTTGGCAACACCGTTCGGGCGGAAGTTCGCCTGGTAAACGATAACGCCGGTGAGCGGACCGTATTCAGTGTCGCTCTTCGCCGTGAAGGCAACCTGACCGCGGGTACGGGCCGACCAGTCTTCACCGCCGCCGTTGTCAGCGATGTCACCAGCAGACCAATCAACCTGGAAGCGGATGTAGCCTTCGATCTTCAGGCAGGTTTCCGTGCCCGGGATGTAGAAGTAGCCGGTGCCGTAAGCGTCGCAGACGCGAACGTATTCAACCGGTTCCGGCTCAGCAGCGACGATAGCGTCAGCGGCCTGAGCACCGGAAACTACTGCGAGAGCAGCAGCGGAGCCGAGAAGAAGGCTCTTGATGTTCATAGTGACCTCCAATTCAAAGTTTCGATCGGGTCTGGGATTTTTCGCCTTGAGCAGCGTTCCCTGCCCCATCCCCATGTTTCAAGAAGTCGGACGATCAACCGCCCTCGCTTCCGAGGTTGAAAATACAAGACCGCGCCTGTCACGCAATCACCAACTTACTCCTTTGTGGTATTTGCATCAGCCTTACCGGCGTCCTGTTGCTGAAAGGCCACAAGTTGGGCAGACGCCGCCGCATTTCTTTATGGTTTGTTAAGAAACTGCCGGTTTTGCAGGGGTTTAGCACCGCCTCGCGCCTATTGCGCGACCCATCCTGTGCCGCATTGATACCAACTTCCAGCCAGATTCGGCGGACTTTATGACGGCCCCGCAGTGCGGCCGTGGATGAAGGAACACCCGAATGGACGATGCCCCTCTGCAGGAATCACTTTCGGATGAGGATTGATTCTCCTCAGGCGATTCTGGCCCGGAGAGATTCGATTACACGGGACGCGTTTTGGCCAAGAGCAGACCGAACCGATTTTCGAGATTTTTCTGCCCGACCTGAGATGGGTGACGTTTTCTGAAGGACACTTGATAGGCCCCGCCCTTTGGTGAGACAGCAGTCAGTAACAGTTATCCCGGCTGTGAATTGCATTTGGTGTCTCTGGCCCTAGTTGATGAGACCGGTTCCGTAAGCTCCGGCGCGAGATAGTCGAGGGCCAGGCGCTGCCTGTTGCAGACCGCCTCGGAGAATTCGCCGATCCTGGTCCGTTCATGGTCCAGGCCGCGATACGCCTGACCATCCACCTCCTCCTGCTTCAGGGTCCTCATGGATTTTTTGGCCTTCGCATCATCGTAGGATTATCGACGCGGCTCATGCTCGGCTGGATGCCCTGGTTTGCCGGCGGCGATGCGCAGCGACAACGGCTTGCCTTTCGCCAGCCCAAACGGGCTCCACAATCTGTCTAAAACTGTCGGTGTGGCGGCTGAGGCTCGGCAATCCCGCAGGAGCCCATCAGCGCATGCACCTGACGCTGAAGAAGGAGGCGACGAGGCCACCTGGCAGGAACACTCTGCAGCAGCAGGCCCGCTTTGATGCATTCGTCAGCGAATTCAATGAGGAGCGGCCGCACGAGGCGTTGGACATGAAGGTGCCGGCAGATCTCTTTGTCGCATCGTCACGCCCCTATCGGGGCCTGCCGGAGATCGACTATCCCTTCCACGATAGGGAGGCGCTCGTCACCAATTGCGGCCGCCTCTGCATCTATCGCAAGAAGATCAACATCTCCACCGTACTGGCCGGACAGAAGCTTGGAATCAAGGAAGTCGACGACGGCATTTGGCTCGTCAGCTTCATGCACTATGATCTGGGATATATCGACCTGGAACAGAGGACTTTGCAAACCATCGACAACCCGTTCGGCACGAGGTTGTCACCCATGTGTTAGGTACGTTCTGTTACCTATGTCTTCGGTATGGACACAATTGCTTGGTGGCGGAGAGGAAGGGATTCGAACCCTCGATACGCTTTTGACGTATACTCCCTTAGCAGGGGAGCGCCTTCGACCACTCGGCCACCTCTCCGGTGGGAGCCCTGATAGAGTCATTCCGCAGGTGAAGCAAGCGCTTTTTCAGCTTCCACCCGGGAGAAAACAATGCCGTGATCTCAAGCCAGCAACTGCTTGAGATCGGCCGCCGCGTCTGCCAGCACGGCCTTGTCGGGATTGATTCCTGTTTCCAGCAGCTTCTTGCCCGTCACATAGGCCTTTGCATCATTGATCGCGTCGACGGCGATGAACTGGCCGCTCCTGAAATACCAGATGGAATGCGCGCCTTCGCGGGTGCCGGGGCGCAGAAGGGTTTCGTCGTAGCCGAGGTTGAAGCCGGCGATCTGCAGCTTCACGTCATACTGATCGGACCAGAACCACGGCTTCGGGTCATAGGGTGAAAGACCGCCAGCGATGACCGCAGCGGCGGCTTCAGCCTGGTCGACGGCATTCTGCACCGACTCGAGCCTTATCTGCCCATCCTGCCAGGGTTGTACGGCGCAATCGCCGGCGGCAAAGATCGAGGGGTCGGAAGTGCGGGCGAATTCGTTGACGAGAATGCCGTTGGCAACGTCAAGACCGGCTTCCTTTGCCAGTTGGTCGTTCGGCACGACGCCGATGCCGACGACGGCGAAATCGATCTCGATCATCGAGCCGTCAGAGAGTTCAGCGCCGCAAACATGCCCATCCCTGCCGACGAGACGCTTAAGCCCGGTCCTTTCGCGGATCACGACATCATGGCTCTCGTGGATCGCGCGGATGATGTCGGCGGTTTCCTTGGCGGCAACGCGCTGGAGAATGCGGTCGGCCATTTCGATGACGGTCACTTCGAGGCCGCGGTAGCGCGCAACGGCTGCCGCTTCGAGACCGATATAACCGCCGCCTATAATAAGGACGCGCCGGCCGGGCCGCATCTCATCGGCGAGAAGATCCGCATCGCGCTTGTCGCGGGCGACATAGACGCCGTCAAGGTCGCCGCCGACGGCTGCCGGCAGCCTGCGCGGCGTCGAACCCGTTGTCAGCGCCAGCGTGCCGTAGTCAAGGATCGAACCGTCCTGCAATGCGACCTGCTTCTTGTCGCGGTCGATCTGCTCGACCCAGGTCGCGAGGCGGATTTCGACATTATTGTCCGGGTACCAGTGCTCGGGGCGGAACAGCAGGCGGTCGAAGGTCATCTCGCCGAGCAGGTATTTCTTCGAAAGCGGCGGCCGCTGGTAAGGCAGAACGTCCTCGGCCCCGATAATGGTGATTGGGCGGGTGTCGTGCAGCGCGCGCAGCTTTGCGGCCATCGCAAAGCCTGCCTGCCCCGCACCGATGATTACCAGTCTGTCCGTCACGATCCCACTCCCAGAAGCAGTGTTGTTATGAAGGCGAGACGTAGCCCCCGCCCTTGGCGCCGTCAACAGGAAGCGATCTTGCCCGTCAGCCGATCTCGATCCAGCGGCGCTCGTGGAAGGACTGTGCCATGGCATGCACCGACCTCTCTATCCTGAGACCGTCTTCGAACGTGACCAAGGACGACGGCTGACCGGAAATGGCGCCGATCAGCTCGCGGCATTCGATGATCTTCAGGTCGTTGAAGCCAAGGCCATGGCCGGGGGCTGGAATGAAGCGGTCGTAAGGCCGGTGGGCGGGCGCTGCGAGGATCTTGCGGAAGCCCTGCTCCGTGCTGCGGCCTTCGGCCCGATAGAGCTCGAATTCGTTCATGCGTTCCTGATCATAGGCGATCGATCCTTTCGATCCAAAAATCTGCATTGCGATGCGGCCCTTGCGCCCCCAGGCGGCACGGTTTGCCATCAGTACGGCGGAGATGCCGCCGCCAAGACGCATCAGCACGTTTGCGCCATCGTGATTTTCGACCGCACGGCGACCGCCTTCCTTGAGCGGGCGGTCGGCATAAGGTTTCACCATGTCGGCAATAACCGCTTCGACGTGACCGAAGAGATACCACAGCAGCGAGAGCGGATGCACGGCGAAGTCGTCAAGCGCGCCGTAACCGGAAGACAATTCGCTCTTCCAATAGAAGAGGCCGTCCGGATCGGCCATGAAATCCTCATCCATCTCGACGCGGATGTGGTTGACGGCGCCGATCGCACCCTCGCCGATCAGCGTCTTGATGTGCCGCATGACCGGGTTCTGGATATAGTTGTATCCGAGAACGGCCACCTTGCCGGAAGCCCTCGCCGTTTTCACCATGTGCTCGGCATCGGCATAGGCGGGAGCCATTGGCTTTTCGCACCACACATGTTTTCCGGCCTCGAGCGCCGCAATCGCCATTTCGGCATGGAACTGGTTGGGTGTGGTAACCGAGACGACATCGATTTCCGGGTCGGCGATCAGCACTTTCCAGTCGGCCGTCGCCTTTTCGAAACCGAATTCGGCGGCGCGCGAATTCGCCAGGTCTGCGTTGGCTTCGGCGAGATGCACGAGCCTTGGACGCTCGACGTCACCAAAGACGGTCTTCACCGCATTCCAGGCCAGCGCGTGGCACTTGCCCATATATCCGGTGCCGATCAAACCGATGCCGAGTGGCTTCATTTTCCGTCCTCTCCTCCATGTCCGTCATGATTTTTGGAATATCTGGACCGTTTTGACAAGACGATACGACCGCCTCATTTGCGTCAGTTGACGTCGAACATGTTCAAAAACCTTCGATTCCAGTGGATTAAAAACAGTTAGGATCGAAAAGCGAAATCATTTATGCTTTTCAAATATGGAATATTTGTTTCATCCGATGGACCGCCCGCATGGATAACGACACCAAGAGACTTGTGCGCGTGCCTCGCGATTTCGAAAGCCTGCGCAGCACGATCATAGAACGCAAGGCAAGCATGCCGAAGCGGCTGGCCCAGGTCGCCGCCTTTGCGCTCGGCCATCCCGACGAGATCGCCTTCGGCACGACGGCGAGCATCGCGGCGGCTTCGCACGTCCAGCCGTCGACGCTGGTGCGGCTCGCGCGCCACCTCGGCTATGAGGGCTTCTCCGATCTCCAAAGTATTTTCCGCGAGCGGCTGCGGGACCGGACGCTGAGCTACGAGGAGCGCCTCGTCACGCTGGAGCAATCCGAAGGTGACGAAGATGCCAACCTGCTTTCCGGTTTCATCGCCGCAGCTATCCAATCGATCAACCGCATGGCGGCGAGCGTCGAGACGGAAACCTTCACCAGGGCCGTCGACATCCTGGCGGCGGCCGACACCATATATCTTATAGCGAAACGCCGCTCCTATCCGCTCACGGCACACATGGCCTATGCCCTTTCGAAACTCGGGATCCGCCACCAGATCGTCGCTTCGCCGAATGGGGTCGATCCGGAGATGGTGCAATTCGCAACGCCGAAGGATGCGGCGATCGCCGCCAGCTTTTCGCCCTATGCTGCCGACAGCCTCAGCCAGGCCGAAGGGTTGGCCGACCGCGGCGTGCCGGTCGTGGCGATCACCGATTCGGCTTTCTCGCCGCTTGCGGCCCGCGCCGCCTGCTGGTTTGAGGTTGCCGAAGCTGACTTTGCCGGCTTCCGCTCGCTCTCGGCCTCCATGGCGCTGGTCATGGCGCTGCCGGTGGCGATCGCCGAGCGCCGGCGCAAACTTCACCATCCCAAAACCGCAAAAGAAAAAATGGAATAAACATTCCGAATTGACAAAAACTCGGAACCGATGTTTCATTATTCAAAATCAGCAGGCGGCAGGGTCCTGCAGTAATCTAGCGGGAGGACATCATGGCACAATTCAATCCGGGTCTGCAGCCCGAGCCGTATCTTGATGTAATCACCATCGGCCGCTCTTCCGTCGATCTTTACGGCCAGCAGATCGGTTCGCGGCTGGAAGACATCGGATCGTTCGCCAAATCCGTCGGCGGCTGCCCGGCCAATATCGCCATCGGCACGGCGCGCCTCGGCCTCAAGTCCGCCCTGATCACCCGCGTCGGCAACGAACAGATGGGCCGCTTCATCATCGAGCAGTCAGCGCGCGAAGGTGTGGAGACTAAGGGTATCCGGACAGACATCGAGCGGCTGACGGCACTCGTTTTGCTTGCGGTGGAGGCCGAGGGCGTTTCGCCGATGATCTTCTATCGCTCGGACTGCGCCGACATGGCGCTCGACGAAGGCGATATCGACGAGGATTTCATCCGGTCGTCACGCGCCGTTCTCGTTTCCGGCACACATTTCTCGCGACCGAACACCGAGGCTGCGCAGCGAAAGGCGATCCGGATCGCCAAGGCGAATGGCCGCAAGGTGATCTTCGACATCGACTACCGGCCGAATCTCTGGGGACTTGCCGGCCATGCCGAAGGCTTCGAGCGCTATGTGAAGTCCGACCGCGTCTCTTCCAAGATGAAGGAGACGCTGCCCGATTGCGACCTCATTGTCGGCACAGAGGAGGAAATCCTGATCGCCTCCGGCGCGGATGACGTGCTCGGCGCGCTCAAGGAAATCCGCCGCCTCTCGCCGGCAACGATCGTGCTGAAGCGTGGCGCGATGGGCTGCATCGTCTACGACGGACCGATTGCCGACGATCTGGAAACAGGCATCATCGGCCAGGGCTTCCCCATCGAGGTCTTCAACGTGCTCGGCGCCGGCGACGCCTTCATGTCCGGTTTCCTGCGCGGCTGGCTGAAGGACGAGCCGCTGAAGACCTGCGCCACCTGGGCCAACGCATGCGGTGCCTTCGCCGTCTCCCGCCTGCTCTGCTCGCCGGAATATCCAACCTGGGCAGAGCTCGATTTCTTCCTGAAGAACGGTAGCGAGCACCGTGCGCTACGCAAGGACGAGGCGATCAACCACATTCACTGGGCTTCGACTCGAAAGGGCGATATTCCGCTGCTGATGGCACTTGCGATCGACCATCGGTCGCAACTCACCAGCGTTTGCGACGAGTTGGGCGTCGACTACAAGAAGATCGTCGCCTTCAAGCGGTTGGCCGTCGAAGCGGCAGCGCGCGTTGCCGGCGGCCGCGACGGCTACGGTATGCTGATCGACGAGCGGTTCGGCCGTGACGCCTTCTTCGATGCGGCGAGCAAGAATTTTTCCTGGATCGGCCGGCCGGTCGAATTGCCAGGTTCCAAGCCACTGCGCTTCGAGTTCAGCCAGGATATCGGCTCGCAGCTTGTCGAATGGCCGCTCGACCACTGCATCAAGTGCCTGTGCTTTTATCATCCAGACGATGCGGCTGATCTAAAGGGCGAGCAGCAGGAGAAGCTGCGCACACTCTTTGAGGCTGCCCGCAAGGTCGGCCGCGAACTGCTGGTGGAAATCATCGCCAGCAAGAATGGCCCGCTGGGCGACGACACGATCTCGACGGCGATGGAAGAGCTTTACGCGCTCGGTATCAAGCCGGACTGGTGGAAGCTGGAGCCGCAGGCTTCGACGTCTGCCTGGAGGAAGATCGACGCCGTGATCGCCAGGAACGATCCGTGGTGCCGCGGTATCGTGCTGCTCGGGCTGGAGGCGCCGGCCGAAGAGCTCGTGAAGGGCTTCGAGGCAACGCTTGCCGCCCCCTCGGTAAAAGGCTTTGCCGTCGGGCGCACCATATTTGCCGACGCAGCGCGCGCCTGGCTCTCCGGCAACATGGATGACGAGGAAGCGATCGCCGATATGGCCGGACGCTTCCGCCGACTGACCGAGGCCTGGTTGAAAACCCGCGGCCTGCATTAATTAAGAGCATTTGGGAGGTGCCCGATGGGCAAGACGATCCGATTGACGATGGCGCAGGCTGTTGCGCATTTCCTGAAGAAGCAGATGAGCGTCGTCGACGGCAAAAAGGTGCCGATCTTCGGTGGCGTTTGGGCGATCTTCGGCCATGGCAATGTCGCCGGCATCGGCGAAGCGCTCTATCAGGTGCGCGGCGAGCTGCCGACCTATCGCGCCCATAACGAACAGGGCATGGCGCACGCGGCGATCGCCTATGCAAAGGCAAGCTTCCGCCAGCGGTTCATGGCATGCACGACTTCGATCGGCCCCGGCGCACTGAATATGGTGACGGCGGCCGGTGTCGCACATGTCAACCGCATCCCGGTGCTCTTCCTGCCGGGCGATGTCTTCGCCAACCGCGCGCCAGATCCGGTGCTGCAGCAGATCGAGGACTGGGGCGACGGCACGGTATCGGCCAACGATGCCTTTCGCGCGGTCTCGCGCTATTTCGACCGCATTACCCGCCCCGAGCAGATCATCACAGCGCTGAAGCGCGCCATGCAGGTCTTGACCGATCCGCTGGATTGCGGCCCGGTTACGCTCTCGCTCTGCCAGGACGTCCAGGCGGAAGCCTTCGACTATCCGGAGAGCCTCTTCGAAGAAAAGGTCTGGACGATCCGCCGTCCGCAGCCGGACGCCGATGAACTTGCCTCTGCGATCACGCTCGTCAAATCAGCCGAAAGGCCGGTGATCATCTCCGGCGGGGGCGTTCTCTATTCCCAGGCGACGCAGGAACTTGAAGCCTTCGCCGAGGCCCACGGCATTCCCGTCGTCGTCAGCCAGGCCGGCAAATCCTCGATCGACGAGCGCCACCCTCTGGCGCTCGGCTCCGTCGGCGTCACGGGCACTTCGGCTGCCAACGCCATTGCCGAAGAAACCGACCTCATCATCGCCGTCGGCACGCGCTGCCAGGACTTCACGACCGGCTCCTGGGCGCTGTTCAAGAACGACAAGCTGAAGATGCTTGGCCTCAACATCGCCGCCTACGATGCCTACAAGCATGACGCTCAGCCGCTTGTCGCCGACGCCCGCGAAGGCCTGAAAGCGCTGTCGAAAGGGCTTGGCGGCTGGAAGGCACCGGCGGCACTCGCGCAAAGAGCAATGCAGGAAAAGAACGTCTGGATGGATGCCGCCAACAAGGCGATGGCTTCCAGCAACGTCGCCCTCCCCTCGGATGCGCAAGTGATCGGCGCGGTGACACGCTCGATCGAACTGGAAAAGGCGATCGGTCTTTGCGCCGCTGGCGGCCTGCCGGGCGAGATGCACAAGCTGTGGCCGGCAACAGCCCCTGGCAGCTACCACATGGAATACGGCTTCTCCTGCATGGGCTACGAAATCGCCGGCGGACTCGGCGCAAAGATGGCGAACCCGGACAAGGAGGTTTTCGTCCTCGTCGGTGACGGCTCCTACATGATGCTGAACTCCGAGCTCGCAACCTCGGTGATGATGGGCGTCAAGGTGAACGTGGTCCTGCTCGACAATCGCGGCTACGGCTGCATCAACCGCCTACAGATGGAAACGGGCGGTGCGAACTTCAACAACCTGCTGAAGGACTCCTACCACCAGGTAACGCCGGAGATCGACTTTCGGGCGCATGCCGAGAGCATGGGCGCCATCGCGGTCAAGGTTTCTTCGATTGCCGAACTGGAGAGGGCGATTGCCGATTCGAAGGAGAACGACCGTACCTCGGTCTTCGTCATCGATACCGACCCGCTGATCACGACACAAGCCGGCGGTCACTGGTGGGATGTCGCCGTTCCCGAGGTGAGCCCGCGCGAACAGGTCAACAAGGCGCGCAAGAGCTATGTCGAAGCGCGCAAGCATCAACGCTAAATCACGATATCCGGAGACAATGATGATCCGCTACGGGACCAACCCCATCGCCTGGAGCAATGACGACGACCGCACGATCGGCGCCCATTTGACGCTCGAGGACTGCCTCAGCGATTGCGAGAAGATCGGATTCGATGGCATCGAGAAGGGCCACAAGATGCCGTCCGACGGCCACGAACTGAAAAGAGTGCTCGCCGCGCACAAACTCGTATTCGTATCCGGCTGGCACTCGCTGAACCTCCTCGACCACGGCGTTGAGGACGAAAGACAAGCGATCCAGCCGCATCTCGACATGCTCAAGGCCAATGATTGCAAAGTGTGCATCGTCTGCGAAACGTCGAACGCCATCCACGGCAACGACAGCAAGGCTCTTGTCGACAAGCCGGTTCTCGCCGACGATCAGTGGGAGAAGTTCGGCGCCGATATAGAGGCAATCGCCCAATATTGTGCTGCTCAGGGCATCGATCTCGTCTATCATCACCATATGGGCACGGTCGTGCAGACAGGTGCCGAGATCGACAAGCTGATGGAAAATACCGGCCCGGCAACGAAGCTGCTGCTCGACACGGGACACGCCTGGTTCGGCGGCACAGATCCGGTGGAAGTCGCCAAGAAGTACATGCATCGCGTGCGCCATATCCACGCGAAGAACGTTCGCCCGGTAATCCGCAACCAGGTCGAGGCTGACAAACTCTCCTTCCTCGAAGGCGTGCGCCGCGGCGTCTTTACGGTTCCCGGCGACAAGGAGGGCGGCGTCGATTTCCTACCGGTCCTCAAGGTCGCCGCCGAACACGGTTACGAGGGCTGGCTGGTTATCGAAGCCGAGCAGGACCCGCTCAAGCGCAATCCGTTCGAGTATCAGTCGATGGGGCTGAAGGCACTGAAGAGTCTTGCGAAGGAAGCTGGATTGGACAAGGGTTGATTGGATAGCCGGAGCCACGCTCCCGCTCATTTGCCCTTCTGGCACTCTTCCCACCGGGGAGAGAGAACAACGCTGCGGCGCGGCATATCGATTCAGCCCTTAGGCGAGAATGTGGCGACAGCCGGATGAGGGCCCCTGCCCTGAGCTTACAAGGAGAAACCACCATGCCCAATCTCAAGGTCAAGCCGAACGGCACGAACGGCTGCGTCACCCATGTCACGCCGGAGAATGCCGGCTGGACCTATGTGGGCTTCGACCTCCACCGGCTGAAGCCGGGCGAAACTGCATCCGGCGAGACCGCCGACCGCGAGGTCTGCCTCGTCTGGGTGAGTGGCAAGGGCAAGGCGAAGGCCGGCACAAAGGATTTCGGGACGCTCGGCGAACGCATGAGCCCATTCGAGGGCAGCCCGCATGCGCTTTATATCCCGATGGAATCGACCTGGTCGGTGACGGCCGAGACCGATCTGGAACTCGCCGTCTGCTCGGCACCGGGCGGCGGCACCTACGAGGCGAAGGCCATTCCGCCGGGCACGCATCCCGCGCTCACGCGCGGCAAGGGCACGAATGTCCGCTACGTCAACAACATCATGCCGGAGAACGACAGTTCGGCGCATTCTTTGCTGGTCGTCGAAGTCATCACGCCGGGCGGTCATACCTCTTCCTATCCGCCGCACAAGCACGACCAGGACAACCTGCCGAACGAAAGCTTCCTCGAAGAGACCTATTACCACCGCCTGAACCCGCCGCAAGGCTTCGGCTTCCAGCGCGTCTATACCGACGACCGATCGCTGGACGAGGTGATGGTGCTGGAAGACGGCGACGTGACCCTGGTTCCGAAGGGCTACCACCCCTGTGCTGCCTGCCACGGCTACGACCTTTACTATCTCAACGTCATGGCCGGTCCGAAGCGCATCTGGAAGTTCCACAATGCGCCCGAGCACGAATGGCTGCTGAAGGCGTAGCGCTGCCTCGCTAAATGATCTGACTGTGCGAAAGAAGAGCCGGTGGTTTGCTGACTTCATCAGAAAGGATGGAGGATATGCGCCCGTCCGGGCGGCTCCGTTCCTCGCTGCAGCCATCGCGGCTTGCAACCCTCATCGCAGCAGCGGGCTGGATGGCGCATGCCGCGGCGCTGAAGGAGGCCGACGCCGCTGCAACCGCAGCGACGATCAAGAACCAAGGTCAGGACTTCTGCCGCGGATAGATGTCGAGTATCAGATGCGGCTGTCCGTTCGATGTCTTGCGGGGCGAGATGCCGTTCGTGTCGATCTGCGCATTGATGCGCTGCCTGAACGCAGAGAAGCTCTCGAAGGTCACGACATCCACCGGTTCATTGAAATGGATGGTGATCTTGTGAAACCCGCCGCCGGTCTCTGCAAGTGCCAGAACCTTGCCGACAAACGGCTGGTTCAGGTAGCGGCCGCGCACCTGCGAGCCGACACACAGCGCAGAAACGCGATCCGCGTTGGGCTTTGTTGCCAGAGCCGAAAGCGTATTCCAGTCGCGCACGCCAAGTTGCCGGGCAACGAGTTCGAGTGCGGCACTGTGCGAAATCGCAGTACCGCGCGTTTCGATCGCCTGGCGAAGCCGCTTTGCCTGCGCCTTCAGTTCATCGATGGTAAGATCGGTCGTCATGTGCTGAGCCTTTTCGGAAGGCATGCCATTTTGACTGCAAAGGGGAGCTCGCATTGCCGTCAGTCAGCATGCACCGATTTGGCTGCGACGAACTTCGAGGACTTCACCGTGGATTTTCACCCGCGAGCGGCCGGCGCCTCGAAACCGGCCCTGATATCCGCCAGGCGGCCCGCTTTGTCAAGATTGCCCCGGAATGGACCGCCCGGCTCGCGCGCCATTTTCCGATATCAGGGGCTTTTTGCGTCCAGCTACGCATAAGCCTCAAATGCAATTGATCCCGTTCAGTACCTGTCAGCATTCATGCGTTACCTTTCAATCGTGAAACGAGCGGAGGCTGATGATGGCCTTTCAGACGCACCTCAACGACGACACTAACGAGCGGGAGAAATCCTACCGGGATTTCTCGCTCGACCGACCCGGCAAGATCATTTTCGTCGGCCATCACCTCAGCACCGGCACACAGGTCCGCTGCCTGATCCGCACCATCAATCTCGCCGGCGCCGTCCTCGAAGTGAGCCGGATGGTCGAGGTTCCGAACCACTTCTTCCTAGAAATCCTCGGCATCCGCGACGAGATCGGCTCGACGGTGGTCAAGCGTGAAGGCGATCTGGTGACGATCAGCTTCAACATGCTGATCAATGCTGAATTCCTGCACCATGTGCTGCGCCTGAGCTTCGAAGCGGACGTCTGACGCGCCGTGCCGTGCCGCCGGGCGCGCGGGCACTGTCGCGCGCGCCAAACCACACGATCAGCGGCAGGAGCCAACGCAGGCCCTCCCAGTCCGGCCCGTCGAGCGGGTCTGCCAGTGGATCGCGGCGGCGGCTCCTGTTTCTTGTTTCCAGCTCGTTGCAAATAACTACCCAGTTGAGAAGCATTGTCGGGTTCTCCATCTATTTGTTGGAGCGCTCGAACTAGGCCTTCGCCGCAGCCGAATGTAGAGCCTGCGGAAGAAAGGGGGTTTTCAAAAATGAAAGACGCGAACTGGGACGATCTTCAACTCTTCTTCCATGTCGCGACCGCCGGCGGACTGTCGGCGGCTGCGTCAAAGACCGGCCTCAGCGCGCCCACGATCGGCCGGCGCATGCTGGCGCTCGAGCGCGCAACGGGCCGGGCGCTCTTCACACGCGGGCCAACCGGCTATCTGCTGGCAAAGGACGGCACGGCGCTTTTGGAGCGCGTGCGCCTGATGCAGGAGGCCGCGCAGTCGATCTCCGACTGGCGCGGCGAAGTGCTCACACTGCCGATCGTTTCGACGGCCGCCGACAGCTGGACGTCGCGTTTCATCGCCGATCACTTGGCAAGAATCTGGACGCCGAAAGACCCATTCCGCATGTGCTACAAGACCTGCGACGCGGGCGTCGATTTCACCTATCGGGAAGCGCACATTGCCATAAGGCGCAGCCGTCCCGAAAACGGCAATATCGCGATCCGGCGTTCGGTAACGGTGGCGCACGCGGCTTACCAGGCGGCAAGCTTCGACAATGACAACCGCAACTGGATATCCCTGGGCACCGACATCGCGATCACACCGGCGGACAAATGGACCTTCGAGCAGTTAGACCATTGGATCACCGGCTGGACGAACACGCCGCATATGCTCTTTCACCTGATTAGGGGCGGTGCCGGCCGCGGCGTGCTGCCATGTTTCATAGGCGATGCTGAGCCCGGCCTTACGCGCGCCGGACCGATCATCGAGCCGCTCACCTACGACATGTGGATCACGGCCCATGACGACGAGCGCCAGCGTGCGGAAGTTCGCACGGTCATCGACAGACTTGCCGCGCTTTTGGGTGAGAACGAAGATTTGTTTGCAGGACGAAAGAGCGGTGGATGAAAAAAGCGCGAGCCTTTGCCCGCGCTCCTCTTCCGGAAAATGATCAGGCAGCCAGGCGGCGCTCGATTTCATCGACCGGCATGTTGGTATAATCCTTGGGGACTTCCGCGGAAATGGCTGCCTGCGCTTCGGCGCTCAGGTTCGGTCTCAAGGTACCGAGCGCCTTGGGTGGTGCAACCAGAATGATGCGGCTACCGTTTCGTTCACGGACCAGCTTGTCCAACTTCGCGGCGATCCGCCTCAAAAAATCGGCCTCCGCCTGCTCCTGCCAATCTGTTTGCTCCATGGCGCTGCCGCTCGTGCCGTCCGGAGCATGGGCCCGTCCAGGCTTATCGGTGCCGAGTTCGCGGGTGGGCTCGCTGGGTTGGCTCAGCGTTTCATGCACCTGCAGGTTCATGAGAAGCGCATTGCCTGCGTTGCGCATGATCAAAGCCTTCGCACCATCACAGACCACGACCCATGATTCCCACGGCACTTTGATGTCAGCCATTTTCGTTTCCTCTTAATGAAATTCGAAGCGAATGCTTCATCGACAGAGGCAAAACGTACAGTAATTGAAAGAGTTCGGAGGGTCCACGGATAAATCGATTCGCAAGGGTAATGCGATACCGGAACTGCCCTTTGCGCACAAAACAAAATCGGCCTTTGTTAAAATTGTCCCGATCCGTTTGACGAATGCGAAAAACATTCATGTGACGTTGTGCGACAACAGGGCCAGCACGAGCTTGGCCCAGGGAGGGCCGCGTCATGTCCATGCTCCGAGGAACCCACCTTGCGACGGTCAGATCGGAAGTTTACGACGTCCGCTGGGAACAGTTCAACGTGCGGCGCCCGGCCCGCATCGTCGCCGTGCGCCCTTGCCTGACCGGCATCTCGCTTCGAAGCGCCGAGATCTTGGATATTTCCCGCGGCGGTGCCACTTTCGTCGTCTCCTCGGCGGCCGGGCTGCCGAAACACTACTATCTCAATATTCTGGGCCTTGCATATCGCATCGGCTGCGCGGAGGTTTATCGCAACAACGAGCGCATCGGTGTCCGCTTCATCAACACGCTGGACCCCGAAGTGCTTCGGCGCGTCGTGCGCGCCGACTTCATGGCTGGCAATCTCGAAGCGATCGAGGCATATCGCGCACCGCGCATCCAAAGCAGGCCGTAAGCCAGCAGGCGATAGAATAATCTTCCTTGCCTTGCGGATGGCAGTGCCTATTGTTGGCGCGATTTTTCATCATCCCGGGAACCTGCATTTCGATGTCCGCCTTCTCGCGCTTCACGCCGCTTGTCAGCGCCCTTCCTTCCACCGTTCCCTTTGTCGGTCCCGAAGCCATCGAGCGAAAGCGCGGTCTCAAGGTCGAGGCCCGCATCGGCGCCAATGAAAACGGCTTCGGCCCCGCGCCCTCCGTGCTTGCCGCCATGCGCGAGCAGGCGGGCGATATCTGGAAATATAACGATCCGGAAAACTTCGATCTCCGCGAGGCGCTGGCTGCCCATCTTGGCGTCACGGCAGCCAATATCGCGCTCGGCGGCGGCATCGACGAACTCCTCGGCCAGATCGTTCGCATGGTGATCGAACCGGGAATGCCGGTCGTCACGTCGCTCGGTGGCTATCCAACCTTCAATTTCCATGTCGCGGGCTTCGGTGGACGGCTGGTGACAGTGCCCTACATCGACGATCGCGAGGATCTCCCCGGCCTGCTCGATGCGGTAAAGCGCGAAAACGCCCCGCTCGTTTACTTCGCCAATCCGGACAATCCAATGGGAAGCTGGTGGGATGCGGACAGCATCGTCGCCTTCGCCCGCGCCCTTCCGGAAACCTGCCTTATGGTGCTCGACGAGGCCTATAGCGAAACCGGCCCTGGCGGTTCACTTCCCTCGATCGAGGCGCTGATCGGCCTTCCGAACGTCGTGCGCACCCGTACCTTCTCGAAGGCCTATGGTCTGGCCGGGGCTCGCGTCGGCTATGCCATCTCGACGCCCGGCACGGCGCTGGCCTTCGACAAGATCAGGAACCACTTCGGCATGAACCGGCTGGCGACGGTGGCGGCACTCGCCGCGCTCAAGGATCAGGCCTATCTTGCTCAGGTTGTCGGCAATATCCATGCTGCGCGCGAGCGCATCGCATCAATCGCCCGCGCCAACCAGCTTTCGCCGCTTCCATCAGCCACGAACTTCGTCGCAATCGACGCCGGACGCGACGGTGCCCATGCCCGCTCAATCGTCGACGGGCTGATGCAGCACGGCGTCTTCATCCGCATGCCGGGCGTGGCGCCACTCGACCGCTGCATCCGCGTCAGCGTCGGACCGGAGCGGGATATGGCACGCTTGGAGGAAGCCCTGCCCCGGGTTCTCCGCTTGCTGGACTAAATGGAAAAACCGCGCCGGCCTTGTTCCTGCCGGTCGCGGTTTTCGTTCTCCCTGGCCCGGGCGCCGTCCAAAGCGCTCCGCCCGTCCCCTCTTTTGAGGTTGTTGTTTTTTTCCTTGCGCCCTCGCGCCGAAGACGGTCTCAGTGGATCGTCATCCATTCACGGGCGGCGCGGAGTGCCGCGGCGAGCTGCATCTTGTCCATCGTGGCGGCGACATCGGCGCGAAGCTCGGCAGCGCGGTCGTTGCCCTTGATCGCGGCGATGTTCAACCACTTGTGCGCAGCGACGAGATCGATGTCGCAGCCGCGGCCTGTTGCATACATGAGGCCCATTTCGCAGAAGATATCGGCGTTGTTGTCGCCACCCATGGTGGCCATTTCAGCATTGTGCATTTCAAAGCGTGCCATCGGTTTAATCCCTGTTCAGTCTATTTTCGACTTGCCCTGTTTTACCTTCCAGGCCCTGCCGTCTATTGCAGCTTTGGGTCCCTTCGGTCCGGCGAGTTTGCCCCGCTCGTTTGATGGCTCCACTATGCCGCTCCGCTTTCAAAAAACGCCTAAAATGCATGATTAATTTGAGACAAACAAAGTCCAAACGCTTGGTAAAATTGGGTTTTCGTTAAACATCCGAGTCCCTGCGCATTAAGGACTTTCCGTACAATTTTACGAAAGATTCATTTTTGAAAATCAACCCTTCGTTCACCACGAAAACAGTCGGCAAGAAGCGAGCTGGAAACAATTCGGCGACGAAGGGCCTTGGAAATCGGCAAAATTTCACGATTGCCGGCTGTTTACCTTTACGTCCGCGTAAGTTATTTTCGCCGCGCTCAAGACATCAGGGAGGAAATGGTGATCCGCATACTTGTTCTCGCCGGCGCCGCGACGCTTTCAGCCAGCCTTGCTTGCGCTCAGGAGCCGATCGTCGGCACCTGGAAGACCGCCTCGGGCGAAACCGCCCAAATCGCTCCTTGCGGCAGCAGCTATTGCGTGACGCTGAAAACCGGCAAATTCGCGGGCAAGAAGATCGGCACGCTTGCCGGCACCGGCGCCACCTATGACGGTGAGATCACCGACCCTAAAAGCGACAAGACCTACAGCGGCTCGGGAAGCCTCTCCGGCAATTCGCTGAAGATGAAAGGCTGCGTGCTTAAGGTGCTGTGCAAGTCGCAGACCTGGACGCGGCTTTGAAATCAAAAGCAGTTGGGCAATTGCTGCCCGGCCTCAGCGACCGAAAGCGTGCCTGAATGCAAAAACCGATGAACATGCCAGCAATGCGGCTGCAGCGTGTTGCGAGGCCCACGTGCTGCACTCCATTAAGCGACGCCGACTGAACAATGCGCCCGCAACACGATGACCGCCATCTTACTGAATGACGACCGATCATCGGCAATTTCGGCAAGAGCAGTCTTCCTTCCTGTCGATCGGCGGCATCAATTGACTTCACGATGGCTTGCTGGGTCGTTCCGGCCTTCTGACCGGCTCTCAGCCACAAGCAAAATCTGCAAACTCACCGCTGAAGCTTCTCGAACAAGGAAGGACGCCCCAACAACGTGTTTCGGGCGACCTCTTTTTTAATTCGACATTCCAGCCATGTTCCGAGGTGCCGCCTTCAGCGGGCGCGCTGGCCGAAGAGAACCTTCTGCGCTTCCTTGTCCTCGGCGAGATTCGTCTGGCGTTCGCGCTCTTGCTTGCCGACCTCGATGCCCCTTAGAACCGCCGGGCGCTGATGCATGCGCTCGAACCAAGCCTTGAGGTTCGGAAAATCATTGAGGTCCTGTCCCTGCCGCTCGTAGGGGATCACCCAGCCGATGCAGGCCATGTCGGCGATCGAATAGTCGCCGGCGAAGTAGCCCCGGCCTTCCAGCCGCCTGTTCATCACGCCGTAGAGGCGGTTGACTTCGTTCGTGTAGCGGTTGATGCCGTATTCGATCTTTTCCGGCGCATAGCTGCGGAAATGGTGCGCCTGGCCTGCCATCGGACCGAGGCCGCCGACCTGCCAGAACAGCCATTCTTCCACCTGCACGCGCGTGCGCTCGTCCTGAGGATAGAACTTGCCGTATTTGCGGCCGAGGTATTGGAGAATGGCACCCGATTCGAAGACGGAGATCGGCGCGCCGCCGGGGCCGTCCGGATCGATGATCGCCGGCATGCGGTTGTTCGGCGCGATTTTCAGGAAGTCGGGCGCAAACTGCTCGCCCTTGCCGATATTGACGTACTTCACCTCGTAGGGGACGCCCAGCTCCTCGAGCATGATGCTGATCTTAAAGCCGTTCGGGGTCGGCCAATAATAAAGTTCAATCGGTGCGGTCATGAAATCTCCTTTGCGGGACTAGACACATAAGTTGCCAAGCGGCGCCTTCAAGTCGTCAACCATTGTGAACGCCAAATGAACCGGAACCTCAGCACCCGTTCAGCCGGCGTGTGGCAAGACTTGTCTCAACGATAAGACGCATATCGGCCCCAAGGAACATTGACGTGCTTATTCTCGCAAGACGCTTCACCGTCATCACGCTGTTCGCGGCGGTTTTCGCGATCACATTCTCGGCAGCGGTCGTGCGCGGTGGCGGGGGCGGAGCACAATCGCATTTCGGTGCGAACTACACCTGCCTCAACGTGACCAGCCCCTTCTGTACGAGTGTCCGCTGAATTTCTGACGCGGGCCGAAGGTGCGTCGCTTGCTTGTTAAAAAGGGCAACCTATAATGCGCCATGAGCAAACGAATCTCTCCATTACCTCTTGATATTTCCTCGCCACCTGCCTTTGAACCGCAAAGCTTCGACGATCCAGCGCAGGCCGTCGATGCGCTGACTGCGCTTTACGAACGCAATACCGCCTTCCTGATCGACAGTTTTTCGAAGCTTGCCAAGGGCGCGCCGATTTCCTCGCGCTACCGCGCCTTCTACCCTCAGGTCAGCATCGAGACGACCAGCTTCGGCCATGTCGACTCCCGCCTCTCCTACGGGCATGTGACGGCGCCGGGTGTTTATACGACGACCGTCACCCGGCCGAAGCTTTTCCGTCACTACCTGAAGGAACAGCTGGCGCTCTTGATGAGAAGTCATAACGTTCCGATCGTCGTGTCCGAATCCTCGACGCCGATCCCGCTGCATTTCGCCTTCGGCGAAGGCGCCCATGTCGAGGCGTCGGCCTCGACCTTCATCGACATCCCGATGCGCGACCTCTTCGACACGCCGGACCTCAATACGACCGACGACGAGATCGCCAACGGCGAATATATCCCGGCGCCGGGCGAGCCTTCGCCGCTTGCGGCCTTTACGGCCCAGCGCATGGATTATTCGCTCGCCCGCCTTGCCCATTACACGGCAACGAGCGCGCAGCACTTCCAGAACTTCGTGCTTTTCACGAACTACCAGTTCTACATGGACGAATTCTGCTCCTGGGCGCGCGAGACGATAGCCAAAGGCGGCGGCGAAGACGGCTATACGGCCTTCGTCGAGCCAGGCAACATCATCACCCATGCCGGATCGTGCCAGCCCGAAACCGATGCCACGGCCCCCCGCTTGCCGCAGATGCCTGCCTATCACCTGAAGAAAAAGGGCCATGCCGGCATCACCATGATCAATATCGGCGTCGGCCCCTCCAACGCCAAGACGATCACCGACCACGTGGCCGTTCTGCGCCCACATGCCTGGCTGATGCTTGGTCACTGCGCCGGCTTGCGCAACAGCCAGCGCCTCGGTGACTATGTCCTGGCGCACGCCTATATGCGCGAGGATCATGTCCTCGACGACGACCTGCCGGTCTGGGTGCCGATCCCCGCGCTTGCCGAAGTGCAGGTGGCGCTGGAGGCAGCTGTCGCCGAAATCACCGGTTACGAAGGCTTTGAGCTCAAGCGCATCATGCGCACCGGCACCGTCGGCACGATCGACAACCGCAACTGGGAATTGCGCGACCAGCGCGGCCCTGTGAAGCGGCTCTCCCAGGCGCGAGCCATCGCGCTCGACATGGAATCGGCAACGATCGCGGCCAACGGCTTTCGCTTCCGCGTGCCCTACGGCACACTTCTTTGCGTTTCCGACAAGCCGCTGCATGGCGAGCTGAAACTGCCGGGCATGGCGACCGCCTTTTATCGAACACAGGTCAACCAGCACCTGCAGATCGGCATCCGCGCCATCCAGAAGCTTGCGGCCATGCCGCCGGAGGCACTGCATTCACGCAAGCTGCGCAGCTTCTTCGAGACTGCCTTCCAGTAATCCGCTTCACTTCACTTCTGCCACCGTGCGATCCGCAATCATTTGCGGGGCGCCAGGGCTTGCGGCCGCAATCTCCAGTCCTGCGATGACCACGGCAAACACCGCAAAGGCAACCATCATCCGCCCAAGGATCTGGCCAGTATCCGTCTCGTAAAGCTCATCGCGGGACTCCTGCCTGTGGCGCGCCCAGATGAGACTTGCAATGGCCATTTCCAGAACTCCCATGTCCTTCACTCCTTCATTTGTCGATGGAGCTTTGTCGAATGCACGCCGACGATTTCGACAGGCCGGGTGAAGGAAAGATTTTTTTCTTTGCTGTCGATTTCCGCCTAGTCTCTTCGTCAACATGCCGTGAGAGGCAGCCAGCAGGAGGCAAGCGATGAAATATCTGTGTCAGGGGTGGTTTGGGCCATCCGCGCTCGAGCGCATGAGGAAAGAGGAGAAGACGAGCCTCGACAGGGATTTGCCTGGTTATGAAGGGGACCTCGTCGCATGCGGCCACATGATCCGCGCCGAGCCTCTGCAATCGCAGAAGAGTGCGGTGACCAGCCATGTGCGCAATGGAAAGGTGTCGGTGACCGATCGCCCCTATGTTGAGACGAAGGAACAGATCGGCGGCCTCAGCCTGATCGAGGCCAATGACCTCAGCGACGCGATCCGTATCCCAGCTGGTATTCGACTGGCAAAGTTCGGCAGCATTGAAATTCATCCTGTCCACACGTTCGACTGAGGAAGCACGCCATGAAGTTTCTTTGCCAGGTCTGGTTCGATACCGAAAAAAGCAAGCTGGTCCCGCAGGAAGAGTGGGAGGCGCTGACTAAAGAATGCATCGTCAGTGACGATCTCTGGCACGATCGCGGTTTTCTTCAGGAAGCGCTTGCGCTGCGCGAGCCCGCCTCGGCAGTCACTCTGCGCATCCGCAAGGGCACGACGGTTGCGACCGATGGTCCTTTCGCAGAAATCAAGGAGCACCTCGGCGGTTTCGTATTGCTCGAAGCCACGGACATGGAGGAAGCGAAATCGATCGTTTCGACTTTCCCGATCCTGAAATACGCCTCTGTCGAGATCCGTCCTGCCTATTCCATCAAGGATGAAGATTAGTTCGATGCGGCATGTTTTCGCCGAAAGAGACCGGCGAACTCGCCAGAGCGCATTTCAGCTGCAGTTCCGCAACAACGACGGCAGGCGACCGATGGGGCTCATGTCGAACCAAGAAGCATCTTGGGGGTTTCCTACGTGTCAAGCAACGGACTCCGCAGCGTCCAGGAGATTGCCGCACGCGTCGGCGCCATAAACTGCGGCCGGCGCGGATACTCACTTTACCGGAGTAGCATTTGGAGCAACTGATCGAGGACATCTACCGGGCCCAATCGAGACGGGTGCTGGCAACTCTCATCCGCCTGCTCGGCGATTTCGACCAGGCTGAGGAGGCCCTGCACGACGCTTTTGCGTCAGCCGCGCGCGCATGGCCGCGCGACGGTGTTCCCGGCAATCCTTTTTCATGGCTCGTTTCCACCGGGCGCCACAAGGCAATCGACCGTATCCGGCGGCGCTCGCGCTTCGATGCGTCCCTGAAGGACATCGAAGACAGCCTGTATGGCGAGGCCGACGCTGCGGAGATCGGCAACATGGAGCTTGTCGGCGACGACATGCTGCGACTGATCTTCACCTGCTGCCATCCGGCCATTCCATGCGAGGCCCAGATGGCATTGGCGCTGCGCGAAGTCTGTGGCCTGACGACCGAGGAAATCGCCCATGCATTCCTCGTTCCTACCCCGACCGTCGCACAGCGGATCGTGCGGGCGAAGAGCAAGATACGTTCAGATCGCATCCCTTACGAAGTTCCCGACCTCGACGAACTGCCGCAGCGCCTCGAGCGCGTGCTACACGTCATCTATCTCGTCTTCAACGAAGGCTATTCGGCCTCTTGGGGCACGGAAGTGGTCCGGGCCGACCTGACTGCCGAGGCGATCCGGCTGGCGCGGCTGGTGGCCGACTTGCTGCCACATCCCGATGTCGAGGGCCTGCTGGCGCTGATGCTGCTGCAGGATTCCCGCGGGCTGGCTCGGCGCGCAGACGACCGCAGCCTCGTCCTCATTGCAGAACAGGATCGATCGACCTGGGACCGCGGGAAGATAGAAGAAGGTATGGACCTGCTGCGGCGGGCGATGGAACCTGGCGAGGTGGGCCTCTACACTGTCCAGGCCGCCATTGCCGCCGAACATGCCAGGGCCAGAACGCCGGAGGCAACGGATTGGCCGCGCATCGCTGCCTATTACGACCTGCTGATGACGGCCCAACCCTCGCCGATCGTCGAACTCAACCGCGCAGTGGCGATCGCAATGTCGGAAGGACCACAAAGGGGCCTCGAGATCATCGACTGCATTCTGGCATCGGGCAAGCTCGGCAGCTATCACCTTGCGCATGCCGCACGCGCCGATTTCCTGCGCCAGCTCGACCGCAAGGCAGAGGCGATCACCGCCTATGAACGCGCGCTGTCCCTTTGTCAGCAAGGGCCAGAGCTGGCTTTCCTGCGCAAGAGGATATCACAGCTGACGGCGCCGCCCGAAGGGCAGTGAGATTGCGGTTCCCGTCAAGGCAGAGACGATGATCAACAGATGTGCATTGACGCTCGCCTGCGCCAGGGCCGCAAGCGCCGCCTTTCCGCCCGGTGCACCCAATGCAACGGCGCCTGCGGTGATGCCCGCGGGATAGGTGCCGACCCCGCCTGGCGCATGGACCGGAAGAACCGACGAAAGCTCGCCTCCAAGCGCGCCGCCGAAACTGGCCGTGAGCGGCGAAACGCCCATGAGGCTGAGCGCCCAGACGAGCACGACGACCTTCACCAACCAGTTCACCGCCGTCATGGCCCAGGCTCGCCCGAAGGCTGTGGCATCTGCGGGCAGGCCGTTGTCGATTTCCGTCAGGAAGCCCTGCGCCTTAGCGGGAAAGATCCGCAAGCCGAAGCGAAGCAAAGGCTTGCGGACCAGGAAAGCGGTGATCGGCAAAAGCAGGAATGCGGTCCACAAAAGCCAGGCCAGAACGGCATCCGGAGCGGCTGCCGCAAATCCGATGCCGGCTGCGGCAAGCAGCGCATGCAGATCGAGGAGACGCATGACAAGGAGAGCGGAGGTTGCACGCGTCAGCGGAATGCCGAATTCCGCGCGCATGAGAACCGGAAAACTCGTCTCTCCGGTGCGCAACGGCAGCATGATGTTGAGCAGGTTATGAACCTGCGTCACGCGGAAAAGCGTGCCGAACCTGCCCGCCGTCTCGCGTGGGAAGTAATCGAGAATGCGCCATGTCCGCAGGAAATAGGTACTGGTCAACAATGCAAGAGCAACGAGGATCGGCATAACGCCGACGGCCGCCCATTGGGCGATGATGGCCGACCATCCCCAGAACCACTCGATGAAAAGCGCATAGGCTGCGACGATGACGATCGTCAGCAGTGTCATTCGATTGCGCCCGAACCAGGATTGTCGACTGGCGCCAGCCGGAGAGTTCATGTACTAGGCTTCCTGACTTCAGTGGCCAAAACGCCGCTCGACTGGCCGTCACGGCCTTTTAGGAGCAATAACAGTTGCAGACAACGTCAGAGTCGCTGCAAAGCGCAAATGATCTAACGCAGTCGCTCGAACTTTCGCTTGTGGTGCCGGTCTTCAACGAGGAAGAAAGCGTCGGCACGCTTGTCGAACGGATATGCGACGCGATGGTCGCCTATCCCTACCGGTGGGAGCTTATCCTGGTCGATGACGGCAGCACGGATGCCACCCTCGTCAATGCCCGCAAGTATCTAGGGCGTGAGGGCCTGGCGCTCAGGATCGTCGAGTTGCAGCGCAACTTCGGCCAAACCGCTGCGATGCAGGCAGGCATCGATACGGCAAAGGGCCGGCTGATTGCGACGATGGACGGCGACCTGCAGAATGATCCGAAGGACATTCCTTCGATGATTTCCGAACTCGAGCGCCGTGAACTCGATCTCCTGGTCGGCTGGCGCAAGAACCGCAAGGACGGCCTGCTGCTGCGCAAGATTCCCTCATGGTGCGCCAACTATCTGATCGGCCGTATCACCGGCGTCAAGCTCCACGACTATGGCTGCAGCCTGAAGATCTATCGCGCCTCGATCATCAAGCAGGTAAAGCTGATGGGCGAAATGCACCGCTTCATCCCCGCCTGGGTCGCCGGCGTCGTCCCGAGCTCACGTATCGGCGAAATGGCCGTCACGCACCATGCCCGCCAGCATGGCCAGTCGAAATACGGCATCTCGCGGACCTTCCGGGTTATCCTCGACCTGCTGTCGGTGATGTTCTTCATGCGCTACAAGGCCCGGCCCGGCCATTTCTTCGGATCGCTCGGCCTCGGACTGGGAGCACTCGCAACGCTGATCCTGCTTTACCTGTTCTTCGACAAGTTCATTCTCGGCAACGATATCGGCACCCGCCCGATGCTCATGGTCGGCGTCGTGCTGCTGCTGTCGTCCGTGCAGTTGATCACGACTGGCATTCTGGCGGAGATGATTGCCCGCACCTACTATCGCGACGACGCTTCTCCGAATTACATCGTGCGGCAGATCTTCGATGGAAGCGACACTTGAGAGGCGAAGGGCAACTCGATGCGCCATCGAACCGGACGCCAACGGCTCGCTGACGCTCCCGCACCACTTTTGCAAGAGCGGTAACACCTTTGCGCTCGGCTATCTCTGGCCTAAACGGAAATGAAATGAACGAGGACACGCAAAAGGCCCGCAACGTCGACATGCGGTGGATTTTCGCGGTGCTCGCCGCATATTTTCTCCTACAGATTGCCGTTCGCGTGGCGATGCCGCCGACGCTCGGGCTCGACGAAGCCGAGCAGGCCTTCCGCTCGCAATGGCTTGCCGCCGGTTATGGCCCGCAGCCGCCTTTCTACAACTGGCTGCAATATGCCGCCTTTTCGATCAGCGGTGTCTCGCTGCTTTCGCTTGCCGTCGTCAAGAATGCGCTTCTTTTCACATCCTACGTAATTTACGGCCTGACAGCACGGATGATCCTGAAGGACAGCGTGCTGGCGATGATCGCAACGCTCGGGCTCCTGACGCTTCCGCAGGTTGCATTCGAAATGCAGCGCGACCTGACGCATACGGTCGCGGTGTTCTTCTCGGGCTGCGTCTTCCTCTATGGATTTGTCCGATCGCTCAAGAAGCCGGATGTGCTCTCATATCTCGTGACCGGCATCGGCATCGGCATCGGCCTGCTGTCCAAATACAATTTCGCCCTTCTGCCCGCTTCGGCGCTCTTGGCGGCGCTGATGGATCCGCAGATGCGCAAACGCGTCTTCGACCGGCGCATGGCCCTGACCATAATCACCGCTCTCGTCATCGTACTGCCGCATCTCTTTTGGCTGAAGGACAATCTCGGCTTTGCAACGGCCCGGACACTGAAAAAGCTGACCGACGGCGGCAATGCGAGCTACGTTTCTCAGGTCGCCACGGGTTCAGGCATGCTCGTTCTTGCAGTGATCGGCTTTTGCGCGGTCACATTGCTCGTCTTTGCGATCGCCTTCGGCAAGCCGTTTGCCTCGGCCCTTTCCGGCAGGTCCCAGTGGACGCAGCTCCTTGAGCGCATCATGCTTTTTTCCACCCTTGGCATCCTGCTTCTCGTCATCTTCGGCGGAGCAGCCCATATCAAGGATCGCTGGCTGGTGCCGCTCTTCTTCATCTTCCCGCTTTATCTTTGTCTCAAGGTCGAGGCATCGAAAGTTGCGGTTTCAGATCCTTTGCGCCGCTTCATGCCGATCGTCGCGATCATCATGATCACCGTTCCAAGCGTTCTCTTCGGACGCATCGCGGCTGCCACTTTGAACGGCGATTACGAGCGATTGAACGTGCCCTACGCTCAACTCGCCGCAGCGCTCCGGCAACAGGGCGAGCCTGCCGCCATACTGGCGGAAGGCAGCCTGCTTGCGGGGAATTTGCGGAAGGACCTTCTTCCGGCGACCGTGATTTCTACCGACTATCCGGGGTTCAAGCCTGTGGTCTCGATCTCGAAGCAGCGCCCGCTGCTCGTAGTCTGGCCGCTTACAACTTCCCAAGGCAATGCCCTGCCCGCCAGAGCCGCCGAGTGGCTGAAATCGATGCCGGAGCTCGGCAGCATCGCGCCTAAGGTTTCGACGATCGAGGTTCCGTATTACTACGCTCGCAATGGCGATTCCTATCGTTTTGGCTACGCGTGGGTCGCGCCTGCGGACTAGTTTTTCAGTTCCTTCCAGGCCGCATCCAGAGCGATCTTTGCGATCCGAGCCATTTCGTCCACCTCATCATGGCTGATGACAAGTGGCGGGGAGGCCAGCATCCGGTCGCCGGTGGCCCGCAGCACGAGGCCGTTTCCGAGCGCATGGTTGCGCACGAGTGCTCCGACCGCGTCGGGCTTTTCGAAGCGCGTGCGGGTCTTCTTTTCCGCAGTGAGCTGCAGCCCACCCATCAGGCCGATGCTCACTGCTTCGCCGACGAGATCATGGTCGCCGAGAGCGCCCCAGGCTTTGCCAAAATAAGGCCCGATGTCATTGCGGACGCGCTCGACCAGCTTTTCGTCCTCGATGATGCGCAAGTTCTCCAAAGCCGCCGCAGCGCAGACGGGATGGCCGGAATAGGTGAAGCCGTGGTTGAAGTCGCCGACCTCGTTGATCAGCACGTCGGCGATGCGGCCGCTGACCAACACGCCGCCGATCGGCAGGTAGCCCGATGAGAGGCCCTTGGCGATCGGCGCCAGATCTGGCTCAACGCCGAAATGCTGATGGCCGAACCATTCGCCGAGACGGCCAAAGCCGCAGATGACTTCGTCGGCAACGAGCAGGATGTTGCGCGCCTTGCAGATGCGGTCTATCTCCGGCCAATAGGTCTGGGGCGGGATGATAACGCCCGCTGCACCCTGCACCGGCTCCGCGACGAAAGCGGCGACATTTTCCTCGCCGAGCTCGTCGATCTTCGCCTCCAGTTCGAGCGCCACCTTAAGGCCGAATTCGCAAGGCGAGAGGTTGCCGCCCTCGCCGTACCAGTAGGGCTGGCCGATATGGACGATTCCGGGGATCGGCAGGTCGCCCTGCTCGTGCATGTATTTCATGCCGCCGAGGCTGGCACCGGCAACCGTCGAACCGTGATAGCCGTTCTTGCGGGCGATCACGATCCTCTTCGAAGGCTTGTCGACTGCACTCCAATAGACGCGCGCCATGCGCAACCAGGTATCGTTGGCCTCTGAGCCGGAGCTGGTGAAGAAGACATGGTTGAAGCGCGGGCCGGCATGAGCAGTCACCTTTTCCGCAAGCAGCGTCGTCGGCGTGCTCGTGGTGCCGAAGAAGGTATTGTAGTAGGGCAGCTCGTTCATCTGCCGCGCGACGGCATCTGTGATTTCCCTGCGGGCGTAGCCGATATTGACGCACCAGAGCCCGGCAAAACCGTCCAGATACTTCTTGCCGTGCGTATCCCAGATGTAGACACCCTCGCCGCGCTGAATGATGCGCGTGCCGTCGGCATTCAGCTTCTTCATGTCGGAGAAGGGATGTAGATGATGGGCGGCATCGATGGCGGCGAGATTTGAGCGCTGGTAAGTATCGGACATGATTTGCAAAACACCTGCGAAGATTGAAAGGTCCGTCTCAATGAGCTACGACCTTGGCCCTGTCCGAGGGGATTTTCAAGATGACGGCTGACATCACAAACGGCAAAGCTGCGACAGGCGAACCGGGGATCGAGATCCTGCTGGTCGGCATGAATGGGGATTTGCGGGGCAAGCAGATCCCGCTGGATGCCCAGAAGAAAATCTGGGAAGGCGAGGTGCGTCTCCCCTCCTCGACGCAGTCGCTCGATATCTGGGGCAACGACAATGACGACATCACCGCCCTGTCGCTGACGATCGGCGATCCGGACGGAAAGTGCATCGCCGATATGCGCAGCCTGGCGCCGATGCCCTGGGTGGCGCCGGAAGGCTCCATGCAGGTGCTGGCGACGATGCACGAATTCGACGGCAGCCCGAGCTTCATGGATCCGCGAGCGATCCTGGCGGCGGTGCTGAGGCGCTACGAAATGCGCGGCCTCACGCCGGTCGTCGCCACGGAACTCGAATTTTACGTGATGGAACAGGACTGGCGCGATACCGGCCGTCCCTCGCCGCCCAAAAGCCTGACCTATCGCGGAGAGCCGAACGGTTTCCAGCTTTACGACATGAGCGCCGTCGATGCGCTAGGCGCTTACCTGCAGACGGTGCGCGCCTATGCCAAGGCGCAGAACCTGCCTCTTGAGGCGACGTCGGCCGAATTCGGTCCCGGCCAGTTCGAAATCAACCTGCTGCACCGGCCGGATGCCTTGGCCGCCGCCGACGACTGCATTTACCTGAAGCGCATCGCCGAGCAGGCCGCCCGCAAGCACGGCCTCAAATCGACCTGCATGGCCAAGCCCTATTCCGAACATGCCGGTTCCGGCCTGCATGTGCATGCGAGCGTCATCGACGGGCAGGGCCGCAACATTCTCGATGCCGGGGGCGGCGAGCCGAAGCGGCTGAAATCCGTGTGCGCCGGAATGCTGAACACGATGCGCGAGGCGCAGCTGATCTTTGCGCCTTTCGCCAATTCCTACCGCCGCTTCCAGCCTGGGTCCTTTGCCCCCATCGACCTCACCTGGGGCAGCGGCCATCGCGGCACGGCGATCCGCATCCCGGACAAGAACGGGCCGGCAGCGCGCATCGAGCATCGCGTCGCCGGTGCAGATGCCAATCCTTACCTGCTTCTGGCCGCCATCCTCGGCGGCATGCTGCTTGGCCTCGACGCCGATCTCGATCCCGGCGAGGAGACAACGCCGTCGCATGTGCCCAAAAACTCGGCGCGGCTGACGCATGATTTCCTTTCGGCCGTGGAAAACTTTCGCGCATCGTCCTTCATCGCCGATATCTTCGGCGAGCGCTATCAGAAGCTCTACGGCGACACCAAATACAAGGAAGCCATCACCTATCTGCGCACGGTCTCCGACTTCGACTATCGGACATATCTGCCGCGCGTCTAGGGCCTGCCGGCGGCCATGTCAAAGGTGGACCCGGCGGTATCCAAGTCGTAGAATGAAACTTCCAAGAAGCGGAGGTTTCCGAAAGGATCGCGCAAATGGCTATCTTCATGGACCGGCATGAACTTACAGGAACGACGGCCGCCGACGTTGCCGAGGCGCATCGCAGAGACCTGGAGATTCAGGACCGGTATGGCGTTAAGTTCCTCACCTACTGGTTCGACCAGCGGCGCGGGACAGCCTTTTGCCTCATGGACGCGCCCGACGCGGAAACAGCCCAATGCGTGCACCGCGAAGCGCATGGCTTCGTCGCCGGCGAGGTTGTCGAGGTCGCGTTGTCGGCGGTCGAGGCGTTTCTTGGCCGAATTCACGATCCCGAGCCGGCGCCTGGACAAGCCTCAGGCGAGATGGATTCCGGCCACCGGGCCATCCTGTTCACCGACATCGTCGGCTCGACCGCGATGACATCGCGGCTTGGCGACCGCATGGCGACCGAACTGGTCAGGGCACATGATTCGATCGTGCACAGATGTCTCAGCCACTGTTCAGGCCGCGAGGTGAAGCACACCGGCGACGGCATCATGGCGACATTCGCCTCGACAGCGGCAGCCGTCGATTGCGCAAGGACGATCCAGCAGGAATTCAAACGTTACAACCGCGGAAACCCTGAGCCGATCCATGTTCGCATCGGAGTGGACTGCGGCGAGCCCGTCGAGGACAGCGACGACCTGTTCGGCTCCACCGTGCAACTTGCAGCGCGCTTGTGCTCGGCCGCCTCCGCCGACCATATCCTCGTGTCGGAGAATATTTTCCGGGAGTACGGCACCGCTGATCTCTTTACTCATGCAACGCGCCGGCGTTTGAAAGGATTTGCAAAGCCCGTATTGGCATTCCGATGCGAATGGGCCGATGCTGGCGTGAAGCGGCAGACTAAGCAGCAGGCTCCCGCCGCTCGGCCTCATTGACCTGCGCGGCAAGGCCCTGCTTGACCAGCACCTTCAGCTCTTCTGGATGCAGCTTGATGGCAATGTCGCGTTCGAGCGGCAGAAGCTCGCCGTCCATGACGCAATTGGCCTTTGCCCTCAGCTTCGGGAAATGCAGATGCACTTCGGCCGGATGCATGACCATCACATCGGCATTTTCGCGGACCTTGCCGCGCAGCATGTCGACGGCAAGACGGGCGACGCCGATCGGCTTCAGCGGTTTTGCAGTGTAGAAGCCAAGCTCGCCGCTGCGCAGGTCATCGGCATAAAGAAGCGCGTTCTCGCCGAAGGGATTGTTGGAAACCGAAACGGCCGATACGCGGCGCGTCTCGCGCACGCCGAGCGCCTGGAACTCGACCTCGAATTCCGGCGGGTTGAGCACGACGCCGAAGGCTGCGCGGAGGCTGGCGCGCATCTTGCCGAAACGGGAGCGATAGCTGAAGGAGTTGCGGTATCGCACCATGCGCGCATGAAGTCCTGCCGAGAACTGGTGGATAAAGGGCCGGCCGTTGGCGCTTGCAATGTCGACATGATCGACCTCGCCGGTAGCCAACACATCCAGCGCCTGCCAGATATCAAGCGGCACTTTCAGCGAGCGGGCAAACAGGTTCATGGTTCCGGCCGGTACGACACCGAGGGCGACCCCGTTCTTCCAGGCGATCGAGGCCGCTGCCGATATCGTGCCGTCACCGCCGCCCGCCACGATACCGTCGATATCGTCGCGCCGGGCGGCCCGCTCCATCGCCGGAACGATCTCCTTGCCGGAAAAGACGATGGCCTCGAAATCATGTCCCGCTTCCCGGAAGGTCGCTTCTGCCCGCTTTTCGTAGGCCTCCATATCGGTGGTACGGAAAATACCGCCGTCTCTGTTGAAAAAACCTACAAGCTTCATCAGGGGTGCCGTTCCTCGGGTCGTGGCGTCTCAGTCAGTGCTCCTTAAGATGGTTGGACCCACTTCGTTTTCAAGCGCGCCATGCAGGCGACCGTCCTGGCAGCGAGCCGGCCGGCCTGAATATTGCAATGCACGTATGCACATAGCAGGACGCTGCACTGCAAAAAACGCACTCGACGCTGATGGCACGATCCCCGATGATTTCAATGATGGAGACAACCTGTTCTCCGTCTCCCGCCAAAGAAACGGCCGACATCCTCAGCGCCCGCTCTCCGGATGGCCTCCCTACTGACATGCCTCAGGAGCTCGCGTGAGCCAGATCGCCGTAGACCATTCCATCGATTCCAGTCCGGCTGGCGAAGCCCCCTCCCCGCTGGCGATCGCCCTGGTGCAGCTGGCGCTGGCCTGCGGCGGCTTCGGCATCGGCACCGGAGAATTCGCCATCATGGGCCTGCTGCCGAACGTGGCGGACACGTTTTCGGTTACCACCCCGCAGGCGGGTTACGTCATCAGCGCTTATGCGCTCGGCGTCGTCATCGGCGCACCCGTGATCGCAGTCCTCGCCGCCAAGGCGACACGACGCTCACTGCTCCTGCTGTTGATGGGCATTTTTGCAGTCGGCAATATCTTGAGCGCACTGGCCCCGACCTTCGAGAGCTTCACCGTGATGCGCTTCATCACCGGCCTGCCGCACGGTGCCTATTTCGGCGTCGCCGCGATTGTCGCTGCTTCGATGGTGCCGGTGCACAAGCGGGCACGAGCTGTCGGCCGGGTGATGCTGGGTCTGACGATCGCAACCGTCCTTGGCACACCACTTGCGACGGTCTTCGGCCAGTCGCTCGACTGGCGCGTCGCCTTCACCTGCGTCGGCGTCATCGGCCTCGTGGCCGTGGCGCTCATCTGGTACTACGTGCCGCGCGACCAGGTCGCGGACGGTGCCGGCTTCCTGCGCGAGCTTGGCGCCTTCAAGCGTCCGCAGGTCCTCCTGACGCTCGCCATCGCAGCCGTCGGCTATGGCGGCATGTTCGCGATGTTCAGCTATATCGCCGGTACGACCATGAAGGTCGCAATGCTGCCGGAAAGCATGGTTGCCGTCATGATGGTCCTCTTCGGCGTCGGCATGAATGCCGGCAACATCGTCGGCTCACGGCTTGCCGACAAATCGATCATGGGGACGATCGGCGGCTCGCTGGTCTTCAACATCGTCGTGCTGACGCTGTTTTCGCTGACGGCATCAAGCCCCCTTATGCTGGCGATCTGCGTGTTCCTCGTTGGCTGCGGCTTTGCGGCCGGTCCTGCGCTGCAGACGCGGCTGATGGACGTCGCCGCCGATGCGCAAACGCTTGCCGCCGCCTCAAACCACTCTGCCTTCAACATCGCAAACGCACTCGGCGCCTGGCTCGGTGGCCTTGTGATCGCCTGGGGCTACGGCTTTGCGGCAACGGGCTATGTCGGCGCCGTGCTGTCCTTGTTCGGCCTGCTCGTCTACGCCGCCTCGCTACGCCTGGAGCGCAGCCGGCGCGCATGAAGGATCGCGCAGTTCGTGGCCTTGCGGACGGCAGAAGACATATTCTTCGCCCCAGGCCGCCAATGCGCGGATGATCGGCTTCAGCGTTTCGCCAAGCGGCGTCAGCGCATATTCCACACGCGGCGGCACGACTGGATAGACCGTGCGCGAAACCAGGCCGGATTGTTCCAGTTCCCGCAGCTGCTTGGTCAGCATGCGCTGCGTCACCGCTGGCAGCTTCCGGCGCAATTCGTTGAAGCGCAACGTTCCGTCCATGAGGTGGAACAGGATGACACCTTTCCATTTTCCATCAAGATGGCTCAGCGTCGCCTCGACCGGACAGCCGGGGAAATTCTTGGTCAGCTTCGCGCGGGGCAACGACATTTTACAGTATCCTTTTTGGTACTACGTACAGAATTGGTGCATTCTTGCAGTCGTTGGACATAAGGCGCATCTAGCCTCCGTGCAACGAACATGGGAGTTTTCCAATGCGCGCCGTCGCCTACAAGATCCCGCAGCCTATTTCCGCCGAAACCTCGCTGATCGATGTCGACCTGCCGGTTCCGGAGGCGATCGGGCATGACCTGCTCGTCGAGGTCAAGGCCGTTTCCGTCAATCCGGTCGATGTGAAAGTGCGGGCACATTCGGCACCGCCGGCAGATGAAGTGAAGGTTCTTGGCTGGGATGCAGCTGGCATCGTCAAGGCCGTGGGTCCGGACGTCACGCTCTTTAGGCCCGGAGACGAAGTGTATTACGCCGGTGCCATCAATCGCCCGGGCACGAACGCGGAATTCCATCTCGTCGACGAGCGCATCGTTGGCCGCAAGCCGAAAAGCCTAGGTTTCGCGGCCGCCGCCGCACTGCCGCTGACTTCGATCACAGCCTATGAAGCACTGTTCGATCGATTGAAGGTTCGCGACGCGGTCCCGGGTGCTGCTCGCGCGCTCCTCGTCATCGGCGGTGCCGGCGGCGTCGGCTCGATCGCCATCCAGATTGCCCGCGCGCTGACCGATCTGACGGTCATCGCAACCGCCTCCCGTCCCGAGACACAGGTCTGGGTGAAGGAACTTGGCGCGCACCACGTCGTCGATCACTCCAAGCCGATCGCCCCGCAGGTCGCAGCTCTCGGCATCGGAGCTCCGGGCTTCATCTTCTCGACAACCAACACCGACAGCCATATCGCCGACATCGTCGAGGCAATCGCACCGCAGGGCCGTTTCGCGCTGATCGACGATCCGACGTTCCTCGACGTCGTGCCCTTCAAACGCAAGGCCGTTTCAGTGCATTGGGAGCTGATGTTCACACGGGCGCTCTTTTCGACGCCCGATATGATCGAGCAGCACAACCTCCTCAACAAGGTGGCGGAGCTTGTGGATGCCGGCAAAATCCGCACGACACTCAGCCAGACCGTCGGCGCGATCAATGCTGCCAATTTGAGAAAGGCGCATTCGATGATCGAGAGCGGCAGGATGAAGGGCAAGGCCGTGCTGGCCGGCTTCTGAGGGGCACCGATATTCCGCGCATATTGCCGCACTCGGACGCGGTATTGTGCTCGCAAACCACCGCCGCTTGACTTTTGTCAATCGGAGGAGCAGGTCTTACGGCACGCGGATGACAGCGCTTTTTCCGCGGATATCAACGGAGCCATCAACCCGATGTCAAGCGACAGTAGCAGTCGATTGCCCTTGCCGTACGCGGCCGCCGTGCGCTGACCGACCCCTGTCGGGCTCGCCCGCCGGACGCTGCGGCGGATCGACGGAAAGGCGAGCCAGTGAACATCAATCGCTTCCCCCTGCGGACAGACCATGCTGCCCGCTTCTTTGCCAACGACCGTCTCGCAGTGGTCACCACCGCAGAGCGCGTCGAGCGTCTCAACATACTCGACATCCCGGAGGCAGCGGCCATCCTCGCCACGCTTCCGCAGCACAAGGCCGTCCGCATTCTCGGCAGGCCGGAGCTGCACAACGCTGCCGCAATCCTTGCCGAGATGCCGCTCGAGCATGCCGCTCGGCTGCTCAATGCCACGGCAAACGATCGCGTCGCCGATCTCTTCCATGAATTGGACGAGGATTCCCGCGCCACTCTTTTCGCAAAGCTCGATCGCGCGACGGCGCTCGCCGTCAAGCACCTGATGGGCTATCCGCCGCGCACGGCCGGCAGCATCATGACGACCGAGTTCGTGAGCGTTCCGGACGCCTGGACCGTTGCCGAGACGCTCGACCATGTTCGCCAGGTCGAACGCTCGCGCGAGACGGTCTATGCGATCTACATCCTCGACACGGCAACGCAACGGCTGAGCGATGTCGTGACACTGCGCCGCCTGATCACCGGCGAACCGCAGGCATCGGTTCTTTCCGTGGCCCAGAAGGGCGGCGTCGTTTGCTGCGATCCGCTGATGACGCAGGAGGACGTCGCCCGGCTGATCCGCAAGCACAATCTTTTGGCCCTGCCGGTCGTCAGCGACGACGGCCACATGCTCGGCATCGTCACCGTCGATGACGTCATCGACACGATGATCGCAGACACGACCGAGGACGCCCAGAAGTTCGGCGGCATGGAAGCCCTCGGCAAGCCTTACATGAAGATCGGTTTTGCCGGCATGATCCGTAAACGGGCCGGTTGGCTTTCGGCCCTTTTCCTCGGCGAGATGCTGACGGCAAGCGCCATGCAGTATTTCGAAGGGGAGTTGGAGAAGGCGATCGTGCTGACGCTCTTCGTCCCTCTCATCATGAGCTCGGGCGGCAATTCGGGGTCGCAGGCGACGTCGCTCATCATCCGTGCCCTGGCGCTCGGCGAGCTCAAGCTTTCGCACTGGTGGCGCGTGCTCTTGCGCGAGCTGCCGACCGGTATCATGCTTGGCGCCATCCTCGGGCTCGTCGGCTTCGGCCGCATCGTCCTGTGGCAGAAAATCGGCCTCTACGACTACGGCGAACATTGGCTGCTCGTCGGCGCCACCGTCTTCGCCGCGCTGGTCGGCATCGTCACGTTCGGCTCGCTCTGCGGCTCGATGCTGCCGTTCCTGCTGCAAAGGCTTCGCCTGGACCCCGCCAGCGCCTCGGCACCGTTCGTCGCGACACTGGTCGACGTGACCGGCCTGGTGATCTACTTCTCCGTCGCCCTGCTCATCCTCAGCGGAACGTTGCTCTAGCCAGGCCATCCCCTTCTTTTCTGGCGCAGAATGGCCGGTGGCTCGTCCTCAGAGCCGATGAGGGTCGAGCGCCGAAGGAAATCGACCAAGGCTACGGTCGGCATGCACTACCTTGTCCCGTGCTGTTGATCCCTCATCCCTGTGGTTGCCACAGGGATGAGGCAGTCGGACGCGCCATGGCTGGATTGTCCTGACAACGACAGGAATGAGAAAATCGAGGACGAGCCTTTCGCCAAAATCAAGGCTCGCTCGCATTTTGCCTCCATCTGCTTCACCGGCTGACCTGGCGGGCGTGCAGATCTACTTCCCCTTCGGCAGCTTCAAGGGCCCGTTGGTCTTCATGCTGCGGATGGCGAAGTTCGAGCGGATGTCGCTGACGTTCGGCAGCCTCAGAAACGTATCGGTGAGAAGCCGTTCGTAGGCAGCAAGGTCCTCCACCACGACTTCTGCCAGAAAATCCGCGCTTCCAGAAATCAGGAAACAGGATACGATCTCAGGGATCGCAAGAAGAGCCGCCTGCTGGGCTTCAGAATTCTCACGGCTGTGATGGGCCACCTTGAATTCGACCAGCACCGTCAGCCCCAGCCCTACCTCCTTCCGGTCGATATCGGCGCGGTAGCCTCGGATCACACCGGCCTTCTCGAGGTTGCGGATCCGCCGCAGGCAAGGCGATGGCGAGAGATTCACCCTTTCGGCGATTTCGACGTTGGTGGCGCGTGCATCCTCCTGCAGGCATTCGAGGATGGCCAGATCGAATTTATCGAGATTCGGCATAATTCCTAACTTGAGCCTTGATTGTTGGCAGATAATTGCTGGTAGCATGTTTTTGACGCTACAGATAGCAAGGACATGCCCTGACCATCGGGCCTATCCTTTTCTTGGTCGGACACCACCCCTGACAAGAAAGGACAGACCGATGACCAGCTTTGGCATCACCAACGAGAAGTCCCCATCCCTCTTCACCGGTTATGCGGGCGCAACCATCACCGTGCTCATCTGGGCGACGTGGCTTCTTGCGACCCGCCACAGCGCAGCAACGCCGCTTGGCGCGATCGATATCGGACTCATCCGCTACGGAATTCCTGCGCTTGCCCTTTCGCCCGTTTGGCTCAAGACCGGCCTGCTGCCGAAGGGCGTTCGGCTACATCTGCTGGCATTGATGGTGGCCGGCGCAGGTGCAGTCTTCTTTCTCGTCACCACGCTTGCCATCCATGCGACCCCGGCAGGTTCCTCGGGCATCCTGCTCGGCGGCTCCATGCCGCTTGCGACGGCACTCATAGGCATATTCGTCTTCGGGGAGCGGCCGGACATTACCCGCGCGCTCGGCCTCACCGCGATCGTCGGCGGCGTGCTCGTCCTGCTTGTACAAAGCCTGGGGGATGCATCGCTGCCGTGGACGAGCTTCGTGCTTTTGCCGGCGGGCGCCGTTCTTTGGGCAAGCTATACGCACGCCTTCCGCCGCAGCGGGCTCACCGCCATTCAGGCGAGCGCCCTGATCGCCGTCTGGTCGTTCCTGATCATTGCAGGCCTTGCCGCCGGCTTCGGCACCTCGCTGGCCCGGGCAAGCGCCGAGGATCTGGGACTGCAGGTCCTGAGCCAGGGCATCCTGTCCGGGCTTGTCGCGATGCTTGCCTACGGCACTGCCGTCAGAACGCTGGGCAGCACGCAGGCAGCTGCCTTTACGGCGATCACGCCGGTGTTGGCAACGATTGGCGGGGCAATCTTGCTGGGCGAGGAAATCGGCCTGGCAGAAATCGCAGCCGCTGTCATCACGGGAACGGGCGTAGCGTTGTCGACGGGGATCGCCGCCCGGCGCTGAACAAGACCCAGACACACGGAGCCCGGCGGCCTTGCCGGGGCTCCCTGTGTTTTGAAAATCGAGCCTGCTCGACCTCACATATTCGGGTAGACCGGCCCCTCGCCGCCCTGCGGCGGCACCCAGTTGATGTTCTGGTTCGGGTCCTTGATGTCGCAGGTCTTGCAGTGGACGCAGTTCTGGGCGTTGATGACGAAGGTGTCCTTGCCGTCCTTCTCTACCCATTCATAGACCCCGGCCGGACAGTAGCGCGCCGACGGTCCGGCAAAGATATCGTGCTCGGACGACTTCTGCAGCGCCATGTCTTTCACCTGCAGATGCACCGGCTGGTCCTCCTCGTGATTGGTGTTCGACAGGAACACCGAGGACAGCCGGTCGAAGGTCAGGACTCCATCGGGCTTCGGATAGGCGATCGGCTTATGCTTTGCGGCCGGCTCCAGCGACTGCGCATCCGTCTTGCCGTGGCCGAGCGTGCCGAAGACGGAAAAGCCGAACAGCGTGTTCGTCCACATGTCGAGGCCGCCAAGCGCCACGCCGAGCGCCGTGCCGAACTTCGACCACAGCGGCTTGACGTTGCGGACGCGCTTCAGGTCCTTGCCGATATCGCTTCGGCGCCAGCCGTTTTCGATCTCGATCACTTC